>MNQT01000018.1 GCA_001915575.1 Bacteroides sp. CAG:1060_57_27 | reverse complement strand
TGATATGCTATCTTCAAAAGCCAAGTGGTTGGTGGAAAGCAGCAGCATTCCACCAACCACTTTTGTCATTGTCACCAACCAAAAATGTCAATTATACCCACACTTGGCCGGGCAGGGTTCCGGAGAACTTTCCCGGAACTATACGAAAAGCCGACCCCTGAAAGGAGCCGGCCCTCAATATTTCCGAAAGGATTGCCAGTCCCGAAGGACCGCTGTCTGCTAATAGAACCTTTCCCTGTTGTCCTTGACCTCGTCGTACTGAGACATCACGGGAATGATGAACTGCGAACTGTACCGGGTCTTCTGCAGCGCGGCGCTCCTGGCATCATCCTCGGTATAGAACGAGCCTTTCTCCCTACTGTTGACTTTCAGTACATACACTCCCATGGAAGCCTTTACGGGGCCGAATATCCGGCCTTCAGGAGCCACGGAAGCAGCACCGAGCAGGGCTACGTCGACAGTGCCTGAAGAAAGCGAAAGGGCATCGTTATGCTCGAGCACCAGTCCGAGGGTATCGGCTATTACGCTGATATCGTCCAGTCCAGCTATCCTCGCCTTGACATCGGAGAGGGTCTTCTCCTGGAGCTTGAGTGTATAGAGATTGTTCTGGATTATACCCACTACATCCTCGAGAGGGGCGATGCCTTCCTTGTTCACCTTCTTCACGGTCGCAACGAAGAAATAGTTGTTGTTGACCGTTATGATGCCCGAAGCCTTGCCGGGCTTGTTCTCGAACACCCACCTGGTGACGGCCTTGGCGTCGTCGATCGCACCGTAGCTCGAGGTGGCCTCGGTGACGGTAAGGGAGTGGGAATATACCTTGGTGGAATCCACGGCCCTCTCATATCCCTCGTAGGTACCGTCGGTAAGGGAAGCGAAGGTGCTTGCCTGCGAATAGTAGCTGTTGTATGTCTCCTTGCTTGCAAGGGCTGTCTTCTCGAGTACGGCCACCTGCTTCTTGAGCACGGGCCTTGTGGCATCGCTCACGAGAACCACATGGGTTCCGTATGCGGTCTTGAGGGTGAAGGGCGTGCCCACCTTGGCCTCTATCACCGATTCCATGCCGGGAATCATATAGGTCTGGGTCATCCAGCCTATGTTTCCGAGCTCGCCGTCGGCAGCGGAACCCTGGTCAGCAGAATACCGGGCAGCGAGGTTGGAGAAGTTCTCTCCCCTCCTGAGCACGGTCACGAGGCTGTCGGCCACATGGTCGGCATCGCTTCCCTGGAGGAGTATATGCTTTACATACACTGAATCGGGAAGCCTCCTGGTATCCATGGTGCGGGCGGCATAGAAGGTGTTGCCGGACCTTACGACCTGGGTGTATTCCTTGTCCTCACCGAAAATCTGGGTGTCGAGTTCGGGGCTCACGGTAGAGAGCTCTCCTTCCTTATACCAGTACTCCGAAAGGGGTGTGTCGGAATTCTTGAGCAGGAACGCCTTCATGTTGTCCGTGGTGGTGAATTCGTCGTACACCGCATCGAGGGCAAGGCTCGTCTCGTTTATATCGTCTGAAGAAGGCACTACCTCGAACACAACATACTCCATTTCACGGCTTGCGTTCTGGGTGAAAAGCTTCTTGTGCTTGTCGTAGTACTGACGGATTTCGTCGGCCGAAACCTCGACCGTAGAGTCGGGAGTGAATGGATAGTACTCGAATACATAGTCTATATTCACGGAAGTATTGCCCGCATCCATGTCCGAAGCGAGCTGGAGGGCGTTCTCATAGTTGCTTGCGTTGAAAAGGGCGCCGTACTTCTGATAATACTGCTGGGTATATACGCTGTTCTGCAGATAGTCCCAGTAGAGACGCATGGTCCCGGTCTCGTCGGAAGAGACATAGTTCACGAATTCCCTGAGCATGTCGGGAGAATACGCGCCGGTCTCGTCCATGAACAGCGGATTCGCCGCAATGACGGGAGAAGGGTTGTTCACGGACATGAGCGAAAGCAGCTCGTCCTCGCCGACGGAGATTCCGGCTTCCTTCGCGTTCTTCAGAAACATGTACCTGTCGAGCATGTCCTGCCATGCGGCATTGCGGATCTGCTTCTGGGTCTCTTCGCTCTGGGAAGAAGATCCCTGGACGAATTCGTTGATCCTCGTGAACTTGTCGACATTCTCCTGGAAATCGGTATAGGATATTCTCTTTCCGGCTATAGTGCCGACATCATACTTCTTGGACATCGAATTGAGCGCTGACTCGAGAGTGCTCGGATCGATGATGAACGAGAGCAGAGCCAACGCGATGAGAACGGAGATGAAAACGCCTAGCTTTACGCGTATCTTTTCAAGTACGGCCATTTTTATGTTATGTTTTTTTAAATTCTTCTCAATTGGGGTGCAAATTTACCAATTTTTTCTGATTATTTCTGAAAAGGTCCAATAAAATTCACAGAATCAATCACAACTTCGCTGGTGTCGCGCTGGACATACACATAGCTGCTGAAATTATTGTCGAGCCGAGCGTTCTTCATCCTGTCGTCGGAACGCATGCCGTATCCCTGCATGAAACCGTCCGGAGAATACAACCTGACATAGCAGTCGGTATATACCTCCTGCTTCGAACGGTCCCAGTAGAGCGTATCCGTCTCGAGGGTCTGCCGGTTAAGGATATTATGGAGAAGGACGTTTCCGAAAGCCTCCCATACTTCGTCGGAGCTTTCAGCACTTTCGCCCTTGGGGACCTTGTGGAGGGCCTCGTCGGCTATTATGACCGATTCCAGCAGGCCGTCTTCGGTATAGGCATAGACGGCTATCCCGTCCGGAAAGGAATCATAGTCCATTTCGTCCGTCTCGTATCTCTCCATTCTGTCCGCCTCGAGCCTCAGCTGTATCTTTCCGTTCTCGCTCTGCACGGCGAACAGGCCGTCTACCGTCTGCAGGGGAGTCTTGTAATAGTCGAGCCCTCCGCCCTCAGGGGCGCCGCGGCGGCAGGATACGAAAGAACTGGCAATCACAGAAGTGACTGCCAGCATCTTCATATATTTGGATATTACCAAAATAACCTGACTATTTCACGGTGCGCACGGTAGTGGTGGCCCTCATGCCGTTGCATACTACGGTATAGGTCTGGCCGTCCACTACATCGTACATGAACGCCTCCTCGGCCTTGGGGAAGTATGCGCTGTACTGGGAGATATAGTCGTTGGCGCTGTCGGTAAGGGTAGCGTCGGCGCTCTTCGCCCTGTTCATGTAGTCGCAGGCAACCCAGAAAGGTGCACGGGATGCGATCTCGTCTCCGCCGCAGCGGGTAGAACCCCATACGTTGCCGATAAGGAAGTATGCCTTGCCCTTGAGCTCCTCAGAGTTCTCGGCCACGAAATTGGCGGCCTCGAAAGCCTCGGCCATCATGGCGTGCTTGTAGTAGTAGGTCGCAAGCTCGTAAGTCCACTCGGTATCCTGGGCGAGGTCTGAATCCTCCCTCGAGATAGCCTCCTGCATGTACTTGACAGCCTCCTCGACATTATCTACGGCTGAGTAGAGCCTGTAGAGGTAGTAGGCTGAATTTGCAGAGGGCTCGAGACGGTACATAGTGGAAACTGCCCTCAGATAGAGGTCGTTGGATGTACAGTCCTCGGCGTAGTTCATAGTCCTCGCTATATCGGTGGCAACCTTGAGGTCGTCGGGATTGGCATCCATCCTGGGGGTCAGCAGCTCGATGAGGTTGTCGCAGCTTGCCACCTTGCTTGCAGCGAAGAGGCTTCCGAGATCTTCCTCGATCTTGGCGTTCTTCTCCTCTTCTATATCGTTCTTCGCGGGAACCTCCTCGAGAAGGTCTGCGTTCCTCTGGTATGCGTTGATAACGGCATCAGCCTCGAGAGAGCCGCTCTGGTAGAGGTTGACGGCAGCCTGGAGGTCGAAGAGAAGTATCTCGGCACGGGTCTGGGCTCCGTTGTTCTCGATTATGCCCTCGTATCCGTCATAGAGCTTCTGATCGTCGTCCTTCACATAGTTGAACATGTCGAGACCCTTGTTGTTGAGGGCGGTGACGGCATAGTTGGGATAGTTTTCCGCCCTGACGTCGTGCAGGGTAAGGAGAGTATCCACGAGAGCGTTCCTGTATTCGGGATTGGATGCGTTCTTGGAAATCAGGTGGCGCATCAGCACGGTACCGTCGATGAGCATGTTCTGGCTCGCGGTCGCAGGGCAGTACTCGTATGCCTTCCTCCAACTCTTGACAGCCTCGTCATATGCCTTGTTCTTGTAGTTCTCCTTATAAAAAGACATATAAGTGACACATTCGGCACTGTCGGGCCCCCATTTTCCCTGGGCAAAAACATCCGAGCTGCCGAGGAACAGGGCAGCTCCGAACAAGATAGCAAGTGTTGTTTTTTTCATATTGATATTGGTTTCGATTAATCGTACTGCGGTTTCTGGAACCATATGTCAAAGATATTCACCCCTACAGAGAAGTTTAAGTATCTCTCCCTCACCATAGCATTCCTCAAAGAACCCCTCTGCCCGAATTCAAGTCCCACCGTAAGTCCGTTATACAGACGGAAAATGGGAAAAGTGGCACCGAGTGTCACTCCCATTGACGGAACCTTCTCTCCGTTAAGCAGAAAATAGTCGTTCTTATAGTAAGCACCTACCCTGTATGCTACCCTGTTAAGGTAATATCTGATATCGTTGCGGTTCGGTACAAATTCCATTCCAAAACGATACGATTCGGTCTTCGAAGCCGAAAAGGGGGAAGAAGTTTCGCTGAAACCGCTCAGACTCCCGATTCCGCTTGCCGTCCAGTCCGACCATGAATAGTCGAAAGCTAGCGTAAGACGGTCGGCATACCTGAACGAGATTCCGACGCCTATTTCGGGAGCGAGCGACACCTTACGCTGCAGTCCCAAGGTATCTACGCTGAATTTCAGGGTATCCGTAACGGCAGAACCGACAGAAAGCCTGGAATCCTGATAATATCCCTTGAGATTGGCCGAAGTCGAATATGTCGCACCGACTCCGAGCCTTGCCTCGTCGCCTATCGGTTGCTCGTACTGGATTCCGAACTTTCCGCCTAAGGCAGTCATCTGGAGCATGGTATTGTTGCTGATGCTCACATACGACGCGTCGCTTATGGAGGTATCGTATGTCTTTGAAATCTTACCGAAATAATAATCCAGTTCGGCGCCAAGCGACAGCCGGTCGAAGAAGGTGACGCCGGCCGCGGCGAAGAACTTGTATATGCTTCCGTTCCCTTCGGCTGTGAAATTGATGTTTCCGATGTTCCCTATCACGTCGGGGTCGGTATATCTGAACGAAGAGCCGAATCCCGTGTCGCTATAGGGAGTGATTCCTATCATCATCGCGGAAGAACGCCATATAGGGAAAGACATCGCGAGGCTTCCTATGTTGAAAGTGTTGTTGACCGACTTGATGTTTTCCTGCGAGAATACCTTGTTGTCGCCGTATATGCCGAAGTCTGCCATGAACGCAAGGCTGTCACGAGCCGTCACGGCCGCAGGATTCACGATATTTATGAAGCGGTTGCTCCTCAGGGCGACCCCGACTCCTCCCATGCTCCTGTTATAGGCTGTTCCCTGGCGCGAAAGGTCTCCCACTCCGAATATGGAATACGGAGAGTATGCACTGTATGCTGTTTCCTGTGCGGACACGCCCGCGCAGGCCGCAAGCAGCACGGCAACTGTCAGAAAAACCTTATATGATATTCTTCTTGACATAATCATCCGTTATAAGGGCCAAGCCCATAAGTTCGAGATTGCAGACTACAAAGATGGAGTTTTTCATCCTTTTGGCAAAATAAATTGCATCTCCTCCCGTAAAAATCACGATATTATCCTTTTTTGACCTGATGTAGCCCTCGGTTTCAAACATTATACCTAAAATCACTCCGGACTCGACAGATCCGGTCAGGGACTGTCCTTCGGGAAGCACTTTTTCGGGAGTGTCGACGAGCGGGAGGTTCTTGGAATAGCGTTCGAGAGCCTTGAACCTCGTCCTGCATCCGGGAGATATGTTACCGCCGAGATAGCGTCCTTCCGCACTCAGGAAGTCTACGGTGAGAGTGGTTCCGAAGTCGAACACGGTACACGGCTTGTCCTTGAAAAGGAACCTTGCCGCCACCAGCCCGGCAGCCCTGTCATAAGGCAGATATTCGGGGAAATCGTACCTCAGCAGGACTTCGGTATGCGACCTGTCGAGTATTATCAGATGAGAGCACTCTTTCCTGAGTATCTCCTCCTCCTCTGGCTGAACCCCGTATACCGACGCTACCGTAAGCACTTCGGGCTTCTCCTTCTCCGTAAGGGACAGCAGATATTCCAGCATCTTTTCTCCCTGGTACCTGAAGGTCTTTCCGAGTACCGTACCTTCGGACCATGCCGCCTTAAGTGCCGTATTTCCTGTAACTACTAGAAGATTGGCCATCCTGTCGTATTTCGAGAACCTGCAAATTTAAAAAATTTATCTCAACTTGCCCATAAGGGAGTAGGCGGACTGCAAGGAATCGACATTCCTCGCCACTATCTTCAGCCTGTTTTCGTTCTGCTTAAGTTCGAACCTGCCTTGAAGCTCCACTATCCTTGCCATAAGCGCATCGAAGGTCTTGGACTTGTAGTAGGGAGACATTGGGTTGGATATGAAGAACGCTATCAGTATCCCGTTCTTCACTATTATCTTCTCGAATCCGAGCGAAGAACCGAGGTTCCTCAGTTTAACCACGCAGAAAAGGTTGTCGAGTTCTTCGGGTATGGGACCGAAACGGTCGGCCAGACGGCTTATGTACCGCTCGGCCTCCTTGTCGGAAGACATGGAGTCTATATCCTTGTATATCCTTATCTTCTCGGCAGTTATGTCTATATATCCGTCAGGGATGAGCGCAGGCCGGTCTGTCTCCACCGCGCACTCCACTACGAATCCGCCGCGGTCGGAACGCACGCTCACGCCTGTCTCCACGCCCAGTTCCTCCATTGCTTCGGAGAGTATCTTCTGATATGTTTCGAAACCCATTTCGGTGATGAACCCGCTCTGCTCTGCTCCGAGCAGGTTGCCCGCCCCCCTTATGTCGAGATCCTGCATGGCGATGTTGAACCCGCTTCCGAGATCGGAGAATTCCTCTATCGCCTTGAGTCTGCGACGCGCGTCGTCCCCTATGCTCGCAAGGGGAGGCACTATCAGGTAGCAGAACGCCTTCTTGTTGGAGCGCCCGACCCTTCCGCGCAGCTGGTGCAGGTCGCTGAGTCCGAAATTCTGCGCCTGGTTGATTATGATAGTATTCGCGTTGGGAATGTCGAGACCGTTCTCTATAATAGTGGTACAGAGCATCATGTCGTAGTCCCCGCGTATGAAGTCAAGCATTATCCTCTCGAGTTTTCCGGACTCCATCTGACCGTGGGCGACGCATATCTTCATGTCGGGAACGAGCCTGTGGAGTATCTCGTATATGGACTGGAGTTCCTCGACCTTGTTGTGCAGGAAGAATATCTGCCCTCCGCGGTTGAGCTCGTAGTTTATTATGCCCTTCATCTCCTTCTCGTCGAAGAGGATTATCTCCGTCTGCACCGGAATCCTGTTGGGCGGGGGAGTGTTGATGATGCTCAGGTCCCTGGCTCCCAGCAGTGAGAACTGGAGCGTCCTGGGGATAGGGGTTGCAGTGAGAGTGAGGGTATCCACCGAAGCCTTCACCTGTCTCAGCTTCTCCTTCGCGGACACTCCGAACTTCTGCTCCTCATCTATTATCAGCAGTCCGAGGTCCTTGAAGGCGAACTCCTTGCCAAGTATCTTGTGCGTGCCTATCAGTATGTCTATCTGCCCTGCGGCAAGACGCTTCCTGATGTCGGATATCTCCTTCGCCGTACGCAGCCTGCTCACATAGTCTATGTTACAGGGCAGGTTCTGAAGCCTCTGGCGGAAAGTGTTGTAATGCTGGAGTGCGAGAATGGTCGTAGGCACAAGCACTGCAACCTGCTTGCTGTCTGCTACGGCCTTGAATGCCGCCCTTACGGCTATCTCCGTCTTTCCGAAACCTACGTCTCCGCATACCAGCCTGTCCATGGGGCAGTCGTCCTCCATGTCGTGCTTGACGGCTATAGTCGCCGCTTCCTGGTCGGGAGTGTCTTCATAGATGAAAGAAGACTCGAGTTCCTGCTGGAGATATGTGTCCGCAGAGTAGGCGAAACCCTTGGAGGCGCGTCTCTTGGCATAGAGCTGTATAAGTTCCTTCGCTATGTCCTTCACCTTGGACTTCGCGCTCTGCTTGAGGTTGCTCCAGGCCTTGGAACCGAGCTTGTTTATCTTCGGAGGGACGCCGTCACGCGAACGGAATCGGGAGATCTTGTTGAGAAGATGTACCGACACGAACACCACGTCGCCGTCCTTATAGGTTATCTTGACGACTTCATGCACGCGTCCCTTGTCGTCGCGCATCTTCACGAGACCTCCGAAAATACCCACGCCGTGGTCTATGTGCACTACATAGTCCCCTATATTGAAGGAGTTGAGGTCGTTTATCGTCAACTGCTCGCTTTTCTCGACGGAGCGGCGTATGCTCACCCTCTGGAAGCGGTCGAAGATTTCATGATCGGAATAGCAGCAGGTCCTGCTGTCGGAATCTATGAACCCATTATGTATATTGGCTCCCTTGACAAAATCGGGAACAAGGGCGGAATCCCTCGATATTATGGACTTAAGCCTTTCGAGCTGGGATTCCTTCTCTCCATATATCACGACCTTGTATCCTCTCTCGATTCTCGAGCGTATGTCTTCGGTCAGCAGTTCGAAGTTCTTGTTGAACGACGGCTGCGGACTTATTCCGAACTCGATGATGTCGGAATCAGGAACCTGTGCGTCGAGAGGCTTGTCTATGAACACCCTCCTGAAGGATTCCGTCAGCGGAAACCACTTCTCTCCGGAATAGACGTCGACAGAATCAATCCACAGGACGGAGTCCGCGGGAAGCATCGAAATGATATTCTCCCCGTTTCCGGAAGACATTATGTCGGATATTATATCGACACTTTCCTCGCTGCTCCGGCTGAGCTGGGTGTTACAGTCGAAAGAATTTATCTTCTCCACCTCGTCGCCCCAGAACGAAATGCGGTATGGATAGTTGTTCGAATAGGAGAATATGTCCACTATCGAACCTCTTATAGCATATTGTCCGGGAGCCGACACGAAATCCACCTTTTCGAACCCGTAGGAAGAAAGTATCCCAATTATGCTCTCGTGCGACATCTCGTCCCCGGGAGAAATCTTCAATATTGAAGAACTTATCTTTCCGGCAGACGGCACATATTCCGAAACGGCTTCGGGATAGCTCACTATTATCCTCAGACCGTCACTGTCCCTTCCAGACAGGATCTCCCGCACGGCGGCAGTCCTCTGCACGGCGAGAGAAGACTTGTAGTTGCTCCTCTCCACATTCTTTCCCGACTCGGGCAGCAGGAACACCCTGTCTCCCTCCACGAGTCCGTAAAGATCGGAAGTGCAGTACTCGGCCGATTCCTTGTCCGGAAGGATTACGAAATGCAGCCCTTTCCGAACTACCTGGCTCAGTACGAACCACCTGGCTGAAAGGAAAAGCGAACGGCAGTAGACATTCCTCTGTCCGGAACCGAGCTTTGAAGCAAGAACGGAACTTGCCTTTGGACTTATCAACATCGGCTATATAATTTCAGTTGAAAAGGTGTTGAAAACCATGTTTAAAAACGGCGCCGCCGCTGTGGAAAAATATCTGCATCCTGCTGTCAACATCTTTTCAAAATTCAATCTACAACGAAATTAACAGGTAATACTTTTGTAAATTATTTAATATTAATTGATTATAGAGTTATAAACAATTTAACAGCTAAATAATAAGTATCAGTTTTTAAATAAAAAAGAACTATATTTGTAATCTAATTGTCTGAATGCATGCAGGATTTTGATCCTCACAACCCAAACGAGGGCAAAGATAAGGATTTGGAAGGAATTATCAGACCCCGTGAATTGGAAGATTTCACCGGGCAGGGAGAAATCGTTTCAAATCTCCGCGTGTACATACAGGCTGCCAAGATGAGGGGGGAGGCTTTGGACCATACTCTTTTCAACGGGCCTCCGGGCCTTGGAAAGACTACGCTGGCCCATATAATAGCCAACGAGATGGGAAGCAACATCAAGATAACGTCCGGACCGGTGCTCGACCGTCCCGGCGACCTTGCGGGGCTTCTCACTTCGCTCGAAACGGGCGACGTGCTCTTCATCGACGAGATACACAGGATGTCCCCCGAGGTGGAGGAATACCTCTATTCGGCTATGGAGGACTATGTGATAGACATTATGATAGACAAGGGACCGGGGGCGAGGTCCGTGAGGATAAGCCTCAATCCCTTTACGCTTGTGGGTGCGACGACCCGTTCAGGACTGCTGACGGCCCCGCTCCGCGCGAGATTCGGCATAAAGTGCGAGCTGGAGTACTACGATACCGCCGACCTCGTGCGCATAATCAGCCGCTCCGCCACCATACTCAAGGTGGAAATAGAGCCTCAGGCCGCAAAGGAGATAGCAGTCAGGAGCAGGGGGACTCCGCGAATAGCCAACGCCCTGCTCAGGAGGGTGAGGGACTTCGCGCAGGTAATGGGCGACGGAAGGATAGACCTCGCGATTGCAAAGTATGCCCTCGACAAGCTCAAGATAGACACTATGGGGCTCGACTCCATAGACAACAAGATACTCAGGGCCATAATAGCCACCTTCAACGGCGGACCTGTAGGGGCCGGGACCCTGGCGACGGCGATAGGCGAGGACCAGGGCACCTATGAGGAAGTATACGAGCCTTTCCTCGTGAAGGAAGGATTCATAATCAGGACGCCGCGCGGAAGGAAGGCCACCGAGCTGTCTTACAGGCATCTCGGATACGACTACTCCGCAGGTGCGGATGCCGGAGACGAGTGCAGCACATTATTTTAAATGAATATATAACCATACATACAACGCAATGTCAGACAAGTTAATTTCTAAAATTCCCGAGGGACCCCTTGAGCTCAAATGGACCAAGCGCAAGTCTGAAATCCATCTCGTGAGTCCCAACAACAAGAGAAAACTTGAAATCATTGTAGTAGGTACAGGCCTTGGTGGAGCCTCCGCGGCTGCATCTCTGGGAGAACTCGGCTACAATGTCAAAATTTTCTGCATCAGTGACTCTCCCAGAAGGGCGCATTCAATTGCCGCTCAGGGAGGTATCAACGCCGCAAAGAACTACCAGAACGACAACGACTCGGTCTATCGTCTGTTCTATGACACGATCAAGGGAGGTGACTACCGTGCGCGCGAGGCGAACGTGTACCGCCTCGCGGAAGTGAGCGCGGCAATCATCGACCAGTGCGTCGCCCAGGGAATACCTTTCGCACGCGAATACGGCGGATATCTCGCCAACCGTTCTTTCGGAGGCGTGCAGGTAAGCCGTACTTTCTATGCCAGGGGACAAACCGGACAGCAGCTGCTTCTCGGAGCCTATGCTTCCCTCAACAAGGAGATAGCCAACGGCACCGTAAAGTCATATCCACGTCACGAAATGCTTGATCTTGTCATTGTGAACGGACAGGCCAAGGGTATCATCACCCGCAACCTCGTGACAGGACAGCTCGAGAGGTTCGGAGCACATGCCGTGGTGATAGCTACCGGAGGATACGGAAACACCTATTTCCTCTCGACCAACGCCATGAACAGCAACGGTTCAGCTGCTCTCCAGTGTTATAAGAAGGGTGCATATTTCGCAAATCCCTGCTTCGCGCAGATTCATCCTACCTGTATTCCCGTACACGGCGACCAGCAGTGCAAGCTTACCCTCATGAGCGAGTCTCTGCGTAACGACGGACGTATCTGGGTACCCAAGAAGAAGGAGGATGTGGAGAAGCTCCGCAAGCACCAGATAAAGGCTTCTCAGATTCCCGAGGAGGACAGGGACTACTATCTCGAGCGCCGCTATCCCGCGTTCGGAAACCTCGTTCCCCGTGACGTGGCTTCCCGTGCGGCAAAGGAGAGGTGCGATGCCGGATTCGGTGTTAACGAGACTGGAAAGGCCGTGTTCCTCGACTTCTCCGACGCTATCAAGCGCCTCGGACACCAGAGGGTTGCAGAGCGTTACGGCAACCTCTTCGACATGTACGAGAAGATCACCGCTTCCTCTCCCTGGGAGGAGCCTATGATGATATATCCCGCTATCCACTATACCATGGGAGGTATCTGGGTGGACTACGACCTCCAGACCACCATACCCGGACTCTTCGCGATAGGCGAGGCCAACTTCTCCGACCACGGCGGAAACCGTCTCGGAGCCTCTGCCCTCATGCAGGGACTTGCCGACGGTTACTTCATACTTCCCGTGACTATCGGAGACTACCTGTCGAAGAAATTCGCTGAGCCCAAGACCGATGTAACGACCAAGGAGTTCACCGAGGCCGAGAGGGGAGTACAGGCGCGTATCGACAGGCTTCTCTCTATCAAGGGTACCAAGACCGTGGATTCAATCCATAAGAGTCTCGGCCATATCATGTGGGAGTATGTCGGAATGGCCCGCGACGAGGCCGGTCTGAAGAAGGCTATCAAGGAGATCAAGGAACTCAAGAAGGATTTCTACGAGAACGTGAACGTTCCCGGAACCCAGTATGAGTTCAACCAGGAACTTGAGAAGGCACTCCGTCTCGAGGACTTCTTCGAGATAGGCGAACTCATGGCAAGGGACGCACTCAACAGGACCGAGTCCTGCGGAGGCCACTTCCGTGTGGAAAGCCAGACTGAAGAGGGAGAGGCCAAGCGCGACGACGAACACTTCATGTATGTCGCTGCATGGGAGTACAAGGGCGAGGATGTAGAGCCCGAACTCCATAAGGAACCTCTCAAGTACGAGTTTATCAAGGTTGCCACCAGAAACTACAAAGACTAATCGGAATGGAATTCAATCTTAAGATATGGCGTCAGAAGAACGCCAAGGCCAAGGGTCATTTTGAGACCTATCACATAAAAGGCATCGAGGAAGACGCTTCGTTCCTCGAGATGCTCGACATCCTCAACGAGCAGCTCATCCGCGAAGGAGCCGATCCCGTGGCTGTAGAAAGGGGATGCCAGAGCAGCGGTCCCGTGTCTTTCGACCATGACTGCCGCGAGGGTATCTGCGGAGCCTGCTCGCTCTATATAGACGGCCGTGCACACGGTCCCGACGACCATGTTACCACTTGCCAGCTCTTCATGAGGCATTTCAAGGACGGTGCTACCATTACCGTGGAGCCTTGGAGGAGCAAGGGATTTCCCGTCATAAAGGATCTCGTCGTAGACCGCCAGGCTTTCGACAAGATACTCCAGGCAGGAGGATTCATCTCAGTCCGTACCGGTTCGGCCCAGGATGCCAACAATATCCTCATACCCCACGACAAGGCTGAGGAGAGCATGGACGCTGCGGCCTGCGTTGGCTGCGGAGCCTGCGTCGCCACATGCAAGAACGGCTCTGCGATGCTGTTCGTTGCCGCCAGGGTAAGTTCTCTCGCACTGCTTCCCCAGGGCCGTCCTGAGGCTGCGAGAAGGGCCAAGGCAATGGTTGCGAAAATGGACGAACTCGGATTCGGAAACTGCACCAACACCCGTGCCTGCGAAATGGAGTGCCCCAAGGGTATCACCGTTTCCCACATCGCAAGGCTCAACAGGGAGTTCCTCAAGGCCAAGTTCTCGGACTAATCCGATATTTTGTCACGACTATATCAGCAAGGGAGGATGGTTGTCTGCCGTCCTCCCTTATTTGTTTAATGATATTGTTTCTCAAGGCATATATGTTTCCGGGAGGCTTTTCAATAGGGTTTACGCCTCCCGGAAACATATATGCCTTGAATCAACTTGAACAGTTAAAGGTTTAGCTGCTATGTCCGTGCAGGGACTTGCTCCTACCACAGGAAGTTGTTGAACGGGTATCTTCCCGCGTGTATTTCGGCGACCATTTTGTACAGGTCGTCGCGCAGCTTGTCTATTCCCTGTTTCTTCAGGGCTGAGATGAAGATACATGGCACTTTCTTCTCGTTTATCCAGTAGTTCTTGACTTCGTCGAGGGTGAAGTTCTTTTCCGAGCGCGGTTCGAGCGAGAACTCGTCGTATTTCTCGTAGGTATATGCGTCTGTCTTGTTGAATACAAGATATACCGGCTTGTCGGATGCGGATATGTCTTCGAGCGTCTTTTCCACCACCTGTATCTGCTCTGCATAGTCAGGATGAGATATGTCTACGACATGTATCAGTATATCGGCTTCGCGCACCTCGTCAAGGGTGCTTTTAAAGGCCTCTATAAGCTGCGTAGGGAGTTTTCTGATAAATCCTACGGTATCGCTCAGAAGGAACGGTACATTGCCTATTACGACCTTTCTGACGGTGGTGTCGAGGGTGGCGAAAAGCTTGTTCTCGGCAAATACGTCCGACTTCGCGAGGAGGTTCATCAGAGTGGACTTGCCTACATTGGTATATCCGACGAGCGAGAGCCTTACGAGCTGGCCGCGGTTGCCTCTCTGGGTGGCCATCTGCCTGTCTACCTTCGCAAGCTGTTCCTTGAGTTTGGCTATCCTTTCCCTTACTATGCGCCTGTCTATCTCTATCTGGCTTTCACCCATTCCTCCGCGCATTCCTATACCGCCTCTCTGTCTTTCGAGGTGGGTCCACATTCCGGCGAGCCGGGGGAGCATGTAGTTGTATCTCGCGAGCTCCACCTGCATCTTTGCGTACGCGGTCTGCGCCCTCTGTGAGAATATCTCGAGTATGAGGCTCGTGCGGTCTATCACCGAAGAGGTCTTGATGACCTTCTCGATGTTTCTCTGCTGCATTCCGCTGAGTTCGTCGTCGAAGATGACATACTTTATCTCGTTCTCTTCGCAGTACTGTGCTATTTCCTGAAGTTTTCCGCTCCTTATGTATGTGGCTTTCTCTGGCTTGTCGAGCTTCTGCACGAACTTCATGTCGCCCTTGGCACCGGCGGTGTCGGCAAGGAACTCGAGTTCGTCGAGGTATTCCTTGACCTTCCTTTCGCTGTCGCCCTGGCGTATTATGCCGACGAATACGGCTTTCTCTTCTCTGATATCGTTCATATAATCAGTTAAAAAAAGGCTATCCGGTAGGGGACAGCCTTGTTATGGTCGTGTGCTTGTCAATTATTATCTCAACTGGAACACTACGGGGAAGGTGTAGGTAACCTTTACTGCGCGGTCCCTCTGGCGTCCGGGAGTCCACTTGGGTGAGCTCTGGATAACTCGTACGGCCTCCTGGTCGAGCGAAGGATCCACACCGCGGACAACGATGACATTGCTTACGGAACCGTCGGGATTGACCGTGAACTGGAGCATTACTCGTCCCTGTACTCCGTTCTCCCTTGCGATCTCGGGATATTCGAGGTGCTGGTTTACCCATGCGGAGAAGGTGTTGGCGTCACCGCCCTGGAACATGGGCTTCGTCTCTACGAGCGCGAAGGGAATGGCTTCCTCCTCAATCACCTCTTCCTCTACGGATGCACCGTAGTCTATGATCTCTACGCCGAGATCCGCGTCGTCCTCGAGGTTGAGTATGTTGTCCTCTACTACGATGTCGTCATCGACGATGTCGAGGATATCGGAGAACGAAGGCATTGAAGGTACCTCGGGGGGCGGGGGAGTGGCTTCCTGGGTGATAGGGATGATCTCCTCCTCGATGATTTCAGTAGTCTCGGCTACGAGAGTGGCTTCCTGCTTCTCCCTGGTCTTGAACTCGAAGGCTCCGTAGACAATCAGGAGGGAAATTACGAAACCAATCTCGGCAAAAAGCATCTTTTTGTTGTTAAGATCGGCTTTTGGTGATTTCTTGATTTCCATATTTGGTTATTTTAATATTCCGCGTGTCCGTGACGACTGTTTCGCAATCGGCTTTCAAAAATATAAATATTTAATTTCAATTCCAATTTTTTAATTTAATAGTTGTAGATTTGTCAAAAATTCTGATATGATAAGGTATTTCTGCGAGGATATCCGCTTCGTCCTGAAGAACAGGAGGCTCAACAACGCATGGCTGAAGACGGTGTGCGGAAGCGAAATCAGGAGGCTCGGGGATGTGAACATCATATTCTGTTCGGACAACTATATCCTCGATATGAACCTCAGGTATCTCCAGCATGACTACTTCACCGATATCATCACTTTCGACTACTGCGAGAAGGATGTGGTGAGCGGCGACCTTTTCATAAGCATCGATTCCGTCAGGGACAATGCCGCGCATTACGGCGCCACCTTCGAGGAGGAACTCGACAGGGTTATGGTCCACGGCATACTTCATCTGATAGGCTATGACGACCACAGCGAGGAGCAGTCTGCCGAGATGCGCCGGAAGGAGAACTACTATCTCGATATGAAAAAGAATCTCGCCTGACTTTCCATGCAGGACACTTACGATATAATAGTAGTCGGAGGAGGTCATGCCGGATGCGAGGCGGCCATGGCGGCCTCCAACATGGGTTCTTCAGTGCTCCTTGTCACTATGGACATGCTCGGATTTGCGAGGATGTCGTGCAATCCTGCCGTTGGAGGTATAGCCAAGGGACAGATTGTAAGAGAGATAGATGCACTTGGAGGTTATACCGGGCTCGTTACCGACCGTTCTACAATCCAGTTCCGGATGCTCAACAGGTCCAAGGGACCAGCGATGTGGAGCCCTCGTGCGCAGTGCGATAAGGGCATGTTTTCGGCAGTATGGCGTAAAACTCTTGAAACTAATTGTAAATTAGATATTTACGCAGATTTAGCCGTGTCTTTTCTCTTTGAGAATTCAAAAATCTGCGGCGTGCGTACGAATACAGGGGCGATTTTCAAGTCTCAGGCGGTTATCCTGACCGCCGGAACCTTCCTTACGGGCAGACTTTTCATCGGAAGGCATGTCATGGAAGGTGGAAGGATAGGGGAGTTGTCTTCGTACGGACTGACGGAGCAGCTGAATTCCATGGGCATCGTGTCCGACAGGATGAAGACCGGTACCCCGCCGAGAATCGACATCTCCTCGGTAGACAGCTCGTCGTTTGTCAGGCAGTACGGAGACGAAGACCCGTCGAGGTTCTCTTTCCTCGATGTCAAGTCTTCAGTCCAGGAGACAGGAAGGCAGATGCCCTGCTTCATACTACATACCAACGAGAGGGTGCATGAGATACTGCGTTCCGGTTTTTCTGAGTCGCCGCTTTTCAACGGACTCATCCATGGCAGGGGGCCGAGATATTGTCCGAGCATAGAAGACAAGCTCAAGGTTTTTCCTGAGAACAATGCCCACCAGCTCTTTCTTGAGCCAGAAGGGTGGGATACCAACGAATATTATCTCCAGGGCTTTTCTTCTTCGCTCCCTCTCGATGTCCAGATCGACGCGCTGCACG
Source organism: Bacteroides sp. CAG:1060_57_27 (assembly GCA_001915575.1). Lineage (GTDB taxonomy): Bacteria > Bacteroidota > Bacteroidia > Bacteroidales > UBA932 > Cryptobacteroides > Cryptobacteroides pullicola. Next base: position 25,884 of record MNQT01000018.1, on the reverse strand, counting down.
CTATCGAGGGACTTGAGAATGTAAAGATATACCGTCCGGCCTACGCCGTGGAATACGACTATTTCGATCCCACCCAGCTCAGGCCGACGCTGGAACTGAAATCTATCGAAAACCTCTACCTTGCAGGGCAGGTGAACGGAACTACCGGATATGAGGAAGCAGCGGCACAGGGTATAATGGCCGGTATAAACGCGCATCTCAAGATTCACGGAAAGGAAGCTTTCATCCTCCGCCGCGACCAGGCATATATCGGAGTGCTTATTGACGACCTGGTCACCAAGGGAGTAGACGAACCTTACAGGATGTTCACTTCCCGGGCTGAGTACAGGATACTGCTGCGCCAGGACAATGCAGACCAGAGACTGACGGCACTATCGCATGACATAGGCCTCGCATCTGAAGAAAGATACTCCCTTACGATGAAAAAATACGAGGAGATTGACAGGCTCAGGGAATACTGCGACAATACCAATATCACGGCGGAAACAGCCAATCCTTTCCTTGAAAGACATAATTCCGCCCTACTGTCCGAGTCAAAGAAAATATCCTATCTTGCCTCCCGTCCCGAAATATCGCTCGATGAACTGCTGAAAATCGTTCCACGTGGAACGATTGCTCAGGAAAAGGATGTGGTGGAGAGTGTGGAAATTTCCATAAAGTACAGCGGGTATATAGACAGGGAGGTAAAAATGGCGGAGAAAATCCGACACCTCGAGGAACTTGAGATACCCGAAGGTTTCGACTTCGACAAGGTGTCCGGGCTTACGATAGAATGCCGGCAGAAGTTTAAAAAATATACCCCGAGGACCATTGCCCAGGCCTCGAGGATATCAGGTGTATCTCCTGCCGATATATCTGTACTTCTTGTCTACTTCGGCAGGTAGGCTCAGAGCATGCGCAGCGCATTCTTTATGATCACTTCTACGCTTGCTTCCGGTGTTGCCTTTAGAATAGTCTGAACCGCCTTGTTTATATTCGTCCTCGCGAATCCGAGATTGACGAGTGCGGCAGTGGCTTCCTCGACAATTTCGTTCCTGTTGGTTCGTAGCAGGATTCCGGCCTCTCCTTCCTCGGCCTTTCCCATTTTGTCCTTGAGTTCGAGGACGAGACGCTGTGCGCTTTTGAGACCGATGCCCTTTATTGCCTTGAGCCTTCCCGTGTCTTCGGCGAGAATCGTTTCCTTGAGTTCGGAGGGAGACAGCGCCGAAAGGATCATCCTTGCCGACGACGCTCCCATTCCGGATACTCCGGTGATGCTTTTGAACAGTTCCCTTTCCTCGCGTGTCGAGAATCCGTAGTCTACCTCGGTGCCGTCGCGCTGGTTGACCTGCCGCTGGATGTACACTGTGCAGTCTTCCTTGCCGGAAAGGAAGTCGTAGGTCTGTAGGGAAATCTCCACCATGTATCCTATGCCCGAATTCTCTATTACGGCATAGGTGGGAGTGAGGGTCTTGAGCCTGCCGGAAATATAGTCTATCATACGGCAAAATTAAGAATTTAGTCTGAATAATATTCTTGAATTATTAGTAATTTTGCAGGATTGCAATCTTGTGAAATTTATAGGAGTATGAATGTAGAGCAGTTCAGGGAACTTTTTCCGCAGCTGTCGCAGACAGTCTACGGCAAGCCTCTCGTCTATCTCGACAACGCGGCGACCTCGCTGCGTCCGCAGTGCGTGATAGACAAGTGGACCGAATCTGCGTCGAAGTACACTTCCAACCTTCACAGGGCAGTCCATTATACTGCCGGAGTCGCTACCGAAGAATACGAGAAGGCGAGGGCTGCCGTCGCGGCGTTCATAGGCGCCGGGAGTCCGTCCGAAATAGTTTTCACTTCGGGTGCCACGGCTTCACTCAACCTTGTCGCGTCGAGTTTCGCCTCAGCCTTCCTCAAGGAAGGAGACGAAGTCCTGATTGCGGAGAGCGAGCACCATTCCGATATCGTTCCCTGGCAGATGACCTGCAGCCGGGTCGGGGCGAAGATAAAGGTATGGAAAGTGGACGCCGACGGGCATCTCGACATGGATGCCCTTCCCTCCCTGCTTACCCCTTCGGTCAAGATATGCTGCGTGGCCCAGATATCCAATGTGCTCGGGCTCGAAAACCCTGTTAAGGAGATTGTAAATATTTGTCATTCAAAAGGTTGCTTTGTTCTGACGGACGGAGCGCAAGGCATAGTCCACGCTCCTGTGGATGTCCGCGGACTGGACTGCGACTTCTATGTCTTTTCCGGGCACAAGGCCTATGCGGCGCCAGGAACAGGCGTCCTTTATGCAAAAAGGGAACTGCTGGAAGCCATGCCTCCGTATATGGGCGGGGGAGAGATGATAAAGACTGTGCGCTGGTCAGGTTCTACCTATGCCGACATTCCCATGAAGTTCGAGGCCGGGACACAGAATATTTCCGGTACCCCTACCATTGCGCCTGCGCTCGACATGGCCGGAAGCACGTTTCACGGGGAACTTAAGGAAAACATGGATGAAATCTGCGCATATATGCTCGATGCGCTCGGTTCGGACAGCAGGATAAGGCTCTACGGAAAGCCCGGAAACGGATTTGACAAGATTCCTCTGTTTTCGTTCTCCGTGGAACATTGCCACCACGAAGACCTGGCCCTGATTCTCGACAAGATGGGAATCGCGGTTCGTTCGGGGCAGATGTGTGCCGAACCGCTTATGGACAGGTTCGGCGTAAGCGGTATGCTGAGGGTATCTTTCGCCCCCTACAACACCCTGGCCGAGGCGGAGTATTTCATCAGCTCTCTCGACAAGGCCATAGCTATGCTCTCATGATTAGATTTACATGGAAACAGATATGAAGACATTGCAGGAAATACAGAACGAAAAGATAGAGGAATTTTCCATGTTCGACGACTGGCTCGACAAATATGCCTATCTCATAGACCTCGGAAACTCCCTGGAACCGTTTCCGGACAGTCTCAAGACAGACGACAGGCTGATAAAGGGATGTCAGTCCAGAGTGTGGCTGGACGCAAGGATGGAGGGCGGACGCCTGATATTCTCCGCCGACAGCGACGCCCTGATTACGAAAGGTATAATATCGCTGCTTGTAAGCGTATATTCGGGCCGTACCCCGGAAGAGATTTCCGGAGACGATTTCTCGTTCGTGGAGAAGCTCGGTCTGAAGGAGAACCTTTCCCCGACGAGGGCGAACGGACTCGTGTCGATGATCGGCACCATACGCGGAATTGCTGAAAAAAACTGTAGACAATGACTCGGAACGGAGGAGACGAAGTCCTGTCGGTGCAGGACGTGAAGGAGCTGGCACCGCTGTACGAGGCGGTGGTACTTGCGCTCAAGCAGGTGTACGACCCTGAAATCCCGGTGAACATATACGATCTCGGGCTGATTTACGAACTCAACATCAACAAGGCTCACGAGGTGTATATAAAGATGACTTTCACCGCGCCGAACTGTCCCATGGCCGACGAGGTCATGGCCGACGTAAGGCACAGCGTCGAGCAGACGCCCGGAATCACAAAATGTACTATCGAGCTGGTGTTCGAGCCTGTCTGGGACCAGAGCATGCTCTCCGACGAGGCCCGGGTGGCCCTCGGCATGGATCCCGAACTTTGACGGCGCTTATGGGAGTACGCAAGGTGTACCTTTCGCTCGGATCCAACCAGGGAGACAGGCAGAAGTATCTTTCCGAGGCGCAGGCCATGCTCGAAGATGCCTTCGGGACGCCGTGCAGCGCGGTATCTTCTGTCGTTGAGTCGGAGTCGTGGGGCTTCGAGGGCGGAGACTTCCTGAACCGCGCCGTATGCTTCGATACGGCCCTTGGGGCAAGGGAGATACTCGGAATATGCAAGGATATTGAGAGGAGGCTGGGACGCAGGGAAAATATCGAATACGACGCTTCCGGACGGCGCATATACCACGACAGGCCGATAGATATAGACATACTGCTCTGCGGAGACGAGAAGATCGACGAGCCCGGCCTCGTGGTCCCGCATCCAATGATGCACATGCGTGATTTCATTATGCGTCCGCTGCTGGAAATTTTGCCCGAAAAACATTAAATTTGCTGATTGTAGAACAGATAAACCATAACGGAAATGACTCAGGAAGAATTGTTCAAACTGCTGGTCGCCCATTGCAAGGAATACGGATACATATTCCCTTCCAGCGAGATTTACGACGGCCTCGCCGCCGTCTATGACTACGGCCAGCTCGGAGTTGAGCTCAAGAACAACATCAAGCAATACTGGTGGAACGCCATGACCCGTCTGAACGAGAACATAGTCGGAATAGACGCGGCCATATTCATGCATCCCAAGACATGGGTGGCCTCCGGACATGTGGCCGCCTTCAACGACCCCCTTATCGACAACAAGGACTCCAAGAAGAGATACCGTGCCGACGTGCTCATCGAAGACTACCTATCCAAGATAGAGGAGAAAATGGACAAGGAGGTCGAGAAGGGACGCAGGAAGTTCGGCGATGCGTTCGACGAGCAGAAGTTCCGCGAGACCAACCCCAACATCCTGCGCGAGAAGGCCCGCTACGACGAGGTTCACTCGAGGTATGTGGCGGCCGAGCAGGCCAACGACCTTGCCGAATACAGGCAGATTATCCTCGACTGCGGCATCGTATGCCCCATAAGCGGCACCAAGAACTGGACCGACGTGAGGCAGTTCAACCTGATGTTCTCTACAAGGTTCGGCTCCGTCAGCGACGATTCCAACATAGTGTACCTGCGTCCCGAGACGGCACAGGGCATATTCGTCGACTACATCAACGTGCAGAAGACAGGCAGGATGAAGATACCTTTCGGAATAGCCCAGATAGGAAAGGCTTTCCGCAACGAGGTCGTCGCCCGCCAGTTCATCTTCCGCATGAGGGAGTTCGAGCAGATGGAAATGGAGTTCTTCGTAAGGCCCGGCACCGAGATGGAATGGTTCCGCAAGTGGAAGGAAAACCGCATGAAGTGGCATGTGGCGCTCGGAATGGGCGAGGACAACTACCGCTTCCACGACCACGAGAAGCTCGCCCACTATGCCAACGCCGCGACCGACATCGAGTTCCGCTTCCCGTTCGGGTTCAAGGAGCTCGAGGGCATACATTCGCGTACCGACTTCGACCTCGGCAACCACCAGAACCTTTCAGGAAGGAAACTCCAGTACTTCGATCCCGAGACAGGGGAGAGCTATGTTCCCTACTGTGTGGAGACTTCGATCGGCGTGGACCGCATGTTCCTCGCCGTGCTCAGCCATTCCTACAGGGAGGAGACGCTCGAGAACGGAGAGAAGAGGACGGTCCTGAGCCTTCCAGCCCCGCTCGCTCCCGTAAAGGCGGCCGTGCTGCCCCTGATCAAGAAGGACGGCCTGCCGGAGTTCGCGCAGAAGGTCATGGACGAACTCAAATACGACTTCAACTGCCAGTATGACGAGAAGGACAGCATAGGCAAGCGCTACCGCCGCCAGGATGCGATAGGAACGCCCTTCTGCATCACGGTCGACCACGATTCGCTAAGCGACGGCTGCGTCACCGTGCGCGACCGCGACAGCATGCAGCAGCAGAGGGTTCCCGTCGCCGGGCTGCGCGCCATGCTCGACGGGAAAGTGAACCTCAACAACCTTCTCAGGAAGCTCTGATGTCCGAGACCTTTGCACAGATAGGCCGCGAAGAGGCAGTGAGGCGGCTGTTCGAAGGCAGCGGCTACGCCGCCTTCGAACAGGGCCTCGCCGCGCGCGGCGAGGCCGACGGCTCCGCCGTCGCCGCCTCCCGCCTGCTCCTCGAGGGTACCGACTTCAGCCTCGTGTACTTCCCCCTGAAGCACCTCGGCTACAAGAGCGTCGTCTCGGTGACAGGCGAGCTGTATGCCTCAATGGCCCGCCCCGCGAGCCTCGGCATAGTGCTCGGCATCTCCTCCAAACTCGATTTCGAGCATATAGAAAGGCTTTGGGGAGGCGTCGTGGCGGCTGCCAAGGAACATGGCTACGGACATCTTTCTCTGGAGCTCGTGCCCTCGCGCAACGGCCTGGCGATCAGCCTTTCGGCCGTCGGCTTCAGAAAGGCTTCTACCGAAGAGAACCGTCCCGCTCCTGCGAGCAAGGACCTTGTCTGTGTGTCGGGAAGCCTCGGCTCGGCCTATTTCGGCCAGCAGGTGCTCGAGCACAGACCCGATGAACTGGAGAAGTACAGGATGATGGTCGCGGACTATCTCAAGCCCGAATTGAACCCCGCCACAGTCGCCCAGCTCGAAGCGCAGGGCCTTGTCCCCGCCTGCGGGCTGTTCGTGACACGCGGCCTTTCCGACGCCGTCCTGCGCCTTTCCCGCGCCACCGGACTCGGCGTCAAGGTATATGCCGACAGGATACCTTTCGAGGGCAACAGCTTCGCCCTCGGAAAGGAGCTCGACATCGACCCCGTGTCGGCCGCGATGAACGGAGGCGACGACTGCCGCCTGCTCTATGCAGTTCCGCTGTCCGCTTACGAACGCTTCCGCAGGGATTTCCAGACCTTCGACATAATAGGGCACCTGGCCCTTCCCGAGGCCGGAACCGTGCTTGTCACCCCCGACGGCCTGGAGCATCCCGTATCGGCACAGGGCTGGTGATGAGGTGTCATGGAGTCATAGCCGCATCTGTGTCGGCAGTCCTTGTACTGCTGTCGGCGTCCGTTCCCGCACGCTGCCGGACGGCATTCCTGCCGCAGTCATCAGTGGCGGCTCCGGAATCTCCTGCGACCTCTGCGGAAACCGTTTCCGAAGTGCTCGAAGGCCCGTGGAGCGGAAAGATATCGGTCGGTCAGACAGAACTCACACTTGTATTCAATTTCGCGGTATCGGACGACGGAAGCCTTTCCGTGACCTTGGACAGCCCCGACCAGGGTGCCGAGGGCATAGAGGCCGAGTGTGACGCTGCTGCCTTGCCGATGCTCAGGGTGAACATACCCTCTCTTCTTGCCTCATATAGCGGCATACTCTATGGCGGAAATATCGTCGGGACCTTCTCCCAGGGCGGCCTCTCCCTGCCGCTGACCCTTACGGAAGGGGAGCCCCGGCCGAGTCGTCCGCAGACGCCCCGACCCCCTTATCCCTATGCTGCGGAAGATGTAAGCTTTCCCGGAGGCTCTCCGGAAGTGACCCTTGCAGGCACCATATCGTATCCCTCCGGATATTCGGCAGCTGCTCCTGTCTGTTCAGCCGCTCCTGCCTCCATATCCGCTTCAACCGCTCAGGACGGCAAGACGACAGTTTCAGACAATACCGCGCCGGTGGCGGTAGTCATGGTCAGCGGAAGCGGACTCCAGGACCGCGACGAGCAGATTTTCGGACACAGGCCTTTCCTCGTGATTGCAGACTACCTTGCGCGTAACGGCATCGCCTCCCTGCGCTACGACGACCGCGGCTTCGGAGAGTCCACAGGTGCAGAGTCCGTAGGGACTGCCACCACCGAAGATTTCATGCAGGATGCGCTCGCTGCCGTCGAATACCTGCGCGGCACTGGCAGATTCTCCCGTATAGGCGTCCTCGGACATAGCGAGGGTGCTAACATCGCATTCATGCTCGGAGCGCTCGGAAAGGTCGATTTCGTGATAAGTCTCGCCGGTATCGGCGTCAAGGGAGACGAAGCCCTGACGGCCCAGGTGAACAGGATTGCGGAACTCTCAGGACAGAAGGTAGAGCTCAGCGTGGAGGATTTCCGCAGGAGCGCACTCATGCAGAACCAGCCCTGGCTTTCGTGGTTCATAGACTACGACCCCACGGCCGACATTTCCGGCACCGCCTGCCCCGTTATGGCCGTGAACGGAAGCCTGGACAGCCAGGTGATACCGTCCCTGAACCTCGTTGCAATAGCGGAGAAACTGCCTGAAGGCAGCGCAGACGGCGAGTTCGGCGGAAAGAACTTCGTAAAGGAATACGCCTCCCTTAATCATCTTTTCCAGCACTGCACCACCGGCGCACCCACGGAATACCGCGGCATCGAGGAGACCATGTCGGAAGAACTCCTTGCCGATATCGCCGCCTGGATAAGGGAAATCGGCCCTACTGCTTCGTGGTGACATGCGTGATCATGCCGGCGCGGGAGGTCTCGTCGAGCAGGTCCTGGCACACGCGCACGCGGTATTTCTTGGAGCGCATGTTTATCTTGTAGCCGCTCTGCCTGTCGTCGAGCCTTATGATGAGCTCGCTCCTGCCCTTGTAGCCTTTGAGTATCCTTACCAGGTTCTTGCGGAACTGTTCGTCCAGCTTTGCCGTGTCCACGAGAATCTCGAGGCTTTCGACATTGTCTTCGCTGACGAGCCCGAGGGGAGATATCGACTTGAAGCGGAACGCGTAGGGAGCCTTCTTCCCGGCCTTTGCCTCTTCGGGGGAAATCCTGTACCTCGGCTTGATCTCCCCTTCGACAAGGATCTGCGTGTGCAGCTGCACATAGGGCTGGAAAGCCTGGTAGTCCTTGCCGAACAGGGCGAATTCGTAGTTTCCGCTGAAGTCTTCGAGCACGAACTTCATTCCGGGAGTTCCGGTCTTGGTCTGTATCGTGCTTAGCGAAGTCACGATTCCCGCCACCTTCGCCTTTGCGCTCCTGTCGGTGCTTTCGGCATCGTCCACGGCGTTCTGCAGTCTGGACAGGCTGCATGTGGTGAAATTCTCTATCTCGAAGCGGAACCTGTCGAGTGGATGCGACGACAGGTACATTCCCACATACTCCTTCTCTTTCTGCAGCAGCTCGAAGCTGTCGTCCTCTCCTGTCGGCGAGATTGTGGGCGCGTCGGGCCTGACCGGCTTCAGCTCTTCTTCTCCGAAAAGTGAGGATGCGCTGTCGAGGGTGTCCTTGCGGTACAGGCCCATGTATCTTACGAGTTCGTCGATGAACAGCTCTCCGCTCGCTCCGGGAGCGAAATACTGCTTCCTGCCTATGCCGAATGAATCAAGCACGCCGGAATATACGAGGGTCTCCAGCGCACGCCTGGAAAGTACTCCGCTCATCCTCTCGAGAAAGTCGTACAGGTCGGCGAAACGGCCGCTCTCGTTCCTTTCCCTGATTATGGCGGCCACGATGTTGTCCCCGAAGCCCTTGAGTCCGCCGAGACCGTAGCGTATGTCGCCGTCCTTGTTGACCGAGAACTGTGCCTCGGACTCGTTGACATCGGGCAGCAGCACCCTGATGCCTCCCTTGCGGCAGTCGGCCATTATGGACTTCATCTCCTCCATGTTGTCGGCGTTCTGCGTAAGGTTGGACGCCTGGAATTCCGCCGGGTAGTGCGCCTTGAGCCATGCCGTCTGGTAGCTTACCCAGGCGTAGCAGGTGGCGTGCGACTTGTTGAACGCGTATTTCGCGAAGGCCTCCCAGTCTTTCCATATCTTCTCCAGGGTGTCTTTGGGATAGCCTTTGGCCAGGGCTCCGCTCATGAACGACTCCTTGAGTGAATCGAGCACCTCTTTCTGCTTCTTGCCCATGGCCTTGCGCAGCTTGTCGGCCTTGCCCTTGGAGAAGCCTGCGAGCTTCTGCGAGAGCAGCATCACCTGCTCCTGGTATACGGTGACGCCGTAGGTCTCCTTCAGGTATTCCTCCATGTCGGGGAGGTCGTATTTTATCTTGCTCGGATCGTTCTTTCCAGCGACGAAGTCGGGTATGTATTCCATAGGCCCCGGACGGTAGAGCGCGTTCATCGCTATCAGGTCTTCGAAGCGTTCGGGGTGCAGCTTTATCAGCCACTCCTTCATTCCGGGAGATTCGAATTGGAATATGCTCTTGGTGTCGCCCCTGGAGTACAGCTCGAACACCTTGCTGTCGTCTATCGGAATGGCTTCTATGTCTATGTCGGTGCCGAAACGCTTCTTGACCAGCGCGAGGCAGCGGTCTATTATCGAGAGGGTCTTGAGTCCGAGGAAATCCATCTTGAGCATTCCCACGGCCTCTATCTTGCTTCCCTCGTACTGGCTCACCCAGACTTTCTGGCCCGTGGCCTTGTCGACTCCGAACGATATGGGAATGTAGTCCGTGAGGTTGCCACGGCCGATAATCATCGCGCAGGCGTGTATGCCTGTCTGGCGTATGCAGCCTTCGAGCTGGAGTGCGTAGCCCAGGACTTCCCTCACCAGAGGCTCTCCGTTCTCGAACTCGTTCTGGAGTTCCTTTACATATTTCACGCAGTTTGCAAGGGTGGGCTTGTACTCTTTTTCTTCGCCTTTCTCGACTACGGTTATCGGCTTGTCGGGAATCATCTTCGTCAGGCGGTTGGCCTCGGCGATGCTGAGCTTGGAGATTCGCGCCACATCCTTTATCGCGAGCTTCGCGGCCATTGTGCCGAAGGTCACGACGTGCGAGATGTGGTCGGCGCCGTAGTGCTCCTGGACATACTGTATGACACGGTAGCGGCCCTCGTCGTCGAAGTCGACATCGATATCGGGCATGGATATTCGCTCGGGGTTGAGGAAACGCTCGAACAGGAGGTCGTATTTGAGAGGGTCGAGGTTGGTGATGCCGAGGCAGTAGGCGACGCACGAGCCTGCGGCAGAGCCTCTTCCGGGACCCACGGACACTCCGTTGCGCCTTCCCCAGTTGATGAAGTCCTGAACTATGAGGAAGTAGTCGGGAAAGCCCATGTACGATATGGTCATCAGCTCGAAGTGGATCCGCTCCTGCTGCTCGGCGGTAAGGGTCTGCCCGTATCTGCGATGCGCTCCGAGATATGTCAGGTGGCACAGATAGGCTACCGAATGGCAGAACTCGTCGCCACGGTAGTGCTTCTGCTCGTTGCCGTCCCTGTCCTTGGTCACATCGTATCTGCCGTTCTCGATGATGTCGGCATATTTCGCCTGCTGGGCCTCTATGTCGTCCATGAAGGACTGCTCGATCTCGAACTTGGGCAGCACATGCCCGCGGTCTATGTCGTAGCTTTCCACCTTGCCGAGCACCTCCAGCGTATTAGAGATCACCTCAGGATGATCCGGGAACAGGGCGGCCATCTCCTCCTCGCTCTTGAGGTATTCCTGCTGCGTGTAGCGCAGCCTCCTGGGATCGTCGACGTCGGAATTGGTGGTGAGGCAGATCAGCCTGTCGTGTACCGGGCCGTCCTCCTTGCGCACGAAATGCACGTCGTTGGTCGCCACTACCTTCACGCCGTGCTTCTGAGCGAGACGGAATATCTCGGCGCAGTATTCCTTCTGGTTGTCGTACACCTCGGTAGAGAGCCCGGGAACCTCCGTCCTGTGCAGCATCACCTCGAGGTAGTAGTCCTCTCCGAATACCCTCTTGTGCCATTCTATGGCCTCGTCCACGCCCTTCGAATCGCCCGCGAGTATGAGCTTGGGAATCTCGCCGGCCATGCAGGCAGAGCAGCAGATGAGGTTCTCGTGATATTTCTCCAGCACCTCGTGGCTTACCCTCGGACGGTAGTACATACCCTCGATATTGCCTATCGACACTATCTTCATCAGGTTCCTGTAGCCGTCATAGTTCTTGGCGAGCAGTATCAGGTGGTAGTATTTCTTGTGGTCGTTGTCCTGCAGGCGGTGGTCGTAGTGCCTCGTCACATAGATTTCGCAGCCTATTATGGGCTTGATGTCCGGGAACTTCTTCGAGATGTCGAAAAAGTCCTTCACGCCGTACATGTTGCCGTGGTCGGTGATTGCGAGGCCCGGCATTCCGAGTTCCGATGCACGCTGGAAAAGCTTCTTGATGTCGCTCAATCCGTCGAGGATAGAGTACTGGGTATGGACATGAAGGTGGACGAAAGACATAGCGGGACAAAGATACAAAAAAAGCCCGGCTCCGAGGCCGGACTTTCTTATGTTGTCAGGAAATATCAGTTCCTTTTCTTTCCCTTCGCCGCGGCGAGGAGGTCTTTCTTGGAGCGCCTTACGGTATCGTACATGATAGGTGTACCGATCATTATGGAAGCGTATGTTCCGATGCAGATACCGATGCAGAGCGCTACGGACAGACCCCTGATCGACTCTCCTCCGAATATCGCTATGGCGATCATAGGCAGGAGGGTAGAGGTCGAGGTGTTCACCGTACGGGTCAGGGTCGCGTTGAGCGACTTGTTGACCGTCTGCATGAAGTCGTCGTTGGGATGCAGCTGCAGGTTCTCTCGTATTCGGTCGAAAATCACCACGTTGTCGTTGATCGCGTATCCGATTATGGTCAGGATTGCCGCGATGAACGTCTGGTCGACATCGAGGTTGAACGGCAGTATTCCGCTGAACAGGGAGAAGAAGCCGATCAGGATTATCGTCGTGTGAGCAAGCGATACCACGCCGCCGAGACCCCATGCCCAGCCCTTGAAGCGGACTGCTATGTATGAGAAGATTATCAGCAGTGCGAGTATTACCGAGATAATCGCGTTGCGCTTGATGTCGTTCGCTATCGATGCTCCGACCTTGTCGGAAGATATGATACCGTTGGGGTTCTCGAGCGTCGAGGTGAACTCGTCGAGGGTGAGGTCTTCGAGGAAGAATCCGCGCAGCGCCTCGTGGAGCATCTGCTCGATTTCCGCATCTACGGCCGTAGACTCGTCGTCATGCTTGTAGGATGTGGTGATCTTCATCTGGCTCTCGCCGCCGAACTGCTTCACTTCCACTGATGCGCCGTCGAGACCCTGCTCGGCTGCGGCTACATCGAAGACGCGGCCGGTAGCCTCACGGATTTCCTCTGCCGTCACGGGCTGGTCGAAGCGTACCACATAGGTACGGCCGCCGGTGAAGTCCACACCGTAGGTGAAGCCCTTGATGAAGATAGAGCCGATCGATACGAGAATCAGGATTCCCGATATGGTGTAGGACCACCTGCGTCCTGAAAGGAAGTTTATCCTGGTGTTCTTCAGGAAGTTCCTTGAGAACTTGTTGTCGAAGGTAATCTTCTTTCCCTTGCAGATCCTGTCGTCGAAGATGATGCGCGAGATGAAGATAGAGGTGAGCACGGAGGTGATGATACCGATGATCAGCGTGGTGGCGAAGCCCTTGATAGGGCCGGAACCGAAGAAGAACAGCACGATACCCGTGAGCAGGGTGGTCACCTGACCGTCGATAATGGCCGAATATGCGTTGGAATATCCGTCCTGTACGGCCTTGGCAAGGCCCTTGCCCGCCTTGAGCTCCTCCTTTATACGTTCATAGATGATCACGTTCGCGTCGACCGCCATACCCATGGTAAGCACGAGACCTGCGATACCCGGCAGGGTCAGTACCGCGCCGAACGCCGCAAGCGTACCGAACAGCAGCACCACGTTGCAGAGCAGCGCTATGTCGGCGGCTACACCGGCTCCCTTGTAGAAGAATATCATGTAGAGGAGCACGAGGACAAACGCGATCACGAACGAAATCACGCCGGAGCGGATCGACGCTGCACCGAGCGAAGGTCCTACCACCTGCTCCTGGACTATCGTTGCAGGAGCGGGCAGCTTACCTGACTTGAGCACGTTGGCAAGGTCGGTAGCCTCCTCCACGGAGAAGTTTCCGGTAATAGACGAAACGCCTCCGGTAATCTCTCCGAGCACGTTGGGATATGAATATACGGTACCGTCGAGCACGATTGCTATCTGGCGGCCGATATTGTCCTTGGTCAGACGGGCCCAGGTGTTGGCTCCTTCTGCATTCATGGTCATGGAGACGCTGGGCTCTCCACCCTGGGTCTCGTTGTACTCTACCCTCGCATCGGTCACAGAGCCTCCGTCGAGGGGTGCCGATCCGTCGCGGGAGTCGGCCTTGATTGCAACGAGTTCGTAGACATTCTCACCCTGTACATATTCAGAAGGGTTTACAGACCACATGGCGCGGAATTCCGGAGGGAATATCGACGCAATCTCGGGCCTGTGCAGGTACTGGTTCACAAGTGCGGTGTCGGCAGCCGCCGCGAAGCCTATGCAGGCGTTGTCGCGGAAGCCTGACGGGGTGAGCACCGCGAACAGGGGATTGGCCTTCCTGTACTCCTCGAGCTGTGCCTCGTCGGAAGAACTTTCCTGTGCGCTGATTTCCTCGGCTATGAGTTCGCTCGTGGTGCTTTCGGCGGCAGTCTGTTCCTCTGCGGGCTCTTCTGCGGCTCCGTCCGTCTCAGGCTCCGTGCTGGCTACGGTCTGTGCGAGCATGGAGTTGGCCTCCTGAAGGTAAGGGGCTATCTCCTGGTTGGTGTATGTGGTCCAGAATTCGAGGGATGCGGTTCCCTGGAGCAGCTTGCGCACACGCTCTGGCTCCTTCACGCCGGGGAGCTCGACGAGTATTCGGCCCGTGTTGCCGAGCTTCTGGATCGAAGGCTGGGTGACGCCGAAGCGGTCGATACGGTTGCGGAGCACGTTGAACGAGTTGTCGACTGCGCTCTGGGCCTCCTCCTGGAGCACGGCGATGACCTGCTCGTCGGAAGTCTCGGAGGTGATGCGGTCGCGCATCTCGAACGTTCCGAACACATGGGCGAGCCTCTGTCCGCCTGAAACCTCGTTCCATGCCTCTGCGAAGAGGGTGATGAAGTCGGACTGCGAGTTCACGCTACGCTGGTTGGCAAGTTCGATGGCCTTCTGGAACTCGGGAGTGGTATTGTTGCCCGAGAGCGCGCGTACGAGGTCTTCGAGCTGCACCTGCAGCATCACGTTCATACCTCCCTTGAGGTCGAGGCCGAGGTTTATCTCCTGGTTCTGGACCTGCTTGTAAGTGTAACCGAAATAGATTTTCTCGGAGGATATGGAATCGATGTAGCGGCGAGACTCCAGTTTCCTGATGGAGTCGAGGTAGTAAGCCTTGTCGACCTCCGGGATGTTGGCGAACTCGGCGGAGTTCCTCACGCTCTCGACAACCCTCTCTGCAGCCTTCTCGGCCCTGCCGGCATGGATGCTGCTCACCAGGGTGAACGAAAGCTGCCAGAGACAGGCGAGGATGAAGCACAACGCCAAGATCTTGATAGCACCTTTGCTTTGCATAATTATGATTTTAAATAATTTGTCTAAATAGGTCGCAAAGGTAGCATTTTTATCTGAAATTATGCATATTTTTGTAAAGAACAAAACAATACGAATTATGTGGTGGATTACAGTCGGGCTCCTTATCGCGGGCCTCGTGTTCATGTTTGTCGAGATACTCCTCGTGCCCGGTATCGGTGTGGCGGGTTTCCTCAGCCTCGCGGCGTTCGCGGCGGCATGCTGGTACACTTTCGAATATATAGGCTACGCCGCGGGATGGTGGCTTACCGTCGCCGTGCTGGCGACTCTGATAGCCACGGTCGCGGTGATCCTCCGCAAGAAGACATGGAAACGCTTCGAGCTCGACGCCGAAGTCACCTCGCAGGTCAACAAGGAGTCCGACCTGCTCAGGAAGGGCGACACCGGCATAGCCCAGACCCGCCTCGCTCCCATAGGAACCGGCAAGTTCGATGCCACCGTGTGCGAGGTCAAGTCGTTCGACAACAGCATGATAGCCGCAGGAACCCCTCTCGAGGTGGTGGAAATATCCGGCAACCAGGTGCTCGTGAAACCAACTAATACACAATCATAATGAATCCCATTCTGCTTGCGGCGATCATAGTGGTCGCCCTTATCATCCTGCTGTGGTTCTTCCCGGTGGCGTTGTGGTTCCAGTCCGTGCTCTCCGGAGTGTACGTGTCGCTCGTCCAGCTCGTGCTGATGCGCTGGAGGGGAGTCAATCCCAACACCATAGTCATGGCCATGATTACCGGCACCAAGGCCGGACTTTCGCTCAAGGCCAACGAACTCGAGGCCCACTACCTCGCCAAGGGCAACGTGCCCAAGGTCGTGATGGCCCTTATCTCGGCCAACAAGGCCAACATCCCCCTCGACTTCAAGATGGCATCGGCTATAGACCTCGCCGGCCGCGACGTGCTCGAGGCGGTGCAGATGTCGGTCAACCCCAAGGTCATCAACACCCCTCCCGTAACGGCAGTGGCGAAGGACGGAATACAGCTGATAGCCAAGGCCAGGGTGACCGTGCGCGCCAACATCAAGCAGCTCGTCGGCGGTGCCGGAGAGGAGACCATACTCGCGAGGGTAGGCGAGGGCATAGTCAGCTGCATAGGCTCGTCCGAGTCTCACAAGTCTGTGCTCGAGAACCCCGACACTATTTCGAAACTCGTGCTGCGCAAGGGACTCGACGCCGGTACTGCTTATGAGATACTCTCGATAGATATCGCGGACATCGACGTCGGTAAGAACATAGGTGCCGTGCTCCAGATGGACCAGGCCGATGCTGACAAGAACATAGCCCAGGCCCGCGCCGAGGAGCGCAGGGCGATGGCGGTGGCTCTCGAGCAGGAGATGAAGGCCAAGGCCCAGGAAGCCCGTGCGAGAGTGATCGAGGCGGAGGCAGAGGTGCCTCTCGCTATGGCCGAGGCGTTCCGAAGCGGCAACCTCGGAATAATGGACTACTACCGGATGAAGAACATCCAGGCCGATACCGACATGCGCGAGAAGATCGCCAAGTAGCCGGGAAGCCCAGGCCGCAGCTATTCGCCTGCGGCCCTGAACCGCCCGCTGTCCTTGAGCAGTCCGCAGAGGTCCGAATTCAGCCCTGCGCGGTCCTTGAGATCTTCGAGGCCGAAGTGGATACGGAAACGCCACTTGTTGTTCGGGTTGGCGGGCTGGTTTATCCTCTCTTCCGTGCGTTCGGGACGGCGGAAATCCTTGTCGAGCGCAACCCAGTCCTGGATGGGGAATATCGCGAGCATCGAGGGAGAGGCGAGGAACTCCCAGAGCATGTTCCTGACCTCCCACGGCTCGGGGTCGGAGCTGCACTGCATGCGCAGCGTGTCCATGTCGTGGCTCGATGTGGCGCATACGCTCAGCCTCTTCCAGCTGCCCTCGTGCTGCATTCCGCGCATCTTGAGCGAGAGTATCTTCTCGTGGTCCATTACGCCCTCCACGCAGGCGGGCATCATCCCGAGGTCCTCCCCGCATGCGAGCATCCCGCTCGCGGAAAGCAGTTCCGGGAGCTTCTTCTCGGCGTTGCGGCGCCAGAAGTCCTCGTGGCGGTGGTAGAAGAAGTCGTTGTAGAGAGCGCCGAACCTCTCCTGCTGCCATTGCGGCAGCCTGCCCGAGTCGGGGCTTATCAGGGGCTGGTACATGCCCGGGTGGCGGGGATCTTCGTGGAAAAGCCCTTCGAGCGGCAGTCCGAGCGCCTCTATCTCCTCCCTGCTGTATGGCAGGGCCGGGTTGAAGTGCCCGTAGAGCCCGCTCCGCTTGTCTGCGGGAATCTCCCATATCCTGAAGAAGCCGAGTATGTGGTCGATGCGGAACGCGTCGAAGTACTCCGACATCTTGTGCAGCCTGCGCTTCCACCAGGCATAGCCGTCTTCCGCCATTTTCTCCCAGTTGTAGGTGGGGAAGCCCCAGTTCTGTCCGTCGCGGCTGAAATAGTCGGGCGGGGCGCCGGCCGTGGAGTCGAGGTTGAACAGCTCGGGGTGCCAGTATGCCTCGGCGCTGTCGGCGCTCACTCCGATAGGGAGGTCTCCCTTGAGCGCGATGCCGCGGCTCCTCGCATATGCGGCCTGCTCGGAGAACTGCCTGTCGAGCTGCCACTGCATCCAGACATAGTATTCCTTCTCGAGCGAGTCCCGCCGGGCACAGAACTCCGCATATTCGTCGAGCCAGAAGGCGTTCTGCCTTGCGAACCTTTTCAGGGCCGCCGAGCGCAGGTCCTTCTCTCCATGCTCCACGAAGGCGCGGCGTATGTATTTCATCTTGGCCTTGAACACGGCCGGATAGTCTATTTCCCTGAGGGAGTCGAGTTCCTTCCGCTCGCGCAGGAACTCTTCGTCCTCCTTTATCCCGAGGTCCTGCAGGTGGATGTAGAGTGGATGCAGCGCGAACGACGACACGGGACTGTAGGGGTAGGAGTCCTCCCAGCCTCCGCGGCGGGTGGTGTCGTTGACGGGCAGCAGCTGTACTACGCTCTGCCCTGTGGCCGCAGCCCAGTCTATCAGGAGCCTCAGGTCATGGAACTCTCCTATGCCGAAGTCATCGGCGCTGCGCAGCGAGAACACCGGGACGGCCGTGCCCGCTCCGCGGAAGTCCGGCCTGTCGAACATCCCGGCGCTGTGCCTGCGCGGGAAAGGGCAGCCTTCGACAGGGCAGTCTATCCACCTGTCCTCGATTACCGCTGCGGGAGCGGAACAGTGATTCTCCCACTCCATGCGCCAAATGAGTCCGTCGCGCATCACTACATACCCGTAGTCCTTGAGCATCGCGGCGGTGCATCCCTTCACCGAGACGCTCCACTCTCCTCCGTCGCCCCACTGCATGGGATATTCCCTGCCTCCGAGGCGCAGGCTGAGGCTCTCGCCCCAGTCCGTCATGTATTGGATCCTGAAAAGTATCTGCATATAATCGCTTCCGTGCGGGCCTTCGCCCGCTGCCGGGCTGCAAATATAGCGATGTTCTGCAATTTATCGTCAATTTTCCGGGGGGGGTAAGAGTTTAACCACAGGTATTTTTACCTAACTTTAGGGCTGTTGACCATAAAACCTATCTTGTCATGAAAAGGATTCTTTTTTTTGCGGCCTTGCTCTCACTTGCGGCCGGCTGCGGCAGGAACAAGTCTGATGCCGGCCTCGACGCCTCTGCCCGCGCGCTCGACCTTTCGTCGTGCGAGCAGGTGACGGACCTCTCGGACTACATCGCGGATGTCAAGATTGTCAGGCTTGCCCCCGAGCCCGTCATATACAGCGGTTCCGGAAAGATTCTCACATATGACGGCAAGTTCATCGTGCTGTCGGACAGTTTTGTCGAGTACAATGCCGACGGTAGCCTTTCCAAGACCATAGGAAGGGTGGGCCGCGGCCCCGGAGAGTTTGTTGCCGTCACCGATTTCTGCATTGACGACGCGGCCGGGCAGCTTGTATGCCTTACTCCGGACAACAAGGTGCTGAGATATTCCCTTGCCGACGGCAGCCTTGTAAAAGAACTGCCCACCGTGCTCAGGATGAATACGGACGCAATATTCCCTCTCGAAAACGGAGCCTTTGCCATATTCTGCTCCGAGCCGGTGCAGGAAGGCGACGCCCTGCCGGGCAAGGTCAAGATATTCGATGCGGACGGAAACCTTGCCGAAGAGCTCCTTCCCACGGCGGAGGTATGCATACCTATGGGATTCAGGCCGGTCTCCGCGCAGAGTTGCGGCAACTCCTATACCTTTTCCTTCGCAGCAGTTCCTTCTACGGCCTACGAAGTGTCCGGCGGTAAGATAACGCCGCTTGTGGACATGGATTTCGGAAGCAGGAACCTTCCCTCGGACTATTTCGGTGACGGCGGTGATGTCTGGAGCAAGATAGGCGAACTGTTCGAGAACGATTATTTCAAATGTCCTTCGGTATGCCATACCGAAGATTTGTACTATGTGTCGCCTTACGGCAAGGACAGTTCCGTATGGAATTTCATAAGCGACGGCAGGAAAGGCATATACTGGCAGTCGTCGTCCTCCGATACCCAGGCCCCTCTGTCGTTCAGCGCCGCAGATGACGGATATTTCTATTTCGCATATACGGAATACGGTCTCGAGCAGACACAGGACCCCCTGAAGAAATACCTGATCGACGAGTGCGGTCTCGTGCTCGGCGAGGACGACAATATGGCCATAGTGGGAGTGAAGTTCAGGCTATAGCGGACCTTGCATTGATTTCGGCGGGCGGGACAAATAAATTTGTTCCGCTCTCGGCTTCTGAGTATCTTTGCGCCATGATTACGGAGCAGAAGGCACGAGAAGACATACGCGAGCTTCTCGAATACATAGGGGAGAACCCCGACAGGGTGGGGCTGCAGGAGACGCCGGACAGGATGCTGAGGATGTTCAAGGAGATATTCCGCGGCTACGACCCGTCCCAGGCTCCGGAAATTACCACCTTCCCCAACGGGCAGGACGGCATAGTCTACGACAACATGGTGGTCGACAGCGGCTCCTTCTATTCCGTCTGCGAGCACCACTGCAGGACTTTCTTCGGCGAATACTGGTTTGCCTACCTGCCCAACCCCAAAGGCCGTATACTCGGACTCTCGAAGATAGGACGGGTCGTGGACTACTGCGCCTCGCGCCTGCAGGTGCAGGAAAGGCTCGTGCACGATGTCGTGGAGATGCTCACACAGGCTCTCGGCAGCGAGAATCCTCCTTTCGGCATGGCCCTGATGATGAAGGGCAGGCACATGTGCAAGGAGGCCAGGGGAGCCAGGAAGGGCGGCATGATGACGACGACCTACCTCACCGGCGCCTTCCGCAAGAGCGCCCAGGTACGCGCAGAGTTCCTGTCGTATGTGAAAGAATAGCGAGGATATGATACCCGGAGTACGGAAAGAGATAGAGGACTACATCTGTTCGGAGATAGTCCCGAGGTATGCGGAGTTCGATCCGGCCCACAGGGAAGACCATGCGGTGGCGGTGATAGACAATTCGATGAAACTCTACCGTGAGGCTCCCGCAGAGCTCAGGTCGGGCATAGATCCCGAGGTGCTGGCCGTGGCCGCGGCCGCGCACGACCTCGGGAGGATTTACGGGAAGGAGGACCACCATATCAATTCCGGGAAGATTATCCGCGCCGACGAGAATCTCAGGCGGTGGTTCAGCCCGGAGCAGATCGAGCAGATCGCCGAGGCGGCCGAAGACCACAGGGCGTCGGCCAAGGCCGAACCCCGCAGCATCTACGGCAAGATCGTGGCCGAGGCCGACAGGCTCATCGACAAGGAGACCATAATCCGCAGGACCCTGCTTTACGGGATGTCGCGGTATCCCGAGATGACCCCCTCGGAGCAGATCGCCCGGACCCTCGAGCATCTCTACGACAAGTACGGCGAGGGCGGCTATCTGCGCCTGTGGATACCCTGGAGCGACAATGCCCGGAAGCTGCGCGAACTCCGTGCCCTGCTAGCCGACCGCTGCGCCGCCGAGGCGGAGGTCACAAGTCTGTACCGGGAGATAGCGGGGACGGCAGAATAGGGATTGCGGCCGGGGGGGGTGGCGTCCGAAGAGAATCTCTCCTTGTTCTGATACAAGCAAAATATTAAAAAATAAGTTTTATTAATCCAGATTTTTGATTATATTACCACGTGCCACTTTGTTGCAAGTGATTAATTAACATTAACTAATTCACCAATTATTATGAAAAAGATTATTCTTATCGCCTCATGTCTTCTATTTATCTCTTCCGTTGTTTTAAGTGTTTATTGTAGTATAAACTAGTATGTTGAAAATACGTTTTAGTCATATTTCCATAGCTATAGCTATGGCTATTGTTGTATCATGTAGCCGCAACGATGATAGCTCCGGAATCGAAACCGTCGAATTGCAGGACCTCGTTCCGCAGGATGTCAATATCTCGAGTTTTACGACTGGAGTGGAAACCGTAGGCCTCGAGTCTCGGGAAGACTGCCTTGTGGGTATGATAAGAGATTTAGAGATAGGCGATACCCGCATCTATATTTCAGACCTCGTTACAAGGAGCATCCTGATATTCGACAGGTCTGATGGAACCTTCCTCTCCAAGCTGCACAAGCAGGGCCGCGGTCCGGGCGAATATCTGGAGATAACGGATTTCTGCGTGGACGATGCGGCCGGGACTATCGAAATCTTCGACGGCTCCGCAGGGCATCTTCTGACGTATGACAGCAATAGTCTTGAGTTCCTGGAGTCTGAGGATGTGCCTCTGCTTGCACCGGGAGGATTCCTGAAAAAAGACGGAATATATTATTTCGATACTCACAGGATGGGCAACCATATCGGAGAGAAAAGGACAAATAGCGGTATAGTCAGCTATAACCCCGATACGAAAGAATTCAAGGCGTTGTTCGATGACGTAAGGCCGGAAGGCGAGAACCGGTTGTTTTCAATCAACGGGTTCTGGCGCAGTCCGGGGAACAGATTATATTATTCCCAGAACTGGAATGACATGGTTTATGAGATTAAGGATAACCGGGCCGTTCCTGTCCTGAGGGTGGATCCGGGAAGGAAAGGTGTTCCGGAAAGCATCAGGAAAGGCAGTTACGAGCAGCAGGAAAAATTCATCGATTCAGGTTCAGAGGGATATAGGGGATTCTGTCTTGCATATATGCATGACGGAGACATGATTATTCCTTTTCTTGACGGCGGCGTTCCGCAAAAGCTTATGTTTTATCTCAAATTCGATGCTACGGAAACCATAGCGGAGAATATAATCATGGACAATATTCCGGAAAGTCCTCTGTTAGAAAATGCTATGATAATGAATGGTAATATGGTCACATATTCTTTTCCTGAGTCACCTGACGCAAATCCTTCGATCATGATATTCAAGATAAAATGTTTACAGTGAGTTGAACTGTAGATACTTCTATGCTCCGAGTCCGTGGTTTCCGGATCTTACATACGATTATTATGAAATTGTCAGGACGGCAGTAAGTCTCAAATGAGATAAATGGTTTCAGTCAAGTTCCTTTGCGTTTCCTGTATGTGCCAAGTAGAGAGCAAGGCCTTTTTGCGTCAACAGATACTTTTGACGTGGATGACGGGGCTGCGTAAATCCCATGTCTCTCCCAGCAGCAGGTTGCGGAAGAAGCGCTCCAGATAGACGGGGGTATAGTCTATGCCTTTCTGCGCGTTCTTGTAGTTGGCGCGGACAAGGGCATTGCGGAAGTACCAGGAATGCCCGGCGAACAGGTCGTTGTCTGCATTGAATCCTATGGAGCGCAGGTATTGTATGAGAAACACGGCAGTCGTCCGCGTATTGCCTTCGCAGAAAGGGTGTATCTGCCACAGGTCTGCGGTAAATTTCGTGATGTGGGCAATCATGTCGTCCCTGCTCATCCCCTTGTAGCTGAAGAGGCGTTCCTGCGCGAGGTCGTAGTCCATGGCCTTGTCCAGGTCTTCCCAGTTGAGATAGCTGACGCTGTCTCCGTCGAGCACCCATTCCTTTTTTGAGATGTCGTGCCTGCGGAACTGCCCGGCGTGCTTGAATATGCCGGTGAAGATTCTGCGGTGGATGGCCATGAATCCGTTGGTGCTGAAGTCGAGCGACTGCGTCGAGAGGATTTTTGCGATGTTGGCGGAAACCTTGTCTGCCTCCTGCATTCCGTTGTCGTCCGTCTCTCTGTCTGCCTTGGTCAGATAGTAGTCCTGGATAAGGTTTCGTGCCTCGTCAAGCGTGATTTCTCCCTCGATGTTGCGGCGTGCCGTACATTTCAGGTAGTCTGACGTTGAAAGTCCGTCGACTGCCTGAAGCCCTATCGCGGTGCGCCATATATATGCCCGCTGTCGTCTGTCCGGCTCTGTCTGCCGTATGTATTCCTCGAAATCTGTCATATGCCCGTCAGTATTCTATGCGGAAATAGTCCATAAGTTCCTTATAGCGGTCTTGCGCCGTCAGACAGGTGTCCATGAGATAGCCGTCAGCCTGACCCCAGCGGCTCAGATCTCTGTAGTAGAACATTTTCAGCTCGTCCGTGATTATGAAGGGAACTATCCCGGTCGCGAGGCATTCCTTGAACATTACAAGCCTGCCGATGCGGCCGTTGCCGTCCTGGAAGGGGTGTATCCGCTCGAAATGTACATGGAAATCGAGGATATCCTCCAGCGTCTTCGTCTTCCTGCCGGCATATTCCGAAAGGAGCCGGCCCATATGCCCGTGTACCTGCTCCGGAGGGCAGGTCTCCATACCTCCGACTTCGTTAGGAAGTCGTTTGTATGCTCCTACCGCGAACCAGTCCTTCCTGCTGTCGGATGTTCCGGTCTTCAGGATTCCGTGCAGTTGTCTGATAAAAGTCTCTGTAAGCGGCCGTCTGGCGTTGTCGATTATGTAATCGATGCAACGGAAATGATTGACGGTCTCCACAATGTCGTCTATGTTGAGAGCCTCGTCCTCAGCTGCACCGACGGTGTTGGTCTCGAAGATATAGCGCGTCTGCTCGCGGGTCAGACGGCTGCCCTCGATGTGGTTGGAGTTGTATGTCAGGTCTATTTGCGTCCTGTGGTATATGCCTCCTCTGAGGGAGGAGTCTTTTTCTTCGCGCAGGCGTCTGAGCAGAGGTGAGACCTTACTCCTTTCCCTTCCGGGCGGGAGGGCGTCGACTGGGATGTTCCATGTCTTTCCGGTAAGGAACGCTCCGTCTATCTTGCCCTGTGCACAGTAGTTGCGGGCTGTACGTTCCGATATTCCGTACTTCCCGGCGAATTGTATTACTGATATATACTCCATTCCCTTTGCCAAAGGTAACGATTTTTGCCGGTATCGGCAAGTCAGGGCTCAAGGTTCAGCGTGCCGATGCGCAGGTCTCCGTTGTCGTCATAGTAGAGAGCGTACAGGCGGTGATCCCGCTCGTCGACATGGATATTCTCTATCCTCGTGCCGGTGCGGATAAGCTCCAGCGGGGTTCCTTTCCAGTCGAAGACTGCAATGTTGGAGTAAGCGGGATATTGCTGCGGGTCGCCCAGCATAGATTCCTCCATGTATATCAGGCGGTTGGTCTCCCCGTCGAAAACGGCGTAGATCCTGCTCTCGCCTGCATAGACGTCGCCGAAGCCGAAGATGTCGTCCTTGTGGTAGCTGTACGAGCCGGTGGAGTAGAGGGAGTCTGGGCTCTCGATGAAACTGTAGATGTGCTTGAGCTTCAGCCTGTGCGGGCGTACCGAGTAGATTTCCATGATGCCTCCGAGCCCGTATACGACGGCGAATCTGCGTCCGTCGGGGGAGACTTTGCAGCTTCCTGTGAAATTGGAACGGCTCTTTTCGCTGTCTCCCGACAGAAAGTGGTATCCTTCCGTCCGTGCTCGTTCGCGTCCCTTCCTGCCTGTGAGTATTATCGCCGGCCTGCGGTCCTCGCTGAAATCTTCTACCGAGACAAGCCTGCCGAAACGGGTCGGGGCTATCGTAAGGTCGGGCTCGGTCTTGCCGTAGGGCCTTTCCCTTATTGCGGCCGTTCCCATGGTGACGAGCGAGTCGAGCTGTACGGAGAGAGTCTTGCCTGTTCGGAAGTCGCTGTATTCGAGCAGGCCGCTGCCGGGGTCGAGACTGTAAGTGAAGTTGCTCTCTACCTCGCCGAAAGAGTCACCCCAGGGAATGGCCTCCAGCACAAGTCCACTACCGTCCCTGTCGTAGAGCTGCAGGCTGTTCTCTCCTCGCTTTGCGGCGGAGATTACGGCGAAATAGGGGCCGTAGGTGTCGAGCCTCCCTATCATGAAGTTCTGCTTTATTGGACCTCCGACCGGCTCGAACTCGGCCGTCCTCGAAGACTGGAACCGGGGTATGTAGCTGAACGCCTGTTTCTGCGACGCGCAGGACGGGAGCAGGGCGACGCCCGCCGCGAGGAGCAATGTGCGGAATAGTTTCATGTGCTGTCGATTATGTCTGTTTTCCAAAGGTATTAAGATTTTCCTTAACTTTGAAATCAATAAAAGTTTGAATAATGGATATACAAAGGATTAATCAACATAAGAAGACTTTTGACGACATAATGCGTCATATTAAAAGTGATGACGGGAAAGAAGAAGTTGAAGTGTGGTTTGCGCGCGAACTGCAGAGCGTGCTCGGATATGCCAGATGGGAAAATTTCCAGATAGCTATAAAAAGGGCTGTAGAATCATGTAAGTCGCAGAATGTCAATGTTGATGACCATTTTCGTGAGGTCACGAAAATGGTGCTTTTAGGAAGTGGGTCAAAACGAGATGTTCAGGATTTCATGCTTACTCGATACGCATGTTATCTCATAGCCCAGAACGGAGATCCGAAAAAGGAAGAAATCGCTTTTGCACAAGGATATTTTGCTTTGCAGACGCGTAGGGCTGAGTTGATAGCCGAACATCTCCAACAGATATCCCGCCTTGAGACTAGAGACAGGCTGAAAGCTTCAGAAAAGCAACTCTCGGCCTAGTTGACAAAATTCATGATGAAATGATGGGAAAAATTCACTAGTTGACAAAAATCATGATAAAAGATCAATAATGTCGTGATATATACTCGTCG
>MNQT01000006.1 GCA_001915575.1 Bacteroides sp. CAG:1060_57_27 | reverse complement strand
TTACGCCCTTTTCCTGCTGTCACTGTTCGTCTCCATCAGCGCATCCGCCCAGATAAAGGGTGTCATCACAGACTCCCTCACGAACGAACCGCTGATGTACATCACCGTACAGTATGAAGGGAAAGGTGTAGGCGGCATCTCCAACGCAAACGGTGAATACCAGGTGGAAACCCGCAAAGGCTGGGATGAGCTGACGTTCTCCGCCGTAGGCTATATCACCAAGAAAGTAAAACTGAAACCCGGCACCCGGGTGCTGAACGTCAAACTGCAATCGGATGACATCATGCTCTCCGAGGTCGTGGTGAAGCCCAAAAAGGAGAAATATTCCCGCAAGAACAACCCCGCCGTGGAGTTCATGAAGAAGGTCATCGAGAACAAGAAGGCGCTGAAACTGGAAGAGAACGACTACTACCAGTACCAGAAGTACGAAAAGATGAAGATGTCGCTCAACGACGTCACCCCTGACAAAATGGAAAAAGGCATCTACAAGAAATTCTCCTTCTTCAAAGACCAGGTGGAGGTATCACCCAAGACCAACAAAATGATTCTACCCATCTCCATCAAGGAGACGGCCAGCAAGACCATTTTCCGTAAAAGCCCCAAAAGCGAAAAGACCATCATCGAAGGTATGAACTCCACCGGTATCGAAGAGTTCTTCAACACCGGAGACATGCTGGGGACCATCCTTACGGACGTATTTTCCGACATCAACATCTATGACGACGACATCCGCCTGCTGCAACGCCGCTTCGTCAGCCCCATCGGCCGCGGAGCCATCAGCTTCTACAAATACTACTTGATGGACACGCTCATGGTGGATAGGCAGGAGTGCGTGCACCTCACCTTCGTTCCCCAGAACCCACAGGACTTCGGTTTCACGGGGCACCTCTACGTGGTGAAGGACTCCACCTATGCCGTGAAGAAATGTACCATGAACCTGCCCAAGAAGACGGGTGTCAACTTCGTGGAAAACCTCGACATCGTGCAGCAGTTCGAACAACTGCCCGACGGAAACTGGGTGCTGACCGATGACGACATGACCGTGGAACTGCACTTTGTGAAAGGCATCCAAGGCCTGGAAGTGCAACGGACCACCAAATACAGCGACTATCAGTTCACGGAGATAGAACCCCGCCTCTTCCGCCTGAAAGGAAATGTCATCAAGGAGGCGAACATGCTTGCCAAGAGCGACGAGTATTGGGCGAAAGTGCGCCAAGTGCCCCTCACCAAGAAGGAGAGCACGATGGACGTATTCATGAACCGCATCGAACAGATTCCCGGCTTCAAGTACGTCATCTTCGGGGCGAAAGCCTTGATTGAGAACTTCGTGGAGACGGGCAGCAAGAACCATCCCAGCAAGTTCGACTTCGGCCCTATCAATACAATGATAACCAGCAACTACGTCAACGGCACGCGCTTCCGTCTGAGCGGCATGACGACCGGTAACCTCGACCCGCATTGGAGCCTAAGCGGTTACGGTGCCTACGGAACCAAGGACAAGAAATGGTTCTACTCCGGGCAGGTGGCCTATTCCTTCAACAAACGAGAATACGTATTGTGGGAGTTCCCGAAGCACTACATCGCCTTCAAGTACACCTACGACGTGATGTCTCCCATGGACAAGTACCTCGCCACGGACAAGGACAACTTGTTTGTCGGTTGGAAATGGACTACGGTAGACCAAATGTCCTACATGCGCGACGCCACGCTGACCTACGAGCTGGAGACCAATACCGGCTTCTCCGTACAGGCCATGGCACGCCACCGCAACGACCAGCCTGCGGGGCAACTGCAATACTGGAAGAACAACGGAGAAACACCCGGACAGTGGGATGAAAAGAATACGCTGGTGCACGACATCACCACTACCGAGCTGGGTGTGACCCTGCGTTACGCTCCTGGTGAAACCTTCGTCAACACCAAACAGCGCCGCGTGCCCGTATCGTTGGATGCGCCCACCTTCACCCTCTCCCACACCGCCGGATTCAAGGGCGTGCTGGGTGGAGAGTACAACTTCAACTTGACGGAAGCCAGCATCCGGAAGCGCTTCTGGCTCGGCTCGTGGGGCAAGCTGGACGTAACGGCACGTGCCGGTGCGCAATGGAACACCGTTCCCTTCCCCCTGCTGAACCTACCGATGGCAAACCTCTCGTACATTACGCAGAACAACGAGTCCTTCAACCTCATCAACAACATGGAGTTCCTGAACGACCGTTACGCCTCCCTCAACCTAAGCTACGACATGAACGGAAAACTCTTCAACCGCATCCCGCTCATCAAGAAGCTGAAGTGGCGCGAGATGTTCCGCATCCGTGGTCTGTGGGGCACGCTGACGGACAAGAACAACCCATACAAGAGCAACAATCCCGACTTGTTCCTCTTCCCCATGCGCGACGGTGTACCCACCAGCCACGTCATGGGCAAGACTCCCTATGTGGAAGCCAGTGTAGGTATCTACAATATCTTCAAGCTGCTCCACATAGAATATGTACGCCGACTGACCTATACGGATATACCGGGAGTGAAGAAGGGCGGTATACGCTTCATGATATTAATGATTTTTTAAGAGTTACATACTATGCAACCATTAGCAGAACGGCTTAGACCAAGAACATTAGATGAATATATCGGTCAGAAACATTTAGTGGGACCGGGTGCAGTGCTGCGTAAGATGATTGATGCAGGACGTATCTCTTCGTTTATCTTATGGGGCCCTCCGGGAGTGGGAAAGACAACCCTGGCACAGATTATCGCCAACAAGCTGGAAACCCCTTTCTATACACTTAGTGCCGTGACCAGCGGTGTGAAGGATGTACGCGACGTGATAGAGCGTGCCAAGAGCAACCGCTTCTTCTCGCAAGCCAGTCCCATCCTCTTCATCGACGAGATACACCGTTTCAGCAAGTCGCAGCAAGACTCGCTGTTGGGAGCCGTGGAGCAAGGCACCGTGACGCTGATAGGCGCCACCACGGAGAACCCTTCGTTCGAGGTCATCCGCCCGCTACTATCCCGCTGCCAGCTCTATACCCTGAAGTCACTGGAGAAGGACGACCTGCTGGAACTGCTGCAACGCGCCATGAAGGAACGGAAAATAGAACTGAAAGAAACCACTGCCATGCTCCGCTTCAGCGGAGGAGACGCCCGCAAGCTGCTCAACATCCTCGAATTGGTGATAGATTCCGAAGCCACCGACCCTGTCCTCATCACCGACGACATGGTGACCGAACGCCTGCAACAGAACCCTCTTGCCTACGATAAGGACGGCGAGATGCACTACGACATCATCTCCGCCTTCATCAAATCCATTCGTGGCAGCGACCCGGACGGTGCCATCTACTGGCTGGCGCGCATGGTCGAAGGAGGTGAAGACCCTGCCTTCATAGCCCGCCGCCTCGTCATCTCCGCCTCCGAAGACATCGGACTGGCCAACCCCAACGCACTGCTGCTTGCCAACGCCTGCTTCGACACGCTGATGAAAGTGGGATGGCCCGAAGGACGCATCCCCCTGGCAGAAGCCACCATATACCTTGCCACAAGCCCCAAGAGCAATTCAGCCTACATGGCCATCAACAATGCCCTGGAACTGGTACGCGAAACGGGCAACCTCCCCGTCCCCCTGCACCTGCGCAACGCCCCTACCAAGCTGATGAAGCAGTTGGGCTACGGCGAGAAGTACAAGTACGCTCACGACTACCCCGGCAACTTCGTCAAGCAGCAATTCCTGCCCGACGAACTGAAAGACCGCCGCATCTGGGAACCACAACTCAACCCTGCCGAGCAGAAGCACAAGGAACGGATGCAGCAACTCTGGGGAGAGGAAAAGAAATGGTAAACTATCAATTAAAATTAAAAATTAAAAGTTAGAGATTAAAAGTCGGATACAGAAAATCCCCACAACAAATAACTTATAACTCATAACTCCATGAATATAGTAGTATTAGACGGCTATGCCGCCAACCCCGGCGACCTCTGCTGGGACGAATTGCAAGCCTTGGGCGAGTGCACCATCTACGACCGCACCGCCCCTGCGGAAGTATTGGAACGCGCTGCTGGTGCAGAAATCCTGCTGACCAACAAAACTGTACTCACCGCTGAACACATGGCGGCACTGCCCGAACTGAAGTATATCGGTGTGCTGGCCACCGGATATAACATCGTAGACACCACTGCCGCCAAAGAACGCGGAATCATCGTCACCAATATTCCCGCCTACAGCACCGACTCCGTAGCCCAAATGGTCTTTGCCCACATCCTAAACATCACCCAGCAAGTGCAACACCACTCCGAAGAGGTGCACCGGGGCCGCTGGACAGCAAGCAAGGACTTCTGTTTCTGGGACACGCCGCTCATCGAACTGCGCGAAAAGAAGCTCGGAATCGTAGGCCTGGGCCACACCGGTTTCACCACCGCCCGCATCGCCATCGGCTTCGGTATGAAGGTATGTGCCTACACCTCCAAGACCAACTTCCAGCTTCCTCCCGAAATCCGCAAGATGGAGCTGGACGAGCTGTTCCGCGAATGTGACATCATCAGCCTGCACTGTCCCCTCACCGACTCCACCCGCGAGATGGTAAATGCAGAACGGCTCCGACTGATGAAGCCCACCGCCATCCTCATCAATACCGGACGCGGCCCGCTCATCAACGAACAAGACCTTGCCGACGCACTTAACAACGGTACCATCTATGCCGCCGGCGTAGACGTACTCTCGCAAGAACCTCCCCGTGCCGACAATCCGTTGCTCTCTGCCCGCAACTGCTACATCACTCCGCACATTGCCTGGGCAAGCACCGCCGCGCGCGAACGCCTCATGCAGATTATGCTCGAGAACATCAAGGCCTACCAAGACGGCAAGCCGGTGAACGTAGTGAATAAATAAGCAAACAACATGGGAAAGTCCGCCGTAAAAGGTCTGTTCTACATCTGTCTGATAGCAGCGACATTCGTCTTGGCCACCATCACCATAGTGGCAGCCTTCTCAGGAAACATGGCTCCGGTCGATTCCGTCATCATGCCATTACTGGGGCTGGCAGTGCCCGTACTCCTGATTGCCAATCTGATAACGGCACTCTGCTGGGCATTGGCGCGTAAGCGCTGGGCACTGGTTCCGCTGGTGGCATTCTTCTGCAACTGGGGATATCTGACGTCTGTCTTCCAGCTCCACCTGCCGAAAGACAAAACCCCGGCAGGCAAGTATCTGAAGATAGCCACCTACAACATACACAACTTCGGAGGTGAGATTACCGGTTATTCCTGCAAGGAGATAGCCCGGTACATGCAGCAGGAAGGCGTGGATGTGCTGTGCTTCCAGGAGTTCGGAGACAACAGCGACTTCCCCACAGACAGCATACGGCGCATACTCTCGCATTGGTCACACGCGCTCATCCCTTCCGAAGACTCCAAGGGCGTACTGCCTATCGCCGTATTCAGCCGCTATCCATTGGCGAACCACCGTTTCATCACTTACCAGCAAAGCTCCAACTGTAGCATGATGTGCGATGTAGCGATGGGTACGGATACCATACGTCTGATAAACAACCACCTGCAGACCACCAGCGTCAGCCAGAAGCGCAGGAAGTGGGAACGCGAGCTGGCCACCGACGACACCCGCCGCGAAGTCCAGGCAGCCAAAGATGCCGCAGGCACCCTGCACGAAAACTTCATGAAGCGGGCCACGCAGACTTACGTCATCAGTCACTACGCTAAGACCAGCCCCTATCCCGTGCTGCTATGCGGCGACTTCAACTCAATACCTTCCTCCTACACCTACCATCATTTGAGGAAAACCCTCAAAGACGGATTCCGCACTGCCGGAAACGGATACATGTACACCTACCGCTATGCCAAACGCATGTTGCGTATTGA
>MNQT01000017.1 GCA_001915575.1 Bacteroides sp. CAG:1060_57_27 | reverse complement strand
GGCCAAGGGAAAAACTCAATTTCTCAACCCCGAAAGACGAGTTCTTTAAACTTTTGTTGTAATTTTACTTCTTGTTGCACTTGCTCGTTGACTCTACCTGCAAATGTTTCCATGTATTTTTTCAAGTATTTTTTGATAATTTCAGGAAATGCAATATCTTTGTGAGAGTTTAGACTTAGCATAGGGTGTAAATCAAGCTGATAAAACAATATTTTATTATAACATTGTGGAATAAATCGCGTCAGCTTTATTCCCCTCACACTCGAAATCCATAAGAAATACGGCGTTCTTCTCCCTGTCGTCCCTGCCGAATCCCGCCAGATAGCTTTCAGTCACAGATATGCTCGAATGTCCGAGGCATTCCGAGATATAGCTCACATCGACGCCATGCCTCTGCAGTATGCTCGCAAACGAATGACGTGCGGAGTATGTGGTGAACTTAGGGATGCCGAGCCTGAAAGCGATACAGCCGAGCGCAATGTTGCAGCGGTTCACGACAGAGCGTACATTCAGGGCTATGCCGAATTCATCTTCACCGTCCGCTGCAAACTTGAATATAAAGGTATCTGGATTCCCGTCATACGGATTGCCTATATTGCCTATGATCTGCCTCATCCTGTCGGTGATGACGGCCTTGATTACCTTGGGCCTGGAGCAGCGGCAGGTCTTCGAGCGCACATACCATATCTCCCCGCCAACCACATTGCGGTACCTGAGGTACAGCATATCCCTGAAATTTATACCGTTGCACAGATATGAGAAAAGCCACAGGTCGCGCCACATCTCGAGTTCCGCATCTCCTTTGAATTCGGCTATCTTCCTTATCTGTCCGATATCGAGAGCCAGCTTCCGGCACGTGTACTTCGGAATATGGTATCCGTCCTTGCGGAAAGGCGAAGCGTCCGCTTCCACCAGTCCCTGCGACACCGCCCTGTTGAATACGTTCCTGATGCCTCTCATATATATGTTGACCGTAGTCGCGTTCTTTCCTCCGGCGATCCAGAAGCGTTCGCAGCCATACAGCCATTCCGGCGTGACGGAGGAAAGACATACCGGCCTTCCGGCGAATTTCTCTACCCCGTGCAATATATTCCTATAGATATAGAACGAATTGGCCCTTCCGGCAAGGCGGAACTCTTCGGCCGCCCTCTCGAGCAGTATGTTAAGCGTGCAGCCGGACGGGCGGCCAAGGCCGGCGTCGAGCCGTGTGAACGAGAATCTGTCCCGTGCCACAAGGCGTGACACCTCGCCTATGACCCTCATCAGGCTTTCTTCGACTACACGGCGGATCGCGACACTTACTCCTCCCGTTTCGATAGACTCCCACTCGGTCTGCGACAGGTCTATCCCTACCGGATAATACTTCTGCCTCCTGTGGTCTATAACTTCAATTTTTACGGGATAAAGCCCGTTCAGCTTTGCCCTGCGCCTGTCAAGGACGGCAAATACGGAAATACCTTTTTGCGAATACTTGAACATGATGTTTTTACTCAAATATCACAAATGCCCGGACTCACTCAAAGTCCGGGCGTTTCAGAGAATATATGTCTCAGGGTCGAAGGATCAATAGAACCTGACCTCGCCCATGTCGAGGCCGAAGCATCCGTCGGTGATTATCGGCACTTTCCGGCCGTCGAGATCTTCGACATACACGAAGCCGTCAACGAAAGTGTGGGAATGGCCGCCTATCACGAGATCGATATGGCGCGTCTGGGGGACGAGCTTCTGGTCTTCGTCATAACCTATATGCGAGAGCAGGATTATGAGGTCGCACTTCTCGCTGTCGTGCAGGTAGGAAGCCCATTTGTTCGTGACCTCGACGTTGTCCATCTGGGGTATACGGGACGAGATTGTCGCACTCACGTTGGCGGAAAGGTTTGTCTCGAGGCCTATTACGCCTATCCTGAGCCCAGCCTTCTCGATTATCGCATACGGCTGCACATATTTTCCGAGCTCGAACTGCGACACGTCGATATTCGCGCTCACGACCTTCGTCCCCTCCAGCCGGGCAAGCCTGCCGGCGAGGTCTTCGATACCGTTGTCGAACTCGTGGTTGCCGAGCGTCACGCAGTCATAGCGCATGTCGTTTATCACCCGGGGTTCGAGCTGACCTCCGAGTTCGGAGAAATACGAAGTCCCCTGGCTGAAATCGCCGGCATGCAGCAGCAGCACCTTATCCTCGCCTACAGCGTTGCGCACGGAATCGATGAACGCAGCCCTTTCTATCGCACCTCCCTTTCCGGCGTCGGCGCCGCTCCTTATGGGTTCGAAGTGACTGTGCGTATCGTTGGTATGGAGAATCACGAGCCTCGGCTGACGTTCACATGAGCCGAGGACCAGCAGCGCCGCGGCAAGTAGCGCTAAAGCGTAAAACCTTCTCATTTGTCAGCCCTCCCCTTGATTACGACCCTGTCATCGGTGAAATACTCTATGGGCCTGCCCTGCTGTGCGTAGCTCATCGCATACGGCAGCATCGAGTCTATCAGCAGGCAGTCGGTGATAATGAGCTCTTTGGCGTTCCTGGCCACATTGAGCCTGTCGCCGCCGTCGAGCAGGAAGTCTATCGTGCCCACGCCGTAGACACGGTCGGGATCCACGGGCTTTCCTCCGACGAGCAGCGTATCGAGGCGGTGCCCGTCAAGCACCACATGCACCCCGGAGACGGGCTGCATCGAGCCTTCGGCCATCTGCTCGAAAAGGGCCAGGAGGTCGCGACCCTCGAGCGCCACATAGCTGAGATAGTTCTTGAAAGGCAGCATCGACACGAGGTCGTCCAGCAGGACATCGCCCTCGGGCAGGTCGACCCTTATGCCGCCGGAATTGAGGATAGCGACATCCACGCGCTTGCCGGTAAGTCTCGCGACATCCTCCCTCATATGGTCGACTATCCAGTTGGAGAGAGCGCAGTTGGCACCTCCGCGCAGCATCTCCGCGCTGGAGCGGCCGATTACCTGCTTGAGCGCGGCCATCTCGGGCTGCACCGCAATCATATCGGCAGCGACTGCGTATGTCGCGCTCGAAGATACGAAACGCACTCCGTTGGGAGCGATGTAGACACTGTCGTCGATAACCCCGAGCGCCTCGGGCACATTGTCGGCCGTCGGCGCGGTGACTCCCGTCCTGTGTCCGTCCATAGAATGGCGCTCCCAGGTGAAACTCCCGCCTGACGAGCAAGAGGACAGGGCGAGGAGGACGGCAAACGGGAACGCTACTTTTGCTTCAACCATTTCCATAGGTCTTTCCAGCTTGTCTTTTTACCGAACATAAGTATTCCTACCTTATAGATCTTCGCCGACAGCCAGGCGCAGAGCGCGAAAGTCAGCGCAAGAAGTATTATAGAGAGCACTATCTCCCATGTAGGCACGCCATAAGGCAGCCTGGCGAGCATCACTATGGGAGAGGTGAACGGTATCAGCGAACACCAGAAGACAAGAGTGCTTTCAGGTGCCTTGAACGCATACAGAGCGACGAAGAAGGCAATCATAAGGGGCACGGTCACCGGCATCTGGAGCTGGGAGGAGTCGCCCTCGTTCTCTACGGCCGAGCCTATGGCGGCGAACAGCGAGGCATAGAGCATATATCCCAGCACGAAGAATATCAGGAAACATACGAGTATCGTCCCGAGATGCATGTTGGAAAGCGACGAAATTATCACGCCGAGCTCTGACGAACCCGTCATGCCGGCGAGCTGTCCGGCATCCATTCCGGCCATCTGGCTCATTTCCGCAGGGTCGAGGCTGGAGGCGAGCGAAGGCCCCGCCAGGGCTCCCACCACGCCCACGATCGCCACGGTAAGCACTATCCACAGCAGGAACTGCGTGAGGGCGACGAATGCGATGCCTATTATCTTTCCGAACATGAGTTCGGTAGCCTTCACGGAGCTCACGAGCACCTCGACAACCCTGCTCGACTTCTCCTCGATGACGGACGACATCACCATGGCGCCGAACATCACGATGAACATGTAGATTACCATGCCGAGAATCATCGACACGAGCATGTAGACCCCGGACTCGGAGACTTTCTCCTCGCCGTCGTCGCTTATCGTGTACGACCTGAGCGGCACGTTCACCTTGACATCCTCCATAATCTGCGCAAGGCCCTCGATACCGTACGATTCTACCCTGTAGTTCTCCAGGGCGTCGTCAAGACGGTTCCCGAGGTTCTCCTCGAGGTCGATTCCGAGCGGGCTGGGCGAATATATCTCGGCGCTGATAGTCTTGGCGGCCGAATCGAGAGGCGACACGACAAGCACTCCGTCGCATCCCAGCTCGGCAAGGCGGACCTTGACCGAATCTGCATCGCTGGAGCTCATGTCCACATAGGATACAGTCTCCCCGTCTTCGAGATAAGGCAGCACGATGCCGGAGTTGTCGACCACGGCGAGCCTCTTGGCGCTCTCCTTCATGTTGGTCATCAGGAACGCGGGTACAAGGCACAGGGCCGCGAACAATATCGGGGTTATGAAGGTCGTGAGCAGGAAGCTCTTCTTCCTGACACGGGTGGAGTATTCCCTTCCGATTACTATTCCTATGGTTCTCAGGTTCATTTCCTTTCCTCCCCTTCCGTTACGAGTTTGATGAAGATGTCGTTCATGCGCGGCATGAACTCACGGTATGAATTTATCTGCACCCCCTTGGCGAGATATGCCTCCAGCGCGGAAGCACCCTGTCCGCTGGGCAGGATTTCGGTATGCTGGCCGTCAGTATCGGTATACACCAGTTCCACGCTGCTGTTGCCGTACTGCCTGCGTATCCCGTCCACGCCGCCGCTTATGACGAGGCGCGATTTGTTTATCAGGGCGATGTTGTCGCAGAGTTCCTCGACGGACTCCATGTTGTGGGTCGACAGCACTATCGTGGCGCCCTCGTCGCGCAGGCGGAGTATCTCCTTGCGTATGACCTCGACATTGACGGGGTCGAAGCCCGAGAAAGGCTCGTCGAGAATCATCAGCGCGGGCCTGTGCACGACGGTGGTTATGAACTGCACCTTCTGCGCCATACCCTTCGACAGCTCCTCGACCTTCTTGTCCCACCACGACTCGATGCCGAAGCGCACGAACCACTCCTTGAGGGACTTGCGGGCTTCGGACGAACTCATGCCCTTGAGCTTCGCAAGGTACATGGCCTGCTCGCCTACCTTCATCTTGCGGTACAGTCCGCGCTCCTCGGGCATATATCCTATCCTCTCGACATCCTTCTGGGTAATGGGCGCCCCCTTGAACAGCACCTCGCCCGAATTGGGAATCGTTATCCTGTTTATTATACGGATCAGAGTGGTCTTGCCCGCCCCGTTGGGCCCGAGCAGACCGAATATCCCGCCTTCCGGAATCTCGAGGTTGATGTCCTCCAGGGCGACCTTCTCTCCGAAATGCTTGGATACGTGTTTACAATCGATTATTGACATAGCGCACAAAGATATAAAAAAGAATCGCCCGTTGGGACGATTCTCCTGTTAATTAATTGTTGTTTCGCAATTATGCTACTCGGCCTCGATCGCGAGTATCGAGCAGGGAGGGAGCACCACTTCGAGACCGTTCTTGGTAAGCTTGTAGTCCTTGAACTCCACGGGCTTCACCACCTCGGGCTTGTCGAAGTCGTTGTAGTCGCGCACATCCTTGGAGGTCAGCACCCTGGATGAGAGCACCTTGGATACCGCCTTGGGGTTGTCGAAGGTCACGAGAACGTTCTTGGAGTTCTTGAGGTCGGTGTTGACGAGCGAGATGTGCATCTTGCCGTCCTTGCGCGAAGCGGTCACGTCGACCTCGGGCACGGGGATCTCACGGTCGCACTCCACCTTGCCGGTGAGGCAGTCGGAGGCGAGATACTCCGCATCCTGGTGCACGTTGTACATCTCGAACACATGGTAGGTCGGGGTGAGCACCATCTGGGTATCGTTGGTGAGTATCATGGCCTGGAGCACGTTCACTACCTGGGCGATGTTGGCCATCTTCAGGCGCCTGGTGTACTTGTGGAAGATATCGAAGTTGAGGGCGGCCACGATAGCGTCGCGCATGGTGTTCTGCTGGTAGAGGTGTCCGGGGTTGGTTCCGGGCTCCACGTCATACCAGGTTCCCCACTCGTCGAGCAGCAGGTCCACCCTGCCCTGGGGATCGTACTGGTCCATGATGTCGATATGCTTCTTGAGCACTTCCTCGATTTCGATGGACTTGGAGAGGATGTTGTAGTAGTCCCTGTCGGAAAATCCGAGCGCCGGTCCCTTGTGGTTCCAGTCGATTACGGTATAGTAGTGCAGGGAGATACCGCTCATGCCCTTGCTCGTAAGGTTCTTCATCAGCACCTCGGTCCAGTTGTAGTCGTAGTCGGACGCACCGCTGGCGATCTTGTAGAGGCGGTTGTCGCCGTAGTTGCGCAGGTAGGTGCCGTAACGCCTGAAGAGGTCGGAGTAATACTCGGGGGTCATGTTTCCGCCGCAGCCCCAGGCCTCGTTGCC
Source organism: Bacteroides sp. CAG:1060_57_27 (assembly GCA_001915575.1). Classification (GTDB taxonomy): domain Bacteria; phylum Bacteroidota; class Bacteroidia; order Bacteroidales; family UBA932; genus Cryptobacteroides; species Cryptobacteroides pullicola. The sequence goes on along the minus strand of MNQT01000017.1, from coordinate 38,950 downwards.
GATTCCGAAGTACTTCACCTTCCAGGGCTCCTCGCGTCCGTTCTCACGGCGCAGGTCGGCCATGGTGCTCTTGCCGTCGGAGGTCATATACTCGACCCACTTGGCCATTTCCTCGACACTGCCGCTGCCGACATTGCCGCTGATGTAGGGCTCGATGCCGAGCATCTCGCAGAGGTTGAGGAACTCATGGGTTCCGAAGCTGTTGTCCTCGAGGGTACCTCCCCAGTTGTTGTTCAGGATATACGCCCTTTCCTCCTGGGGGCCGATGCCGTCCATCCAGTGGTAGTCGTCGGCAAAGCAGCCTCCGGGCCAGCGCATCACAGGCACCTTGAGAGCCTTGAGGGCGTCGAACACGTCCTTGCGGTATCCGTCGACATTGGGCACCGGCGAGTCCTTGCCGACCCAGAGGCCTCCGTAGATGCAGCGTCCGAGATGCTCGGAGAACTGTCCGTAGATGGCGGCGGGAATGGTCTGGCCCGTTCCGGCGTCATGGATGCGGATGGTCGCGTCCTGCGCATTCAGGGCAGCACCCGACACGAGCAGGAAGGCTCCTGCGAAAATGGAAGTGATTCTTTTCATATCAGAGTGTTTGTAGTGAAATTAATCTTACGGTATTGCAGTATCGTACAAATTTATGAATTTTTTAGTTATTTTCGTGCCGTTATGGCCAGAAAGTCTGAAAATGTCGCAGCACAATGCGAGCGGATAATATCCGATGTGAAGAAAGGCGTGTTCCAGCCCGTCTACCTGCTTATGGGAGAAGAGGCCTACTACCCCGAACTGGTGTGCGACGCCATAATAGACAGCTGCATTCCCCCTGAGGACAAGGACTTCAACGAAACGGTCTGCTACGGCACCGACACCGACGCGGAGCAAGTTATATCCTGCGCGAGGAGATACCCGATGATGTCCGACAGGCAGCTGGTGGTCCTGAAGGAGGCGCAGGCCATGTCCAGGCTCGAGAGCCTGAGCGTATACTGCAAGGATCCCCTTGAGACGACGGTGCTCGTCATACTGCTCCACGGAGCGAAGGTGGACAGGCGCAGCGCGCTCTGCAAGGCCGTGGAGGAGAAGGGGACGGTCGTGGACTCGCCCGCCGTCAGAGACTATGAGATACAGGGCTGGATAGTCTCCTACTACGCGTCCCGCGGGCTCGACATCAGCCCCACGGCCGCAGCACTGCTCGCGGAACATGCCGGCACGGACCTGTGCAGGCTCGCCACCGAGACAGACAAGCTGCTGCGCAACCTGCCCGAAGGCACCCGCAGGATAGAGGCCGGCGACATAGAGAAGAACGTAGGCATATCAAGGGAGTACAGCATATTCGAACTTACGCGCGAACTCTCGGAGCGCAACGCGCAGAAAGCGCTCAGGACCGCACGGGGCCTGGGAGCCGCCGCAAAGTTCTCGATGCCGGCGTCGGTCGCGCTGATATATACGAACTTCAGCCGCATACTGCGCTACGGCCTGGTGCTGCGCAAAGACCGCCGTCCCTCTCCGGAAATGAAGGCGAGGGCCCTTGCCGGTGTCAACCCCTATTTCTACAGGGAGTACGACAACGCAGTCAGGATGTACCCTCCCGAAAAGTGCATGGAAGTTATCTCGCTGCTGTGCGAGTACGACTATCTAAGCAAGGGCGGCAGCCCCGTACCCCAGGACAAGCTCTTCATCGAGCTCGTTTCAAAGATCCTGAGGGTCTGAGACCGCCGCCCTGCAGTCAGGTTCCGGCTATTCCAGTCCTATCACCAGCACGCCTGCGGAAAGCGGCTCCACATCTACGGTGACGCGTCCGCCGTCAAGAATCGCAGAGCCTTCCCTAAGGCTCACCGCATCCTTGTCCTCCATGCTGTTGGCCACGGTAAGCGAACCGGGGGCATAGTACTCGTAGCTGAGTTCCCCAACGCCTTTCCAGTCGCCTCCCACGTCGAGCCTGTAAGGCTTCTCGGAAGCGTTGACTATCTTCACTATCACGCTGGAAGCGTTCTCCGCGCGGGTGACGCTGAGGCTCAAGTCCTTGGTGTCGCCCTCATAGCCGAGCCTGTCGGTAGAGAAATGGTCGTGCCAGAGCTTCGTCACCTGATAGTTGGGGGCGACGAACAGGTCCTTGTAGTCGAAGTTGATGAAGGCGTTGTTCCAGTCGGGAGCATCGGTACGGCGCAGGAAGAGCGCCGCGGCACCCATTGCGACCACGTCGGTCTGCTCGCACATGTTGAGGAATCCGCCGGCGAAAAGGCCTGTCCTCCAGTCGATGCTGTTTAGGTTCCACTCGGAGAGGAAGAGCTTGATGTTGGGGTTGGGGCACTTTGCAATCATGTCGGCATATTCGAGATACTGCTCGTGGAGCCGCTCGGGGCCGGTGGCATAGCCGCCCGCCTGCTCGTAGTGGTGCAGGCTCATATAGTCGAAATAACGTCCGCTGCGCATCAGGAAGCCCTCGTCCTCGCCACGGAACCCGCCGCAGGCGATGATCTTGATATCGGGGTCTACCTTGCGCATGGCGGTGGAGAATTCCCTCACGCACTCCTCGTAGCGCTCGATTCCCATTTCCCACATCTCGTTGTCTATCTCCCAGTACTTGACATTATAGGGCTCGGGATGTCCGTTGGCGGCCCTGACGCTGCCCCACTTGCCCGTCGCGGGCTCGTTGCAGTACGCCACCCAGTCGCATGCGTTCTGGAGTATCTGCTCCCTCTCGGACTCGGGACGGTCGAAGCCTACGCTGACGACTATCACGGGCTCGGTATCTATCTCGCGGCAGAAGCGGATGAACTCGTCGGTGCCGAAGGCGTTCTGGTCGTAGTCGAGCCACATCCAGTGTGCCCACCTCTGGCGCTCCTCCTGCGGGCCTATGCCCCACTTCCAGTTGTACTGCGCCACATAGCCGCCTCCCGGCCAGCGCAGACAGGTGGGATGCAGCTGCTTCACGGCTTCGAGTATGTCGGGTCTGAATCCGCCGAGTGCGCGTCCCGTAGCGGTAGAAAGGCTTGCCTGGTCTACCGTAACCTCCCCTCCGTTCACAGCGATAGCGAAATCTGCGTCGCCGCTGTAGTCTCCGGCGGGAAGTTCGAACTCAAGCTTGCGCCACTGCGCGCCCTGCGTTCCGAGATCCTTCGAGCAGAGCCATGCCCCGTCCTTCATCAGGCCGACCTTGAGCCTGCCCGTGCCCTTGGCATAGACAGAACCGACGAAGGTCTCGCCTGCCTCGACATCCTGGGGTCCCTGGAAGATACCGGCCTCGCCTCCGTCCGGAACTATCTTCTGCGCATAGTCCATGTTCACGGCATCGCCCTTCACGAGGCTGAAGCCGGCATCTCCGAACGCCGTCCAGTGCGGAGCCACATCCGGGGTCTTAACCTGCTCGGGAAGGCCGCTGAAGTACACCTTGCTCCCGTCTGCGGAAGTTATCCTTATGTCGCGGTACTGCGCCTCGGTGTAGTTCTCCCAAAGCACTATCTCGTTGCTGGTGCCGGCCGCGTCCACCTTGCAGGAAAGCACCTGCTTTCCGTCCCAGTAGACGCGTATGTTGCGTCCGCGGCAGCTTATCTTCAAGTCATGCCAGGCTCCGTCGTCCTCGATCTGTCCCGGCTTCGCCTCCACGGCCCTGAGCGGCTCCAGGGCTACCACGCTGCGCACCCTGCCGCCGAAACCGGCGACCTCCCTCTCCCTTTTCACGGAAACGGAGAAGTTGGGCACGTCGAGCTCCTTCTGCACGGCCTTCAGGGCCTTGTCACGGTTGGCCGCATCTATCTGTGCCTGGGTCTGGGAGAGTTCCAGGCGCTTGCCCTCGTAGCGGGGGTCGTGCACACGGACAAAGTAAGGTCCGTCCTCGGGAGAGTCCATCACCGCGAAGCGCAGGTCCATAAGGCCTCCGCTCCACAGCCTGCCGGGAAGCAGGTACGAACGCCACTTGACCTGCATGCTGATGTCGTAGCTGTCGGAATCCACGGTCGTGAGGCTTATAGGCTGCTCGTAGCGTGTCGGAGAGTGGAGCACTCCGTCGTCGTCGGCAAACCAGCCGTCGAAATAGCCGTCCCTCGGGGCTATGCCGGGATAGTGTTCAGGCTCGAATGAACGGCCGTATACCAGTTCCTGCCACACTCCGTTGTTGGCGGAGAAATAGATGTGCTCGAAGAGCTGCCCGTAGAGCAGGGGGTTGATCTTGCCGGCAAGCTCGGTCGTATTGACGTCTATCGACACGCTCTGCTGTGCCGAAAGCGGCTGGACCGGCATCAGCGGCAGGCCCGAAAGGGCGAATGCCGCAATTAGTGTTCTTAATTGGTGCATAATGATATTGTGTTATGGATGTATCGGGAAATATGTGGTAGCCGGGCAGAAGAAAAGGGCCGCCTTGGAAGACGGCCCGGAAAATCATTTGTCGTATTTTCTTTCCTTCGCTCTCGTCATCTTTTCTTTCATCGCATCGACACAAGCCGTGACGGCGTTTTCGAAGGTATCCGCGACCCGCTCGATTATGAGCGTATCGCCCGGAATGCCGATCTGGATCTTCGCCTTCTTACCTTCCTTGCAGTCTTCCAGGGAAACTTCCGCTTCCTGTGCCACTCCGTCGAAGAACTTGGCCAGACGTGCGACTTTCTTCTCGACGAATGCAGCGAGCTTCTCGCTTGCGTCGAATTTCAGGGCTTTGAGTCTAATCTCCATTTTTACCTCCGTTTTTTGCCCGTGGGTGGGCGTTGTTATAAACTTTCTGCAGCCGCTCTATGGAATTGTGCGTATAGACCTGCGTGGCGGCGAGGGAGGAATGCCCGAGGAACTCCTTTATGGAGTTGAGGTCGGCTCCCCCGTCCAGCAGTTCCGTCGCCAGCGTGTGCCTGAGCACATGCGGAGACTTCCTGCCTTTGATATCGCCTACGCCTCCGAGTTCGCCCTTGACGACCCTTTCGACAAACATAGGGTAGAGCCTGCCTCCGCGGGGAGTCTGTATAAGCGGGGAGTCGGGATCCGTACGCGCCGATTTCAAAGAGTCCTGCGATTGTAAATATAACGAAATTTCTTTACAAAGAGAAGGTAGCAGAGGAATTTCCCGCATTTTGTCGCCCTTTCCCCTGACATGCAGCACTCCGCGCGCCGGATCGAACGATTTACGGTCCAGGGATATCAGTTCGCTGCGCCTTATGGCAGTGCCTGCGAGTACGCTTATGATGACTCTCGGCATCCGGTCTTCGTAGCGTCCGTCCTCCACTCTCCAGAGAGTCGCTGCGAAATACCCCTGCAGGTCGGCCTCCTTGAGGAACGACGGCAGGCGCTTCTGCTGGCGCGGACGCCTTACGAGCCTGACGGGATTCGACTTGAGGACACCCTGCTTCATCAGGAACCGGCAATATCCGCTCAGCACGCTCAGGTGCAGGGATACTGTACGCGGGCTCATCTTCCTTTTCTTATTCTTCGGCTTTTCCCTTTCCTCCTTGTCTTCCGTTTCTTCTTTTTTCTCTTCCTCCTCCCTTTCCGCCCTCTTCTCCTCATCCATGAGATATACCTCGTACGAGCGGACCAGCTGGAATGACATATAATCCGGAAGCTTCTCCTCCGATGGACAGCCGGAAAACTTCATGTACTCATCCAGCACGGAGGAATATATCTCACAGGTGCGCTGCGAGTAGCGCCTCTGCGTGCGCAGGTATTCTATGTACTCAGACTTCATGCAGACCGAGTTCAGGGGCCTTGGAGCGCATGTAGGCGTCGGCCTCCTCGAAGTTGTTGCCTATGACGCCGTCGAGTATGGCCTCTTTGACCATATCCTTGAGCAACCCTATCCTGCGTTCCGGCCCTATGCCGTACACCTTCATTACATACTCCCCGTCTATGGGGTTCTTGAAGTTGCGTACCGCGTCCTTGGCCTCGACCTCCACAAGCTTGCGGCGGACGAGCTCGAAGTTGGAGCGTATGCGGGCCACCTTAGCCTCGTTCTTGGAGGTGATGTCGGCGTTGCAAAGCAGCATCAGGTCGTCGATATCGTCGCCGGCGTCGAAAAGCAACCGCCGTACGGCCGAATCCGTAACCTCGTCGTCCACGAGGGCTATTGGACGCAGATGCAACCTCACCAGCTTGGCGACATACTTCATCTCGTCCTGCGAGAGCCTGAGGCGGTGGAATATGCCCGGCACCATACGGGCTCCGATGACGTCGTGCCCATGGAAAGTCCCCCCCGCCTGTCTGTCGAAGCGCTTGCTCGCAGGCTTGCCTATGTCGTGCAGCAGGGCGGCCCAGCGCAGCCACAGCAGATGATCCCTGCCGTCCTGGGCGGACACGCTCTCGGGGCTTATATTGTCGACTACGGCGAGAGTATGGGCGAAATTATCCTTATGTCCCTTGCCGTCTACCGTCTCCACACCCTTGAGCGCCGCGATTTCGGGCAATATGCCGGGGAGCAGCCCGCCTTCGTCCATAAGGCGGAAGGCTACGGAAGGCCTGGGTGCGACGAGCATCTTGCACAGTTCGTCGGCGATCCTCTCGCGGGAGAGTATCTCCATGCGCGGAGCCATGCGACGCATGGACTCCAGGGACTCGGGCACTATCCTGAAAGTCCTTTCCGGAGTGGAGAGCTTGGCGGCGAAGCGCACGGCCCTGAGCATCCTCAGGGGATCGTCTGAGTAGGTCGTATCCGGATCGAGCGGGGTGCGGATTATGCCATCGGCAAGGTCGCGTATGCCGCCGAACGGGTCTACCAGCGCACCGAAGTCCTCCTCCTGCAGGGAGAAGGCCATAGCGTTGATAGTGAAGTCGCGGCGCATCTGGTCGTCCTCGAGGGTGCCGTTCTCCACTATGGGCTTGCGCGACTCCCGGCGGTACGATTCCCTGCGCGCCCCCACGAACTCTATCTCGTCGCCGCGGTAGCGCAGCATGGCGGTGCCGAAGTTCTTGAAATACGAGACATACTTTCCCGTCTTCTCCCCTACCGCACGGGCGAAGTCGATTCCGCTGCCTTCCACGACTATATCGATGTCGCTGCAGGACCTGCCGAGAAAGCAGTCCCTCACATAGCCGCCTATCACATAGGCCCTGACGCCAAGTTCGGCAGCGGTGGAGCTGACTATCCTGAATATGGGCCTGTCAAGAAACTGGGAAGTTATCGTCGGCATAGCATCTCATCATAGGAAGGGATATGGTTGCAGGGGACGAAAGTCCCTCCTTCCAGAGTGTAAATATAGGTCAAATTTCCGTTCGTCAGTATCAGAAACTTCACATCGAGCACAGAATTGTAGCGCATGGCCTGCTCGGCGACCGAGGCGTCGATGTCCACTCCGGGCTGCTTGCACTCCACGACGCAGAGCGGAGAGCCGTCGCGACCGTAGACGATTATGTCGGCCCTGTACCGCTTCCGCCCGAACCTGAAGCCTGCTTCCGTACGCATCATGGTGACGGGAACCCCGCAGGATGTCCTCAGCACATTAACAAACCACTGCCGCACCCTTTCCTCGGGTGTGGCAGTGACGAATTTCTTGCGTAGCGGATCCCAGATGCGGTCCATTCCGGGACTATTTCTTGCAGCTCACGGCGGCCGCCTCGACGGGGAAACCGGCCTTGTAGGCCTCTATGTACCTGTCGAATCCGGCGACATCATCGGGCGTCGGGCGTATCTCGGTTCCGGCATTGCCTGCGAACACGAGAGTGTCGAGGTAGTCGGGCAGGCTGAGGCCGTCCTTGTTGCCCACGAGATAGGCCGCGAGCAGGGCTATTCCCCACGCACCGCCCTCGCCCGCAGTCTCCATGACGGAGATCGGGGAATTCAGCGCGGCGGCGAGCACCCTCTGGCCCACTCCCTTGGTCTTGAACAGTCCGCCGTGTCCGGTTATCCTGTCGACCTTGACCTTCTCCTCGTTGAAGAGCACGTCGTTGCCTATCTTCAGCACGGCGACCGAAGCATAGAGCTGCAAGCGCATGAAGTTGGCTAGGTTGAACCTGTCGGTAGCGCTGCGCACGAACAACGGCCTGCCCTCGGCAAAACCCGTGACGGGCTCTCCCGAGACATAGTTGTACGAAAGCAGCCCGCCGCAGTCGGCGTCGCCCTCGAGGGCGTGGTTATAGAGTTTTCCGAACACCTCGTTCATGTCCACACTCACTCCGAGAAGCTCCTGGTACTCCCTGAAAAGGCCTACCCAAGCGTTGAGCTCCGAAGTGCAGTTGTTGCAGTGCACCATTGCCACGGGGCTGCCGTCCGGAGTCGTCACCATGTCTATCATCTCGCAGGGGCGCGAAAGGTCCTTCTCGAGCACTATCATGGAGAATGACGAAGTTCCGGCAGAGACATTGCCGGTACGGGGCTTCACGGCATTGGTCGCGGCCATTCCGGTACCCGCGTCTCCCTCGGGAGGGCACAGGGGCACTCCGGCCTCGAGCTCCCCTGAAGGGTCGAGCAGGCGCGCGCCCTTCTCGCTGAGGCGTCCAGCGTCTTCACCGGCGAGCCGGATCTTCGGAAGTATGTCGAGAATCTTCCAGCCGAAGCCGTGCGGCGCCACGAGGGCGTCGAACTTCGCGACCATGGAGGCATAGTAGTCCTTCGTGTCGGGATCTACCGGGAGCATTCCCGATGCGTCGCCTATTCCGAGCACCTTCTCTCCGGTAAGCTGCCAGTGTATATAGCCGGCAAGCGTAGTCAGGAAATCTATCTTTCCGACATGTTCCTCGCCGTCGAGTATGGCCTGGTACAGATGCGATATGCTCCAGCGCAGCGGAATGTTGTATACGAACAGTTCCGAGAGCTCGGCTGCGGCCTTGCCGGTATTGGTGTTCCTCCATGTCCTGAAGGGCACGAGTATGTTCCCGTCCCTGTCGAAGGCCATGTAGCCGTGCATCATCGCACTCACGCCTATGGCGGAGAGCTTCTTCAGATCCACGCCGTACTCAGCCCTGACATTGGCGCGCAGGTCGGCATAGCAGGCCTGGAGCCCGTGCCATATCTCGTCTATCCCGTAGGTCCAGAGGCCGCCCTCGAGCCGGTTCTCCCAGGCGAAGCTGCCCTGTGCGACCGGTCTGAAGGCAGGGTCGATAAGTACGGCCTTGATACGGGTGGAGCCGAGCTCGATGCCGAGGACGGCCCTCCCCGATTCGATTATGTTCCTGTACTCGTTGTTCATCGCGGACTATTTGAGCGCCTTGTTGAGCAGGTAGTAGACCTCGTTGATGCGCAGGTCGCGCTTGAAGCTCTCGGTAGTGGTCTCGTCGCTGATATGCAGCATCTCGATGTCGGCTATCTCGGCATAGTCCTCCCAGTACTCGGCCGTAAGGTCATACGAGAAGGCGGAATGATGCGTACCGCCGGCGAGGATCCAGGCGCCAGCCCCTACCTCGAAGTTGGGAGCCGGAACCCAGAGCGCGGAAGCCACAGGAAGCTTGGGCAGGGACTTGCTCTTGATGCACTCCACATCGGCGGCGATCAGGCGGAAACGGTTGCCCATGTCCACCACCGTGGCGGCGACACCCTTGCCCTGCTTGCTCGTGAACACGAGCCTTGCGGTCTGGGTCTTGCGCACGCCGATTCCGAGGAAGTGCACCTCGAGACGGGGCCTGTCTTCGGCTATAAGGGGACATACCTCGAGCATGTGGCTCTGGAGTATGGCTGAATTCTTTCCGTCGAAGTTGAGCGTGTAGTCCTCGAGGAACGAGCATCCGTTGGGCAGGCCCTGCGACATGTACCATACGGTACGGTAGAGCGCGGCGGTCTTCCAGTCGCCCTCTGCGCCGAAGCCGTAGCCCTCGGCCATGAGGCGCTGCGACGCCAGACCGGGAATCTGATCGAATCCGCGGCCGGTCTTCTCGACATCTACATCGCCGAGATCGTCGAAGTTCGTGGTGAAGCCCTTGGCACCCGTAGCCTTGAGCACGGCGCGGAGAGTGAGCTCGGCCTTCGCGGAGTTCCATACCTTCCTGTATTCTTCCGTGGACTTGTCCTCGAGAGAAGACTTGTGCTCATAGAGACGGAAGTACTCGGCAACGAGGGCGTCGACATCCTCGTCCTTGACGGCGTCGAAATAAGGCATAACCTCGCTGAAGGGCATGTAGTCCACATGGTATCCGAGACGCATCTCGGCCTCGACCTTGTCTCCGTCGGTCACCGCTACATTGTTCATCTGGTCGCCGAAGCGGATGATGCGGCAGTCCTGGGCGTCGGCCCATGCAGCGGCAACCCTCTCCCACACGGCGATGTGCTTGAGCGTCTTCTTGTCCTTCCAGTATCCTACCACGGTCTTGTGGCCCTTGCGCATGCGCGCGAGGATATGGCCGAACTCGCGGTCACCGTGGGCGCTCTGGTTGAGGTTCATGAAGTCCATGTCCATGGTGTTCCAGGGAATCTCCTCATTGAACTGGGTATGGAGATGCAGCAGGGGCTTGCGCAGGCGCTGCATTCCGTGAATCCACATCTTGGCGGGAGAGAAGGTGTGCATCCAGGTGATGACGCCTATGCACCTGGGCTCGGCCTCGGCCCTGGACATTACGTCCACGACTTCGGCCGAAGAGTTGGCGGTGCCCTTGTATACGAGTTTCACGGGAAGGAGGCCGGATTCGTTCATTCCGTCCACCATCTGCTGCGAATGTCCGTCTACCTGCACGACGGCGTCGCCTCCGTAGAGGAGCTGCGCGCCGGTGACGAACCACACTTCGAGATTTTCAAATGCTTTTTCCATAATAGTAATCAGTTATAATTATTTGTGGTCTTCATTCTTTGCCTGTCCGTAATATGCGCCGGGACCGTGCTTGCGCGAGAAGTGCTTCTCGACGAGCAGGGGGTTCATGGTAAGGGACGGGTTCACGCCGTAGGCGATATAGGCCATCTTGGCCACCTGCTCGAGCACGACCGCGTTGTGCACCGCCTCTGCGGCGTCCTTGCCCCAGCTGAAGGGGCCGTGGTTCTTCACGAGCACGCCGGGCGTGTGTACGGGGTCGATGCCCTCGAAACGCCTGACTATCACGTTGCCCGTCTCGAGCTCATAGTCTCCCATGACCTCGTCGCGGGTCATGTCGGGAGTGCAGGGCACGGCATCGTGGAAATAGTCGGCATGCGTCGTGCCTATGTTGGGCAGGTCCTTTCCGGCCTGCGCCCAGGCCGTGGCATAGGTGGAATGAGTGTGCACCACTCCCCCTATTCCGGAGAACGCCCTGTAGAGCACGAGGTGGGTCGGGGTGTCGGAAGAAGGCCGGAGCTTTCCCTCGACAACCTTGCCGTCGAGGTCCACGACGACCATATCTTCGGGTTTCATCACGTCATAGCTCACACCCGAGGGCTTGATGACCACCAGTCCGCTCTCACGGTCGACGGCCGACACGTTGCCCCAGGTGAATATCACGAGGCCGTGCCTGACGAGGTCGAGGTTGGCCTGGCAAACTTTGGCTTTGAGTTCTTCTAACATGGCTGAGATATTACCAGAGAACTATATATAACACCGCTACGATAGCGCAGATAAGGAACGCGCCCACGCCGTAGACCTTGCCCGTATGGAATGCGGATAGGTCGATTGCGATAGCCTTGGGATCCTTCTTCCTGTCCTTGGAGTTGCTGTAGAGCCAGACGGCCTGGCAGCCTACGAGCACGCCGAAGAAGTAGAACGCCTGGAATCCGATGTCGTTCAGATAGGCAATGGCGTTGTTCTCGGGAGTCGCGGTCTCGGGAAGGCATGCACCCCAGATACTTACGACAAGGGCCGCGAGGATGAAGAACGCACCGGCTCCTCCGAGTATCCTGGCCCACTTGAGCATAGCGTCGCAGTCCTTCTGCTCCGGAAGCTCGCATGAGACATACTTCTTGTCGAGCAGGGACATGATGACGAAGAAAGTTATCAGTATTATGAAGATATAGCCCGCACGGAACTGGAAGGGCACGTCGCCGAGGAATACCTTGAACAGGACACCGAGGGGAATCGTGATGATCGCGGTCCATACGGCGGCCCTGCCGGAAGCACGCTTCCACAGCAGACCCATGCCGAACACTACCACGATGCCGGGATAGATGAATCCGGAGTATTCCTGGATATACTGGAACGCCTGGTCGAGGTTGCCGAGAAGTGGCTTCACGAAGACGGCGGCGATCACGAGGGCACAGAGCGAGGTGATACGGCCGACGGTCACGAGCTTCTTGTCCGAAGCTCCCTTGTTGATGTACTTCTTGTAGATGTCCATGGTGAACAGGGTCGAAGTACTGTTGAACATCGAAGCCAGGGAAGATATGATGGCAGCGGCGAGCGCGGCGAGGGTCAGACCCTTGATACCGGTCGGGGTGAAGTTGCGCACGAGCCAGGGATAGGCGTCGTCGGCGACGTTTATCTTACCCTGGAGGGTCGCCATGGTCTCGGGATGCATGGAGATGTAGTATGCGCAGATACCGGGGATGCAGACGATGAAGGGGATCAATATCTTGAGGAAGCCTGCGAACACGAGTCCCTTCTGGGCTTCGTCTATGCTCTTGGCGGCAAGACCCTTCTGTATAATGTACTGGTTGAAGCCCCAGTAGCCGAGGTTGGTGATCCAGACGGCGCCCACTACGGCCGCGATACCGGGCACGTTGGCGAACGCGCCGGCATCATGGCTCTCCTGCACAACGAGGTGCAGATGAGGGTCGTTGAGGTGGTCGCCCGTCGTGAGGTCGGTGAAGATATTGCTGATACCGGCCATAACACCCTCTCCGCCGCCGACCGCGCTGAGCGCGAACACTGCGGTGACAAGACCGCCGCCGACAAGGAACACTACTTGGAACACGTCAGTCCACGCCACGGAAGAAAGGCCTCCGTAGATAGAGTAGATTCCGGCGATGACATACAGCGCAAGGATTATCACCATCCTGAGCGATATGGAGAAACTGCCGAACTCGAGCACAGCACCCTGGAGTCCGAGGATCTGCTCTATGGCGAGGGCCCCGAGCCATGCCACGGAAGTAAGGTTCACAAACACATAGAGGAAGAGCCAGAGAATGGAGAATGCAAGACCCACTCCGTCGTTGTAGCGTTCCTGGAGGAACTGGGGAATGGTGAAGATCTTCTTCTTGAGCATCAGAGGCAGCAGGAACTTGCCGATCACGATAAGGGTCACGGCAGCCATAAGCTCGTATGCAGCAGTGGCTATGCCGTCGGCATAACTGGTACCGGACATTCCGATAAACTGCTCGGCAGAGATGTTCGCCGCAATCAGAGAGGCGCCGACCGCCCACCATGTCAGGGTGTTTCCGGCAAGGAAGTAGTCATTGGCGCTTTTCTCCGTTCCTTTCTTGGTACGGCCCAGGAAAAGGCCCAGAGAGACCAGGACCACGAGATAGACCAGCACGACGATAAGGTCGACCGTCTTGAATCCCGAGGCCGCGATTTGTTGGAAAATGTTCATTTATCTTATGTTTAGTTATTAGTTACACTGAATGCATAGGTGCAGTGGCTGGTGTAGGTCTGTCCGGGACGGAGTACGGCCGAAGGCCACTGGGGCTTGTTGGGGCTGTCGGGATAATGCTGGGTCTCGAGGCAGATTGCTGCCCTCTTGTTATATACCACACCGCCCTTTCCGGTAAGGGTTCCGTCGAGGAAGTTGCCGGTGTACATCTGGATGCCTGGCTCGTCGGTATAGACCTTGAGCGTGATGCCGGTATCCTCGCAGTAGAGCTCGGCCGCCACCTGGCTCATGTCGCCATGGGTGTCGAGGACCCAGTTGTGGTCATATCCGCCGGCGTTGGTCAGCTGCTCGTAGTCGCTGTCTATCATGTCGCCTATCCTGTGCATGGTCGTGAAGTCCATGGGAGTGCCCTCTACGGGGAGTATCTCTCCGGTAGTCATGCAGGTGCTGTCGGCCGGAGTGAAGGTCGATGCGTTGATATAGAGATAGTCGTCGCAGATGCTGTGGTTCGCGGGATCTCCGGAAAGGTTGAAGTATGAATGGTTGGTCATATTGATGATCGTGGGAGCCGTGGTCGTGGCCTCGTAGGCGATATCGATCGCATTGTCGTCGGTAAGGGTATAGGTCACATAGGCAGTCACCTCTCCGGGGAAGTCGTTGTCGCCGTCGGGAGAGATCATCTTGAGCCTGATCGAGTTGTCAGTCACATCCTCTACGATGTAGCGCTGGTACTGCCAGCCTGTGGGGCCGCCGTGCAGGCAGTGCCCGAAGTTGTTCTGGGGAAGCTGGTACTCCACGCCGTCGAGGGTGAAGCGTCCCTGGTTTATGCGGTTCGCGTAGCGTCCGATAGCCGCGCCGAAGTCGCTGGCGTTGTTCTCGAGGTAGTAGTCCTCGACCTTGTCGAAACCGAGCACGACATCACGCACGACGCCGTTCTTGTCGGCCAGTTTCACAGAGACGATGCGTCCGCCGTAATTGGTGACCACCACTTCCATGCCGCTCTTGTTCTTAAGCGTATAGAACTGGTCGGTCTGCGTCTGCTCCTGGCCGCAGGCCGCGGCAGACAGGGCACAGGCGCCAAGAATCATACATTTAATTCCGTTCATATCAGTGATTTTTGAATTTATTGCAGCTTAACCTTCAGGCCGTGCCCGTCATAGTCCACCGTCTGCGTGAGTACGGTGCCGTCGCGGCGGATGTAGTTCAGGCGGAAACTGCGGCTGTCGAGCATGCCGTCGAAGCCGCCCTGCCTGTCGGAAATCTCGAGGGTGTTTCCCTTCAGGGTGAATCTTATCGTCGAATACTCCCCTTTCTCATAATCGTATCCGTCTCCTTCATCCTCATAGAGCGTGAACTCTCCCGAGGCTCCGGCATAAATCCTGAGCTCGAGCCCGTCCCAGGGCTTCTCGGCGCTGTACTGCACGTCTGGGCCGATCGGAACGATGCTTCCCTCGCGCACGAACACGGGTATCCTGTCGAAAGAGGTGGTATGATCCAGCCACCTGCCTCCCTTATGGTACTCAGAGCTGTAGAAGTCATACCAGCCCGTTCCCTCGGGCAGGTAGACCTTCATGGAGCCGGGACGCGTGAAGTCGGCAGGTTCGTCGGTGTAGCCCACGGTCTCGTCGGTATACTGTGCATGGAGCACGGGTGCCACGAGCAGGGCGTCTCCGAACATGAACTCGCTGCCCATGTCGGAAACTTCCGGGTCGGAGGCGAAGTCCATTATCAGCGCCCTCTGGAAAGTACCGTCGGCACTGGACACCTGCCATGCGGTAGAATAGATATAGGGAAGCAGCGAGTACCTGAGCTTCACCGCGCCGACAAGGGCGTCATACACGGGCTCGCCGGCCTTGCCGTAGAGGTAAATCTCGCGGGGTACCTCGGTACCGTGCGAGCGCATCATCGGCGAGAACACGCCGTACTGCATCCATCTTACATAAAGTTCCTGGAAACGGGGATTCTTCGTGGCGCTGCCGTATGCCGCACCGCGCTTGTTGTAGGCGTTGGCGAAGAAGCCGCCGAGGTCTGTGTTGAAGTTGGGATTGCCGGTAATGGCGAAGCGGAGCCCGGCAGGCACCTGCCTGCGGAACGAGTCCCAGTTGGACTGCACGTCGCCGCTCCAGGTATTGGCTCCGGTACGCTGCTGCCCGGTCCAGGCGGAACGGGTGAGTATCACGACCCTGCGGGCGTCCCTGCCCTCTGCCCTCTGGGCATCGTATACACCCTCGACTGCCACTATGGGGAACGCATTGCGCACCCTGCGCAGCGATCCGTCGGCGGTCATCTGCTCGAACGACGAGTCGGTCACGTTGAAGTGGTCGGGCTCGGTGGAGTCGAGCCACCATGCATCGACACCCATTCTGTCGAGCTTGCTGAGGTACTTCCAGTATATATCCCTGGCCTTGGGGCTGAAGGGGTCGTAGGGACGCACTCCCGAAGGATAGTCCATGCGGGGAGGCCAGTAGCTCAGGCCGCTCTGGGGCCAGGTCTCCATGTCGAGCAGCAGACCCTCTGGCTCGAGTTCCCTGTACTGCAGGGTCTGCGGGCCGAACGACGACCACACCGAGATCATCAGGTGCGAATTGAGTTCGTGCACCCTGTCTATCATCCTCTGCGCGTCCTGGAAGTCCTCGTTGAGAAAGTCCATGGCGTTCCAGAGATAGTTGCTTCCCCAGTACTGCCAGTCCTGCACCATGCAGTCCACCGGTATGCCCTCGGCGCGGTAGCGCTCGAGCACGCCGAGAAGTTCGGCGCTGCTCTTGTACCGCTCGCGGCTCTGCATGAAGCCGTAGCTCCACAGCGGGAGCATGGGCACATGACCCGTGAGGTCGCGTATCGAGGCGATCACTCCGTCGGCGTCGCCACCGTATATGAAGTAGTAGTCGATGCAGTCTCCGACCTCCGACTCGAAGGACATCCCGTCCTCCCCGTCGCTGAACAGGGTCGGCGAAGGGTTGTCCCAAAGGATGCCGTAGCCCTTTATGGACTGCACGACGGGCGTGTAGTCGTCGGTATTGCCCTGTATCATCTTACGCGTCTTTCCGCGCAGCGAGAAGTCCTCCTCCTGGATTATTCCGAGGCCGTAGAAGTCCTCTCCGTCCTCGGGCAGGAAGGTCTGGCGCACTATGAACGAACCCTTGTCGAGTCCTTCCGTACGCTCGGTGAACGAATGCCCGCCCTCGCCGAGCAGCAGCTTTCCGGAAGGGAGCATGAACGACACCTTTCCGTCGGCATTGTCCACCCTTACGCGCAGCGCAGAGGAAGTATATGTCGTATATGAAGCGGATTCCCTGACCCTGACGGCCACATCCTCCGGCGAGGCGGTGACGGAATAGCTGTCGGCCGGTACGGCATCGCCCTTGACTATCCTCACCACCGACGGCGTCTGGAATATCACATTGACATCCTGCGCGGCACCGATGGCCACCGAAAGGGCGCAGGCAATAAGAACAAGTGCGGTTTTCTTCATGATCATTGGTAATTAGCAGGCATTAATTCAGGCAAATATACTTCATTTTGCCCACTCGTAACGAAAAAATCTGCAAAAAGTTTGTGTTTCCGTCACGATTCCAGAGACATGACGGGTTACAGGGTTTGCGGATATGGATTCCGGCATGCGTTTCCAACACTCCCACCCCAGCATGCCGGAACCCATATCCGCAAACCGGCAACAAATCATTATATTTGCATCCCGGAAAAAACAGGAAACATGGACAAGATCAGAAACCAATACCTTCCCCTCAAGGACGAGGGATACAACTGCTTCGCCTGCGCACCGTGGAATCCGTGCGGGCTCAAGATGGAATTCTACGAAGACGGGGACGAGGTCGTATCCATATGGACACCGTCCGACAACTACCAGGGCTGGTTCAAAACCCTGCACGGGGGCATCCAGGCCACGCTGATAGACGAAGTGTCGGGCTGGTTCGTCAACCGCAAGCTCCAGCTCGCCGGAATGACGACCAACCTCAACATCCGCTACCGCAAGAGCATTCCCACGGGAGCGGACGAGAAGATAGAGATAAGGGTGAGACTCAAGGAGATGAGACGCAACCTCGCCGTGCTGGAAGGCCGCATACTGCACGGCACGCAACTGTGCACCACCGCAGAAATCACCTTCTTCACCTTCGACGAGAAGACATCGAGGGAGCAGTTCCACTTCGACGGCTGCCGCCTCGAGAAGGAATGCGAGGAAGGCTGCGGACAGTAGCCCCCTTCCACCGCCGAAGCTAGTCTTTCCTGGCGCCTATCCAGGTAAGGCTGCTCCAGAGCTGCTCGAACGGGCCTCTCTTGTGGCCTTTCAGCCACCATGTAGAGAACAGCACCTGCAGCACCACAAACGCCGCACCCATAAGGAAGCTGACGGTATCTCCGCAGTCGTCGAAGAGCGAGAGTCCGAAACCGTAGAACAGCAGGGCGCCGACTATGGACTGCCCGAGGTAGTTCGTCAGGCTCATCCTGCCGTAGGGAGCCATTACGAGCAGCGCCTTGCGGCAGCGCGTGCGGTAGAACAGCAGCACAACTCCGCTGACATAGAAACTCATCGTGGCGAAGTTCTTCCACATGTTGAGCAGCGTCGAGGCCGAATTCCTGGCCATGGGCGCGTCGAAAAGCTGCGGAAGATGCCTGTATGCCTGCGCAAGCACCACCCAGGCGGCAAGCGCGATCCAGCATACCCTCTTCCAGAAGGAGAGGTTGTCGCCCTCGTTGTAGAACATTCTCCTGCGCCCCAGAAGGATACCTGCCAGGAACAGCATTATGTTCTGGGTGAAGCGGCCGTTCTCTATTGCCCAGAGTATGTTTATCGGCAGTCCGTACCTTACCCCTGCGGCAGCGACCTCGGGGAAAGAACCTCCGGCGAGAGCCGGATACAGCGCGCCGAAGAGCTTTCCGGAGCCGAGGCTGAAAGGAGCAGCCTCAGGGTTCAGAATACCGTAGACCATGCACGCCAGCTCCACGGGCTGTAGCGCGAGCACGAGGGCAACGGCGGCAAGCACCCTGTCGGAGCAGCGTATCAGCGGCAACACGATCAGGCCGCAGACGGCATAGACGAACAGTATGTCTCCGTTGTAGAAACACAGGTCGAAGATGCCGAGGAGCATCATCAGCAGCATCCTCCAGGCAAAGCGCGGCCTGAAGTCCACACCCCTGTTCGCCTGGTTGTCATGCTGGATGAAGAAGCTCAGGCCGAAGAGCAGCGCAAATATCGCGTACATCTTTCCGGCGAGCAGAGAGAACACCCCGTCCCAGACAAGGTCGTCGACCTTCCCCATGAATTCCGACGACGGCTGGGGGAACATATAGAAATTCATGTGCTCGATGAAATGGATCAGCACGATGCCGGCAATGGCGAGGCCGCGGAGCACGTCCGCGACCTCGATTCTCGTATTTGCCTTGCCTGAAGGGGCGTAACTGTACATAACTCTTATATTTAAACCGATGTCAGATGAACAGCAGTATCAGCAGCTGGGCGAACAGCACCCTGAAGAACATGCTCAGAGGGTACACTGTGGCGTAGCCGACGGCCGCGGCGTCGCTGTCCTTGTCCTGGTCGGACGCGTATGCGAGTGCGGGAGGGTTGGTCGAGCAGCCCGAAAGCACGCCGATGAGGGTGTTGTAGTCGAGCTTCATGGCCAGGCGCCCTATCATACCGGCAACGAACATCGGTATCACGGTGATGAGGGCACCGTAGGCTATCCATATGTAGCCGCCCTTATGAACTATGGTATCGACGAATCCCGAACCGGCCTCGAGACCGACGCAGGCGAGGAATATGGAGATTCCTATCTCACGCAGCATCAGGTTGGCGCTGGCCGTGGTATATGTGATGACCTTGAACTGGGGGCCGAAATGGCTCATCAGGAGACTCACGACGAGAGGGCCGCCGGCCAGGCCGAGCTTGATAGGCTGGGGTATGCCGGGGATGTTGATAGGAATGCTGCCGAGCAGGCATCCCAGGGCTATACCTATGAATATAGGCACCAGGTTGGGCTCGTCGAGCCTCTTGCGCGAATTGCCGAGCACCTTCTCCACAGCGGATATGCTCTGCTCGCTACCGACCACCGTCACCTGGTCTCCGTACTGGAGCCTGATGTGGGGCGTCGCCCTGAGTTCGATTCCTGCCCTGCGGATACGCGTCACCGTAGCGCCCATCACCGATTCAAGGCCGAGCTTGCCGAGCACGACTCCGTTGAGGCTGCGCTTGGAGATTATGATGCGGCGGGAGATGTACTTCTTGTCGCTCAGGTGCTTCTCGGCCTCGACGACATGGGGGTCGAGAGGTTCGTGGCTGTCGGACGGGTGGGCAAAGGTACGCACCACAGGCTTCCTGTAGAAGAAGGCCTTGAGCACGACGAAACTCAGGATGCATCCGATCACGCCGAGAGGGTATGCCACGGCATATCCGAGCGCGATATCGGGTTCGCTGACCCCGAAAGTATCGGAATAGGCCTGCTGGGCCGCACCGAGTCCGGGAGTGTTGGTCACCGCACCCGACATGATACCCGTCATCGTGGTTATCGGGGTTCCGGTGATGTAATGCAGGGCGAGGGTTATACCTACACCGAGCAGTATAGCAATGAAAGCCAGCATGTTGAGCCCGAGTCCGCCGCTCTTGAGGCTGGCGAAGAAACCGGGACCGACCTGGAGGCCGATACTGTAGACGAACAGGATAAGACCGAATTCCTTAAGGAATTGGATGAGGTTCGGATCGAGCGACATGCCGAAATGGCTGAAGACGATCCCCACGAATAGCACCCAGGTTACGCCGAAACTGATTCCGGCCACCTTGATCTTGCCGAGCACCTTACCGAGCGCGATTACCAGGGCGAGAATGATTATGGAATGCGCGATTCCCCCGCTCCAGGCTCCGGTGCCCCCGAAAATGGAACTGAAAAACTCTACCATAAACCTGTCTGTTTTAATGGCTTTCTCCCCGGCGGAGCGAAAAAAAGGCGTCAGCAACCGCCGAAGGAAGCGCAAATGTACGAAAAAAATTCTTAACATTACATGCGCTTCTCCGTCATATATGTGACGCGTCAGGAAATATATGACAACGACTAAAGTTAAAGACTCATGACAACTACACTTAAAAAGGCCGTACTCCTCGGCTTGCTGCTCATCTTGCCGCTCTCCGTCTGCTTGGCGGACACGTCCGGCTCCCGCAGGGGCGGAAACGCTCCCAGGCAGAGGATAAGCTCCCTCATCCAGGAATTCAAGGCCTGTGACGGGTTCGTGGCGATACGCGTCGGACCGGTGCTGCTCTCGGTCGCGAAGCCATTCATCCGCGCAGAGATGAGACAGGCCGGAGACGAGGAAGAACGCGCGGAGATGCAGCTGGCCCTCGACGCGATCAACAGCATCAAGAGGGTACAGGTGGCGGAATACAGCGGATGCGATGAAGACGTCCGGCAGAAGTTCGACGCCAGGCTCTCGAGACTGCTCGACCGAATGGATCTCCTTATGGAGGTGTGCGACGGGCAGGACCGGGTCAGGATGTTCGGCAGCGTCTCCGGAAACGGAAGATACCTTAATGACTTCGTAATCCATGTGCCGACCGACGGCGTCCTCGTATGCCTGTACGGCAGGCTCGATCTCGAAGTCATATCGGAAATCATCGAGAAGGAGATGCAGTGATGGGGCCGGAAGAGTTTTCCCGCACATATCTTCCGCTCAGGGACGCAACCTACAGGGTCGCCCTGCACCTGTTGGAATCCTCCGACGACGCCATGGATGCGGTACAGGATCTGTACATCAGGCTATGGGAACGCCGCGACGCCCTCGACGCCGTACGCAACCCGGGAGCCTACTGCATAACCCTGGTACGCAACATCTGCATAGACCGCATAAGGAACGCCGCTAAGATAGACAGGAAGGCAGAAGTCGGAGAATGCGGGGCGTCATATCCCCCTCCGGACGAAAGGCTCCAGGCCCGGCAGCAGCTCGCGGGCGTGCTCGACAGGATGGCCTCCCTGCCGGAAAAGGAAAGGAAAATCCTCCACATGAGGATATTCGAAGCCTTGGACTACAGGGAGATATCCCGCCGCACGGGCATCTCCGCCCTCTCGCTCAGGGTTATGGTAAGCAACGCAAGACGCAGACTCAAGACACTATAGCAATATGAAAAGAATCGACGACATAGAGAAGAGCGGATTTCAGGAACTCGAAAGGATAGCGGCCGACGAATCGGTAGAGGTTCCCGCCGCGCTGGAAGGCAGGATCCGGGACACGCTCACCTCTGCGGTGCTTGCCGGAGGGAGCACGCAAGGCAAACGCAGCGGAAGGCAGGCGGCACGCGCATTCATGCCGGCAGCTCTCGCAGGAGCCGCAGCCGCGCTCGCAGTCGTGCTCGCCATAAACATGCAGGAGCCAAAGGACACATTCGACGATCCTGCACAGGCCTATGCACAGCTCGAGGAGACCTTCCGGTACATATCGGACAAGATGAGCCAGGGGTTCGGCACCGCCGACGAGGCCCTGCAGGCGATGAACAGACCGGCGGAAATGATAGAAAAGACACTTAAAAACATTGAATAACATGAAAAAGGCAATACTTATCGCAGTCTTCGCACTGCTCTGCACCGGCGCCTTCGCCCAGAGCGCAAAGGCAATCTACGGCAAATACTCCGGACAGGAAGGAGTAGAGGGAATATACATCAGCGAATCGATGTTCAAGATGATAGGCGGCATCCCCGACCTTCCGCTCGGCGACATGCCCATGGACATCAGCCCGTACCTGAAAAGCATGAAGGGCATGTACCTGCTCAACACCTCGAACGACTCGCAGCTTTACGACGACGTGCAGAAGCTCGTCAGCGCCGGGAAGTACGAACTGATGATGGAGGTGAACGACGGAAGCGACAAGGTGAACATCTACACCGAGAAGTCCGGGAACATGATAACCAGCTTCGTGTTGCTCGTCAGGGACTCGAGCGAGTGCGTGTTCATCTGCCTCGACGGACAGATAAGCGAGGAGGACTTCCAGAAACTCATATCGGAGGCCATGAAAAATGCATAGCCCTTATTGCCGGGCGGTCTTTTTTTGCTACCTTTGCGGCATGGCATGCGGGCGTGTTGAAATTGGTAGACAAGCTAGACTTAGGATCTAGTGCCTGGTGCGTATGGGTTCGAGTCCCTTCGCCCGCACAAGGCGGGGCCCCTCGGGGTCCCGTCCTTTTATAGGAAAATGAATATGACGGCTAAGACCTTGCTTTTCGCAGCGGCCCTGTGTGCGGCCGCATTCAGTTCCTGCGCCACGCACCGCACGCCCGGAGACGGCGCACTCAGGACAGGCGATCTCGTATTCGTCGGCATCCCCTCCGACTACAGCCTCGGCGACGGCTCCATGGCAGGCGCCATAGGAGAAGCGACCGGAGGCGGAGACTCCCTCAACATCATACATGTAGCCATTCTCGAAGTGGCCGGGGACAGCACATGGATAATAGACGCCACTATCAAGCGCAACGTGGACAGGCATCCGCTCGACACCTTCATCAGGGACTTCACTCTGAAAGACGGCTCGCTCCCGACCTTCATCATCAAGCGGCTCAAAGACCCCGCCGGGGCGGAGAAGTTCGTCGAGAACGCCAAAAGCCACCTCGGAGAGCCATATGACGCAGCCTTCCTGCCCGACAACGGCGCCCTCTACTGCAGCGAGCTCGTACGCGACAGCTATGTGGCCGAAGACGGCTCGCACCTTTTCGCCCAGGCTCCGATGAACTTCAAGGACGCCGACGGACAGATGCCGCTGTACTGGCAGCAGCTGTTCGACCTGCTCGGGATGCCCGTTCCCCAGGGCGTAGAGGGAACCAATCCCAGGGCCATGTGCGGCGAAAGCATACTGGAAACCGTCAGGACAGGGTTCTGAGTTTTGCAAATTAAGGCAAAATGAATACCTTTGCCCCGATATAAACACAAGCGATAATGTCATTGTCCATATCCAACCAGAGCAGGATGATGCCGGCATCGGCCATCCGCAAGCTCGTTCCGCTCGCAGACGCCGCAAAGGCGCAGGGCGTCGGTGTATACCACCTGAATGTCGGCGCTCCTGACATCAAGTCACCCGACTGCGCCGTCGAGGAGGTGGTAAGGAGGTGCAAGGGCCTGCACCACCTCTCCTATACCAACTCCGCCGGCCTCATGGAACTCAGGAAGGCCATGGTGGAGAAATACTACCGCAGGATCGGCATAGACATCCGGCCCGACGAGCTGCTCGTCGAGGTAGCCGGCAGCGAGGCTTTCGCCAACGCGATGCAGATAGTCGCCGACAGGGGCGACGAGATAATCGTTGTCGAGCCCTACTACACCAACTACCAGACCTTCGCCTATCTCTACGGAATCACCCTCAAGGCCGTGCAGACAGACATCCGCGGAGGCTTCGCAATTCCCGACATATCCGAGTTCGAGAAGCTCGTGACTCCCAGGACCAGGGCGGTGCTCGTCAGCAACCCCTGCAATCCCTCCGGAAAGCTCTTCACGAAGGAGGAGATGTGCGCGATAGGGGATTTCTGCCTCAGGCACGACCTCTTCCTGATTTCCGACGAGGTCTACCGCGAGTTCTGCTATACCGACGAGCCCCATTTCTCCGCGATGAACATCCCGGGATGCGGACAGAACGTAATACTTGCCGACTCAGTGTCGAAGAGGTACAATCTTTGCGGAGCACGCATAGGCTGCATCATCTCGCACAACAAGGACGTGATGGCGGCCGCGATGAAGTTCGCCCAGTCGAGGCTCTGCCCGCCCGTCTTCGGACAGTACGCGGCGCTCGGGGCCCTGGACACGCCACAGAGCTATTTCGACGAGGTCAAGGCGGAATACATAAGGAGGCGCGACTGCGCAGTAAGGCTGCTCAACGCCATTCCCGGAGTATACGCCTCGATGCCATACGGAGCATTCTACACGATAGCAGAGCTTCCCGTGGAGGACGCCGAGGACTTTGCGAGGTGGATGCTGAGCGACTTCAGGCACGACTCGAAGACGACGATGATAACACCTGCGGAATCGTTCTACAGGACTCCCGGAAGGGGGCGCAACCAGGCCAGGATAGCCTATGTGCTCGAAGTTCCCGAACTCGAGGACGCGATAGGCATACTCGCAAGGGGCCTGGAGCAGTACCGCAGCGCACACCCTGCCGGAAAATAACCAAACTGAAATATTAATGAAACTTTCATTTTCCTCGAAACCCAGATTCCAGACCCTCGCCGAGCTCTACGAACATTCGACGACTGCATTCTCCCGAAGGACGGTATTCGGATTCGTAGACGGAGACAGCCAGAGATACACCTACGGACAGTTCCGCGAGACCTGCGACAACCTTTCGCGCGTGCTCTCCAACTTCGGAATCGGCGCCAGCGACAAGGTGGCGATACTCTCGGAAAACAAGCCCAACTGGAGCGTGGCGTTCTTCGCGGCCACCGCCTTCGGAAGGATTGCGATACCCATGCTTCCCGAACTCTCGCACGACGAGGTCGAGAACATACTCGCCCACTCGGAGGCCAAGGCAGTATTCGTCTCCCGCCACCAGCTCGCCAAGCTGAGCAAGGAGACGATAGACAGGCTCAACCTCGTCATCGACATCGACGACTTCAGCTTCATCAAGGCCGACAGCACCACCTACACCTGTGACGGAAAGGTCGCGGTTCCCGTGGCGCTCGACATAGCCGCGATAATCTATACCTCCGGCACGACCGGCAACGCCAAGGGCGTGATGCTCAGCCACAGGAACTTCTGTACGAACATCATGAGCTCGTGGTACTCCTACCGCATACGCCGCAAGGACGTGATGATGTCCATACTCCCCCTCGCACACACCTACGAGATGAGCATAGGCATGCTCTATCCTTTCGCAATGGGAGCCCGGGTAGCCTATATCCAGAAGGCGCCGACACCGAGCGTACTGCTCGCAGCGCTGAAGAAGGTGCGTCCCACGGCCATGCTCTCCGTGCCGCTGATCATAGAGAAGATCTACAAGAGCAGCGTGATACCCACGGTAAGGAACAGCAGGTTCCTGTCCTGGCTCAAGGAGAACATGCCCGGACTGCTGTACCTGATGATAGGCATAAAGCTCAAGAGCACTTTCGGAGGCAGGATAAAGTTCTTCGGAATAGGAGGCGCCAAGCTCGACCCAACGGTAGAAGCCTTCCTGAAGAAAGCGCGCTTCCCCTACGCCATCGGCTACGGCCTTACCGAGACGGCTCCGCTTATCTGCGCGGCGTCGCCGAGGCAGACGCGCGTCGGCAGTACAGGAAAGCCGGTACCGGGAATAGAGACGAAGCTCGCCGACATCAATCCCGAGACCGGAGAGGGCGAAATCCTCGTCAAGGGGCCCAATGTCATGCTCGGCTATTACAAGGACTATGAGAGGACGGCATCCGTACTCGGCACCGACGGCTGGTTCCGCACCGGCGACCTGGCCTGTGCCGACGCCAAGGGCAACTTCTACATCAAGGGAAGGCTCGGCAGCCTGATACTCGGAGCTTCCGGCGAGAACATCTATCCCGAGGAAATCGAGGCCGTGATCAACAGCATGGACGGAATCGGCGAATCGCTCGTGGTCCAGAGGGACGGCAAGCTCGTCGCGCTCGTACAGTTCAACGACAACGTCATAGACTGGGACCTCGAGGGCAAGGACAAGTTCATAGAGGATCTCGAGGCCAAGAAGGCCGCAATACTCGAGTTCGTCAACTCGAGGGTGAGCAACTTCTCGAAGATACGTTCAGTCGAAGTCCAGAAGGAACCCTTCGTAAAGACCGCGACGCACAAGATCAAGCGCTTCCTGTACACGGGCGAGCGTAAGGCCCGGACTCAGGAATGCAACAGCTAAGCGGCAGTGCGGTATCCCGGACAATAATGAAAGAGAGAGGCGGCCCGGCGGGCCGCCTCGACTATTCCATCCTGGTCCATTCGACCGTCTCCCCTATCCCCAGCACGCTTCCGCGCAGCCGCAGGGTCTTGCCGCCGTCGATGAGGGTGCAGCTGACATTCGCCCTTATGCCCCTCGTAGGATCATAGATCTTCGTACCGTCCCAGCAGTTCTTCTTCTCGTTGAACCTGAGCCCGGAGAACAGCACCACCTCGTCTATGGGCACGCTGCGCAGCGACCTGTCGGGATTCTTCACGTCGAGTACTTTCTCCCCCTCGGGAGTCATGCTGTCCTCGACCCACAGCAGCTGGCACATATAGGTTCCGTCGGAAGAACGGGTGATTTCGGCATGGGACGATACGCCGTCCTGCTCGGCAAGCCATTTGCCCACGATGTCGTCGGCCTTGTTCTGCGCATCAAGCGCTGTGAAAGCCACGGACAGGGCACAGAATAAGATCGCTAATCTTTTCATCTCTGTTAGTTTTAAAGTCCGGACGGAACAGACTACTTGCAAGCAGCATGCCTGAACGCTATCTGCCTGCGGCCGACGACCCGGCGTAGAGACGCTCGACTATGCCATCGGCAAGCCCGAGAGAGGGGACGAGGACATATCCGGAGCGGAGGGCGTCCGCGACCTCGAGGAAAATGTCTCCGGCAGGGACTATGACATCCGCACGGTCAGGCTTAAGGTCGAACTCCTCCATGCGCCGCTCCACGCTCATGGGACGCAGCCTTGCCATGACATCCTTCAGCGAAGACACCAGCAGCCTCCCGTCCTCGGAACCCTGGAGACCGCATACCTGAGCGAGCTTGTAGAGCTTGCCTATATTGCCTCCCGATCCTATTATATCCACATCCTGGCCGCAGTCCGCGCGGAAACGCTCCATGTCTTCGCGTATGCGTCCGAGTTCGGCCCGGTTCACGATGCCGTCGCGGTGCAGCATCCGCAGCGTCCCTATGTCATACGAACATGCCGATTCCCTGACGCCCCTGCGTATCAGGGTGATTTCGGTACTTCCTCCGCCGACGTCGACATACACGCAGGTCGCCTGCTGCCGCGCGGCAAGCTCTATATGGTTGCCGTAGACTATGGACGCCTCCTCGGAGCCGCTTATGACCTCGACGCTCACTCCGGTCTCCTTCCTGATTTCGGATATCAGAGCCTTGGAGTTGGATGCGTCGCGCATCGCCGAAGTCGCGCAGCAGCGGTATTCCACAACGCCGTACAGCTCCATTATCCGCCGGCAGGCCTTGATGAAGGCGACGGTCTTCCTGCGTTTCTCCTTGCCTATCCTGCCTTTTATGAACACATCCTCCCCGAGGCGGAGAGGATAGCGGAAGAAGAATTCCTTCTTGAACGAGAGTTTCCCCGATTCATCCATTATAACGCTCTTTATCAAGAGCCTGGCCGCATTCGAGCCTATGTCTATCGCAGCGTACATCCCTATTCCTCCGAATAATGACGGTAAAGTTCGTCCTGGGAGCGGAACGGGCGCAGGTCCAGTCCGGGAAATGCCTCGCGCAGGAACGGCGGAAGGTCTCCGGGCGTTCGGAGCCTGTTATCTCCGCTGCCGTCCACGACCCTCGCCTGCACGGTGTCGGCAAGGGCGCTGTAGACTATGCGCCGCATCTCTTCGCGTATCGCCGGGTCGTATACGGGCGCAAGCACCTCTACGCGGTGGTCGAGATTGCGCGGCATCCAGTCTGCGGAACCGATGAATATGCGCTCGTCGCCTCCGTTTGCAAATATAAGTATTCTCGAGTGTTCGAGATAGCGGTCGATTATACCGCATATCCTGATATTCTCCGAAACCCTCTCCTGGCCGGTGACAATGGAGCAGTTGCCCCTGAGCGCTATGTCGACCTGCACTCCGGCGGCCGACGCCTTGTAGAGCAGCTCAACCATATCCTCGTCCGTGATATGGTTTATCTTCATCCTGATATAGGCGGGGAGCCCTTTCCTCGCGTTCGAGATCTCGGTCCTTATCAGGCGGGAGAGCGTACTGCGCATATAGTTCGGCGCGACGAGCAGGCTGCGGAACTTGACAGGCATGAACGGCGAGGCGATGAAGTCGAACACCCTCTCGACATCGTTCACCAGTTCGGGCCTCGCGGTGAACAGCATCACATCAGTGTAGCTGCGCGCATTGCCTTCGTGGAAATTGCCCGTACCTATGACCGCATAGTTGCCCGCGGTGGTCCTTATATGCGTCAGCTTTCCGTGGACCTTGAGTCCCTCGACCCCGTAGATCACCTCGATTCCGGCGTCGCGCATCTTCGCGCTCCAGTGTATGTTGCTCTCCTCGTCGAACCTTGCCAGAAGCTCTATCACGACAGTCACCTTCTTGCCGTTATGGGCGGCGGCGATCAGCGCCTCCACGACCTTCGATTTCTTGGCAAGGCGGTAGAGCGATATCTTTACGGCCTTGACCTTGGGAGAGACCGCCGCCTCGCGCAGCAGCTGGAGGTAGGCGTCGAAGGAATGGTACGGCACATGGATGAAACGGTCGGAGGCCGATATTATCTCGAAGATGCCGGGAATCCTGCCGCCGCATTCCATGGAAGAACGCCAGGCTGCGAGCATATCCACGGACCTGCGCTCCGGGTACTTGAGGTCTGTCCTTCCGCAGTCGGGGAAGGACATGAGGTCGCGGTGGTTGTGATAGCGCCTGCCCGGCACGACGGTGTCGTAGGGCGAGAGCCTGAGCTTGTGCATGACGCGGCGCATGAGTTCCTTAGGCATGGCGCTGTCGTACATCACCCTCAGAGGCTCTCCGGTGCGCCTCGAGGCAAGGCCCTTCTGCACCTTCTGCATCTTGCTGTCGTTGAAGTCGTTGTCGATCTCCATCTCGGCATCCCGAGTGAACTTGAACGAATATGCCTCGTAAGCGTCGAAATCCAGCCCGACGAAGAACTTGCCCAGCATGAGACGCAGCATGTCGTCGAGCGCTATGACGCAGGCGTTTCCGGCATCGTCGTCGGGAATACGGTGATACCTGCCCACGCGTCCCGTAGGAATGGGCAGCACAGCGTAGGCATAGGAAGTCTTTCCGGCCGCGCAGCGGGTCAGGCGGATGGCAAGATAGTGTGCGGAATCGGCTATAAGGTTGAGGTCGTCGACCTTGCTGAGCCAGATCGGGGAGGTCGCCCCGACTATGTTGTCCTCGAAGAAGGCCTCCACCCATGACTTCTGCGCGTCGGTAAGCTTATCCTCGTCGACGAGCCTTATCCCGTTTTCGGCGAGTTCTCCGAAAACGCTGTCCACCGTCCGCGTGAATTCTTCGTCATACTCGGCATACAGCCTGGAAATGTGCCTGAGAGTCTTCTCCTCGGCCATGC
This sequence comes from Bacteroides sp. CAG:1060_57_27, assembly GCA_001915575.1. Classification (GTDB taxonomy): domain Bacteria; phylum Bacteroidota; class Bacteroidia; order Bacteroidales; family UBA932; genus Cryptobacteroides; species Cryptobacteroides pullicola. The sequence continues at coordinate 9,423 of MNQT01000017.1, read as the reverse complement.
GGCTGAGCGTCGCGACCCTCACGCGAAAGAACTCGTCGAGATTGTTGGAGTAGATTCCTATGAAGTTCAGCTTCTCGAGCAGCGGCACCTCCGGGCGCTGCGCCTCCTGCAGGATGCGGTGGTTGAAATACATCCAGCTCACATCCCTCTCTATCGTCTTCTTCATCTTCCTGCCCGGCATATATGAGTCGTCAGAACCTTACCATGAACTCTATCACGAACTTGTCCTTCTCCGAAATGTCGGGAACGGCACCGTCGCGGTAGAAATATTTCTCGTAGTTTATCCTTATGTCGCTCGTGAACGGGGTACCGAGGCTTATCGTTATGCCTCCAGTAATCCTCGAACGGGCATAGTCGCGGATCACGAGCACGCCGTCGGGGCTCTGGACGCCGTTCAGATAACGGATTCCGTCGCTGTGGTCGTTCATCGAGTCGTAGCGCAGCAGAGGGGAGACGGACTTCACGGCACCCTCCCCCTTTCCTATGAGGATGTTATAGGCCACGAAGCCGTCGAAGGAGTATACGTCGTTGAAGCTGTCGTTCTCGTAGGTCTTGTACAGGTACTCGGCCTCGGCATGGAGCTTTCCGTTGTCGTAGAATGCACCCGCAGCGTACATCATCACGTTCAGGTGGTCGGGGCGTATCTTCTGCGCGCTCAGCACCACGTTGAAGCCGTGGGGCAGCTCCACCTGAGCCTTGGCAGAGAAGTTTATGTTGTCGGTCCAGAAGTCCTTCTGGCCCGTAAGCCCGCTTCCGTTGAAAAGTCCGGCGGTAATCACTACCGGCACCTCCTGCCCGAAGTTCCAGCTGAGCTGTGCTCCCACGTCGCGCACGTTGCCTACTTCCTTGGCGATGAAGGAACGGTTGGCGAAATACTGCTGGTGGGGAGAGCGGTGCGCGTCTATGGTGAACGGCACCCTCATCTGGCCTATCGTGAAATGCAGGTTGTCGGAGATGTTGAACCTCGCGTAGGCATCGAGCATCTTGAGCACGCCCTCGTCGCAGAGGTCTATCTCGGCCTTGTAGCTCACTATGCGCGAGAGGTCTCCGCTGATGCTCACGCGGGCGTTGCGCACCTGGAAGCGTCCGGCCTTGTCCTCGGGCTGGAACTCGTACTTTCCCCTGACGGTCCCGTTGATCACGGGCGTCAGGTCGGTATCTCCGGCACGGAGCGCCGTACATGCTAGGAGGAATCCCGCGGCAGCGACGGCGAACCTGGCTGTTGTCGAATTCTTCATGCCTTAAAAATAATCATTTTTACGGACTTGCGGCACGGCATTACCCAAGGAAATGGTAGCATGCCCTCGTAAGGTGCTTGGTCGTGTTGAGCAGCTCGGAGGTTTCCTGGATAAGGTTGAGGTAGAGCTGGGAAGTCTTGAGGTTTATTCCCTCCTCCGTCTGCATGCGGTCGATGTGCTTCTTACGGAGGGCGGAAAGCTCGGCTATGGTCTCCTGGAAGACGCGCAGCATGGTCTCGTATGACGAATAGTCCCGGGTCTCTATCATCCTCTCCGCAGCCGCCAGCAGGGAACGGGCCTTCTCCATGATAGGACGGTACTCGTTGATGTATGTCTTGGAGAAGGGGTCGAAGCAGTTGTCAACATGTTCGAGTATGGGGTCGAGCATACGGCGCATGCAGTAGATGAACTCCTCGTCGCTGTTCATCGCGAGGTGGAACCAGGTGTTGCGCTCCACGGCCACATCCATGGGCGAACGGCGCAGGGCCACGAGCTCTACTCGCCTGACTTTCTGCTGGATGTTCTTTATGTCCTTCAGGTTCTTGCTGCAGCGGCGCAGGGACTTGAGGTCTTCTTCCTCGAGACCCTTGAAGATGGCCGCATAGTCTTCGGAGACGCTGCGCAGGGCCTTGAGCTGGGTAGCGGTGAAATGCTTCGAGAGCAGGGCCCATACCTGTTCGGGATCGCTTGTGGAGAGCATGTCCTGCTCCACGCTCCTGGTCTCGTCGACGCTCTCCTTCTTTTCGAAGCTGCGCTTGCTGTTCCAAAGCAGGAACACTACGAGCAGCATGAAGGCCACCATTGCGATGAAGCCGCCGTAGTGCATTATCAGGCACACGAGGCCGCAGGCCACGAAGGCGATTCCGGCCGTAAGGAACCATCCGCCGATGACGCTCACCACGCCAGTGATCCTGAACACGGCCGTCTCGCGGTTCCATGCCTTGTCGGCAAGGCTCGAACCCATAGCCACCATGAATGTCACATAGGTCGTGGAAAGGGGCAGGGTCAGGGTCGTACCCATTATTATCAGCAGTGCCGAAAGCACGAGGTTGACCGAAGCACGTACCTCGTCGAACGCCGCTCCTTCGGCCATAATGGCTTCGTCCTTGTTGAAACGCGAGCCTATCCAGTTCCTGACGCTCCTGGGCACTATCTGCTCGAACAATCCGCCCAGGTTCTGCGAACTGCGCACGAGCACCCTCGCGACGGGAGAGGAACCGAACATCTCGTCACCTTCTCCCTGGCGGCTGAGGTTGACGCTGGTCTTGACCACGTTCTGGGCCTTCTTGGAGGTGGCGAGGGCTATCACCATTATCACGCCCGCTATCAGCAGATATGCCAGAGGGCTCTTGGCGCTCTCCTCGAGCGAAGTCATCATGAACGCGTCAGGATTGCCGCCGCCGTTTGCAAGATAGTCCATAAGGGAATCGAGCGCGGCGAGGGGCACGCCTATGAAATTCACGAGATCGTTGCCCGCGAAGGCCATTGCAAGAGCGAAGGTACCGGCGAGCACGATAATCTTGAACACATTTATTTTCAGGAAATACATCAGCTCCGACAGGACGGTCGTAAGCACGAAGGCTACAATCAGAATGGCCGTCGTGTTGGTATCTATCCATGTCCTGAACCCTTCATGGATGAAGGGCGAGTCGCCGAGACCCTTTATGAATATGAAATATGCAAGCGAGGTGAATGCGATGCCGCCGAAGATTCCTATCGTGTAGCCGAGCTTCTTCTTGTAGTTGAAGGAGAAAATCACCCTCGCGAGCCACTGTACGAGCAGACCCGCTATGAAGGCTATGGCCACCGAGACGAATATCGCGATGATTACGGTCAGGGCCTTGTTGGTGTTGAGCAGCATCCCGAGGCTGAGGTCAGGATCTCCGGCCTGCTTGACAAGGGCCATGACGAACGAGGCACCGAGCAGCTCGAATACCAGCGATACCGTGGTGGAGGTAGGCATTCCCATGCTGTTGAACATGTCCAGCACCACCACGTCCGTGACCATTACGGCAAGGAATATCGTCATCACTTCAGTCAGGTTGTAGTACGACGGCTGCATTATGCCGTGCCGGGCCACATCCATCATTCCCGCACTCATGACCGCACCTATCAGGACGCCGGCCGAAGCCACTATAAGTACCGTCCTGTACCGGGCCACCTTGGCCCCGATCGCCGAATTCAGGAAATTGACCGCATCATTACTCACACCCACAAACAAGTCGAACACCGCCAGAATCAGCAGGAACCCGACAATCACAAAGAAAATTTCGGTCATAACTCAGGGTAAAAAATTCTTGCGCAAAGGTCGCTATATCATATTACAGGCAGGTTAAGAAATGTTAAGAAATTGTTAAATCGTACGATTGACGGCCTGCGGCAAAGGTTCCGATTACCCCTGTTGCCGGCTGGAAGCTCCGTGTATGCCTCTCGGGGAGCTATTCAACAGGGATAAACGCTCCCCGAGAGGCATACACGGAGCTTCTCATCAAAAACAAGGGATTGGTACTGAATCTTGCCGCAGGCCGTAATTTCACATCCGGAACGTACATAAATCACATCTATTGAGTATATTTGCACATATAAAACCAGATAAAAAAAGAACCGCAATACCTTAAAACCCGTAACCAGCCATGTCCGAAGTATACTTTACAGATTTCCGCTGCAAGCCCGACATAGGCCCGGCCGACAAGCTAAAGACACTGATAAAGGCCGCAGGAATCGGCCGGATAGACATGGATGGCAAGTTCGTCGCGATCAAGATGCACTTCGGCGAGAAGGGCAACATGTCGTTCCTGCGCCCGAACTACGCGAGGGCCGTCGTCGAAGTCGTGCGCGAACTCGGCGGCAAGCCCTTCCTCACCGACTGCAACACGCTGTATCCGGGGAGCCGCAAGAACGCCCTGGAGCATCTCTACTGCGCCTGGGAGAACGGCTTCACCCCGCTCAGCGCCGGCTGTCCAGTGATAATAGCGGACGGGCTCAAGGGCACCGACGACATCGCCGTTCCCGTCGAGGGAGGCGAATACATAAAGGAGGCGAAAATCGGACGCGCGATAATGGACGCCGACATATTCATCTCGCTCACGCACTTCAAGGGGCACGAGATGACCGGGTTCGGAGGCACGCTGAAGAACATAGGCATGGGCTGCGGCTCGAGAGCCGGAAAGAAGGACCAGCACAGCAACGGCAAGCCGGTTATCGACGAAAGCCGCTGCCGGGGATGCCGCAGATGCATGCGCGAATGCGCGAATGACGGACTCTCCTTCGATGCGGAGAGGAAGAAGATGACAGTCGACTATGACAATTGCGTCGGCTGCGGACGCTGCATCGGAGCGTGCAACTTCGACGCCATAGACTTCGCCCAGGACGCCGCAGTGAAGGAGCTCAACTGCCGTATGGCCGAATATGCCAAGGCCGTGACGGACGGAAGGCCCTGCTTCCATATATCGATAGTATGCGACGTCTCACCCCTATGCGACTGCCATTCGGGCAACGACGCCCCCATACTACCCGACGTGGGCATGTTCGCATCGTTCGACCCGCTCGCGCTCGACCAGGCCTGCGTGGACGCATGCCTCAGACAGACTCCCCTGCCCGGCAGCCAGCTCGCCGACGAAATGGCGCGCCCCGGCTTCTGCGACAGGCACGACCACTTCGACAACGCCAACCCGAACACCGAGTACCGCAGTTGTCTCGAACACGCCGAAAAGATAGGCCTCGGCAGCAGGAAGTACGAGCTGAAGACGATTCGATAGGCATCAGGCACCCCGTTCACCTCCAGGCATGGCTCAGGCTGCCCTGCCCCGACGAGCTCCCTTTCAGACGTTCCGGGTCTGTTTCATTATATGGTATACATTCGCCGCGCCGACGCCGATCATCAGGACTCCGAAGACTATCTTCAGGATACCGAGGAAGGCACCCGTCTCGTCGCGGCTCATGCCTACGATGCTGTCGACTATGGTGAACAGGCCGTAGCCTGCGAAAATAAGGATGTTCACTATTACCAGGGCCTTGTTGCCCGAAGACAGTCCGGAGAATTTCATAACGGAGGAAGATTACTGGTTTGTGACATATGATGGTTTCGGGTAAAGGTAAGGCTTATCTTCCGTAAAAGCAAGGAGGCGGCCCGCCATGGACCGCCTCCCGAAACCAATCCTGCGTCAGGCAGACCTACTCTGCGCTGACCACGGTACCGTGGAATGTCACGGAAATAGGAAAGACACTCCATGTGATAGTAAGTTCGACGTCTATCACGCCGTCGGTGACGGAGCCCTCGGCCGTAGCCGTGCAGCTGCCGAGATTCTCGGGAAGGGTTATGGTCTGAGGCTCGGTAGAGGCAAAAGAATAGGTCGAACCCTCAACCGTCACAGGGCAGTCCACAACGGAAATGGTACCGAGAGACATCTCTCCTCCGAAAATCTCCAGCGTAAGGTCCTCGACAACAATGTCGACTGCATCGGCGACATTATCCGAAAGGTCGATCCTGATATCCTTCTCGAGATCCGTCACGATAGGAGCTTCGTTCATCTTCACGTTCAGAAGTCCGCTATAGGTACCTACCACATTCTCCTTGATAGGATCGGTCACCGGATTGTTCTTGTTGCAGGAGACCGTCAGGGCAAGGGCCGATGCGGCCGCCGCCACCATTAAAAATACTCTTTTCATCTTAACCTTCTATTAAAGTTGAACGGCAAATATACGCTTTTCTTCCGAAATGCGCCTAATCCGCGCCGGACTTTCGCCGATGTGTGCTTTCAAGGGGGGGGGGGGATCAGTACATCTTGTACTCAGGATGCTCTTCCAGAAGTTCCAGCAAGCTCTCCGTCGTAAATGAGGTCTTTTGGTCAAGTAGCGTCAGGCCATGCATTTCATAGCCTACCACTTCTTCCTTTTCTTCATCTACCAAACCATAGACCCACGTCTCAAACAACAGCGTCGGATTGTCTATGAACACAATCCTTACAATGAGGCCGCCTAATAAGAAGACACTATAGTCCCATAGTACAAACTTTCCCGAGATTATATCCCTGTACTTGTCAAAGTCCTCCCTCTCTATCTTGCCGGCAAAGTAGTCTTCGAAAGTCTTCCTTATGCATCTATAATAGTCATTGTCTATCCAGTCCTCCCCGGTCCAGCCGTCAAACCTGATTTCATTCAATGTCCTGGTTCCAAACTGCGCTGCCCCCGTGGAATCTTCCACCTGAACGGAATCCTCCGCAGCTGTATCCCGGACTGTCATAGCCAGAATATCAGTGTTGCTGTTCCTGCGGCTATTGCCCCTGTAAGAGCCTACCATAGCCGCGGAAATCAGGATAATAAGGAAAATTCTGATGTCCATGATATGATATATTAGTTCATAAATTTGAGAATACTATGGTATACTATTGGGCAGGTACCTCTCTGGTTGGAAGCTATTTGTTTTTTATGAGAATCGTTCCCTTGTCATTTCTTTCCAAAAGAGGCTAAATGATTAAATTAAACACCGTCAATAGTTAATAGTTAATATAGGCAAGGGAAATCATGATGCCGCCAGTTGCAATAAGCGCCATTGCTACAATAAACGCTATTAACCCACTACGTGAATCTGTATCCATTCTTGTTATATTTGATACATTCATACCTTTAAATATAGAAGAAAACTCAACTTCTTTAAGAACATTCTCCATACCTTGCATACTATCCTTGTTTTCAGTTAGGCGAGAACAGATTTCATGACTTTTCGTCAGCAAATCTTCTTGGTAGTTCACTACATATCTCTTAGGGGAAAACATCTTTATCAGATGATGATAAAATGCGTTTGTATCCAGCCTTATATTCAATGCCTTTTCAGCATCTTTTCTTAATATGCCCAGAGTCTCCATATCATAAGGAGCCACTTCCTTGAGCTTTTTATATATCTCTATAGCAGCACTGACCTTGTTTACATCATAATCCGGTTCCATGAACCTTGCTGGATTGCATGCTGTTAATATGGCAGTTTTTAATCCATATACATCTTCATGGCTTGAAGGCCATTCTTTATCCCCAATATTTTTATTAGTGACATTTCCATATACCCGAGAAGGATTCTCAATATCTATCCAATTGATATCCAATCTATCATCGTTCTCCATTTTCCCACTTCTTTTTGTCGTCCGACTCCTCTTTTTTCTTTTCTGCCCTATATAACAAATATGCCCCGGTGACACCACACATGCCAACTCCTACAAAATCCAAAAATATTAAATTCAAGACCGCAAGGCCAATGAAAATATATCCCAAGACTTTCATATCAACCTTCATCAGTGAATTTAATATCGTGGCTTAACCTTTTCGAGAACAAAGTTATGACAAGTCCTATAAAGGGCGAGCATAAGAGGCAAAAAGCAAGGCTCCACCAAAATCCTATTTTTCTCTTCCTGCCCAAAGTAGCTACGAGGATACACATTGCTACCCAAATAATAAAATAAACCATGATTTCCATTTTATATGTCAATCTCTAATTTTTCCCTTGCCTCTATTCTCAATTCCTCCAGGCGTTTAATATTATTTTTATTGTCCGAGATTTCCGCAGAGAGCCGATTTGCCACTTCAACCTTCCGCTCATCCCCTATAAACCTGTCCGGGTGGCATTTCCTTATCATCTCGCCATACAGTTTAGCAGCATTAAAAGAACTGTCCACGATATTCTTAAAGTCGACAGTACCTTTCAATGCTTCCTCCTTGTATATCTTTTTCCTATCACTGTTCTTGTCCTTACGAACGAACAGGAGGACTATTATCAATAAAAACTCCACTGCGGCAACCAACATCCACCAGTTTATGCCTGCAGTTTCTACAGTTCCTTGAACGGCAGGGACTATTTCGCAGAATCTTAAAACCATATTTACCATATCCTAATAGCTACCTTCTGACAATTGCATATAATCCTTAAGCTGCCACCTGCAGCCATATGAACCGACATCTCCTACTACTTCAAGCGTGTCAAAACCTAAGACCACCAATTTTCTAACAAGTACACTATCAGCAATTATTGCGGCACCTATGCCGGCCAACTCATTCCTAGAAAGTTCCCTTCCCTTAAATGCTTGAATTCTGAAACCGGAATTCAGCCAATCGGAAAACTGATGCTTGTATAGTCTCTCTCCTCTTGATATGCTGGCCTTCAGAAGCGTGGGAACCACACCTTGAATGAATGAATATCTCGCAGCCTCATTGAAGCTTCTTATCAATTTGCTTCGTTCGCTCTTGTCACGGAACCAGCTAATTATAAAATTCCAAGTATTAGTAAACATTTTAATAGTAGACTATAATTTATATGTATCTCTACAGAATCATATGGCAATTACACTCAAATTATAATCAGGCAGCGATTTTTAACATATCAGCAGCACTACTCCATATTGCGCATCCTTGGCAGCGCAAATTCTTTTCGCATAAGAACGATCCGTACTCACAGATTATTTTTTTATTATCCAATATATTCTTTATGGTCATTATTTTGGCTGATCTCAGAATCTTGGAATCTTTATCGCGATCCTCATACCCATATATTATTACAGACATCAATGACTCTCCAATTTTCAGATATGTTTCCCGAGGATAGCTATACTTTTTGACAATCCGGAACTCCTGCTCATATGACCATGCTGAATCTTTTATGAAAAAAAGTTTTGGCCTATTTTTATCAAGATATTCGGTACACTTACTTACAGTATCCATTCGTGGCATTATTAAAGAATTGCCCACCTGTATATCATATCTAACTTCTCCATATTCATCTGGTAATAATTTGCTTATGAGCTTCTTTTTATCAAATACCAAACAAACTCCCTTTCCCTTTTGAGCATAATGTCCCCACATGGGCAATATCGCAAACCCCGGCTTTTCTTCTTTATCTATTGACAAACTAATTTGTCTGAATTTTCGAAGCGCTCTAGTTATTACACCTTTTTTTATAAGCACAAAATCTCGGTATAATTGCCAAAAATGGTTGGTAAAACCTTTATAACTTGTTAAAATTCTGCAATATATAGAAATTAGATGAAACGCGTTTCATCTAATGAGTGATGGCCTAGTTGACAAAAAGTAGGATAAAATCCAGGCAAAGCACTGATTTTAATATCTTTGCAAAGATTATCACTGATATGGTTAAAAAAATGCTTTTTCTGTGGGTCTGCGAAAGTGGTCAGGAACGGCCTGA
>MNQT01000011.1 GCA_001915575.1 Bacteroides sp. CAG:1060_57_27 | reverse complement strand
TTGCGCTTGCCCCCCAAAAAAAAAGGAAACAACTTTGAGACCGTCAACAGCGAGGTCCGTCGGATCCTCGCTGTTGCACTTCGGTGTTGAATCTAAGAAAATTGCAGGCGAAAAAAAACGCCAAGCCAGAAATTCGAAGGCACGGATGCCCTGGCAGGCCGGTGCCCGACCCCGGAGCCTAAGCCATATAATACTCCTTATACCACCTGGCGAAACGGCGGAGCCCCTCGCGAAGCGGCGTCGACGGCTTGAAGCCGAAGTCGCGCTCGAGCGGCGCGGTATCGGCGTAGGTCACGGGCACGTCGCCCGGCTGCATGGGCACGAGTTCGCGGTGGGCTTCGAAGTCATAGTCCGCGGGCAACACCCCTGCGGCAACCAGCTCCTCCTGCAGTATGCGCACGAAGTCGAGCAGGTTCTCGGGATGATTGTTGCCTATGTTGTAGACCCTGTAAGGAGGCACGGGCAGCCCGTCCTCCCCCGTCGCCCTCTCGGGAGCATGCTGCATGACCCTCACCACGCCCTCGACTATGTCGTCTATATAGGTGAAGTCCCTCTTGCAATTGCCGTAGTTGAATATCTTTATCGTCTGCCCTGCACGCAGCTTGTCCGTAAAGCCGAAATACGCCATGTCCGGACGGCCTGCGGGACCGTAGACCGTGAAGAAGCGCAGCCCGGTGGAAGGGATGTCGTAGAGCTTGGAATAGGCGTGCGCCATGAGCTCGTTGCTCTTCTTTGTGGCGGCATACAGGCTGACGGGATTGTCGACCTTGTCGTCGGTGCTGTAGGGCACCTTCCTGTTGCTGCCGTACACGCTGCTCGAACTTGCATAGACCAGATGCTCCACCTCATGGTGGCGGCAGGCCTCAAGGATGTTGTAGAAGCCTATTATGTTACTCTCTATGTAGGAATCAGGATTGGTAATACTGTACCGAACCCCAGCCTGCGCCGCAAGGTTCACCACCACGGCGGGCGAATACTCCACGAAAAGCCTCTCCACGAAAGCTTTGTCGGCGATGCTTCCCTTCTCGAAGACGAAGCCGCCGCAGCGCGACAGCCTCTCGAGACGCGCGTGCTTTATGCCGACATCGTAATAGTCGGTAATCGAGTCCACCCCCACTACCCTGATGCCCTCGAAGCAGGCGCAGAGACGCTCCGAGAGACCGCTTCCGATGAAACCGGCCGCCCCGGTGACAAGGACGGTCCTGCCGTTCAGATCGATGTTATAGTCCAGCATGAGACAGATTCACACTTACTATCTATGCCTCCCACTTCCAGAGTCCGTGGAGGTTGCAGTATTCGAAGGCGGCGACGACATCCTCTCCGGGAGCAAGCGCAAACACGGCCTCGGGCTTCTGACCGGGGGCGAGACGGCGCAGCTGGACACCGGCAGTGGTCTGGATCGCAATCCATTCGATATAATGCGCCTCAAGCATGGGATGTTCGACGCTTCCGACCTTCACAGTCACGACGCCGCCCTCGCGCACGACCACCGGCACATGCTTCTCTCCGGCACCGTCGCTCGTATTGGGAACGAGTTCCTGCATGGGCTCACCGCAGCACACGACCTTCACGCCGCTGCTCTTGACATAGGCTATCACATTGCCGCAATGGCGGCAGACAAAGAATTTAAGGTCCATTGAATTTACCAGATTTATCATTAAACGCTAACAAATATAACAAATCCGGCCTGATTTTCAAATAGATCAGTCCAGAACCGTATATTTCGAGCTCTGGCTCTTGTACTCGGGCACGATTTCCTTCATCACCTTGACTATCTGCATGTCGTCGAAGGTGCGGGACACCTCCATAAGACGGTCTTCGTTGCGGCAGGCGGTCTCGTAGTCATACTCGCGCACGGACGCGACCATAATCTTGGGATGGCTGGTGGTCCTGGTCTTCTCCTTGTCGGAAAGCACCTCCTCGTAAAGCTTCTCACCGTCGCGCAGGCCGGTGAACTTGATTTCGATATTGCGCGCTCCGGAAAGGGCTATCATACGCTTCGCCAGGTCGACTATCCTCACGGGCTTGCCCATGTCGAACACGAATATCTCGCCGCCCTTGCCCATAGTCCCGGCCTCCAGCACGAGCTTGCAGGCCTCGGGAATCAGCATGAAGTAGCGTATGATGTCGGGATGAGTGACGGTCACGGGCCCGCCCTTCTTGATCTGCTCCCTGAACAGGGGGATAACGCTGCCGTTGGAGCCGAGCACGTTGCCGAAACGCGTCGTCACGAACTGCGTTACGCCATCGACCTTGCCGTCAGCTATGGCCTTGCCGAGCGACTGGCAGTAAATCTCGCTGATACGCTTCGAACAGCCCATGACATTGGTCGGATTGACTGCCTTGTCGGTGGATATCATCACGAACTTCTTCGTCCCGTACTTCACCGCAAGGTCGGCTATTATGCGCGTGCCCTCGACATTGTTGCGCACGGCCTGCGCAGGATTGTCCTCCATCATCGGAACATGCTTGTAGGCCGCCGCGTGGAACACATAGTCGGGACGGTAGGTGCTGAAGATATTCTCCATCTGCTCCCTGTCGGTAATCGTGGTGACTATGGTCTCCGCCTTGATTTCGGGGAAGTGCGCCGCGAGGTATATGCGCACGTCGTGCATCGGGGTCTCCGCCTGGTCGATCAAGGTCATCTCCGCCGGGGCGAACGGCGCAATCTGCCTTACCATTTCGGAACCGATACTTCCGGCCGCACCCGTGATCAGCACATGCCTGCCCCTAAGCAGATCGCCTATCGCTTCCATATTGACCTCGATCTTGTCGCGCGGAAGCAGTTCTTCGATATCCACCTCGTGCAGATACATGGAATGCAGGTCGCTCTTGCCGTCCCACTCCTCGGCGGAGGGAATCACCAATATCTTTATATTATTGGCGATAAGCCCGTCAATGAGTTCATTGCGTTCGCGGAAATGGTCTATCAGCATGGGAGACACGATAAGGGCACCGGCTCCCGCCTCGCGCATGTGCCTTACGAGGTTCGGCCCGTCACGACGCACCTTCACACCCATAAGGAAGTTGGACTCGACATCCCCCCACGGAGACACGAAGCCCGCAAGGGAATATTTCATCGGCGACTGGTTGCGTATGTCCTTGGCTATGCCCACGCCACCCTCGCGGATGCCGTAGATAAACACCTTGACAGTGTTCGTATTCTCGCGGAAAGTGTCGAAGAGCAGCTTGACCGTGACCCTCGTGAACCACAGCAGCAGGGTCGACATCCCGAACATTATCAGACAGCCGAGACTCCCGGGGAACACCACGGTCTGCCAGTCCGGAAGAGCGAGCGAAAGCAGCCACGAGGCGGCAGAACCGCCAAAAGTCGCAGCGACGACCTTCTGCAGGTCGACGAAAGACGAATAGCGGACGATTGCCGTATAGGTATGGAAAATCCTGAAAGCCACCACGAACAGCAGCAGGCAGAGCAGCAGGCCCCAGGTAAGCTGCCAGAAGTTGTCGGAAAAGAACTGGCCTCCCCTCTCGATATAGACACCGAGATAGCCGGAGAAGACCACCATTGCGCAGTCTATGGCAAGAATACACCAGTAAGGCGAAGCCTTTCTGGAGAAATACCAGTTGACAAGTTTATTCAGTACACTCATCGTGAACCACTTCCACACATAATTCGTAACTGCAAAGATACGATTTTTGCATCAAGTCTGCAAATGCCTATGGGAGGGGGTAAAATGCGGTTTTATGAGGCTGGGGGGGGGGGATTTTCAGATCTGGAAGAGGTTACGCAACACCCACCATGCAAAGATGAGCGACAAGGTCGTCAAGATAACGGCACGGCCCTGGAGCCTGCGGTACAATCCCGGCACCCTATCCCTGAAGATGGATGCGGACACATATAGCACAAGGAACGGAAGCGCTGACACGAGGAGTGCGTTATAGCGGAACGCTTCTGCAACATGCAGATGCATCAGTGCATGCAGGGCACGCTGGGAACCGCAGCCGGGACATTCAAGTCCGGTAAGCATGTAAAAGATGCACTTCGGGGCATATCTGGACTCCGAGGGGTCGATGCAATAAAACAATATTGCCGCAGCTGCAACCAGAGCCGCGGCAATAAGTATGACGGTAACTCTTTTCAGTCTCAGAACAGGCATGCCGCATAATATGCACTGTTCTCCCAGAAAGCGGCCCAGGCCACTCCGGCCATGAGCAGCACAGCATACACAATCCACCAGACAAGGCCTATGACGAGGCCGGCTATACACCAGTTCTTCGCCTTGCGCGAGTACTGCCGGGCCTCGTCGACATGACCGGCAGAATAGAAGGAATCTGTCTTGGATGCATACACGATGCCCACTATGCCAAACGGCAGGCAGCATAAGAGCGTGACGATAATTGAAAGGGCGAGATAGGTGGAAGGCCTTTCCGATCCGGTAGTCCCCGCAGCGGATCCGGAGGTGTTCTGCCCTGAAGCGCCACCCTCGGAAAGACTGCATCCGCAGTTGGTGCAAAATCGGCTCCCGTCGGGGATTTCAGCACCGCAATTCTTACAATACATAGGCGATATGGTTTAAAAGACAGGGAATGTTATATCGTTAGACACATATTTCGCATCGAACGCATCATCGGTCATGGTAAGCATTACTATACCCTGGATGAATGTAATAACCGACCATACCCCGCAAGTGCACAATGCCAGGATAATCGTAATCAGCCCTGCAGTGGTCTTGCCTATATAGAAATAGTGGATCCCGAGGTAGCCGAGGAAAATCGCGAGAAGACCTGCCACCAACTTATTCTTGCCGTTGACCTCCTCTGACACCTTTCCTTGAGAAATCGGCGCCCCGCAAGCGGGACAGAACCGGACATCCGGGGACATCTTGGTCCCGCAGTTCGGACAATACACATCCTTGACGACAGGAGCCCCGCAATGAGGACATGTCTTGGCAGAATCCGCAATCGGTTTCCCGCATACCTTACAACTGATTAGAGGCATAGCAATAGTTTATTCTGGTTTTTGCGGGAAGATAGTAATATTTTCTCAAATGAGGAAGTGCAAGGCAGCTATTTTATGCCTTTTCCGTAGTAAGCCTCCTGATTTCCCCAGCAATATACCTCACATCCTCGTCAGTGACGCAGGGGCCGGAGGGCAGGCAGAGGCCGACCTTGAAAAGGCTCTCGCTGACGCCGTTAAGATAGGCGGGGCAGGAGGCATAGACAGGCTGTCTGTGCATGGGCTTCCAGAGCGGGCGGGATTCTATGCCTGCGGCGTCGAGACCGAGGCGCATCGCCTCGACATTGGCGTTCGGTTCGCAGTCGGTATGCACGGACGCCGCCGCGTGGGTTACTCCGGCCGCACCTCCTACCGCTCCCTGGACCGCTGCCTTGTAGGCGTTCTCCTCACCTTTAACCTTCAGATCGGGGTCGAGCGTAACCGTATTGAGCCAGTAATTGCTCTCATACCGGGGCGAAGGATTACCGTGCACCTTGATACCCTCGACGCCGTCAAGCAGCTCGCAGTAGAGGTCGTGCACATGCCTGTGGTGCGCGATATGCTCTTCGAGCACCTCCATCTGCCCGCGTCCGATGCCCGCGCAGATGTTGGACATACGGTAGTTGTAGCCTATCTTCTCGTGCTGATAGTAGGGATATGCCTCACGTGCCTGGGTAGCGTAGAACATGATTTCCTCCTTGCTCTGCGCGTCAGGGCAGATCAGCGCGCCGCCTCCGGAGGTGGTAATCATCTTGTTGCCGTTGAACGAAAGGATGCCGAACTTTCCGAAAGTGCCGCAGACCTGTCCGTCGAAGCGGCTGCCGAAGCCTTCGGCCGCATCCTCGACGACCGGGATGCCGTACTTCTCCCCCATCGCGACTATCTCGTCAATCCTTCCAGGCATGCCATACAAATAAACCGGAACGATCGCCTTGGGCTTTCTTCCGGTTTTAGAGATTCTGTCGTTTATCGCCTGCTCGAGCAGTTGCGGATCCATGTTCCAGGAGTCAGGCTCCGAGTCCACGAACACCGGGGTCGCCCCGAGGTAGCGTATGGGATTGGACGAGGCGCAGAAAGTGAAGCTCTGCACCAGCACCTCGTCTCCCGGCCCGACACCGCAGGCTATGAGCGCCAGATGCACGGCGGCAGTGCCGGCCGAGAGGGCCACCACCTCCCTGCCTTGCCCGACGAACGCCTTCAACTCGTCCTCGAACGCATTGACATTAGGTCCGAGAGGCACGACCCAGTTAGTGTCGAACGCCTCCCGGATATACTTCATTTCCGTCCCGCCCATGTGGGCGAGACAGAGGTAGATACGGTTGTGCATGGTATTTAAGAATTAGATTATTTCGCCGTCAAACATCATTCTTTTCCCAAGAACGGTGCAGAATATCATTTTTATGTCGAGAAGGAATGAATAGTGTTTCAGATAGTGCAAGTTCAGCCTTACCTTGTCAGGATATATGATGTTGTCATTATACCAGATAGCGAGCTGTTCATCGTTCATGCCATTCTTTCCCTTATTCTGAGAGACATATTCAGCTATCATATCTTCTTCGTCGCGATATTTCAGACTTGCCGGGCCGGTTATCCCGGGACGCAGTTTCAATATTTCACGGTCCTGGCCTTCAAGTTTATCGGCATAACCCGGGACATCCGGGCGAGGGCCGACAAAACTCATCTTGCCGACGAACACATCCCAAAGTTCAGGAAGTTCGTCAAGCTTATAATGGCGGAGTTTTGCTCCCAAAGGAGTAATTCTGTCCTGTCCGGCAACGCTTACCGACGAACCGCCGTGGTCTACAAGCATAGTACGGAACTTGTGGCATTTGAATATCTTGCCGTCCCTACCCACCCTATCTTGCACAAAAAAGACAGGGCCGGGCATCTTTGCCTTAATCAGAATTGCAACGACAAGCAGGACAGGCCACAGAAACAACAGACCGAGTCCGCTGACTATTCGGTCGAAGAGCCATTTGAGCAACATTATATAATTCCTTAATACGAAGTCAAGCAATATAACGCCTGATAAATCGTGTTACAGATGCAGGAAGATAATATAGGAAATCCTTAATGTGACGTTTAAACTTTCTTGTGAAACTTTCATTGCTCTGTAATAGAGTTACCGCTTCCTTAAGAGGTATCCCGGGATCGGTTACCATATATAAAAGTTTTTCTCGTAATGCCTCATCCGGGTGATAGATCTTTCCGTAACTTTGATATGGTAGCAATTCTGAGTATCGGGATTCTTCAATATCCAACAAGGGTTTGATTTTCTCAAACAAGTCTTTTCCTTTTTGGCTTATGAGCGAGACTGCAGACACGCCCTTTCTATTCATAGCATATTTCTTGCCCCAAAAGTCTCCAAGTCGTATGTCTGTATACTCCATTGTGCTGCGTAACAGGCAATCCGAACATGCAGCATTTAGAACTTGATCCGAAAAGAACAATTCATAAAAACCGTCTTTTTTCGGGCTGCTGATAAATGCTTTGCATCCGTCAACTATCATTGCTACATGATACTCTCCCCAACCTCTTTCCTTGCTTCTAAACTCAACTGCATCGAAATGAGATTCCCTCATTTCCCCTTTAATTTCATTCTGATATTTTCTCCATAGATTGAGCGACGGACACCCATGGCAGAACATATCGATGAGGATGCAAGAATCAGACTGCTTTCTTTTTTCAAGAAAACGGCGAACTGCATAAATCTGGCAGGGGGTTCCAAAAACAGCATACTTATGCTTGCTGCAATCCTTAACCAGTTCTTTGAAAGCCGGATAAGAATATGACTGAATATATTTTGATCCCCTGAAGCCATCAGTCTCTTTTGCAGTGTGAGCAACATAATGATATGCTTCAACCCTGGTGTCGTCATATCCTACTCCAATGCATAAATATCCCTCATGTATTAACTCTTTCGCGAACAAGTCAGATGCGCCGCCACTTGTTACACGCATGAGCAGGCTACTGTCACGTACAGATGCCGCATATAAGTCTGTGCGCTGGAGGTTTTTCTCGTCTGTAATTTTAAGATTATCATCAAACCTATAGCAAACGTTGATACAGAGACCGCAGTCGATGCATTGATCGAGATTGACCCAAGGACGGAAAAAACCACTTTTATCCAAATCAATCTGAATCGCATTCTTTGGACACACAGCTGCGCACATCTGGCAGCTGGTGCACTCTCTTAGGGCAGATTTATCGCTTATATTCATTACACCCTTCCGTCCCTATTCTTCAATCATTCTGCGCAGATAATCCAAACTTGCATTCCTACGGCGTCCAATTTCTGCGACAACTGATCCATAATCAATCCGTCTGTTAAATATTGCCGCCAGAGTCACATCCCCTGAGAGAACCCTGTCCTCCATACCATATTCTTCCAAAAGGTTAAGAAGCTTATTCGAATTATCTCTTAATTTGACAGCGAACTCCTTATGTGTGATAATCGACATGACACTGCCATGAAAGGTATCCGTAACGACACAGTCGGCAAATTTAAAATAGCGCAGCAATTCTATCGGATCCACATTAACATTGCAATCGACCCATTTATGGAAAAATCCTGGAGATACTATTCTTAAACCCCTCGACTTGGCGTATGCCCTGATCTTAGATACTTCGTCATTCTCATTCATTCTCTTGTCATAGGCATATACCAGCATATATCTGTAATCAACAGGGCGCTCCATATTCTCAAGTTCATCCTTAAAACCATAGAGGAGAACAGGGTCACATACCTCTTCAGCACTCCTTCCCGTAAGGGCAAAGGTGATTTCGCGAGAATTTCTATCTCTCATACCCAAACCTTTCATGGCAGATAGTCCACTCGCCACAAAGTTCTGGCAATGTAGCCGTTCGATGTCTTGAATGGTAGTGGGGCCAAAACTTCCTCCATAAGCAAACACTTTATCAGCCGGGCATGCATGGCCAAAAAAGACGGGGGTGGGACCAGTATGCAAAGCAAAGACTTCATCGCTTCCAACAATAACGCCCTCAAGTTCTCCGCATTCAGTGTAATAAGGTCCAATCAGATTGTGCAACGTCTTAAATCCATCAAGCAACCGTTTTTTCTGGAAATTATATAAAAATTGAGCAAAGCCATTTTCCTTAAGATAATTCAAATATATCCTAAAGGATTTCAAGGATATGTCATATTTAGCTTTTAATGTATGCCCTAGGAAATCATAGTTTTTCTCGAATTGCAGAGCCTTTGCGTCTATTCCGAATTCTCTCTTCAATGTCTTAATCAATCCAAACAGTTGAAGTACTGCTCCATGATTATGCACATCATAATGCGTTATGATACCAAACATGTTATCTGGATCTAAATAATTTTTGAAAAACAAATCCTCTTATGTTATTGGGCATCAGCACTTGGACTATAAAACGAATAGTTACATTGACAATATATCGCGGTAAGGAAATCAGTCCATGTACATACATATATCGTTGTATACCTGCTTCACTCTTAAAATACTTAATGCCGCCACGCCTTGCATACATATCCTTCCCTACACGGACATTGACAAGTGGATCAGATATATTTGCGAACTTGCCTCCGGCCATCATCATTCGAATCCACAGATAATAGTCTTCATTCCAGAACCAATCTTGGTAATTACCTGCTTTAAGTACATCGCTTCGCTTGTACATAACGGTCATATGATTAAATGGGCATCGCGATTTCATATAAGTATATATTTCATCATTTGATTGCGGAACTATTCTCCTACCTACGATATTCTCAGGAGAATCGATGAATTCTGTAATATTTCCTCCGACAAGACTTAAAGCTGGATTTGTTTCAAATACTTTCAATTGTTTTTCGAACCTATCAGGCTCGGAAATATCATCACTGTCCATGCGTGCAATAAATTCATATGAGGCATTTTCAATGCCTATTCGCAGCGCCGTACCCAATCCTTTATTTTCTTTCTGCCATAGTATTCTCATATAGCCGATATCCTCATCAAGACTGGCAATGGTATGTCTAAGGGACTCCGGAACAGGGCCGTCAACAACTACCAGCAGCTCATCAGGAATGACGGTTTGCCTAATGCTTACACTTTCTACGGCCGTTCTGAAATCCTCCGGATTATCTTTGCCGTACACTGGCACGAGTACAGAGAACTGCATTTAGCTTATACTTTAAGACAACAGACTTCAATTACGATAAATTCCTGTATCCAACTAGACATCTTATCATACCAAGAAGTTATTTTTGGTTGGCTAGCCTACTAGTAATTTTTGATAACCACCTAAACTTTCGGCTTTTTTTAAGGGAAATGTCTATTATCTTAACATTTTGACAGAAATTATTACAAATAAAATTTAAATACGCCAGTTTATTCCTAATGCATTCATAAATTTCTCTGTTGACTGCGATGGGCTAAACTTTGCCAACTGGTCTGGAATGTGCTTTACCAGTTCATCATAAGAACTAATAAGCTCAGAATAACCATCGACGATACTATCAATATCATATGGAGAGACCTTGACACCAGCCATCCCGACTACTTCGGGCAGACTTGAATTATCAGAAACCAACGCAGGCTTTCCATATTGAAAACCTTCTAAAGGCGGGATACCAAAACCTTCGCAAAACGAAAGTAACACTATCGCTAATGCCTTAGACAATAGGTACTCGACGACATTGCGGCTCTGATAACCCAGTATATATACATTCGGGATATTTCGGATTATTGATATAATTTTCTCACCACTAAATGTAGGTTTTCCGACAATTAACATATTATATTTTTGCTCAATATTAAATTTGTTAAAAGCGGCAACCATCCCCTCTATATTCTTAGAAGGTTGAATATTGCCTACATATAAGAAAAACGGTAGGGATAGACTAACTGTATTATTATAAATATCCTTTACCTCAACTTTTTCTGTGGATACGAGAACGCTATCAGATTTAACGAAATTGTATGTAACAATAACTTTATCTTTACTGACATTATAGTATTTACATATCTGATTCTTACTGAATTCTGACACGGTAAGAATTTTATCTACTGATAATATATATATTTTCGTTATCAGTCTACGATATAACCTTAAAATAACTGGATAGCATTCCTTATTTGTAATAAAATATACATCATGGAGAGTAAAAATTTTCTTCGCCGTAAGACATAACGGCATTGAAGTGCAATAACTATAGAAAACATCACATTTTTTCAAGTATAGATAAAAGATTGTTTGCTCGAATAAGACTCTCTTTATACCCATGCCAACACTAGGGACATTTATAAATTCAACATTCAGTTCCTCCGGTATCCCGAGAAGAGATGCTGGTATATGTTTCTGTTTATAAACATAAAAGTAACAATCTTCCAAATTATATGAGCTTAATTCCTGCAATATCAACTGGATATAGCGAAATGCACCAGTAGGTTTATTTGTACCTAAAGATATTAGATTTATTCCTATGATCATGACAGAATAATTTTAGAATATTTTTATTTTTGATAAAACCTTGACATTTTCTTCTTACATAAAATTTAGATCCATGGCATACGGTATACCTATATTCGACTTTATCAAAAACAATAAAAATACAAAAGTGATTATGCACATAACTATTTTTGACGATGCTTTAGTAAAATACTTCATACACTCCGGTATTAACACCACAATAAAAGGAAAGAAATATAAATATAGCCTACGTGCTGGCATAAATAGGAAAAAAGTATTATATAATACTACCCCGAACACTACCATGTTGAGCATGGCTGTCATCTTAGAATCAACTTTCTTAGAAGCTAAAAGCCAAATTATAGTAAGCGTTAAGACAATATAGACAACTTTCAAAAGTCCGCTGCTGTAACCGGCTGGATAATCGTCTACCGTATAGTGATAGGGAATCATATTCCCAATAGATGGAAGAACGACATTGATTGCTATATCCAGCAACTGTGTTCCACACACAAAACTGATAATTACCGATAACGCCAATAAAACTAATGGAATACGTACTCTACTAATTAAAATTACAGGTAGTATTATCAATGCGCTACTATGAAATAATGCTGCGGTCAACCCACACAAAATAAACCGAAATATTTTGCCGTCAAGATAATCTCGATATCCATAGAAAAGGATTGCCATAGCAAGAAATTGTCTAATAATGTTAGCCGACTCATAGTAGAAACCAAGTACGATAAAAAGGACCATCGCTATATAGAAATGGCTCGTCATTTTCTTGATCCCTTTATAATATAGATAAATTGTCGCCGCAGCTGTAAGAAAGAAAAATATTCTCGAACGAAATCCTAGAGACCTAAACACGTGATTAAATAGCTGCCATATAGGTTCTACGGCAAGAGCTTTATATGAATATGGTTCGTTATAAATAATTACATAATTAGGATAATCCCTCCCAACATCATAGCGCAATCCCATTATGAGTATCATGGATATCAACAGAAATTGCTTTGCATAAGGCATATGTTGGCTGTCAGCAATGCATGATATAAGAATCAATACAAAGAGCAAAAGTGTAATCCAAAGCATTCTTAAGACTGGATAACTATCTTGAAATTCTCTTGACTGTACTAATACAGTGCTCAAGTAATAGTCCAATATAAGACATAGAATGTATCTGACACCAAAATATTATCTTGTTATAATATGTAATTCCCGGATGATTTAAGATTGACTTGTCCGATTCAGGATATAATCCGATAAATTGTTTGGTATCAGAAGAATGTTTAAGAAGCGTACATTTCACACGCATTTTAAAATATACCAACGCCTTTGAGTACTCAGCTTTATCTGAGTAAAAACTACAAATCATATTGGAAACATGTAGTATATTACTCAAAGCTTTTTGTCCCCATATAGTGGTATACGCATTTTCGTTTGTCTGAGAATAATGATATAAAGCCTGCGGTAGATAACAAATTGTCTTTGCATAAAATGACATGCGGCATATCAAGGATACATCTTCCCACATGTTAATTCCATCTTCCCATAATGGATGAACATATTGATATAATTCTCGACGTATAAGTTTATTCCAAACTGAATTATGAAGTTCACCACTTAATAGTTGATTTATAAATTTTTTATCATTTCCTTCAAAATTCTGTCGGTATACTATACTTCGCTTATCATATTCAGCGATGTAGTCACATATTACAATATCAGCCTCGTTCTCTTTCGCTTTTTTTAAAAGGCTATCGTACATTTCCTTCTCTACCCAATCGTCACTATCACAATGAATTATATATTTACCAACAGCATTTTCGAAACCAGTATAACGAGCTGCGGCCAATCCTCTATTATGCTCGTGCTTGATAATCTTAACTTGGCTTTCCCTATTCGGAAACTTCGATAGTACTTCCATTAGAACGCCAACACTCTTATCGGTGGAGCAATCATCAACAAATATAAATTCAATCCCATCTTCTTTAGTTTGGCAAAATAATGAACATGCACAACGTTCAATATATTTTTCCATATTATATACCGGAATAACAACACTTATCTCAACCATCTCAGTAATTAAATAACACTCCACATCAGCCACAGTCGAAAAGTCATTTTTAAACGCATATTAAATATTTGTTCAATATTTCTATCCGCCAATTATGAACTCCATAAATCAATATACTGCCGTGCAACAACAGTACTCAAGTGGTTATGTAATACGAAATCGATGGCATTCTTGGAAATCTCTTCCATAAGAGATGGATTCTCGATGAGTTCACAGAACTTATCAAATAGATACATCTCGTCGTTATATGCCCTAATACCGATAATATTGTCCTCGTAATACCTGTACTCAGCTAATGCTTCTGGCATGAACCCAGAGAAAACCACTTTCCCGGCTGCCATACCCAGGAGTCCGTTCATTCCTTTATCAACGGCATACAGCTGATCTATAAATATATGCGCCGATAAAAAAAGTGTACAATATTCCTCAAATGGGATATTCTTAACAATTATATATTTTATTTTACTACTACCATATTTATTGACTACTTTCCTTATGACACGATCAAACACATCATTCCCCTTAGTAGCTTCACGGCCAGTTTGCCACCCATGAAAAATCACAATCGGCTCCTCCGAAGTTATTTGCAAAGGAACTCCAATTTTATCCCTTCCTATTGCAAAAGGGAATATTTTTCCACAAGTCTTAATATTGTTTGCATATGCTTGTTTATAATGATATGTTCCCGGACATATAGCAGTAACATGTTCTAGGACATATCTGCTGATAACAGCTCTTTTAAAAAACTGTTTCACAAGATAAGCCTTCTTTTGGAGCACACTCTGATTTCGGAACTGACCAATATAATTTCTACATTCATAGCAATTAATGACATAATCATCTCCATAAGCCGATAAGAATATCTTTGCGTTGTTATGACGCACAATGTAGTGGATAACATACAATATTATGGCCCAACCAAAATAGAAGAAAGGATAATCGTTGTTTAGCTGTACTATTTCATATCCAATAAGTTTTTTTTTAAGTTTCGGCCACATTACGACGAAATCCTTAATTCCAGACAAACCGACAACTGCTATGAAACGGTTAAAAATGCCAAAAGGGAACGAGTTTTTCCTTTTGCAATATTTAACATTAAAATCAGCTTTATATCCTTTAAAACAGTCACCGTCACTAATTAAGTAAGTTTCAACTTTTTGTTCTCGCAGTGCGGGAATTAGCTCATTGAATACCCCGGAGAATTCCCCAAGAAAAAGTACTTTCATCGTATGATGTCGATCCTTTTATGCTTTTCCCAAATTATTGAGAACATCCGTCACAATCCCAATCTCCTCCACCGTCATCGTCGGTCCCATCGGCAGGCTGAGTTCCTCGTCATGGATCTTCTCCGTTATCGGGAACGACAGGTTGTTCCACTCCCTGTAGCATTCCTGCTTGTGGGGAGGGATAGGATAGTGGATGATAGTCTGGATTCCATTTTCCGTAAGGTACTTTTGCAATTCACCACGCCGTTCCGTCCTGATGCTGAATATGTGGAACACGTGCGCGTCCCAGTCCGCCACCTTCGGCAGTGTTATCTCGGGGTTCTTGATGTTCTCGATGTAGTACTGCGCCACTTTCCTGCGCCTCAGGTTGTCCTCATCCAGATGCTTGAGCTTCACGTCGAGCACCGCTGCCTGTATCTCGTCCAGCCTGCTGTTGCGCCCTTTGTACTTGAACACGTACTTGCGGCTCGAGCCGTAGTTGGCGAGCGACCGAACCGTGTCGGCGAGCTCCATGTCGTCAGTAGTTACGGCTCCTGCGTCACCGAGGGCTCCAAGGTTCTTCCCGGGGTAGAAACTGTGCCCGGCTGCATCGCCGAGCGACCCGGTACACCGTCCATGGAACCTGCATCCGTGCGCCTGGGCGTTGTCCTCTACGAGCTTAAGACCATACTTCTTGCATAGCTCGCCTATCCTGTCCGTGTAGGCACACTGTCCGTAGAGGTGAACTATCAGGATTGCCCTTGTCCTGTCCGTGATCGCGGCCTCTATCAGACTGTCATCTATCTGGTAGGTGTCTATGCTCGGCTCCACGAGCACCGGCCTCAAGCCGTTCTCCGTGATAGCGAGTATGGACGCGATGTAAGTGTTCGCGGGGACTATCACCTCGTCACCAGGCTTCATCACGCCCATTTCGATGTATGCGCGGAATATCCATATCAGGGCGTCCAGTCCGTTGCCGCAGCCGACGGTATACTTGGTGCCTATATACGCGGAGTAGTCGGCCTCGAACCTCTTGTTCTCCTCGCCCTGGAGGTACCACCCTCCGTTGACCACGCGCGACACGGCCTCGTTTATCTCCTCGCCGTGCAAGGCGGTCACCTTCTGCAAATCAAGGAACTTTATCATATTCTTTCTATTTTAACATCTTAACAATCTTTGCCGGATTGCCAGCGATGACGCAATTGTCAGGGAAGGATAAGTTACCCGGGATTACAGCCCCTGCACCAACAATGCAATTATTGCCGATAGTAGAGCCTTTTAGAATTATCGCGCCATACCCAATCCAACAGTTGTTCCCTATTTTCACCGGCTTCTTGTTCACCGTATCGAAAGAAAACAGGTCGCCTTTCATCTGTTTCAACCGTTCACCGGGATCAACAGGGTGAAAATCTGTGTCGGTAATTATAGTGCATGACGCTATTTCACAGCAACTACCGATATCCACCTTGTCGTATGCGACAATACAACTACCATTGAGTATCGAATTATTTCCGATATTAATGACTCCGTTATAGCCTGTCGTCAACTTCACTGCTGAAGTCAGGGCACTGTTTGAATGAAGTTTGTCAGAATTTAAAGTGACATTGTCTCCTATAAGAATCCTACCTTCCCTTGGCGTCTTACATATAGGGAGGCCACCTAAAATCATTAGATTCTCTCCAAAAATCACCCTCCCCAAGCTCTTTAATCTTGCACGTTTTATGTTCAGTATTATCCTTTGGACTAATGATTTTCTTGAAAAAATACGGGAATCCTTTTTAGTAAAATCCATATGTCAGTGCAATAAATATTTCTTAATTTTTCCATTTTCAGTTCTAGGAAGGCTTCCGATAACTTGGTATTCTTGTGGAATCTTATAGGATTCTAACCTCTCCGACAGGAAAATTCTAAGGCCGTCGATCGAGACATCTCCCGTCGAGGTCACGACAAAAAGCTTGAGGTGTTCACCAAGAATGCTATCTTCAATACCAATGCAGGCACATTCTGAAACTCCAGGATAAGTAAGAGCGGTCTCCTCCACTTCCGCAGCACTAACTTTCTCCCCGCCTACATTGATCATATCCTTGAGTCTGCCTGTCAGATAATAATAGCCGCTCTTCATATATCCTAAATCGCCGGTCTTGAAATAATCTCCTACAAAGGCCGCCTCCGTCGCAGCAGGATCACCATAATACCCTTTGGTAACATGAGGCCCTTTTACACAGATTTCTCCAATTTCACCTTCTTTGAGCTCTTTATTATTTCCGTCAAATATTTTTACTGAAACATTTTTAACGGGCATGCCTATACTACATAATGGTTCTGTATGGAATTCCATAAATAAGGATCTCGACGCTTCTGTCAAACCGTAGTGCATTTTCAGCTTTGTCGTTGGAAAGAGTGCGAGCAGTTCCTGCTTTTCCTCCAGCGACAGACGGGCACTCCCCATTTCAATATAGCGTAGTTGTGAGGAGAACTGTGCTATGCGTTTCCCTGACAATTTGGAAATAATCCTCCATGCAGCTGGTACCATGGAGAATCCCGTTGCTCTATATTTTTCGATTGCTGAAAAAAGGCCTTTTATGTCGGTAAATCCGTTGTATAGAATAACGGTACTTCCAACATATAGTGCAGACCTTAGACGTCCCATGCCAAATGAATGGGAAATGGGAAGCGCGAGTACTTCAATATCATAAGAGTTGTTCCCGATACTGTCAGAGATACTAACGGTTGACGTGAATAAGTTTTTATGTGTCAAGACAACACCTTTTGGGGTCCCCGTAGTGCCGGATGTGAACATGATATCTGCTATGTCGTCTGAATGGAAAGACATGGAACAGGAATAGTCCTCTGCAGACTCAGCTCCATGGCATCCGTCAAATATTGCCTGGTATGATACGAGGCGATATCCGCATCCTCTCGTTGTGGCACTTCCGATGACCAGCACCGGACAAACATTTCGACAAACAGACGCAAATGTTTGGACAGATGCTTTCTCGTCTATCGGAACTACTATAAGATCAAGCCTGTGCAACGCGAAATAGCATGCTATATAATGGATGCTTCTCTCACAGAGAAGAACCACACGTTCTTGGCGGTTGATTTTATACGAAGAAAGGTATTTCTCCGCTTTTTCTATATAGCAGAACAAATCTTTGTAGGAATATTCGACCCCGTTTATGATCAGAGCCGTCTTTTCAGAGAACAAGGCGGCATTTGATATGATTCTGTCTTCGATCGTCATTTTTTCTGCGAAAGCTCTTTGGATACCAACTCCGATAGGTCTCCTACCGTGCTGATTTCAAATAAATTGTCTATTGGAAGCGAAATATGAAATTCTTCTTCGACAGCTGTTATTGTAAATATATAGATAATCGAACTCCAGCCAGGGATATCCGTCAGTCTCTCCTCCGCCACATACTCCCTATGGCATTTGAGACTTCTGTCCAGCAGTAAACAAATTTTGTTAAATATTTCTGACTCGCTCATCTAATGTTTGATTTAAGTAAGTTGATGCACCTCGATATATATATCGGCTTTACCTTGTAGAAATTCTCCTTAATATGTTCAAAATATACCATTCCGCCTTCCTCTCTCAGTATGATCGGGTTGAAAGACATCTGAAACTGAAGGCTTGATATGTTATCCTTGTTTACATCCGTAAAGCAACGGTTTAAGGACAGATCTTCATAAGCAAGCTCTCGGCTTATTATACATCCAAGTATTCCGGCACCGATAGGAGATTTGCGAGAGAACACCCAGCTTCCACATGTAAACGAATCGCCACTTATGTTGTATAGCCTGTATACCCCGACCGGTCTGCCTTCGATCTGAAACACGAAGTAATATTCCTCTCCTTTGCACTCACGTTTTTTGTACGACCTTATCCACTCCAATTGCCGCTGGACTGAAGGATCTGTTTCATGTATGTATCGCCTAAGAGTTTTATCGCATCGCAACTTTAGGATAAAGTCGGCATCCTGTTCGTCAACCAAACGCACATTCAACCCATATCTTTTAAGGGTGAAATTTCCTGGCAGTTTATTCATTGTTGTCAACTCTGTATTTTAGGAATCCCTGATAGTCTCTTATGTAGTCATTGGCATCATATCCATGTGAGGCGAGCACGAGACATACTGCACCCGACGAGAACCCCTGTTCCGCAGCCCATATCCCAGGCGGGATATGCAGGCCATAGAACGGTCTGTTAAGAAGGACAGTCCTCTTGTTGACACCGTCATCAAGCACCACCTCGAAGCTACCGCTGGCAGCGACGAGAAGCTGGTGGCATTCCTTATGGGCATGTGCGCCCCTGGCCTCTCCTCCCGGTATGTCGTATGTATAGAAGACTCGCTTTACATCGAATGGGACATTGATGTTCCCGTGAATCGGAGTGATGTTACCCGCCCGGTTTGCTATCTTCGGCAACTCGACGAGCGAGCAGTCATATACGGTAGGTTTGTTCATACTCTAATTAGTTTTCTATTCAAGGCAGCCGCTACCGGTTTCTCGAAATACCGGCTGACTATTATGCTTCCTGCAAGGATGATCGCTGCGAACAGCACTAGATTTATGTACCACGGAGTCCCGATTCTCGTTTTATCAAATAATATATTCAATATCCTGATACCCAGCTGATGGACCATATAGAAGCTGAAACTTATATTACCGAGGTAGACCAGCGTCTTGTTCTCGAGGAGCCTTGAAAACATACCCCCCCCCGTCTGGCTGGCGGCAGCGAACGTCATGATAAGAAGGCATGACGGAATCCACCAGAACGATGCGCAGATGAACTTTTCGGGAATCACCGGGAATATGATTACAAAAACCGATAGCAATACAACAGGGACGGCCTCTACCAGGCTTTTCAACAGGTAGGGTATACTTTTCAATCTCCTGACTATTCTTTCAGAACCTATCATGCGTCTGTACACATCATATAGCAGCATCCCGATTACGAAATCCAGTAGCCTGAACAGGGGTGAGATATATAGAAGAGGATGCGCCCAATCCTCAGGAATGGAATACAAGATAACAAAATACATGACAGCCGCCATGCCCGTCAGCACGATTGATTTCCCGAGTCCGATCCGTGCCGAGAACCTGTGCAGCAGCGGAAACATCGCATAGAAGAACAGAAGATCGCACAGACACCATGATACGGCATTGAACGAGAAGTAGATTTCTTTGACAGGAATCCAACTCTGCAACAGCAGGGCGTTAATCCCGAGGACAACTCCGTTCTTAAGGCCGAATGCCCCTGCCATGACAAGCAGCAAGGCTGCTACGCATAGGCAAAGCAGGTGCAGGGGATATACCCTCGTCAGCCGCTTCTTAAAATAATTACCGTAGTTGAAATCATTCTGCAACACCTTTTCCCCATATCCTGCAGACATTACGAATCCGCTGAGGATCAGGAAAAACGACACACCGCAACTTCCGCCGGCCTCGAACAGGCCCTTGCCGTCCACGGGAAAATGGTGCAGGAATATCATCAGCGCAAAGATAAAACGCCAGGATTGTAGAGACCTTATCATTTGCCTGAGGTCAGGAATTCTGAGTAGTCGTAAATGTAATCCGAAGGAGTATAAGGCGTAGATGCGAGAATCAATGCCAGGCTGTTGGTCGAGAAGTTGTCCATCTCGCGCCATATCCCCTCCGGCACGTAGAGTCCGTAGTACGACCTGTTTAGGGAGAATGTCCTCCTTTCATTCCCGTCGTCGAGAATCACATCAAAACTTCCCGACAAGGCGATAATGAACTCCCGGTTCTCCCTGTAGGCATGGCCTCCGCGTTTCTCTCCGCCTGGTACGTCGTATATCCAGTATGTCCGCTCTATCTTGAACGGGATGTGCCTGAACTCCTCCACGAACGACAGGTTTCCACGCGCGTCGAGGAACTTCGGGAGATCAATTATTCTTGCTTTTTCCGAATCCATTTTCATTTATATATGCGTTGCTTGTCTTTCAATCCTACCGGAGTGTCCCACGTTTATCACGCCGCAGGTTTCTTCGCTGTCAATATCTTTCTGAAAGCCACGGCCATCACTATCGTGTAGAGTATATAGTTGATGAGGTATGCTTGGTTCAGTCCGACCAAACCATTGACCTTGACGAGCAGGAATCCCAGTATGAGGTATAATAGGGAGAACACTATTTCGGTAGTAATGTACAATGTAGTCCTCGCCTTTGCCAGCATCAGGTACGCAAGCAGCCAGCTGCATATCTTGAAGAAGTCCCCGAGCATCTGCCAGACGAAAAGCTGTTCCATAGGCATGAACTCCGGAGTGAATAACAGCCGAATAACGAAGAAGCGGAGGAACCATATCGCAGTAAACCCCACGAGCAGCATCGGGACTATCACGACATAGGCTTTGAAGAT
Organism: Bacteroides sp. CAG:1060_57_27; assembly: GCA_001915575.1. Classification (GTDB taxonomy): domain Bacteria; phylum Bacteroidota; class Bacteroidia; order Bacteroidales; family UBA932; genus Cryptobacteroides; species Cryptobacteroides pullicola. The sequence goes on along the minus strand of MNQT01000011.1, from coordinate 131,282 downwards.
CTCCCGTTTCAGGCCATAACTGTCTTGTATCTCCGAGAGCCTCGGCAGATAGTATACCGAGAACGACGTGGTTATTACCATTAGATAGGCACTCGCGACTCGATTCATTGACTCCCACCAGCCGGCCTGCTCTAGCGACAGCTGGCTGATGACATTCCCCCTCAGCAGCAGCTGCACCACCGGGACGCATGCGGCACTGACGAGGGCCATCAGCGTGTACTGCAGGTACTTCCTTGCCGTCGGTGTGCTGAACCTCTCCCTGAAATATTCCCGATTCATCCATGGCAACCGCCTTACCATGAAGAACGTCACGAAGAACATCACGCTCTGGTAGGTGACTGCGCTCAGCAGCGCGCCCTTCAGCCCGAACGATATGGCGAACGCCAAGGTGAAGCACAGGCCGACTATGCTATTAGCTATGTTGATGCCGACATACTTCTTGAACTCCTTGAACCCGTTCACTATGGATATCAGCATGTTGTTCAGGGCGTACAGCAATATGGTGAACCCGAACACTACGAACACATACCCGTACTCGTCGCTCAGCATTATCAACCTGCTCAGACGCCGGTGGAATACTATCATCACGAGCCCAACGGCAAGGGAGCAGGCTACGGTTATCCTCAACGCCGTGGAGAGCAGGCTGTAAAGACGGCCTCTGTCTTCCTTGCTTTCCGACACATACTTCGTGACCCCTTGGTTGATACCACCGCAGGCAAGCTGCATCACTATCGAGGAAAAGTTGTTAAGCTGTCCGACCAGAGCCACACCGGCGGGGCCGATGATGCTCGCCACGACTTTCACGCTGACGAGTCCCGTGGCCATCTTGACAAGCGTCGCAACCGATGTTAAAGAAAATACCCTTACTATGTCGGCATGCAGGGCCCTATGTATTATATCGGTGAACTTCAAATCTATCAGTACCGGCCAGCAGAGAACAGTATTATCAGTTAATAGTGTATTAACTGACCCTGCCTGACGGTCCCGCTCTTTTTTACGGGCGTTTTTCTGTGCAACGAAAACTCCACATTTCCCATGTACGGAACGGTGGCGTTTCAACCGCGATTTTTAAACGTTTACTGTGTAATTTTCGCTGCTCTCCGGATACTTCAGATACTCCCCGCGTTGGTGATGCCAACCGGGAGTGCGGCAAGACGGCCGGACTTGTTCCTCCGGCATAGAGTCGTCCCATCCGAGAATCTAATCTACTGTCCTGCTGTTCTGCCGCGCATATCCGGGAACAGCAGTGCAAATATAGCATTTATATTCGAATCGGCGAATGGGAAACATATATTCCTTCTCCGAATCTCCGAAAAGAAATAGTCAGCGGACTGGGGCGATACTGGCTGAATAAAGATATCTCCCGGGAGTCCGTTCATACGGTTTCCCGGGAGGCACCTTGCCTTGTAATGACGCCGAGGATTACTCCAGGGCAGTTATCTGCTCGTCTGAAAGTCCCGTCAACTCGCAGACCTGCCTCTGCGGCATGCCTGATGCAAGCAGCTTCCGGGCGATTCTTGTGGCCGCCTCAAGGCTGCCCTGCTCGATTCCTGCCTGCAGCCCCTCGGCCCGGCCTTCCTCGCGACCTTGCTCGCGACCGTCATCCTTGGCGGTCTCGATGATGTTGTAGTAGTCCCTTTCGGTGATCATCTCCTTTTCGTAGGTAAGTTTGACCTGGGGTTCGAACCTGGCGATCTCGCAGGCGTCGAAGAGCCTCCGGAAAGCCTCGAGCCTGAGCTCCCCGGGGAGGGCGTCGAGCGTGCCGACATGCTTGAGCGCGTAGCACCACTTGTCGAGGTCGGAGACGCACCGGTCGAGGTCGCGGTCGAACCTGTTCAGTTCCAAAAATAGCAAATTAATCGTCTCGTCGGGCACTGCGAGCGTGGTTTTCTCGCGGAAAGTGTATTCGGAGAGGAAGTTGTCGGGGTCGTTCCGTTCACCGCCGCAATCGGTCTGGAAGTCCTGGAAGGTTCCTGAGAGGAGGCATACGAGGTAGACGGGAGGGATGATGTAACGCTGTCCGTCAGCTTTCGCCGCACCCGCGTCGTAGGACTTCGCCGCATAGAGCACGCACCTTCGGAAGAAGTTCGCCTGCCGGTAGCACTGGACCTCGACGATGAAGACGGTGCCGTCGTGGGCGGAGCAACGTAGGTCGAGGCGTACGCCCTTGGAGAGCGGGGAGAACTGCGGGAGTTCGGTGGTCATGTAGGAGAGGTCCTGCACGCGCCGGTGCGGAGGGAGGACGACGTTGAGGAGGTCGATGAGGACGTCCTTGTTGCGCCGGTCGCCGAAGACTGCCTTGAATCCTGCGTCGGAGAGGATGTCGACGTACCTGTGAGCCGACGCCGGGCTGATTTGTCTGGAAGTTTTCATAGTCAATCAAGTTTAAATATTAAAGTCTCGTGCAAAGTAAGGAATAAATTTCCGGAACTGCGGCATATTAATCGTTTAAGTTCACCAGACCCACATGTCGGTGCAGTAGCAGAATATTTTCCATAAATAGTTGTAACGCTACAACCATTTATGGAAAATTTTGTATATTTACGCAACATATTGACAAACTGCTTTCGTATGAAATATCTAACTGTCAAGAAAGCCTTGGCCGCGTGGCAGGAGCTGCAGCCGCTCTCTAATAAGGATATAGAGAGGCTCCGCCGCCGTTTCATTGTGGACTTCAACTACAATAGCAATCATATCGAGGGTAACACCTTGACTTATGGGCAGACTGAAATACTTCTGCTTTTCGGAAAGGTTATCGGTGAGGCGGATATACGTGATGTCCAGGAGATGACTGCGAGCAATGTGGGCCTATGGATGATGGCTGAAGAAGCTGCCGTCAGGGAAATGCCTTTGACGCAAAATCTTATCCGCACTTTGCATAAAACCATCCTGCGTGAGGATTACACTGTATATAGAGATCTGCCGGGAGGAATACAGACGAGTTATGTGATTCACGCCGGGCAATATAAGACTCGGCCAAACAGCGTCATCACGCGGTATGGGGATAGGTTTGCCCATGCTTCCCCGGAGGAAACGCCGGGACTTATGAAGGATCTTGTAGACTGGTATAACGACGAGGAGCGCAGAGGAAACCTCTCTCCGGTCGAGTTGGCGGCACTGTTTCACTACCGTTACATACGTATCCATCCGTTTGAGGACGGGAACGGGAGAATCGCCCGTCTGATGGTGAATTACATCCTGACCCGTCACGGCTACCCGATGGTCGTAATCCGCAGCCGCAATAAAAATGAATATCTGGAAGCCTTGCATCAGACCGATATCGAAGTCGGCCCCGTACCTTGCGACGGTGCCCGTGCCGATATCGGAGATATCAGTCCCTTTTTGAAATATTTCAAAGATGTGGTGGCAACGGAAGTCTATAATGATGTGCTGTTCGTAAGTGAAAGGGACAAGAATGTGTGGTGGTATGACGGTGAGAGAATTGCATTCCGGACGCCGAATTATTCTAAGATATTGAACGCCATGCGGACGCATCCTACATTGACGCTTGCCGATATGAAAGAAGAAACTGGTATCAGCCTGACGGCTATACAGAAGTTGTTGGGCCATCTGACTGCCAAGAAATATGTCGAGCGCGGCGAGAAGGACGGGAGCTGGAGAGTCTTTGTGACACAATAGTTTAGCAATCATTTACAAATACCTTGGGCACCGCAGGTTCCAAGGTCGGATTGCGGTGCTTTTCGTATCCTGATCCCGTCTATATCTTTCTGAAATGCTATTTCAATCCGGCGACCTGCCCGGCGGTCAGGCCGGTAATGTCTGCAACCTGAGCCTCGGGCATTCCCGACGCCAGAAGTTTTTTCGCGATCTGAGAAGCAGCCGCGGCCTCGCCTTCTTTCTTTGCGGTCTCGAGGATGTTGTAGTAATCTCTTTCCGTTATCATATCAGCATCGTATCTGGCTCTCTTCTCCTTGTTGAACCCGGATATCCTAGCTGCATCGAGCAGCTCCTCGAGCTCGTAGTACACCGTCTTTATCTCCTCCTGCGTCGGCCTCAGCCCCTCCATGTTCTTCAGCATCCAGCACCATTCTTCCGCCGCAGTCCGGCATTCCTCGAACTGGATTTTCCTGAACCGGTTCAACTCTACAAATATAATCGAAATAGTCTCATCTTCAACCTGTCCGCTCGCCATTTCCCGGAAGGTGTAAGACGAGATATATCGGTCGTTCCAGCTGAAATCTGAACGGTCGAAGCCGAAATCCCTGTCTAGCAGCGCGACAAGGTAGACAGGAAGGAGGTCGTATTGCTGTCTGTCTCCTTTTCTGGAACCTAATGCGTAGATTCTTGACGCGTAATAGACACAGCGGCGGAAGAAGTTGGGCTGCGGACTGCGCTGCACTTCTACTATGAAATTGCGTCCGTCCAGGTCTGTGCAGCGCAGGTCTACCCGCGAGGCTTTGTTTGCAAGTGTGATGCCCGGGAACCCGGTGGTGGCATATTCGAGGTCGGCGACACGCCTGTCTCCCGGCAGGAAGACATTGAGGAAGCGGATAAGTTCAGCCTTGTTGGCAGGGTCGCAGAGCAGGGCCTTGAAACCCGCGTCGGAAAGAGGATTCACATACATCGGCATTAAGGTTTCCATAGTCGTCAAGTTTAACGGTTCAAATTCTGTCCGGCCGCATGCGGCCGGAGGCAAAGATGACGAGAAGAAGCCGGAAATGGAGCGGTGCGGAAATTACTGTTTCTTATCTAAATTTTAATATTTTTTGTCACCTATCGAAACTTCTGATTTTCCTGCACAATTAAACGCCCGTAAAAAAGAGCGGAACCGTTAGGCAGGGTCAGTTAATACACTACTAACTGACAGGCATCATGCTCGAGGGGCGTCGGATAGACTGACATCAATGCCTGAATCGCTGAAGGAAAAGACGGTAAGGGGTACAATCTGGAGCGGCATCGACAATATCGCAGGCCAGGGCATATCCTTTCTGGTGGGGCTTGTCCTCGCCCGTCTGCTTTCCCCGCAGGAGTACGGTCTGATAGGCTATATCCTCATCATAGTCGCGATCCTCAACAGCATAGTCGACAGCGGGTTCTCGAACGCGCTGATAAGGAAGAAGGACGCCGGGGAGGTGGACTACAGCACGACTTTCATTTTCAACATGGTGCTGAGCCTGCTTCTGGCGGTAGTCATGGCTGTCACGGCGGGGCCGGTAAGCAGGTTTCTGAACGAGCCTGAACTCGTGCCGCTGATCCGGGCGATGTCTGTGATAGTCGTCATCAACGCGGCGGCGATAGTACAGAGGACGACGCTCACCAGACGCGTGGACTTCAAGACGCAGACCAAGGTGTCGCTGATATCGTCCGGCGCGAGCGGCGTGGTCGGAATCGGTATGGCGCTGTGCGGCATGGGCGTATGGAGCCTCGTGGGGCAGCAGATAAGCCGCCAACTGCTCAACACGGTGTTCCTGTGGGTCTTCAACCGCTGGATGCCGGCAATGCAGTTTTCCTGGAAGTCTTTCCGTGAACTTTTCGGCTTCGGATGGAAGTTGATGGTGTCAGGCCTAATCGACACCACATGGAAGGAGATATACCAACTGGTCATCGGAAAATGCTACACGACGGAGACGCTCGGCCAGTACACCCGCGGCAAGCAGTTCTCCGACATATTCTCGTCCAACATGACTACGATAATCCAGAGGGTGAGTTATCCTGTCCTGAGTTCGGTGCAGGACGAGAGGACGCGGCTGAGGGAGGGATACAGGAAGATCATCAAGGTCTCGATGCTGCTGTCGTTCGTGCTGCTGTTCGGACTCGGAGCGGTTGCGGAACCGTTGCTATATGTACTCATAGGAGACCAGTGGTCCGAGGCGGCCGGATACCTGCAGATTATAGTGTTCTCCGCATGCCTCTATCCGCTGCACGCGATAAACCTCAACATGCTCCAGGTGCAGGGGCGCTCGGACCTGTTCCTCAAGCTGGAGATAGTCAAGAAGATAGTCGCCGTCGGCCCGATACTGCTCGGAATCTTCATCAGCATCGAGTGGATGCTCTGGGGCAGCGTGCTGATCGGACTTTTCTCCTTCTGGCTCAACTCCTTCTACTCAGGGAAGATGTTAGGTTACGGCTCATGGGCGCAACTCAAGGATATCCTCCCCTCGTTCGGGGTCGCCTTGGCGATGATGGCCGCCCTGTATGCGCTGTCCCTGACCGGGATGCCACCGCTGGCTCTGCTGGCAGTCCAGCTGCTCGCCGGAGCGGGAATCACCATAGGCCTCTGCGAGCTGCTTGGGCTGGAGGAATACCGCGAACTGAAGAATATCGTCCTCGGACTCTTCCGGGAACGGAAAGCATAGAAAATACGATATGGACAACGAACAGATAACAGTGACGTCGCCGCTCCTGCCGGACCTTGACGAACTGAATGAATACCTCGGGGACATCTGGTCCCGCAAGTGGATCACGAACAACGGACACTACCACAGGGAACTGGAGAAGGCTCTCTGCGAATATCTCAAGGTTCCGTATATCAGCCTCTTCACCAACGGCACCCTGCCGCTCATCACGGCGCTTCAGGCGCTCAGGATAACCGGGGAGGTCATCACGACCCCGTTCAGCTTCGTCGCGACCACGCACTCGATATGGTGGAACGGCATCAAGCCTGTGTTCGTGGACATCGACCCGTCCAACTGCGGCATGGATCCCGACAAGATCGAGGCCGCCATAACTCCGAAGACCACGGCCATCATGCCGGTGCACTGCTACGGCAAGCCGTGCGATGTCAAGCGCATCCAGGAGATCGCGGACAAGTACGGGCTCAAGGTGATATACGACGCGGCGCACGCCTTCGGCGTCGAGGTTGACGGGGAATCGATACTCAACGCAGGCGACATGTCCACGCTGAGCTTCCACGCCACCAAGGTGTACAACACCGTGGAGGGCGGCGCGCTCGTCATGCACGACGAGAAGACCAAGCAGCGCATCGACTACCTCAAGAACTTCGGCTTCGCGAACGAGACCACGGTCGTGGCCCCGGGCATCAACGGCAAGATGGACGAGATACGCTCGGCGATAGGCCTGCTGAACCTCGGGCAGGTCGACAGGGCCATCGCCGCAAGGAGGCATGTAGCACAGGTGTACCGCGAGGGGCTGAGGGATGTCGAGGGCGTCACCTACTTCGAGGACATGCCGGGCGTACGGCACAACTATTCCTACTTCCCGATCTTCGTGGACGCTCAGAAGTACGGCATGACCCGCGACGACCTCTACCAGAAGCTGAAGGGCCACGACATTCTCGGACGCAGGTACTTCTACCCGCTCATCAGTACGTTCACGACCTACCGGGGGCTCGACTCCGCGCGGCCTGAGAACCTGCCTGTGGCGCACAGGATCGCCGAGCAGGTCATCTGCCTGCCCATGCACCACCTGCTGACGGATAAGGATGTGGAGAGGATATTGGATGTGGTACGGAAATGATGCAGATTTCGAACATATCCCGGGCTATTGGGCCCACCCTTTCGCGGCAGTTGTATATGCTCGCCAAGCAGTATGATGATGTTATAGATTTTACACTCGGAGATCCCGATATCCAGACTCCGACGGGAATTTGTGAAGCCGCGACTGAAGCCTCAATGCAAGGAAAGACAAGATATTCTCCCAATGGCGGTATTCCAGAATTAAGGGAAGCGATAGCGACACAAGCATCAATAGAGACAGGACTGAAATATAATCTAAACAATGTTGCTATTACAATAGGAGCCACTGAAGCGATATATCTCGCCCTTAATGCCATCCTTAACGAAGGTGACGAGGTTATTATTCTCGCTCCTTACTGGGTCCAGTACAAGAATATAGTAGAACTGCATAAGGCAAAGCCTGTAATTATCTCTAGTTTTACGAAAGACTTTGAACCGGATATAGACGCAATTCGCGAAGCTGTTACTGAACATACGAAGATTATCGTATATAATTCTCCAAACAACCCATCAGGAATATTATACCGAGATGAGATATTAAAAGGAATCGCCCAAGTTGCTCAAGAGAACCATTTGTATGTCTTTGCTGATGAGGTCTACAAATCATTAGTTTACGGTAATCGATATCCTTCAATTACAAAATACTGTCCTTCTGAAAATCTCCTGATTTTTAACAGTTTCTCTAAACAGTTCGCAATGACTGGATGGAGAGTTGGCTATGTAATAGGTAATGAAGATTTAATTGATGTTATTATCAAACTACAACAGAATATCGCCGTATGTGCTCCAACAATATCACAATATGCGGCATTAGAAGCAATTACTCATATCCAAGATTACTCTGTGCCCGTAGCACAAGAGTTTGCCAGGCGGCGAGAGATTATTCTTGGGGAAATAAAATCGTGCCCGAAAGTGTCTTTCACAGCACCAGAAGGAACGTTTTACGTATTTGTTAATATAGGCAGTACCGGCATGGATTCAAGGAGATTCTGCATGTCTCTTTTAGAAAAAGAGCATGTGGCGATGATTCCGGGTATCGCATTCGGGGACAAATTCGACGATCATGTCAGACTGGCTTTTACCCTAGAACAGAATAGTATTATTTCCGGAGCGCAAAGGCTGAAGCACTTTGTCAATACATTATGAGAAGCATACATAATCAGAAATCCATTCTAGTCCTCCCTGGAACCTTATGGCAGGTAGAGCTGGTGAAAAAAATAAAGGAAATGGGCTTTTCTCCGATGGTCGTCAATCCTGCACCTGATTCTCCTTGCTTTAAATATGCCGACAACTATCTCCAATCAGATATATTTGATAAAGATGCTGTCATCAACTATGGGAGACGGCATAATATTGCTGGCATTATCTCGGACGAATGCGATATAGCAATGAATCTTGTTGCGGAATTGGGGGAGGCGTTCAATGTCCCGACCATAGATAAGAAGACAGCTGCATTGTACACCGATAAATTCTTAATGAGAGAATTTAGCAAAAAGCATGGCTTGCTATATCCCGAATATCGGTTCTGTAGAACAGAAGACGATGCTGTATCCTTGTTCAGGGACATCAAGAAGCCAATTATTATCAAGCCCCTAGATAGCAATGCTAGCCACGGAGTTTTCAAATGCAGTTCTGAGGAAGAAATAAAGCGACATTTTAACGAGAGCATGTCCTTCTCCAGGATAGAAAAGTCTGTACTCGCTGAAAGGTATATTGCAGGCACGGAGTTTACTATCGACGGAATCAAGACTCCCCTCAATCATTATACATTGGCCATCAGCGAGAAGCGACATTTTGCGCACAACGAAAGTATCGCAAATGAGCTTTTGTTCTCGCACCAAAGTACAAAGTATGACTATGATAGACTTCGGAAATATAACGACTTCTTTGTACTGAATTCAGGTTTACGGTTTGGGTTTACCCATGCGGAGTATAAATATGAAGACGGTGAATTCTATCTTATTGAGATTGCCGCAAGGGGTGGTGGAAATATGATTTCATCGTGCATTACACAATATATGTCCGGTTATGATACATATCGATACCTGATTGATTGTGCTGTCGGGAATATTCATGATGAGGATTTTTCCATTCGTGAGGAATACCGGGACAGGGCAGCTGTGTTAAAGTTCTTTGAAACACCGAAAGGCGGAGGCCGGGTCAAGCAGATTATAGGTGTAGACTTTCTGGAACAAGTTCCAGACATTAAATCATACCGGTTTAACTTTAAGGTAGGAGATACTATCAGTGAAGCAGCCAATGACTCTGCGCGAATAGGTTTTTATATCGCCTGCAGCAAAAACATTGAGCGGCTCCAGGATGTGATCTGTGACGTTGAAAACAATGTTAGGATTATCGTAGAAAATCCATAAACCCATGAGTATTATGAATAATTATTTACAAGAAGCCTTAAATTTAATTGAGGCTAATAAAATCTCCACTACTGAGATTGGCGATGTATTAGGTAAAACAGGACAGGTGGAAGGAGTGCATGCTCTTAACAGGGGCATGTTCAGAGCCGGCGAGGTCAAGGTAATTTACGCAATTAACAATAGCAATTACGAAGTGCATAAGCAGCTTGCAGAATCTGATGATATTAAAGATAAGATTCTTTTTGTCTACAATGTCAATTGCGACAAGGCTGTTTTCGGAGATCTTGTAAGTAAGTATATCCTATTGTATAAGCGGGCAAAGGCGATTGTCAATAAATGGAAAACTTCGTGATGCCCACACTCTCATAAAAGAAAAATATCCGGTGTGGCTGGAAGATGTGAGTCCCATTGGGTGTGTCAACAGAATCAATGGCCCTGAAATCGATCCCGCAACATGGGATGGAATAAAAGATAAATACGACGGTTCCATTATGGTCTGTGATGACAGTGGCGTTGTAATGATTCCAAAAGACAAGATTGACGAGAAGCTGATTACGAAACTCAACTTCATCGAATTCCAGGAAGACATCTGGTTCTACTGTGTGGACACTCTCAAAATGACCACCTTTGATACCGTTTGTAAGAAGAAGTATCTCGAAGGGAATATTCTGGACAAGAAATTACTGGAAAAACTGGCTGAATTCCAAAAGAATATAGATTAGATATGGACAATATTAATAAAATGCTCGGCTTTGTAGGCAACGGTAGTAATATAGACAATGTAAGAGGCGCGTCAACTTCAAAAATATACTCTAACTGTAGGGTTTATAACACTGAGCTTCAAGACATGTCATCAATTGGTGATTTTTCTGTTGTACGGGAAAGCAATATAGGGCAAAGAAGTACGATTCAACGAAACTGTGACATTTGGAGGTTATCTTTAGGGAGATATAGTTGTATTGGGAGGATGTCAACGGTACAGAGCGCAAAGATAGGTTCTTTTTGCGCCCTCTCATGGAATCTTAAAATAGGCGGAGACGATCATGATTATACAATGTTATCCACACATCCATTTTGGCATGATATATCTTGGGGAATAGCAAGCGACAAAGATTACAGCGAATATTATCATGAAAAAGAATATGAGGAGCCTTGTACAATTGGAAACGATGTATGGATTGCAGCTGGAGTTTCCATATGCAGGAATGTAAGAATCGGCAACGGATGTGTAATCGGTGCCGGAGCTGTGATAACGAAAGATATCGAGCCGTATTCTGTAGTCGTCGGAATCCCTGGCCGTGTGATAAAAAGACGATTTGATGATATTACAATAGAAAGACTTGAGAAAATAAACTGGTGGAATCTTCCGACTGATGTACTGAAAAACAATCTACCATTGTTTAGAGATAAGTCTTTAGATAATATGATCCTCAACAAGATGGAAGATTTAAGTCACCAATTCAACACATATCGGAGATGAAAAAGATTTTGATATTGGGAGCAAACGGCGGCATCGGAAGATATCTGGTAGATTATTTCAAGAACAAAGATATAAATCACGAATATCAACTTATAGGGGTTGGGCGGCATCATAATAAATTTGTCGAAACTAATTCTGAATATATTATTGCCGATATATGTAACAAGGATGATATTGCAAAACTTCCTAAAGATATATATGCCGTAATTGACTTAGCCGGTGCAATGCCGGCAAGAATGAAAGGTTATAATCCACGCCTTTATATTGACACAAATATTATCGGGACATTCAATATTCTAACCTATTGTATTGAAAACCATGTTGATCGAATCTTATTTACACAAAGTTTCGGTGATATTAAAGATCGGGCGGAGCAAAATATCTTGTTGATGCCAGACATGGCTCCGAAATTTAATTATGGAACCGACCACTCGGTATATGTCGTCAGCAAAAATACTGCTGTTGAACTTATAAAGTGCTATCACACCCTATATAAACTTAAAGCTTTCATATTTAGATTACCCACTGTTTATTCGTGGTCAGAGAACGATTCATATTACGTTGATGGCGTATTACGTAAACGTGCCTGGCGTATTTTGATAGACAAAGCTATAGCAGGAGAAGATATTGAAGTTTGGGGAGATCCTTCGCGACAAAAAGATATGGTATATGTAAAGGACTTCTGCCAAATGCTTTTCAACGCTTGTTCCATTGAGAGTGACTTTGGATATTATAATGTTGGAACAGGAATCGGAACTTCATTATTAGAGCAAATAAAAGGTATTATTGAAGTTTTCGGCGATGTTCATAAATCTAATATAATAATGAGACCAGATATGCCGAATGCTCCGCAATATATTATGTACATCGAGAATGCACGGAAAGAATTAGGATATAATCCGAGATATTCGTATATCAATATGTTATATGATATGAAAAAAGAAAAAGAATTGGAGAGATTTTAACTATTAATCATGTAAAATTCTTGATAGCAGTATGATGTTCGATAATGACATAGTGGTAAGCATACTATGCCCGGTCTATAATCATGCGCCATATCTAAGGCAATGTCTGGACGGTTTTATATCTCAAAAGACAAAATTTAATTTTGAAGCTATTGTTCACGATGATGCATCCACAGATAATTCAGCGAAAATAATAAAAGAATATGCTGATAAATATCCTAAGATTATTAAGCCAATATATGAGGCTGAGAATCAGTATTCCAAACATGATGGTTCCGTAAAAAGGATTATGCTCAATGCTACTTCAGGAAGGTACATAGCAATTTGTGAAGGAGATGATTATTGGACAGATCCATATAAACTGCAGAAGCAAGTAGATTTTTTGAATCACCATCCAGATTATGCAATGTGTTTTCACGATTGCTTGGTAAAAAATGAAACAAAGCAGGCTTTTTATCATGAAGACATTAAGGACAGAGATTATACAGTCCGAGAGTTATTTAGTAAATGGATTGTACCAACAGCTTCCTTACTCTTAAGAAAAGAGTATTATTCCGAATTACCAGATGCACGAATCATAAACGGCGATATCCAAGTCATATTAAACTGTCTTGCTTATGGGAAAGTTTACGGAATGGCTGATAAAATGTCAGTATACAGGGTTCAAGACAAAGGATTAACTATTAAAAGAGCAGTAGACGAGCCTCTTAAATTAGAGACTTTGTATATCGGACATTATATGTGCTTAAAAGAACTATATCCTTTTATCCCAAATGATGTATATAGACAGAAAATTGCAAATACATATATAAATATTGGGGTCCTAAATCTCAAATTAAAACGGCCTCTCAAAGGATTACTTAATGTTGTCCATGCATTGTTCCTATCTCCGAGTCAGTTTGCAACAAGAATCTCTAATCTAATAAGGAAACATGAAAGAGTATGATTATTTAATAGTTGGCTCTGGATTATTTGGTGTTATATACGCATATCTCTGTAAACAGAAAGGGAAGAAATGCTTGGTTATAGATAAGCGTTCTACCCGTGGTGGAAATGTCTATTGTGAATTCAAGAGCGGCATAAACATTCATAAATATGGAGCCCACATATTTCACACATCAAACAAAAAAGTGTGGGATTTCGTTAATTCTTTGGTAGAATTCAATCGGTACACGAACTCTCCGATAGCAAACTATAAAGGGCAGCTATATAATCTCCCTTTCAATATGAATACATTTAATCGGATGTGGGGAGTAACAACACCCGAAGAGGCTCAGTCAATTATCGATAAGCAAAAGAGCGTTATCAAAAAACAACTCAATGGAGGTAAACCTAAAAATCTTGAAGAGCAAGCGTTGATGCTGGTTGGAACGGATATATATACGAAATTAGTTAAGGGTTACACTGAAAAACAATGGGGTCGTTCCTGCTCGGAATTGCCGGCTTTTATTATTCGTAGGTTGCCGGTGCGATATGTATATGATAATAATTATTTTAACGATTTATATCAAGGGATACCCATTGGAGGATACAACAAGCTTATTGATAAACTTTTAGATGGTGTAGAAGTTCGTTTGGAAACAGATTACCTAAGTAATAGGACTTATTGGAACGATATTGCGGAAAAGATTGTGTATACTGGGAGAATTGATGAATTTTATGATTATTCATTTGGTCGGTTAGAATATAGGAGTCTTCACTTCGAAGAAGATGTCCTTGATATTCCAAATTATCAAGGGAATGCTGTAGTAAATTATACTGATGGGGAGACACCATATACAAGAATAATTGAACATAAACACTTTGAGTGTTTCGGCGAGGATGTATATACAAACAACCAAACAATTATCACTAAAGAATACCCTCAAGGAGCAAGTGTTAATTGCGAACCATTTTATCCCATAAATGATAATAAGAACCAGTCACTATATCAGCAGTATAAAAACTTCTCACAAAATGACTCCCAGGTGATTTTCGGCGGACGATTAGGCGAGTATAAGTATTATGATATGGATAAAGTGATCGAAAGTGCTTTTGACAAATTCAAAAAAAATGAAAGCTAAAGTAGCTGTTGTTATCGTAACATATAATCGCTTACCACTATTAAAAGAATGTGTAGACAGCGTAAGGGCTCAGACTTGTACAGATTTCTCGATAATCGTTATTAATAACGGTTCGACGGATAGCACTGAAGCGTGGTTAAAAGAGCAAAGTGATATCACTGTGATAACACAGGAAAATCTTGGAGGATCTGGTGGTTTTTATACGGGTATAAAGTATTCCTATGAGCATGATTTCGCTTATTCCTGGGTTATGGACGATGATGTGGTCTGCCATAAGGATGCGTTGAAAAATATGATGAACTACGCTTCCTCAATATCTGGATTTTTGTGTAGTCGGGTTGTTTATCCAGATAACTCGCCATGCAATGTCCCTGAAATTTCAAAGCGAAAGAATGAAAAATCTGGAGAATTGCTATGGGGAGAAAGACTAGATGATGGACTCTTGCGTGTTGAGACGGCTTCTTTTGTATCAGTTCTTATCGATAACAGAATTGTCGGCAAGGTTGGTCTACCATATAAAGAATATTTTATTTGGGGGGATGATAGCGAGTATACAAACCGAATTAGTCGAAAATATCCTTCATATTTAGTGATAAATAGTGTTGTTACTCATAAAAGAGCGATTCAAAGAATATTATCTATCGAAGATGAAAATGACAAGCGAAGGATAAGAAATTATTATTACTTTTATAGAAATACAGTCCACCGTCAAAATTCATTGTTTAAAAAAATTATCTGTTTTTGCCGTTATTTTATTTTGGCTCTGCTACTATTCTTTAGTGGTAAATGGTCGGCTTCTTATATCGTCTTTAAAGGAGTCTTTGCAGCATTATTTTTTAGCCCACATATAGACTTCCCATCTAATGCTTGAATTTACTACAATATTATTCATAGGATTGGCTTTACTGTTTTTATCGATAAAGAAGGATATATTTCATCCTTCTTTTATTGTCTGTGGGCTATGGGGAACATTGCTGCTTATTTATTGGGTCGCAGATCATCCATTATGGGACTTATCAAATCGTTTCTTCTCATGTATTATTGCTTGGGTAGTTCCGTTTGTTATTACGGCTAATATATTCAGTCTTAGGCCAGTTACATTACAACTCAAGGAGAATCATTCTAATTACATATATCCAGGAAATACTGATTTTTTCAACAAGATATTCCCGTTTGCAATAATGTTTAATATAGCGACTATTTTAGTAAGCATAGGAGCGGCGGGGAACTTTTCTTTTTCGCAGATACGGCAGGTATATATATCTGGTTCCTTACCTGCAATATTAGAGCTACTACTGTATGCATGCAATTTCGCATATGTCCTTAATGTCTATGCGCTGTTGCATATAAAAACATTGGATAAGAAGAAAGTTGCATTGTTAACTTTTACGGTTCTGGTTGTTTTTATCTTTAAAAGTAATAAGACCTCGTTCCTCCTTTACTTTATAACTTTGTTGTATGTTTTCCATAAGAATAAGATTCTCAATTTTTATAGACTGATTTTATTTACCCTTGTTTTTGTCGGGCTTATTATCATCGTTACTGTAAATCGGCTTGACTTTGATTTTTCAACAAGTGAAGCAATATGGAATTTCATATATATATATTTGATTTCTCCGTTAACAGCATTTGATACACTCATAAATGGAGATGTAACTTTGGATTCTGGTTCTCCTGGCAGTGGATTCTTTGCTTTTTTATATAAAGTGATAAATACTTTCGGGGGATCTTTGCAAATATCACAATTGGGCAAGTACATCGATGTACCATTACCGACAAATGTCTTTACTATAATGAGAGGCCCATATCTAGATGCAGGTATAGCGGGGATTATTCTAATGAGTGTTATTCAAGGGATCTTTTATGGGTTATGCTATGCGGAGCAGAAAATTAATAAGAAGTTTTATCCATTGTTTTATGCTTTGATGGTCAGTACGCTTTTTATGCAATCATTCGGGGACTATCTTCTGTATTCTTTCTCTACGACATTACAATATTTAATTTTCTCAGTCTTAATTGCTAGAGGATTCACCTTGCACTTTAGAAGGTACATAAGACCTCGTGTATGCTACAATAAGATAGGTTAAAGAAAAATTAACCACTCAATAAGAATTTATTGCCTCTCATCCTATTGCATAAACTTATTGTTTTAGAAAACACATAATGAAACCGACAATTGTTGTCTCTGCTGTTAATCTAGTTGAAGGTGGAACCTTAACAATATTGCATCAATGTTTATCCTGTTTAAATTCATATTATGCAAGCAAGTATAATATAATTGCACTGGTACATAATAAAGAATTGTTTCATTATGATAATATAGATTATTGCGAGTTTACCTGGGTAAAGAAAAGATGGATAAGAAGGATTTATTTTGAGTATGTGTATTGCCTATCTCTATCAAAAAAACTTAAACCCCACTTATGGCTTTCATTACATGATATCACACCAAATATAATAGCTGATTTGAAAGTAGTCTATTGTCATAACCCTTCTCCCTTTCTAAAAACAGATCTTAAATTATTCCGTTACAATTATAAGGAGTTCCTTTTTTCTCTTTTTTACAAATGGATCTATAGAATAAATATTAAAAAAAATACTCTTGTTATAGTTCAGCAAAAATGGCTTAAGTGTGCATTTGCAAGAATGTTCGATATACCCTTGAACCGTATTGCTGTTGCACGACCTAACTCATTATCTAATGACGCTAACAACTATATTGTAACAGAAAATCATAATAATAAAGAAACGTTATTTTTCTATCCAGCATTCCCCCGATCTTTCAAAAATTTTGAAATCATAGGTGAGGCATGTAAGCTTCTCGAGAATTCTAATAATATGGATTTTAAAATTCTTATTACGATAAAAGGGGATGAGAATACATATGCAAGAGAAATATACAAGAAGTATCATAACTTATCTAATTTAGTTTTTATGGGACGCCAGTCGAAAGATAAAATCAATGAAATATATAACATGACTGACTGTCTTGTTTTCCCGTCAAAGTTAGAAACATGGGGGCTTCCTATATCAGAATTTGCAGTCTATGAAAGGCCAATGATTCTTTCAGACTTACCTTATGCCCATGAAACATCTGCCGGGGCTAATAAAGTTCTTTTTTTTAATCCTGACTCTGTCGTCTCTCTTTATAATGCAATGCTACAAGTTATTCGCAAGGACTTGTCTAACTTTAACGAGGTTCCAGCTGTTGTTTCTCAGGACAAGTTAAGTTTTAATTCGTGGACAGGTATTATGGACTTTATCTTAGAGAAGGACAAAACGGCAAGTAATGACGAAGGATGTACCACCCCTCATTAAACAAGACTATTTTCTTTTGCTTTGTTAAAACGATCAGATAGAATACATGCTAATATTAAAATTGTCTGTCGGTTCTATGAAATTACAACGACATCGTTCTAAAATGTTGCGTTACAATATCTTTAAAAACAACATTTTCAATGACGATATGTGTAGGCCTCGATATCATTAATTCCAGAGATGAGTCTTTAAAAAATTTTGGTGCAAAGATAATAATGAATAACATCCAAGTTTCAGCAACAATTGTCACATTCAAGAATAACATAGGAGAATTAAATAGGGCTATCAATAGTTTTCTAATGACAAATCTGAATGTCATCATATATATTATTGATAACTCACCTACGGATTACTTAAAAACACATATAATAACAGATAGACGAGTAATTTACAGATTTATGGGCTGCAATAAAGGATTTGGCGCAGGTCATAATGAGATAATGCGGAACAAAAACTTATTAGGAACATATCATTTAATTTTAAATCCTGACATCTCTTTTAAACAAGGAACAATCGATGACTTATACTATTATATGGAACATCATTATGATGTAGGAAATGTTATGCCTAAAGTCATCTACCCTAACGGAGATTTGCAATACCTATGCAAACTACTTCCAACTCCTATTGATTGGATCGGACGCCTCATAATCCCATTCAAAGCTATTAAGGACAAGATTAATGATAAATTTGAAATGCATTTTGCCGACTATAATAAGTGCATGAACGTTCCATATTTATCCGGGTGTTTTATGTTTTTAAGGACATCGGTAATTAAAGAGATCGGCCTTTTTGACACTCATATATTCATGTATGGCGAAGATACTGACCTAAATAGAAGAATTTATGCCAAATATAAGACTATGTATAATCCAGATGTTACGATAATTCACAGGCATGAACAAGGATCACATAAAAATTTACATCTGATGTGGATTCATATTAAAGCCGCTATATATTATTTCAATAAATGGGGTTGGTTTATAGATAAGGAAAGAAAAGAAATAAACCGGAAAACCATAAATGAATATTCCATAAAACCTATCCAATAAAGCAAACGTATTATATCTTAATATTTTATACATGATATCGCTCCTATTCACCGGAGCTTCTGGCTTCCTCGGACATAATATATTGCCTATCCTAAAGGAATCATACGAAGTCTCCACCTGCGGAATCAGCCCTGAGGATACGATAAAAGCCAATCTGGCAAAGGAAATTCCGCAACTTGACAAACACTACGACATCGTTCTCCATGCCTGCGGCAAGGCCCACACTGTTCCAAGGACCGACGCTGAGAAAAAAGTCTTTTATGATGTCAATTATCAAGGAACGGTCAACCTATGCACCGTTCTCGAGAAAGTCGGAGCTCCGAAATCGCTGATATTTATCTCTACCATAGCTGTATATGGTTGCGAAAGCGGTGAAATGATTACTGAGGATCGTCCATTGAACGGAAATACTCCGTATGCCGAAAGCAAAATAATGGCAGAGGCATATTTGACAGAATGGTGCGCCAAACATAATGTGATATTGGGCATTATACGCCCTTCGCTAATAGCTGGAGTCAATGCTCCCGGCAACTTGGGAGCAATGGTCAGAGGAATAAAGACAGGCAGATATCTGAGCATAAACCATGGAAAAGCTAAGAAAAGTGTCCTAATGGCAGAAGACATTGCACGCCTGATACCAAAGCTGGCAGAGATTGGCGGTATATATAATGTATGCGACACACATAATCCCTCTTTCGGGGAACTTGAACATCTGATAGCCTCCCAACTTGGCAAAAAAGTTCCTGTTTCAATCCCTTATTGGTTTGCCAGATGTCTGGCGTTCTTTGGTGACTTTCTTGGCAATAAGGCTCCTATCAACTCGGATAAGCTGATGAAAATAACAGAATCCCTTACCTTCAGCAACGAAAAAGCCCGCAAGGCACTAAATTGGGAGCCTCTTGATGTGCTGCGCAATTACAAGATATAAAAACGCCCGTAGCGGCCTGCGCAGGACGATAGAAAGCTTCGCCACCAGAAACAAGATGAACTAGTCCGACAGCCTACTTCAATCTCTCCACCTGCTCCTCGGAAAGTCCGGTCAGCAAGACGATCTGCGCAGTCGGCATTCCAGCCGCCAGCATGGCCTTGGCGACTTTCGCGACACCTTCAGCCTCGCCCTCTTTTCTCCCTTTCATTTCGGCGGAGTACATCATATTTTCGTGATCCCGTTCTGTAATCATATCTGCATCGTATTGTGCTCTTTTTCCTTCGGAGAAAGCTGCAATCTCTCCGGCACGCCACAGGTCGAGGAGCCGCAGATCCAGCGTTCCTTCTGGAACGGAACCGGTGTTCTGCATGTTCTTCAGGGACCAGCACAATTGCTCGAAGGCATCGGTACAGTCCTTGAACCTCTGGCGCCTGAACCTGTACAACTCTACGAAAGTAATAAAAATTGTGTCATCTTCAACCTGTCCGGTCGACAATTCTCTAAATGTATATGATGAAATATATCTGTCTTTCCAGACGGCTCCGTCGCGACCGAGCCCGATGTCGGTATTGAGCAGGCCTATCATGAAGACCGGATCGACATCATAACTCTGCCTGTCACCTTTCTCGGCTCCATAGGAGTAAATGCGCGCGGCATAATAGGCGCAGCGTCGGAAGAAGTACTCCTGCCAGTAGTTCTGGACCTCGACAATGAAGTTCCTGCCGAGAGCGTCACGACAACGGAGGTCAAGTCTGGACGCCTTATTATATAAAGTTACTCCGGGAAATTCGGTAGTGGCATAAGTCAGGTCAGAAATTTTCCTGTCCGGAGGAAGTACGGTGTTAAGAAAGTCTATCAGCAGGTTCTTGTTGGCCGGATCGCAGAACACGGCCTTGAATCCGGCGTCGGAAGTAAGGTCGACATACTTTTGAGCAATTGAAGTTTCCATAGCATTGTCCATTTAAATATCATCGTATCAAATATGAGACAATAATCCTGCACCGGCAAGGTACAGGGACTGACATCATAGAAGTTTTTCCGTTTCTTATCTGTTTTCTAAAGATTCCTATGACGCTGACAATTCTTATCTACACTGCAGCCCTGCTTCTTGCGGAGCTGCTTTATTTCAAATTGGCCGCAAGGCTCGGCATCGTCGACAGGCCCAACGCCCGAAGTTCCCACTCGAAGCCTACGATACGCGGGGGTGGAATAGTGTTTCCGCTCGATGTGCTGCTGTATTTCCTCGTCAGCGGCTTTGCCTATCCCTGGTTCTTCGCCGGGTTGATGCTCCTTGCCGTCGTGGAATTCACCGACGATGTGCGCTCGTTGCCGGATTCGGTGCGGCTCGTGGCACAGTTCGCCGGCATGGCGCTGATGTTCCTGCAGCTGGGACTGTTCGGCGGGGCCTTCCCCTGGTGGTATGTGCTCATCGCTCTGGTGCTGTTCGTCGGCATAGTCAACGCATGGAACTTCATGGACGGCATCAACGGCATCACGGGCGGCTATTCGCTCGCAGTACTGCTGCCGTTGCTATATATCGACACCCGCATAACCCCGTTCATCGACATGCAGCTGCTGCTCCTGACGGCCGCGGCAACGCTGGTATTCTGCATCTTCAACTTCCGCACGAGAGCCCGCTGCTTCGCAGGCGATGTAGGTTCGGTATCGATAGCCTTCATAATCCTTTTCGCCCTCGGCTCGCTGGTGCTCCAGACCGGAGACCTAAGCTGGCTCCTGCTGCTCTGCGTCTACGGAGTCGACACGGTCCTCACAATCTGCCACCGCATAATGCTCCACGAGAACCTCGGACAGGCGCACCGCAAGCACGCCTATCAGCTTATGGCCAACGAACTAGGCATCAAGCATGTAAGCGTATCGGCATTCTATTCCCTGCTTCAGCTGCTTATCAGCTCCGTCGCAATACTGCTGCTGCCCGACAGCCCCGCAGCCCGCTGGATCTACCTCGGTGCAGTCCTCGTAGTGCTCTGCACCGCATATATAATCTTCATGAAGAAGAACTATCACCTGCACGAGGAATATCTTAAATCAAAAGAGGCCGAGAAACCATGCTGATCGACGACACTTTCCTTGATGCTCTCGCATGCGAGGCGCAGGCTTCCCCGCGTCTGAGGATGAACCGCGACCTGCGCAACTCACCCGAAGACGGTTCGCAACGAATGCTCAACGCCCTCGAGAAGGGCACGAAAGTTCCCGTGCACCGTCACCGCGGCACTTCCGAGACGCAACTGCTGCTGCGCGGAAAGATAGATGTGATGTTCTTCGAGGGTAGCGGCCGCGAGACTGCACGCCTGCGGCTCTGCCGTGACGAAGGCCGCTACGGAGTCGACATCCCCGCCGGGGTCTGGCACAGCCTCGAAGTCATCGAACCGGCCGTGATATTCGAATCGAAGGACGGCCGCTACTCCCCTCCCTCGGAAGAGGATGTGCTGGCGTTGACGTTCCCGGAGGCATCTACAGTGTAGCTGTGCGCGGGCCTGGTATTCTGCCTGTCTATCCACGCAGAGACCTTGTCGGCCTTGACGGCAAGGCTTTCACCGGGAGAGCCGCCCGCATAGACCTTCTCGTTTCCAGCGGCGTCGGTCATAGTTATCTTCACGCTGTAGCCGCCTCGGTCCAGCCTGAGGGTTCCGTCGCCGTCAACGGCTCCTTCCCGCAGGGTAAAGACCGGCCTGAAGATCACGGTCGCGGGAAATTCGTCCGCCACCGTCTTCAGGTTCCAGGTCCCCGAGACGAGAGATTCGTTATGGACCGTACCATGTGCGTCCGTATATTCGACGGCGATGTCCGCAATCTTCAGGACATCCTCGGGCGCCTCGTAAGAAAGCGAGAATACCGCCGAGACTATCCCGTCCTGCGATCCGGCATCGGAACTGCCGCTTCCCTTTCCATCCCCCTTGCCTACACGGCCTCCGCATGAGACCGCCCCTGAAGCGGCCGCTGCCAGCATGGCCACAAAAATAAATTTTCTCATATCTCCTGTAGTCTTTAGTTTCAAAGTTTCGTCTCCGACCCTGCATCCGGCTCCTCGTCCAGCACCTCCAGCATGTCGGGATTGATGAACTCGGTCGCGGCCCAGAGCACGTTGTCGACATTGACGAGCACGCACCGGGACTTCCGTATGCGCACCACATGGCCTTCGATTCCGGCAAGGGGCCCTTCCTTGACCCTCACATGCGCCCCGAGCTTCAGCTCGGGCCTGCGGGTCATGACAATGGGACAGGAATAGACCCGGCATATCGAGATGAAGTCCTGCATCGCGGAGTCCCTGACGACTATCGGCTGCCCGTCGGAGCGTGAGCGCATGAAGATAAGCCGCGCACCCCGCGAGTCGAACTTCATGAACTCCGCTATCCTTTCTCTGCTGTCGTGGATGAACATGATGTTCCTGACGACCGGAGGGACGAAGCATTCGAAGCCGGCACCCTCGAGCGCCGGTGCGACCTTTGCCGCCTGCACATACAGCAGGCTCATCGCATACCATCTTATATCTTTTACTCCGTCGGACACAGCAGTTTCCGGATCAGTTCAAATACTCCGCTAAGTTAATGAATTTTCGGCAAGCGACGGCCGTCGCCGTGGAATACATTCGCGGCGATTATTATCCCGAGCACTATCGCGATAGTTATCTTCACGGCCGACATGCCCGTGTGCAGCGCCTCGGAGAGCTGCGAGGAGGCTATGTAGTACGCGCTCCAGAACACTCCTGCTCCCGGAATCAGCGGAAATATCCCGCATATCAGGAACACGGTGCTCGGGCAGTGGAGCCTGCGGGCGGAGATGCGCGATAGGAAGGCTACCAGCGTGGCGGCGAGCAGCGTGGCGGCGAAGGCTCCTACGGGGCCGAAACGCATCACCAGCAGGTATGCGGCCCATCCGAGCATGCCCACGACGCCGCATGCGGGGCAGTACTTCAAGGGTACCCCGAACAGTACGGCGAACGAAGCCGTACCGACGATCGAAGCGAGCATCTGGAACGGGATAGTCCCGGTAAGGGGGTCGGTCACCACTCCGCTCATGCTCACCACTCCCCCGCTCAGCCACCCGTGGAACACGAACGCGAAGCAGACCCCTATGGCGATGCACAGGAACAGCATCAGCGCATCCACGAGGCGCGTCATCCCGGCGAGGTAGTCCTCGTTTGCGACATCACGCAGCCCGTTTGTGAACGCCACTCCGGGAATCAGCAGTATCAGAGTGCCGACTATCATATTGCCCAGGCTCTCTCCGAAGCCCGCCGAGTACATCAGGATGCATATCAGCGTACCGAGAAGGCCCGCACAGATGTTGCCGAGGGTCTTGGAAAGATAAGGCGTGGCGACCTTCAGGACAAACAGATCGAGAACCACCGCCGCGAGAAGGCTGGCGGCGCAGTCGAGAAGCGAACCTCCGAAAATCGCGCAGAACCCCCCGCAGCCGAGGGCCGCGGCGAGCAGATGCATCCAGGCGGGGGTCGCAGGCATGGACTTGATCTCGTCGAGACGCCTGCGGGCCTGCTCGAACGGTAGATGCTGCGACGAGATGTCCCTCGAGAGCTGGTTCACCGCCACCACCTTGTCGAGCCTCGCGCCCTTGATAGGGATGAACTCGGCGTTGGCGTAGGAGCGGCCGGTAGTGAATATGCCGTTGCTGAGCACGAAGAACTTCTCGCCGCTCTCTCCATAGTTGGAGGAAATCCTCTCCATGGTCTCCTCCACACGCGAGATTTCCGCCCCGTTCTCGAGCAGTATCCGTCCCGCCTCGGAGGCGAAGGAGAGCACCTTTTCGCTGTTGACTTCCTGCATCACAAAAATTTAACGCATGCCAGAATACAAATATAGCTTTTTTTACTACTTTTGCGCCGCAAAAAAGTAGTGTATAGACTTGGTAAAATGAATACTGGAAGCACCCATAAGGGTCTCTACGCCCTCGCACTGGGCACCCTCGGATTCGGGATCACGGAATATGTGATGATGGGCATACTGCCCAATATAGCATCCGACCTCGGCGTCTCGATTCCCGAGGCGGGGCATCTCATCTCGGCATACGCGCTGGGAGTATGCATAGGCGCACCCCTCGCGGTGCTTGTCTCGCGCGGCAGACCCCTCAGGAGCATACTCGTGGGGCTGATAACCCTGCAGCTCATAGGCAGCCTCATCACGACCTTCGCCCCCAGCTTCTGGGTGGCTATGTGCTCGAGACTGATTTCCGGACTGCCCCACGGCGCGTTCTTCGGAGTGGGAAGCATAGTCGCGGAGAAACTCGCCTCCGAAGGCAAGAGCACCACCGCCGTGTCGGTCATGGTCATGGGCATGACCGTCGCCAACCTGCTGGGAGTGCCGCTCGGCACCTTCATGAGCGAGGCGGTGAGCTGGAGGGTCATATTCGCGTTCGCGACCTTCTGGAGCGCACTCACGATATTCTTCATATACAGGTGGATTCCGGTGCTCCCGGCCCTTGCCGACAACGGGGTCAAGGGACAGTTCAGGTTCCTGCGCAAGAAGGAGCCCTGGCTCATACTTGCCGTCACCATGGCCGGCAACGGCGGAATATTCTGCTACTACAGCTATGTGAGCCCGCTCATGACCGATGTCGCAGGTTTCCAGCCGGCGACGATGACGCTGATGATGATGCTCGCCGGAGGAAGCATGTGCGTGGGCAACTACCTCGGAGGCAGCCTCTCCGACCGATTCACCCCGACGAGGGTCATAGCGGCGACGCAGGTGATAATGCTTACGGCTCTCATATGCCTTTTCTTCGGAGCCTCGAGCAAGTTCATAGCCACGGTGATGATGTGCCTGTGCTGCGGAGGGCTGTTCGCCGTGTCCTCGCCCCAGCAGTACCTTATCATCCAGCATTCCAAGGGCGGCGAGATGATGGGAGGCGCGATGATACAGATAGCCTTCAACCTCGGAAACGCGATCGGCGCATACTGCGGCGGACTTCCTATCGACTACGGCGCCGGAGTGCGCTACTCCTGCCTCGTGGGAGCCGCGTTCGTGGTATTCGGCGTGCTGTTCGCGGTGCGCCTGATGAAAAGGCTCGAAAGCAGACCCGGCACCGTTACTGCCTGAAACCCCGCACACAATCCCAAACGCTTATCCGAGAATGGCGTCAGCAAGGGCGGCAAGGACAGGCTCGTCAGAGGGCTTCATGCGGCTCCTTATCGTGACCACGGGCTCGACAAGCTCTATATCCTTCATTTCGGAGAGCATCTGCCTTATGACCCTTCCGGCGCTCGGCGCCCATGAGCCGTTCTCGACTATACCGGCCCTTCTCCTGCAGTATCCCTTGGTCGAAAGCCTGTGCAGGAAGTCGTGCATGGGGGTGAACAGCGAAGCGTCGTAGCTCGAGGCCGCAAACACCGCCGCAGGGTATCTGAACGCCTCGGAGACCGCCTCTGAAAGGTCGCAGCGGCAGATGTCTATCAGACGCACCTGCCTTGCGCCGCGCTCCGAAAGCAGCGCGCAGAGCCTCTCGGCAGCCTGCATGGTGCCTCCGTGTATCGACGCGCAGGCCACCAGCACGCCGTCCTCTTCAGGTTCGTACGCACTCCAGCCGGAGTAGAGCGACAGGCAGCCCTCGAGTCCCGAATCTATGACCGGGCCGTGCAGCGGGCATATCGTCTTCACATCCACGCCCTGGAGCTTCGCGAGCAGCGCCTTGACCGGGCCGCCGTACTTCCCCACTATGTTGAAATAGTAGCGCCTTGCCTGCGTAGTCCAGTCGGCGTCGTCCGAAATCCTGAATCCGCACTTCGACAGGGCGCCGAACTTTCCGAACGCGTCGGCGCTGAAGAGCACGCCCTCCTCCTGCCACAGCGACACCGTCACCTCGGGCCAGTGGACCATGGGCGCGGTGAAAAAGCAAAGAGTAGCTCCGCCGAGATCGAGGCTGTCGCCGTCTTTCACCGTCAGCAGCCGCCCTTCCAGGCTGAAGCCCTCGTCCAGGAACTGCGGAAGCATCAGGGCGGCCTTCACGCTGAGCACCGCCTTCATGCCGGGGTATGTCTCGAGCATCCAGCCTATGAGGCCGGAGTGGTCGGGTTCGAGATGGTGGATTACGAGATAGTCAGGCATACCGCCCGCAAGGGCTTCCGACAGGTTGGCCTTCCACTGCTCCGACGCCGAAGCGTCCACGGTATCGAAGACGGCGGTCTTTCCCGCACGAAGGACATAGGAATTGTAGGAAATCCCCTCCGGAACCGGATACTGGCTCTCGAAAAGGTCGATGCGGAGGTCGTCGACGCCTATATATGAGAGCTTGTCGTTAAGACTGCGTACCATTGCGATGTGAGTTTTTTCGAATCTCACAAATATAACGATTCATTTTGAGTAAAAAAAAGCCTAAATTTGCCTGCGTTGGTTTACAAGACTTCTTTTCAGATGACAGGATTCAGATTCGGCATACTGCTTATGGCGGCCGCGCTGCCGCTGCTCGCCGCGTCATGCGCCGGCAGGAACGGCAATGACGGCGACGCCCAGGGTACGGAGACTCCCGACGAGGTGCAGGTTCCGGCAATAGGCTTCTTCACCGACCGCTACGACTCCGACACGGTCAGCGTGAAATACGGCGACACCTTCTCGGTGCTGATGCAGAGGCTCGGCATGAGCGGGCAGGACGCATACGCGCTCACCGGGATGTGCGACAGCATAATAGACCTGCGGCGCATCAAGGCCGGCAACACCCTCACGGCGTTCTACGAGACCACCGACAGCAGCCGCACCCTCAAATATGTGGTCTACGACCACGACCTCGTGCACTCGACAGTGTTCAGCTGCGACTCGCTCGCCGTATGGAACTACGACAGGCCCGTGGAGCATGTGCGCAGGAGCGCCGACGTGACGATAAGCAGTTCGCTGTGGAACGACATGATTGACGCCGGGGCGTCCCCTGCGCTGATAATGAACCTCGCCGACATATACCAGTGGAGCATCAACTTCTTCACACTCCAGAAGGGCGACCGCTTCCGCATACTATACACCCAGAGCGAGTGCGAGGGGCAGTTGGTTGGCATAGACTCGGTGCGCTTCAGCCTCTTCGACGGCTGCGACGGCAAGCAGGTGGCCGCAGTGCTCTTCGACACGGGCGAGGGAGGTTCCAACACCTACTGGGACAAGGGCGGCGTGAGCCTCAAGAGGATGTTCCTCAAGGCTCCCCTGCGCTACAACCGCATCAGCAGCCGCTTCTCCTACAGGCGCAAGCACCCCGTCACAGGCAAGATAAAGGCTCACACGGCGGTAGACTACGCGGCGCCCACGGGTACGGAGGTATATGCGATCGGCGACGGCACCGTGACCAAGTGCGGATGGGATCCTACCGGAGGCGGCAACCGTATCAGGATAAAGCACATGCAGGGCTACGAGAGCAGTTATATGCATCTGTCGCGCTTCGCTTCTGGCATCCGTGTGGGAACCAGGGTGTCGCAGGGACAGCTGATAGGCTATGTGGGGGCCACCGGCACGGCCACCGGCCCCCACCTCGACTTCCGCATCTGGGAGAGAGGCCGGCCCATCGACCCTCTGACCCTGAACTCCCCTGCATCGGAGCCGCTCGACACAGCCTACCTCAGCGAGTTCAACGCCCTGTACGAATCCTACATGCGCGAGGTCGGAGCCGCTCCGGCGGCTGGCACCGTTTCCTCACCGCAGGTAGGAGAGGCAACAGGCACTGACGCCAGGGCGGCCGGCATCGGCCCGGGATCCGCTTCCGCACCGGAATCTTGAAAGCAAGGCTAATGGAGATAAAGCCGATAGCTGTATTCCATTCCCCCGTCGGCGGGAAGTTCGCGCTGCCGCGGCAGGCAGGGCTCGCACCCTCGCTCCACGGCAGGGTCGTGCTCGAACCCGGGTTCCGCTCTCCCGAGGCGCTCAGGGGTCTGGAAGAGTTCGACTATGTATGGCTGCTCTGGGGCTTCCACCTCAACCGGACAGGAGCTGCGGAAGGGAAGCTGACGGTGCGACCTCCCCGCCTCGGCGGCAACACACGAATGGGAGTATTCGCAACGCGCTCGCCCTACAGGCCCAATCCCATAGGTCTGAGTTCGGTACGGCTGACCGGCGTAGACGCTTGTGCAGGAATACTCGAAGTAAGAGGCGCCGACCTTGCGGACGGAACCCCCATATACGACATAAAGCCCTATGTGGAATATGCAGACAGCCACCCGGGAGTGCGCAGCGGCTTTGCCGACGCCGCACCATGGGAACGTCTCGAGGTCTCCCTCTCAGCGGAACTGTCCTGCTCGCTCGGCCCCGAAGATGCGGCGGCACTCACGGAACTGATAGCCCAGGATCCGCGGCCGCAGTACCAGCACGACCCCGAAAGGACCTACCGCCTGACATTCAAAGGCCGGGAACTGTGCTTCCGGGTGGACGACGGCGGACATGCAGAGGTATTCTCCACGGCTTCCGTACAGGACGGCCGTCAATAGCAGCTGGTTATGTGGAAGCAGTGCTCCCTCTTCTCGTACTTTACGAGGCACTTGCCCGCAGCCTTGCGCTCCTGCAGCACTTCTCCGAGCACTTTCGTCAGTTCGAAAGGCTGCATGAATTCGTTTGTCTCCTCGTCCCTCCAGTATCTCGTGTAGGTGATGTCGAAGGTGGTGCCGTAGCAGTGCGCGGAATTGTCGCTGGCGTTGGGATTGCCGCTGCGCCTGAGCCGCGAGACATCCTCCTCGGTCCTCAGCAGCGACGACACCACCAACTTGTAGTCCAGCAGGCCCTTTGCCCTGAGCGAATCGCAGAAGGCCTCGGCAATCGCGCCGAGTTCCTCGGCCGCCCCCTTGGTAAGGTAGGGCATGGAATATGTCAGGTCGTCGACCACATAGTGCTCGCAGTCCTCTATCCTGACCAGTCCCCGCATGTTCCCGAGCTCCGCACGCGTCCCCGGAACCGAGGACAGGCCGACCTTGCGCGCCATTGCGACATGAGCGTCGTTCAAGTCCGCGAAAAGCCTGGCGTACGGCAGGCGGTCGCGGTAGTAGATGATCTCCTTCCTCTCGGGCTCGCCCGTACCGTCCACGTCGTCGAAAGGCACAGCCCCGTCAAGGACGTCGTCCGCGCAGGCAGCGGCGGCATCGTCCGCATCGTCTCCCGCGGCCGCATCGGCGTCGGAAGGCAGCTGGGCGGCATCCGGCCTTCGGCCTTCCACGGCATCTGAACCGGGCCTCCCCGAGCATGAACGCCCGAGGAGGACACCGAATACGAAACCTGTGAGGAACACTCCGAGCAGCAAGGTCAGTGCCTTGCGCCGCTTCGTCATGACCTGGTGTATTTAAGTACCGGCTGGCGCGCCGCACGGGTCTCGTCCGGACGCCCTATGGGGGCGTCGTGGGGAGCTCCGTGCAGCAGCTCCGGATCGGACGCGGCTTCCTGCGCGATCCTGCGCATCACCTCGATGAAGGCGTCCAGCGTCTCCTTCGACTCGGTCTCCGTAGGCTCTATCATCATCGCCTGGTGGAAGAGCAGGGGGAAATATATCGTGGGCGCGTGGAAGCCGTAGTCGAGCAGGCGCTTCGCGACGTCGAGCGTCGTGACTCCGTTAGGCTCCTTCAGGCCGTCGAAGACAAACTCGTGCTTGCATACGGAACTTATGGGAAGCAGGTAGCAGTCCTTGAGCGACTCCTTGACATAGTTGGCGTTGAGCGTGGAGAGCCGGCCGGCGAGACGGATGTTCTGCCTGCCGAGCATCAGGATATAGGCATAGGCCTTGAGCATCACGCCGAAGTTGCCGTGGAAACCGCTCACCCTGGGCCTGTCCAGCAGCGGGACAAGTTTCTCGCAGACTCCGACGGGGCCGCTTCCGGGGCCGCCTCCGCCGTGAGGGGTCGAGAAGGTCTTGTGCAGGTTGAGATGCATTATGTCGAAGCCCATGTCGCCCGGCCTGACGACGCCGAGCAGGGGGTTCATGTTCGCCCCGTCGTAGTAGAGCAGGCCGCCGCAACCGTGCACGAGCTCCGCGATCTTCATTATGTCGCGCTCGAAGAGTCCGAGCGTGTTGGGGTTCGTCATCATTATTCCGGCGATGTCGTCTCCGAGCAGGGGCTTCAGGGACTCCACGTCCACGAGGCCGTTGGCGCCGGACTTCACGACCACTGTCTCGAGTCCGCAGACGGCTGCGGAGGCCGGGTTCGTGCCGTGCGCGCTGTCGGGGACTATGACCTTGGTCCTCGCGCTGTCGCCGCGGCTCATGTGGTACTCCCTCATCAGCATCAGGCCGGTCAGCTCGCCATGGGCTCCGGCGCAGGGCAGGAAGGTGAAACGCTTCATGCCCGTGATAGCCGCGAGCGCCTTGTCGAGGCCTTCTATCGCCTCCTCGGCGCCACGCACGGTAGATTCGGGCTGCAGGGGATGCAGTCCCGCGAATCCGGGCAGTGAGGATACCTCCTCGTTTATCTTGGGATTGTACTTCATCGTGCATGAACCGAGCGGATAGAAGCCCGTGTCCACGCCGAAGTTCATCTGGCTGAGGTTGGTGTAGTGGCGCACCACGTCGGGTTCGCTGACCTCGGGAAGTTCCGGGGCGGTCTCGCGCCATATCCTGCCTTCCTTGGGCAGGCTTGCCGAAGGCTCGGGAAGAGAATACGCCGAGCGTCCCTTCTTCGAAAGGTCGAATATAAGCTTATCGTAGTATCTCATCTTTTCAGAGCGCTTTGACGGTTTCTATGATTTCGTCCACCTCCTGCGCAGTGTGCTTCTCCGTGACGCAGAAAGTGACAAATCCTTCTTCGGTCTGCAGGGCGGCGAAGTAGCCGGCGTCGAGCAGTGCCTGCTGGAGGGCGTCCACGGGGCAGAGCGGACGCAGCACGAACTCCTTTATGAACTCTCCCTCGAACACGGGTTCGAACTTGCCCGTGGCGAGCAGCCCGTCATAGAGGCGGTGCGAGAGGCCGTAGCAGAGTTCGTTGACCTTCCTGAGGCCTTCGGGACCCATGACGGAAAGGTAAATCGTGCACCACAGGGCCATAAGGGACTGGTTGGAGCAGATGTTGGAGGTAGCCTTCTCGCGGCGTATGTGCTGCTCCCTCGCCTGGAGGGTAAGGACATAGCACCTCTTTCCCGACGCGTCCGCGGTCTCTCCCACGATACGGCCGGGCATCTTGCGCATGTAAGCCTCGCGGCAGGCCATGAACCCTACATAGGGGCCGCCGTAGCTGAGGGGAACTCCGAGGCTCTGGCCGTCGCCGACGGCGATGTCGGCTCCCCACTCGGCGGGAGTCTTCACTACCGCGAGCACGGAGGGGTCGCAGTACTCGACGAGCAGCGCACCCTGGGCATGGACGGCCTCTGCGAGACCGGTATGGTCTTCGACTATTCCGTAGCGGTTGACCGAGGGGACGATCACTCCCGCAAGGTCGAGTACGCCTTCCGAGATGTCCTCGACGACGTTCTCCGACACCACTACATTGATGCCCTCATATCTGGCATAGGTCTTCACGACCTCTATCACATGCGGCAGGAGACCGGCCGAGAGTACGACCGACTTTTTCTTCTTGGTGCAGGCTATGCACATCCTGACGGCCTCGGCAGCGGCGGTGGGGCCGTCGTACATAGAGGCGTTCGAGCAGTCCATGCCCGTGAGTGCGCATATCATCGTCTGCCACTCGAAGATGTATCTCAGCGTACCCTGCGAGATTTCGCACTGGTACGGCGTATAGGCCGTGAGGAACTCGCTGCGGGAAGTCAGGTAAGGTATCACGGAGGGAGTGAGGTGGTCATATGCACCCTGTCCCACGAACACCTTGAGCGAAGTGTTGCGCGCGGCCAGCGCGACGAAGAAATCGCGAACCTGCTGCTCGCTCATCGCATCGGGAAGGTCGTACTCGCCCTTGTACAGGCATTCCTGCGGGACATCCGAATAGAGTTCGTTGAGAGACGAGGCCCCTATCCTGTCGAGCATGGCGCGTATGTCCTCCTCCGTGTGGGGGAAATAGTTGAAAGTGCTCATTCCGGGATCCTCTTACTTCAGGAACTCTCCGTATGCAGCCGCGTTCATCAGCGAATCCAGCTCGGAGCTGTCGTTCATCTCTATCTTGACGATCCATGCGGCGTAGGCATCCTCGTTGATGAGCTCGGGGCTGTCTTCGAGGCTATCGTTGCGGGCCACCACCTTGCCGGAAACGGGGGTGACGAGCTCGCTGGAGGTCTTCACGCTCTCGAGGGCGCCGAAATCGTCCCCGGCGTTGAATTCGTCGTCGATGTCGGGCATGTCGACATAGGTGATGTCGCCCATTTCGCTCTGGGCGAAGTCTGACACGCCGATAATGGCCACATTGCCGTCAACCTTGACCCATTCGTGCGACTCGCTGTACAGGAGTCCTTCAACTATCTTACTCATTGTCTTTGGAAATTTTATTTTTTATACTTTGTCTGATAGAATCTTTTCTTTACCACCGTGCCGGGGAAGGTGCGCTTGCGTATGCGTACCATGAGAGGAGTGCCGAGAGCGGCATGCGCGCTGTCCACGAGCGCGAAGCAGAGGCTCCTGTCGAGGCTTATGGAATGGTAGCCGGTGGTGACCACGCCCACGGGCGTGCCGTCTTCAAGCTCCACGGGATAGCCGGCGCGGGGCACGGCCTTGTCGGCGAGTTCGATGCCGACTATCTTGCGGGAGACCCCTTCGGCCTTCTGTCTCACGAGTGCGTCCCGGCCTATGAACTCGGGCTTGTCGAGCTTGCAGAACATGCCGAGGCCCGCCATGACGGGACTGATCTCTGCGCTGAGCTCGTCTCCGTACAGAGGCAGCCCGGCCTCGAAGCGGAGGGTGTCGCGGCAGCCGAGCCCGCAGGGCTTGACTCCGGCCTCGAGCAGGGCGTCCCAGAAGCGGCAGGTATGCTCGGGATCGGCGTAGATCTCGAAACCGTCCTCGCCGGTATAGCCGGTGCGGCTGACTATGACCCTCGTACCGTCGACGTTCTCGTCGGCGAATTCATAGAAGCCGAGCGCGGCAGCGCCCGCGAATCCCAGGGTTCCGGCCACATACTTCTCGGCCTCGGGACCCTGTACGGCTATCTGTCCCCACTGCGAGGAACGGTTGTCTATAGTGACCTCATAGCCTTCCGCATTGGAGAGCATCCATTCGTAGTCCTTGTCTATGTTGGCGGCGTTCACCACGAGCAGGAAGCTGTCGGGAGCGGACTCCCTGTAGACGAGCAGGTCGTCGACAGTGCCTCCGTCGGGGTAGAGCATCATTCCGTAGACTATCTTTCCGGCAGGGATGCCGGCGGCTTCGCCCGTGAAGATATGGTCCACGAACTTTCCGGCATCTTTCCCGGATACGAATATCTCGCCCATATGCGACACGTCGAACATTCCGGCGGAGTGCCTCACCGCGTTGTGCTCGTCTATGATGCCGCTGTACTGAATGGGCATGTCGTAACCTGCAAAGGGACTCATCTTGGCACCAAGGAGCAGATGCCGTCCGTGCAGACAAGTCTTTTTCAACAGATTTTCCATCGTTGCAAAAATGTTATTTGAGTAATTCGAGATCTTTCTTGAGAATCATCTTCGGATCCATCATGTACACCTTCTGGAAAAGGCGCACCTGGTTGGCCAGCGACAGGTAGACCTTGTCTTCATGCTTGCCCTTGCGCCACCACTTGTAGAACCCGACGGGATCGTTCTCGAAGGGTATCTTGGCAACAATTCCCGTACCATAACCGGGGAAATCGATGACCAGTCTGAGGCCCATGAATTTCTTGTAGTACTGGGGGTCTGCGCGGCGCAGCTTGCTCACGAGCGGGTTGAGGACTTCGAACTCGTCCACATGGAGGACCTTGTCGCGGACTATCATCCTGTGGATGCGCACGGGGTCTACGTTGATCCAGACGCCGAGCTTCAGAGTACGGGGGCCTTCCTCCGTATCAAGCGTCAGTTCGTCCGTAGATAGATAGATTTTCTCCGTGTCCAGCGATGTCAATTGTTCCTCCGATAGCATTTACACTTGTGATTTACTAGCAAATATAAGTGTTTTTTCTCAGAAAAGCTTAATTTTACGGTGCTAAAATGGATTTTTATGCCCCTTTCCGAGCAAACACGCCTGAAAGTTCTGGACTGCGACTTTTCCTGTCTCGACGGCACCTGCTGCTACTGTTCTCCGGAGAGCGCGGCCCTGATAAGGCGCCGGACAGCGGGAATGGAGCTGCACGCGGTACACCTGATCGGCACCGGAGACTACCACTACCAGACCCTTTTCTGGCTGGAGAGGATGCGTTCCCCGTTCAGCCTGGTGCTGCTCGACAATCATCCCGACGACCAGGAAGGCGCATTCGGGGAGGAACTGCTGAGCTGCGGAGGCTGGGTCGCACGCGCACGCAGGCTTCCCCTGCTGGAAAAGCTGCTGTGGATACGCACTGAGGAAGACGCCGCCGGCGCAGACCTCGGCCCGCTGCCGGGGGAACTGTACCTCTCGGTAGACATGGACGTGCTGTCGGAAGACTATGCACGCACCGACTGGGATCAGGGGAACATGAGCCTGGAGAGCCTCTGCCGCACCGTAAGGGATATCTCAAGCTCCGGAAGGCTCGCAGGAGCGGACATCTGCGGAGGCATCACCGCAGAGAAGGGCGGGACGCAGGCCGACTTCGACCTCAACGCACGCTGCACATGCGCGATACTGGAAG
The DNA here is from genome assembly GCA_001915575.1 of Bacteroides sp. CAG:1060_57_27. Taxonomy (GTDB): domain Bacteria; phylum Bacteroidota; class Bacteroidia; order Bacteroidales; family UBA932; genus Cryptobacteroides; species Cryptobacteroides pullicola. The sequence goes on along the minus strand of MNQT01000011.1, from coordinate 96,052 downwards.
CGTTGGGTGCATCCTGCTGACCGGCCGGCGGAACCGGAAGGCAGGCGGCGCTACAACAGCGGGGAGAGCAGCCTTGCGAGCGACTCCTTATAGCGCTTGAACCAGGAGCGCCCGGCCCATTTCACCGGATCGACCAGCCAGGAGTCAAGCTGGTCGTGCAGGAAGGCCTTGCGCAGGGTCGCGGCCACCTCCCTGTCGTAGATGAAGGCGTTTATCTCGAAATCCTGTTCGTAGCTGCGCACGTCCATGTTGGTGGAGCCTATCGTGGACACCCTGTCGTCGCAGACTATGGCCTTGGAATGCATATAGCCTCCCGAATAGAAATACACCTTCACGCCCGCCGCCGTCACCTCGCCGACATACGAACGCGACGCAAGCGGCACTATTATCCCCCTGTCTCCCCTGTAGGGTATCATGACCCTCACGTCGACCCCGGAAAGGGCAGCGTTGCGCAGGGCCAGCAGCACCGGTTCGGTAGGCACCAGGTACGGGGACTGCACATACACATACTCCCGGCTCGAGGCTATCATCTGCACTATGCCCTGCATGATCACCCTCCACTCGTCCATGGGACCGCCGGTCGCGACCTGCAGGGTGACAGAGCCCTTCGGCGAGAGCTCCGGATAGTACCTGCACGCGTCGAGTACCTGCCGCGAGGAGAACTGCCAGTCTACGATGAAGCAGGTCTGCATCTCGCTCACCGCAGGCCCCTCGACCCTCATGTGGGTGTCGCGCCACACTCCCCCGCGTATTCCCTTCAGGTAGCGCTCGGCTATGTTCATCCCGCCGGTATAGCCTATCCTGCCGTCGATTACGACCAGCTTGCGGTGGTTGCGGTAGTTGGTGTCGCTGGATATGAAGGGTATCACGACCTTCAGGAAGGGCTGCACCTGCACTCCCTCGTCGCGCAGGCGGCGGAAGAAGCGCTTGCGGTCGAGATTGGCGGCATCGTCATACTGTACCCTCACCTCTACACCCTCGCGTACCTTCTCCACGAACACCTCCTCTATGGCGCGTCCGACGGAGTCGTCCTCTATCTTGAAGAACTCGAAATGTATATGGTCGCGGGCGGAGCGCATGTCGTCAAGCAGGTCGGAGAGCATGGTGCCGAACTCCGTGTACACCCTTACGGCATTGCCCGGCATGGGACAAGCCTTGTTGGTAGTCCTGAGAAGGTTGACGAGGTCGGCGTCCCTGTCGTCGTACTCGGGCGGGGGAAGAGTCTCCGCGAGCGAGAGCGTGTGCGACTTGAGCCGCGCGAGGTCGGCGTCGGATATGAGTCTGCGGTGCTTGTTGTCTATGCCGAAGAAGAAATACAGTACGAGCCCTATCACCGGCAGGAACACAAGTACCATCATCCACGCCAGGGTCTTGACGGGATGCCGGTTCTGTGTGATTACCAGAGTCACGGTACTCGCCACGACGAGGGCGAGCAGTATGTCCAGCCATACGGGCATGAACTACCACTTCTTGGGGTCTATCCCGCTGTAGTACCGCGCATCGCCTATCACGGTGACGGCGTATATCAGTGCAAGTATCGCTATCAGCGCGAGCACCACGATGTCGAGAGCGCTGAGCGTGAAGCTGTAGCCGAGCAGGCTGCAGTCGCGGGAGAACTCGCGCAACGGCCTTATGAAGACGAACAGAGTGTTGACTATCACGGCTATGAGGCGGAACTCCGTGGGACCCATCTTGGCGTAGGTCAGGCGGAACTCCTTGCGCAGGTGTGCGTTGATGCTGACATTGACCGTGAGCAGCTGGTAGAGCAGCAGCAGTATCAGCGCAAGCGAAAGGTGCATCAGCGACGACAGTCCGGCTCCGATGAACATCAGGCTCTCGTTGATGCCGTCCATCGTATGGTCGAGATAATAGCCGTACAGCGGACGCTGGTGGTTGCGCACCCTGGCCAGAGTGCCGTCAAGGGAGTCTCCGTACCAGTTCACGACGAAGCCGAAGGAGGCCAGCCAGAGGAAGTTTATGTCCTTTACGGTGAGCATGTACCCGGCGGCGATTATCACCGCGCCGAGAAAACCTATAAAAGTGAGCGTATCAGACGTCACCCAGCGCGGCTGCCTTTCAGCCAGCCACACGAGCGCCTTCTTCTCGGCGGAGTTCAGGATAGACGTCTGGATTCTTGTTGCCTGTCTTATTTCCATTTCAGGATATTCGATTTTGAGTGTATAATCGGCAAATGTAAGGAAAAATTAGTATGTTTGCCAAACTTAAAAACATAACAGACAACACGACAACTTAACGGAACTCTTATGAAGACCAAGTATTCAGGAACGCAGACCGAGAAGAACCTCGAGGCTGCATTCGCCGGCGAATCGCAGGCACGCAACAAGTACACCTACTTTGCATCCAAGGCCAAGAAGGAAGGCTACGAGCAGATCGCTGCCCTGTTCCTCAAGACCGCGGAGAACGAGAAAGAGCATGCCAAGCTCTGGTTCAAGGAACTCGGCGGCATAGGCGACACGGCACAGAACCTCGCCGCGGCTGCCGAGGGCGAGAACTATGAATGGACAGACATGTACGACGGTTTCGCGAAGACCGCCGATGAGGAAGGCTTCCACGAGCTCGCCGCCAGGTTCCGTCTCGTAGCCGCTATCGAGAAGACACACGAGGAGCGTTACCGCGCCCTGCTCAGGAACGTCGAGACCGCCGAGGTGTTCAGGAAGAGCGAGGTGAAGGTGTGGGAATGCCGCAACTGCGGACACATCGTCGTAGGCACCGAGGCTCCCGAGGTCTGCCCCACCTGCAACCATCCCCAGTCATACTTCGAGCTCCACGCCGAGAACTATTGATACGGATGAGGCTGAGAAGGTTCGCAGCTTGCATCTGGATGTGCGTCATGTCCCTCGCGGCGGCGCATGCCCAGGTGCAGCTTGGTTTTGACGGCGGCACGCTGAAGCTCACCCCGCTGGACGAGAGAAGCGTCCGGATACAGTTTTCCGACGGGGAAGAAGCCGCGGAAGGCCTGATGCCTGAATGGATCTATACCGGACAGGACCATGATGTGCACACGCGGGTACGCACTGCGGAAAACGGCACGACGCTGATGTCGACATCCCTTATGAGCGTCGAGGCCGACCCCGCGGCAGGCACCGTGACTGTCAGGAATGCGGAAGGAGAATGCGTATTCAGGGCCACGGGACACAGCCTGGAGCCAGCTCCCCTCGACGGACATGCGCTCTACAGGGCGACACTCACGGCCGATTCTCCCGAAGGCGAGGCGCTCTTCGGACTGGGTCAGTTCCAGGACGGCTACCTCGACGTGCGCGGGCTCACGAGGCGCCTGACGCAGGTCAACACGCAGATTTCGATACCCATGTACATCTCCAGCATGGGCTACGGCCTGCTCTGGAACAACTACGGGCTCGTGGACTTCAATCCGTCGGAGCACAGCGTCGCCCTGCTCAGGCAGGAAGGCGTTTCAGAGAGCGAGGTAGTGGACGTCACTTCCTCCACGGGCGGCACGAAAGAAGTGCGCACGCGCAACCTTTTCGAGGCCGAGATAGAGATAGAGGAGAGCGGACGCTATGCGCTGCTGCTGGATGTGGGCCAGAAAATGGCAAGGCGGCACAACCTCAGCATAGACGGCAGGAACATAATAGACGTACGCAACCTCTGGCTGCCTCCGACCGTCTCTGCGATAGTGGAACTTGAGAAAGGCACGCATAGGGTGAGCGCCGAGCTCGAACGCAGCGACGTCCCCGTTCTCGGCTGGCGCAGGGTTGACGGGAGCACCGTATTGTCATCGCCGGTGGCGGAATGCGTGGACTACACCGTATTCGTAGGGAACGCCGACGAGGTCACGGCCTCATACAGGCAGCTCACCGGCGAGGTGCCGATGATTCCGGAATGGGCTCTGGGCTATATCCACTGCCGCGAGCGCTACCACAACCAGGCGGAACTGCTCGAGAATGCGGCCGAGTTCCGCAGGAGGGGGATTCCCATAGACATGATAGTCCAGGACTGGCAGTATTGGGGAGAACTCGGCTGGAACGCCATGGACTTTGACAGGAAGAACTATCCCGACCCGCGCGCGATGACCGACAGCCTGCACTCCATGGACATGAGGCTCATGCTCTCGGTATGGTCGAAAATAGACCGTAACAGCACAGTCGGCTCGTCAATGGCTTCGAAAGGATTCCTGATTCCCGGCACCGACTGGGTCGATTTCTTCAACCCTGCGGCATCTGACGAATACTGGCGCAACTTCAGCTCGCGTCTCCTGCCCTACGGCATCGACTGCTGGTGGCAGGATGCCACCGAGCCCGAGAACGACGACCTTGCTGGACGCCGCATAGACGCCGGGAAATATCCTGGAGAGCTGCTGCGCAACTCCTACTCCCTGCTCGTCAGCAAGACCGTCTACGAGGGGCTGCGCAGGGACGATCCCTCGCACAGGCAGCTGATTTTCACGCGCTGCGGCTTCCCGGGCATACAGCGCTACGGCACCGCCACCTGGTCCGGCGATGTCGGCCACGACTTCAAGACACTCGCCTACCAGCTGAGCGCAGGTCTCGGCATGATGGCCTCCGGCCAGGCGTGGTGGACCTACGACGCCGGCGGATTCTTCCGTCCCCGTGACCAGTACGACAATCCGGAATACATCGAGACCATGCTGCGCTGGATACAGGCGTCAGTGTTCCTCCCGATGATGAGGGTGCACGGCTATATGAGCGACACCGAGCCCTGGAGGTACGGAGAGCATGCGCTCGAGGTCGTCACGGACAACATCAGGCTGCGCTACCGCCTGCTCCCCTACATCTACTCGGAAGCCTCGCGCGTCAGCTTCGAGTCGCGTACCATGATGAGGCCGCTCGTGTTCGACTTCCCCGACGACGCCGAGGCTCTCGCGCAGAAGACGGAATATATGTTCGGAGACGCATTCCTCGTATGCCCTGTCACCGAGGCCGGAGCCACGCAGGCGGAATGCTACCTTCCGGAATGGGAGGCCGGCTGGTATGAGCTGCACGGAGGAAGGCACCATGACGGGGGCAGGAGCGTGAGCGTCGCGGTAGACGACAGCTTCATACCCGTGTTCGTCAGGGCCGGTTCCATAGTCCCCACGGGCCGCGACATACAGCACAGCGGAGAAGACACCGGCGGATACCTGAAGGTTCTCGTATACCCCGGAGCGGACGCGTCGTTCACCCTCTATGAAGACGACGGCACGAGCATGGACTACCTCGACGGAGAGCAGCTGCGGATTCCCCTGGAATGGGACGACGACAGCCGCACCCTTACCATAGGACGCTCCGAAGGAGGCTATGACGGCATGCCCGCCGTCAGGCAGATAGATGTCTGCGTGGACGGCGACACCCGCAGCGTCACCTACTCCGGACGGAAAATCCGGCTGAAATTCTAGTCCATGACGAAAAACCTGATATTCGATTTCGACGGAACCCTCGTAGACACCTGCGAAGGTATCGTCCATACTGAAATGGAGACTTTCCGCCGGCTGGGGCTGCCAGCCCCGCCGCGGGAAGACATCGTAGGCGCGATAGGGCTTCCGCTGGAGCTTTCCCTGGAAAAGGGCGGAGGGCTCGACAGGCAGACTGCAGTCAGGGCTGCCGCGATATACAGGAGCCTATTCAACGAGGTCGCAGCCCCGCACATCACGATGTTTCCCGGAGTCTACGAGACCCTGGAGAGCCTCAGGGGACGCGGCCTGCGTATGGCAATCGCCACCTCGCGCGGCACCGACTCGCTCGGAGGGCTGCTCGATGCGTTCAATCTCAGGCAGTTCTTCGAACTGATACTCACGGCAGGCAGCGGATGCGCGCCCAAACCCTCGCCGGAAATGGTGCTGAGGATACTCGGGACCCTGCATTTCGACCCTTCCGAGACCATAGTCGTCGGAGACACGACCTTCGACCTGCAGATGGGTCAGGGTGCCGCCTGCCGCGTATGCGGAGTCAGCTACGGCAACCACAGCCGCGAAAGACTCGCTTCCGTAGGGCCCGACTATATTATAGACGCCTTTCCGGAACTTTCCGGCATCGTCGCCTGAAGGAGCATGCCGGACAGCTGCACGATGCTGTCCAGCCTGATGAGCCGGGGATGAGAATATTCCTCGGCTCTTTCATGCTGCCATGTGGTGTGGAAGGGTATATAGGCGCCGTAACCGCCGATTGCCAAGACGGGAGCGATGTCCGACTTGAACGAATTTCCGACCATTATCATCTCGGAGGCGTCGATGCCAAGAAAGGCCACGAAGTCCGAATAAGCCTTTTCGTTCTTATCCGAGACTATCTCGACATGGTCGAAGTACCTGCCGAGCCCCGAACGCTCCAGCTTGCGCTCCTGGTCGAGCAGGTTCCCCTTGGTGAGGACCACGAGCCTGAAACGGCGTGACCCGGCAAGCCTCTGCAGCGTCTCCTCGATTCCTTCCAGCGGCGTTGCCGGAATCCTGAGCAGCGAGCGCCCTATCGCGTATATATCCGAGACAGCCGATACCGGCAGGCTCTCGCCGCCTATGCGCAGGGCCGTCTCTATCATGGACAGCGTGAACGCCGTAGCCCCGAAACCCAGCTCGTCCATGTTGCGCATCTCAGTCGAGAAGAGCTCTCCTTTTATGTATTCCGCCTCTCCGTAGTCCGAAAGCAGGCTGGAGTAACTGTCCTCCGCCTCATCGAAATACGGCTGGTTGGCCCAGAGCGTGTCGTCCGCATCGAATACGACGACCTTTATCCTTTCCGCTATATTCTTTTCCATATCATCATGACGACTGTCACAGATCAAACCATATCGAGTACGCCGAAGAACTGCGAGACATGCCTTGCGTCGGCGATGCCGAAATACGGGTCGTCGAGGTTCCCGAAATAGCGGTAGTGCCCGCGCCTCGGCCAGGTCTCCATATCGATTATGTGTCTTTCTGCCATATATCCTGATCTTGTCTTATAATTTTGCAGTACAGATAGCTCAGAAAAGCCGCTCCAGCAGCACGAGCCCGACGAAACCGAGCACGAGACTGTAGGTCGCAGCCTTCTCGTAGCCGTGAGCATGGGTCTCAGGTATCATCTCGTCGCTGACCACATAGAGCATCGCGCCTCCGGCGAAAGAGAGCATCACGGGAAGCATCCTCTCGCTCAGGGCGCCCAAGGCATAGCCCGTCCATACCCCAGCGACCTCCAGCATCGCTATGGCGAGCGAAATCATGAAGGTGCGCATGCGGCTCACCCCGGCAAGCAGCAGAGGGGCTATGACCACCATGCCTTCGGGAATGTTCTGCAGGGCTATTCCTGCGACCACCGTCCATGCGTCGGACACATCTGCGGAGTTGAAGCCCACGCCGCTCGCGATGCCCTCGGGGAACTTGTGCAGCGCGATTGCGAGCACGAAGAGCAGTATGCGGTTGAGCGAGGCGTTGTGCAGGTGCTCCTCCCTGTCGAGGCCGGTAATCCTGTGCAGGTGCGGGGTCACCATGTCCAGTACATTCAGGAACAGCATGCCCGCGACGACACCGAGGAGCACGAGCCACCACGACGGCCCCGCCTGTTCCGCCGCAGGGACTATCAGGCCCACTGTGGAGGCGGCCAGCATGACCCCGGCGCAGAAACCGAGCACCGCATCGTTCCACTTATGCGGCAGTTCCCTGACGGCGAAGCCTATCAGAGAGCCGAGCATCGTCGCAGCCGCAAGCCCCGCTGCGCTGAGCCATACCTGTGCGAGCATGTTCAGGCGACCGCGTTAGTGCCGAAAGGCATGAAACTCATCTTCATAAGGCGGAAATGCGCCTTGGCGAACGGGATGCCGATTATCGTGACTGCACATAAGAAGGCCAGCACCAGATGCACAAGGGCTATCTCCCACCAGCCGAAAACCACCCAGAGGATGTTGAATACCAGCGAAAGGCAGCCGGAATTCCGCAGCATCTCGACATCCCTGCCGAAAGGGCAGAGAGCAAGGACGGCTATCTTGATAAGCTGGAAGCCGAAGGGGATGCCGACTACCGTGCAGCAGAGCAGCAGCCCGCCGAAGAAATACATCAGGAAAAGCAGGAAGCCGCCCAATATTATCCAGAGTATGTTGCCGATGAAACTCATTTCTCCGATAAATTTTTATTATCATTCAATCTTTCTGATAAGTTCAGCCGCCGCAATGTCATGCATCAAGGTGAAACCGAACCACTTTTTCCCTAAATCTTTAATAGAGGCTCCTATATGATACACTTCGTCGTCAACAAGCAAGAAGCGGTCGTGTGCTCTGTTGAATTGCTTTATTTCAACGGGCGGATATTGGGCGTTATGACGGTCAACATCCAAGCGGAGCCGGTCGCTGATATGTTGCGTATAGATAGTTGCCGTCACTCCTCTTTCCCTTTTGTCAAGCAACGCGAGTACGGTGTCATCCACATAGTTGTCAATAAGAACAATCGAATGTCTGGCCTTTCGCATCAGATCGGCCACGAAACGGTAAGCGTCAAACACTTGCCCGTCATAGAATATACCCTGTATGGGTGGAGTGTTCGCATCCAGCCGCTTGAAGACTTCTTCAATGCGCCTGTCCGCCGCCTCCTGATGCTGCTTCATTTCCAGTTGGTGATATTCTATTGTTTCGAGCCGTTGGAACAGTCGGGCATTGGTAGCAATGAAACGCCGCATTGACACAAAGGCCCGCATGATGCGGATATTCACATCTACTGCAGTTTGTGATTTCAAGACAGAGCTAAGCATGGCGATACCTTGCTCCGTGAAAGCATAGGGCAATCTTCTATCCCCACCCCAACTTGAGGTCGCATTTTGCGACTTCAAGATTTCAACATCCCCTCTGCCGAGTTGAAACATGAAATCATCAGGGAATCGTTCAATATTGCGCTTCACCTGCTCATTGAGACGTTTGGTTTCCACACCATACAACTGAGCCAAATCCCTGTCGATCATGACTTGCCGGCCTCTGATTTCCCGAATCATCCGTTGTATGTCAATGGTTTCAGGCAACCGGTCGCAGATTGCAGCCGGTATACCTGCATTTACATCCTGTTTTTCCTTTCCCTTCTCCATACGGCTTCTCCTTCACAAAGCAAGTAAATTTCCGGCAATATTCAAAAATATTGCTGTAAATTCACGCGACGCTTGGTTTTATCCATGGAATTTGATACATTTGTAACACTTAATTAAAATTATTCTAAATTATGAAGTACAGATGCGACGTATGCGGATGGGAATATGATCCGCAGGCAGGATATCCGGAGGGAGGCATAGCTCCCGGAACGGCATGGGAAGATCTTCCCGAAGATTTCGTATGTCCCCTCTGCTCCGTGGGCAAGGACCAGTTCTCCCCCGAGGAGTAGGGCTCGCTCTTTAACAACTAAAATCACATACACGATGATAAGCAAGAAAATGCAGGATGCGCTGAACGCGCAGATAAACGCCGAGATGTGGTCGGCATACCTCTATCTCGCGATGTCGCTCGACGCGGCGGACAAGGGACTCTCAGGAGTGGCGCACTGGTTCCGCAAGCAGTATGACGAAGAAATGGAGCACGCCTTCAAGTTCGTAGACTATATGGGCAGCCAGATGGCAAAGGTAGAGCTGAAGCCCATAGCCGAAGTTCCCACAAGCTGGAACGGCGTCACGGAGATGTATGCCCAGACCCTCGAGCACGAGAAGAAGGTCACCGCGATGATACACTCTCTCTGCTGCCTCGCCTCAGACGAGAAGGACTTCGCGACGGCAGGCTTTCTCCAGTGGTTCGTAAGCGAGCAGGTCGAGGAGGAGGCTACGGCCGCCGGTATACTCGACGCCCTCAAGTGCATAGGCGACGACAAGGCCGCAGTATACGCCTTCAGCAAGGAGCTCGGCTCAAGATAGCGGCATCCCGCCCGCCGCAAGGCCAAGGCAGGTCACTGACACGGAAAGAGGAGATCCGGAGGAACTTTTACCAGTTCCGATGAATCTCCTCTTTCCGTATCCGGAGCTTTCCTGTCAGTTCAATGCGGCCTACTTCACGCCGCCCGGGTAGTTGTAGCGTATGGTCACGCCGAAGTCGGTCACCGCGGCGTTGAGTCCCAGCATGCCTTCCTCGTATTTCCCCTCGCGCTCGCCTGAAAGCACCTCGCGCGCCATGCGGTTAAGGTCCCTGACCCTCTGCAGGGTCTCGGGATTGTCGCCGTGGTAATGGCCGGGATAGAGCATGGTGATTCCGTACTTCTCCATATACTCCGCTATGCGCGAGGTCGTGCAAATGAGTGTCGAGAAGTTGGTCGAGAGCAGCAGGTTGGTAGAGCCGAACGCGTCTCCGCTGAAGCCGTAGCCGGCCTTCCTGTCGAAGAATGTCGTGGAGCCGGGCGTGTGTCCGGGGGTGAAGATGACCTCTATCTCCCTGTCGCCGAGGTCGAACACCTGTCCGTCGGAGAGATACCTTATCCTGCCCGGGTAGTCCTTCATGATAGACTCCACGTTGACCATGTCCGCGGCGTTGATCCATATCTCGTCGAAGAGGTTCACTGCCGAACCGGTGTGGTCGGGGTGCACATGGGTAGCCACGAGAGTCACAGGTTTTTCGGTGATTCCGGCCACAATCTCGTCAAGATTTGCTATCTTGGTGCCGGCATCGATGAGCAGGGCCCTTTCGCTGCCCTCCACAATGTAGATGGATTCGTTGTAGCAGAGGTGCCCGTTGCCCTCCCAGGTATGCTCGTCTATCTGGCGGAATATCACATCCGGTCCGGAATAGACCACTTTCTCCCTGTAGTTTCCTTCGGGAGAGTCGTCCTGGGCGCTGCAGAGTGAGGCTCCGGACGATGCCGTTAATGAAATCGCGAGCAGCGCGGCCGCGAGGCGGAAGACGTCATTGCGTGTCATAATGCGGTTTGATTTTTTGATGCATAAATATAACCAAGTTTTCTATAAGTTATGTCAAATTACCTGAAATCTGCCGTCACGGCCCTGGCTATGGCGGCTTCGGTGCTGACGTGCTCCGCGCAGGGAGCCCGAGGCGCCGCACCGTTGAAATCGACGGTGGTCAACCCCGACGGAACGGTCACGTTCAACTACCGTAACGACAACGCCTCCGACGTCAAGGTGGATGTCCAGTTCGCAGGGCGCCACGACATGCACCGCGGCGGGGACGGCGTATGGACAGTCACCCTCGGCCCGGCCGAGCCCGACATGTACCCGTACTGCTTCATAGTGGACGGCGTGAGCGTCATGGACCCCCTCAACCCGGACTGGTTCCCGAACGAGGGCTTCAAGAACAGCATACTCGACATCCGCGGCGACACCCCGCTGATACACTCGGCGCAGGACGTCCCGCACGGGGCCGTGGACTATGTCACCTACTGGTCGCAGACTCTTGGGCTGTTCGCGAACGCCATAGTCTACACGCCTGCCGGATATGACTCGCATCCCGAAAAGAACTATCCCGTGTTCTACCTCATAAGCGGCACCACCGACACGGAGGAGGTGTATTTCAAGGTGGGAAGGGTCAACTTCATACTCGACAACCTCATCGCCGCCGGGCAGGCAGAGGAGATGATAGTCGTACTCCCCTACGGCAACCCGTCCAAATACTATCCTGCGGGCACCGACCTGCGCGGCAGGGGCGACATGTTCTCCGCCGACCTCATAGACGACCTGATGCCCTATGTCGAGAAGAACTACAGGACCATAGCCGACAGGGACCACCGTGCGATAGGAGGCTTCTCCCGCGGCGGCAACCAGGCCCTCGCGAACGGCCTGCGAAACCTCGACAAGTTCTCGTGGCTGTGTTCGTACAGTTCCTTCACCACCATGGACCTTCCGGCCTACGACGACCCCGACATAAACGAACTTGTCAACCTGTTCTGGCTCGGAGTGGGCACGGACGATTTCCTCTACGCCGACGCCAAGGACTATATGGACTTCCTCGACAGCAAGGGCATAGAGAACGTCAAGGTGTTCACCGACGACAAGTTCGGACACACATGGATGAATGCCAGATACTTCCTCGACAAGTCGCTCAGACTGCTTTTCAAATAAAATGTAAACTACAACAAGATGAATAAGATGAAACACAGCATAATGATTCTTGCGGGGCTCGTCCTCGCAGCAGGCAGCCTCGCCGCCCAGACACCGGCAGGCACGGGAGAGGGAGAACAGAGACTCACGCCCGAGGTAATGGCAAGGCTCTTCCCCGCCCCGGTAGTTTCACCCGAATACCATGCGGACGGAAGCGTGACCTTCCGCTTCAAGGCCGGGGACGCATCGAAGGTGGAGCTCGAATGCCAGATGTTCGAGGGAACCAGGCCCATGCAGAAAGGCGAAGGAGGAGTATGGTCGGTAACCGTGCGCCCCGAGCAGCCGGACATATACCCCTATGCGTTCGTGGTAGACGGGACCAAGGTCGCAGACCCCTGCAACATGTTCATATTCCCAAACGAGGGATTCAAGTACAGCCTTGCCGACGTACGCGGTGACGCCCCAGCCCTGCAGGATGTGCAGAACGTGCCCCACGGCAAGGTCAGCTACCGCTTCTACCATTCGGAGACCTGCGGCGGCATAGAGCGCCCGATGTGCGTATATACCCCTGCCGGATACGAGCCCTCAGGTGACGAGAAGCTCCCCGTACTGTACCTGATACACGGCATGACCGACACCTACGAGACCTGGTTCAAGGTCGGAAGGGCCAATGTGATACTCGACAACATGATCGCGCAGGGACGCGCCGAGAGAATGATAGTCGTGATGCCCTATGCCAACCCTTACATCGAAATGGAAAAGGCCGGAGTATCCTCAGGAGCGAACACCATGGACACCGACCTCATCACGAAGGAGATCCTGGACGAAGTCGTTCCCTTCATCGAGTCCAACTACAACGTGCTCACCGATGCCGACAGCCGCGCGATAGCGGGATTCTCGCTCGGAGGACGCCAGGCCCTCGCCTGCGGTCTGGGCAATACCGACAAGTTCCACTGGGTATGCGCATACGCCCCCGCCCTGTTCGGTGACGAATACAAGGCAAACTTCCTCGGCGGAGTATACGACCCTGTCCCGACGGTAAAGGAAAACCTCAAACTGCTTTTCCTCGGTACCGGCAGCGACGACTTCCTTATCGAAGCATCGCGCGGACTGGACGCATTCCTCACATCCGAGGAAGTCGGACATGTATTCTACAACCCCGGCGGCGGGCACACCTGGATGAACTGCAGGGACTATCTCGAGCTCACCGCCGAAAGGCTGTTCAGATAAGGGCTATTTCATCTGCCACCAGTCCCATTCGAAGAGGTCCTTTCCGGCCTCTCCGCGGAACACGAAATACAGGTCATGCTCTCCTGCGGCTTCCCTAAGCTTGCAGGAGAGTGTCTTGAATCCCTTGGTAGGCTTGATTTCCAGCGTGCCGCACAGCGGTCCGTCCTCGGAATCGAGCCTTACTTCGATATAGGCGGCCTTCTCTCCGGCGTTGGAGACACTGGCAGTGAAGCCCGAGGCTCCCGCACCGAAGTCGACCTTGCGGAGCATCAGATACTCGCCCTCGTCGACATTGTTGATGATTATGCCGAGCCCCTCGTCGGCCCTGGTCTTGAGTCCGTAGCCCCAGGCCATGGTCTCGGCCTCTACACGGCGGTAGGGGTCGAACGCCTCTATGGGCTCGAGGAAGTTGTCGAGCCAGTAGGGCACCTTCTGTATGGAGCCGTCGGGATTGTAGTGCATCTCCGCCGCAGATACGCTGCGCCTCTCGTGGTGCACGAAGGTCTCGAGGTGCATAAGGTCATAGTTCTGTCCGAAGATGTAGCTCTTGCCCTTGTAGTCGATGATTCCGGGATGATTGCCGCGCGTCCTCCAGGTCCTGTCCATTATGTGTCCCATAGACTTCCAGGGGCCGGTGGGGCTGTCGCTCATGGCGTAGCCTATGCCCTCGGGGCAGCAGGTGGAGGCGAACGCGAGATAGTAGTGTCCGTTGCGCTTGTAGAACCAGGGGCCCTCCTGATAGTGGTCTATCTTATAGTCGACCGTATTGATTCCGCCGCTATACGATATCATGTCGTCGTTGAGCTTGACATAATACACGTAAGGGTTGCCCCAGTACATGTATGCCTGCCCGTCGTCGTCGATGAACACGCTGGGATCGATGTCGTACCAGTGTCCTCTCTGCCATACCAGCGGCTTGCCGAGAGGGTCGTGGAAAGGCCCGTAGGGAGAGTCTGACACAAGCACGCCTATGCCGTGGCCGTGTATCGGGCAGTACATGTAGAACTTGCCGTCGCGCTCCACGACGCACGCGGCCCAGGCCCCGTTGTCGCCGTCGAACCACTCGAAGTTCTTGAGCGACGCAACCGCACCGTGGTCCTCCCAGTTCACCATGTCGGTGGAAGTGTAGAGCAGCCAGTCCTTCATCACGAAGCCTTCGGCAAGGTCGTCGTCATGCGAGGTATAGAGGAAGATAGTGTCGTTGTGCACCATCGGTGCGGGGTCGGCGGTGTACTTGGTCTGTATGATAGGCATGTTCAGGTGGTAGTTGAACTTCCACCAGTCGAGGTCGAAGAGTTCCTCGTCGCCTCCGCGGAAAAGGATGTAGAGGTCATGCACACCGGTGACGCCGGGGGTGACGGGAGCCTTCACCATCATGTTGTCGTTGATTATGTCCATGCTGACTATCGGTCTTCCAGACATCTCGTCGAGGTAGAACTCTATCTTGCCCTCATTCTGGAAGTTCAGTATCTCCAGGGAGAGCAGCACCGGCTCGTTCTCGCCGAAGTCCACGTTGCGCAGCTTGATCCAGTCGCCGTTGTGGATAGAGGTCACATAGTGCCTTGTGCCGTCAAGCCTGTCGAGCTTGACGCCCCATGACGACGCCATGGTCTCGGCCTGTACGGTCTCGTAAGGGTTCAGGGTGGCCACGGGCTCGACACCCTCCCTGGTGAAGGGAATGAAGGGGATGCTGCCGTCGGGATTGAAACTGAACTCCTCTATCGAAGTGGAACGGCGGAAGCCGCCTCCGTTGGGCAGCATGCCGTTATGGTAGAACATGTAGTCGCGGCCCTTGAAATTGATGTTGCCGCCGTGGATGGTGAAGCTGTTCTCCGCCTCGTCCATTATCCTTCCCCTGAAAGTCCAGGGACCGTGGATGCTGGGAGCCGTGGAGTAGGCCATGTACTCGGGCACTCCGCCCGCAGGGTAGATAAGGTAATAGGTACCCTCGCGCTTGTACACCCAGGAGCCCTCCTCGTACTGGGTCATCCACTCGTCGCGGCCCACTGCCCAGTTCATCTTGAGCTGCAGCTCTCCGAAGGCCTCGGGATCATGATAGCCAGGCACTTCCTCGTAACCGTCGACGAACGACACCATGTCGTCGTTCAGCTCGCCGTACCACAGGCCCTTGTTGCCCCAGAACAGATAGGCCTTCCCGTCATCGTCGACAAATACGGTAGGGTCGATGAAGCCGAAACCGACCGCGAGAGGGCCGCCTATCGCATCGCTCCAGGGGCCCTGGGGATCGTCGGCCACGGCTACCGCCAGTGCATCCTTGCCGTCGGCTGTGTTGCAGCACAGATACCAGTACCATTTCCCGTCATGCTCAATCGCCTGCGACGCCCAGGCCCTGTCTCCATGGGCGGCCCATTCGAAAGTCTCGGTAGACACCTGTGCACCGTGATAGGTCCAGTTGACCATGTCGCGGGTGCTGAATACGAGCCAGTCATTCATCTTGAAGTAGGTCGCATCGTCTTCGTCATGGTCGGTAAAGAGATACACCGTGTCGCCGTGCACGTAAGGCGCGGGATCGGGCGTATAGACGGCGCTTATAGCCGGGTTCTGGGCAGACGCCAGGCCTGCCGATGCGGCCAGCAGGACGGCCGCGAGCATAGTTCCTTTCATGTTCAGCTTTATCATTGTAGTTAATGGTTATCGTCTCACTATCCTGACTTCGTATATCCTCGGAGCCCTGCCCCCGACCCCGGAAGCGGATACCTTCACCTCTACGGTATCGCCCGAGAAAGCTCCGTCGGGAACGGGGAACTCCACGACGGCAGCGGAGGCAGGATCGCCCGTGCCGAAACTGCCGGCCAGGATGCCGCCGACATATACCTCGGCACCGCCGTCAGCGACTGGACGGAAGGAGACCCGCACCGCGCAGGCCTCTCCGGCTCCGGCTTTCATCTCATAGCTGAACCACTTCGCGGGAATCCTCCAGTGCACCCCGTCCTCGTCGCCGCTACGCGACGACTCCATTTTCACGAAATGGTCGCTCTCGGGCTGCTGCTCACCGCAGACTACCACATCGAAGGTCCTCGCATCGAGTTCCGCGGCAGCCTTCTCCGCAGCCCGCAGCTCTTCCTGACGCTGTTCAAACTCCTGTTCCGAAAGCAGAGGCCAGTAGACCATATAGCGGCTCTCATGTATGCGAGAGAACGGCTCGAGCGTCATTCCCTCGTACTTTTCGGGATACACTCCGTGGAGCGTGAAGGTAAGGGGCGAACCCTCGACAGGCTCGATATGTCCGAGCAACGAATCCTTGTCGCCGACTATTACCGGCATGTCCTGGAGCGGAAGCTTGGGTCCTGCCGCGATATGTCCTCCCCTGCTCTCGTCCGCGAAGAGCCCGTCCTGGCGTTCCTTCCCGAGCCTGGAGCCGAGCACCACGGGGCCGTAGAGGAACGAATAGTTGGACGAGCCGTCGGGAAGGCCGAGCGCCGTAAGGTGCATGGGCAGCCTGACCGTCAGCTCGTCGGAAGGTTTCCACCTGCGCTCTATGCTCAGATAGCCGTCGGAGGAATATTCCGCGTCCACCGGCTCGCCGTTGAGGGCAAGTTCCACCTCGGATGCTTCTGTCCATCCCGGAACCCTTATGCTGAGCCTGAAACGCTCCGGCGCCTTGCTGCCGGCGAAGCACAGCGTGGTGAAGTCAGTATCGGGGAACGCTGTCTTCTGCTCTACGCGGACATCGCCCCATTCGAGGGTAGAGGGGATGAAGAGGTTGACTATCAGTTCGCCCTCGTCCCTGTGGGCATAAATCATCTCGCCGTAGCGGGCATGGTTCTCCATTCCAGAGCCCACGCAGCACCAGAAACTTGTCTGAGGCTGCGAATACACGCGGTAATGGCCGGAACGCATGGGCGTGAAGTACACGAAGCCTCCCTGCACCGGATCTATGGTGGAAAGGATATGGTTGTACATGGCACGCTCGTAATAATCGATATACGATGACTCGGGACTGCTCTCGTAGAGGAGTTTCGTCAGACGCAGCATGTTATATGTGTTGCAGGTCTCGGGGCCCTGCTCGCTGGTGAGCATGCTCGAGAAGTCGTCGGCAGGGTGGAAATGCTCGCGGACGCTGTTGCCTCCTATGCTTACGGACCTGTGGTCCACGACTGTAGTCCAGAAGAAACGCGCCGCCTCGTCCCAGTCGCCGTTCCCCTCGAGGTCGGCGATGCGCTTGATTCCTATCACCTTGGGAATCTGGGTATTGGCATGCATGCCCGTAAGGCGGTCCTCGCCGCGCAGCAGAGGCTCGAGCACAGCCCGATGCGTGAAGCGGTGCGCAAGTTCAAGATATGAGGGATCGGAAGTCATTGCCGCTGCATCCGCAAACACCTCGGCAAGGCCGCCGTGCTCGCTGCGCAGCATGTCCTGGAGCTGTTCGTCGGAAAGGCCGGCAGTAAGGTCGGCCATCCAGTCCACGAGCCCGAGGAACAGTTCACGGGCATCTTCATTGCCTGCCACGAGGTAAGCATCCCTGAGTCCGGCGTAGGTCTTGTGTATGTTGTATAACGGAACCCAGCCCCCGTTGAGTCCGAAAGGCTCGGCGCGTATGTCTCCCCTGCGTATCTCGTCCCATATCCGGGGGCCGTTGAGGACGCCGGCCACATATCCGTTTCCGGAAGCCTCGGCGCATTCCTTGAGCTGCGATACCATATAGTCCAGCCTGTCTTTTATCTCGTCGTTGCCCGTAGAGGCGTACATATACGACAGTGCCGACAGATAGTGGCCGCCTATGTGGCCGTCAAGGCCGGTATTCTCCCAGTTGGGATAGTTCTCGGCCTTGGGTTCAAGTCCGGCACCCTTGAGATAGGGAGCCAGCAGGCGGTCGGGATCGATAGCGAGCAGATAGCGGATGTCCATGTCCTGGGCGTGCCTGAAATCCCCTCCGGTAATCCTTACCGAGCTTACGGGAAAGGACTCGGGTCCGACGGCGGCATCGGCACGGACCTGCACGGCGGGTGCGCACACGGCAAGCGCCGCCGCAATAGTCATTGTTCTGATAATCGTCATATCCATATGTGGTTAAGTCAGTCGCTAATTTAATAAAAAAACCGGAACATCACGAAGATGCTCCGGCAGAAAAGCGTCACTGCGGATTAGATTTCGTTGGATACCATATCCTTGAATGCATGTCCGAAAATCAGGTATGCGGTATTGCCTCCGATGGTACCCTCGTTCTGTCCCCAGAGGAACGGCCAGTCGTCGTAGTTCTCGAAGTGGTCGGGATGCCTGAACAGCAGGCCCGGAGCCACATTGCCGGGAATGAAGGAGAAGTCTGCACGGTTGTTGCCGTAGAAGACAGCCTTCGGACGGGTCGCACCGACGGTGGCCACGAGCGAGTAGTTGTGATAAGGATGGCAGCCGAACAGGTAGTTGGTCGCCTTGTAGGCATGCTCGGGCGATACTATATCGGGATAGTACTTGCTGGCGAAGCATACGGTGGTGCCGAATGAAACCACGTTGCCGCTGCCAGCCCAGTTGCCGAGACCGATGGGAACGCCGTAGGGATTGTCCTCCTCGAGGCTGAGTATGTACTCGTTGTACTTCTCGACATAGGGACGGAGCTTCTCCTTGTATGCCTCGTCCATGTAGGGAACGGCGTCGAGGGCGGTGGAGATACCGAAGTTGACGTTGCGGTCGAGCATCTCCCATATCTCGGTCTCGAACCTGTCGAGATACTGCTGCTCTCCGGTAGACACGTAGAGCTGGAGATTGGTGGCGACATCGCCGCCGCCCCTGCGGCTCTCCTGTCCAGAACGCGCGGCAATCAGTTCGTTGGCTTCCTTGAGCAGCCTCTTGGACTGCTTGAGCGCCCTTGCCGAAAGGTCGTCGTTATATCCCTCGAGCGCACGGCTCGCCGCAGCGAACATCGTGGCGGCCCTGAGGTCGAGGTCGGGATTGCGGCTGGTGAAAGCCCACATGTCGTCCGGAGTACCGCTGCGAGTGCCGTCGGCAGACACCTCGTAGCGGCCGAGGCGGGGATCGTAATGGCGGCCGTCGGTGAGCGACGCGGCGTCTCCGAGGTGATGGTAGTTGTCAAGCACGGAATTGGACAGGGTCTGGGCCATGTGTCCTATCTGCTCGGCCTGGGCTACGAGGTTGAGGGTTCCGTGCTCGATATACTGCAGGATATCGGGAACTCCGTCGGGACGATGGAGGTCTACGTACCTCTGCTCCTCGCTGACGAAAGTCATGTCCCGCTCGGGCCTGAAGAGCTCCCATGCGGTCACGAAGTTCTGCACCACGCCGATATTGGAACCTGTCTCGATGTCGAAGTCGCCGGCATCGAAGTATCCGCCCACGTTAAGGCCGGGGATGAGTTCCAGAGCCTTGTACTTGGTATCGGTGGTAGGACCCTGCCAGTGCAGATCGAAATGGTCGGTGCTGGGCGGAGCCTGGAGATATCCCTCCTTGAAAGGCTCGCCGTGCCATACGCGGTATGCCTCGTTGACATACATGTGGTTCATGTGGATAGGGATCCACACGTCGCTGGTGGCATCGGTGATCTTGTCGTAGACGCTGTTGTCGATGATGAAGTTGTTCGTCCGCACGTCGCCGTACTCGATGAAGTATACTCCGGGCTCGGTCACGTCTGAGAAGTCGAACTTCACATAGTTGTACTTGTAGTAGGGGCCCCACTCGACCACCTTGCCGGTATAAACCTTGGAGGTGCTGCCGTCATCGTTGACCCTGTATATGGAGGCTCGGGCCTCGGGCCTGTCGTTCTTGTCAAGTTCGACCACGGCAACCTTGGGCTGCGAAGGTATGTAGCCCACCTGCGAGAAGCCCACGTTGGGTTCCCTGATCCAGCCCTCTACCGCGTTGGGCTCGACAGTCCAGCTGATGACCTTGCCGGTCTTGCCTTCGGGAAGGACGCTGCGCAGCACGAACCAGCCGTTCTGGGCTATGATGCGTCCGTCATAGAGCTCGAGGGGAACATCCTCGGAGGTGATCCTGATCATACGCTCGGGATCGTCCGGTGCCATGAGTATGGTGTGCCCCGTCTCCATGGGAAGCGGATCGACGAAACGGCCGGTACCCCTGTCGTCATAGGTCCTGTAGCCCTTGTACTGCTTGTGCTTCTCACTGTTGGGACGGGTGATAGTCTCGCTGACAGCATAGCGGGGGAAGCGGTTGGGACGGCCGTCCATGATATAGGCCTTGTTCCAGTACTGCGAAGGAAGGAATTCGAGGTTGAATCCCGCATCGCCGGCAAGCGAATCCGGAACGGGCTCGTCGAGATAGACGTCGATATGGAAGGTCTTGCCGTCGCCGGTCACTACGACCCTGGAGTCGAAGTCATAGTCCTCGTAGCGGAGGGCCACCTCGATTGAATTGTTGTCCCTGTTGACGGTGCGCGAGGGTGTCGCAGGCACGAGGTCCCACTGTTCGGGAGTCTTCGACAGGCGGATCGCACCGCCCTGGACGGTCCTCACGCCGTGGTGGATGATCTCGATTCCGGAGTTCTTCTCGTCGTTGAACCCGCCGGAAAACAGGTTGCTGTAGACAAGGACATTCACCCCGGGTCTCTCGAAATACTCGAGATCGTTGATCTCAAGTGACTTGTCCGATGTCTTGCCGCAGGCGGCCGCCAGGAGGGCTACCGGAAGCAGGAAGATTGATTTTTTCATACTGTAGATATTAGATTTGGTATTTGCGTGTCAATGTGGTATAAAAGCGCGTTTTCACAAATGTACTTCAAAAAAAACAATACTGCAATAACCCGGACGACTATCGGGCGTCGATATCTACCAGTTCGTATTCCTGACTTCCGAGACCGATCTGCTCGGCGTACCTGAGCGTATGCATGCCCTGACGCGAATCGATACGCTCTATCAGGTGTATCTTGCCGTGGTCTTCCGAAGAGCGCACGAGATCGGTGCAGGCCTTGTCTAGCGCCACGGGGTCCAGAGACGCAAGGATGCCGATATCGCCCATACGGGGATCCTCGGGAGAGGAGTCGCAGTCGCAGTCTACGGACAGGTTGTTCGCCACGCTGATATAGAGTATATTGTCACCGCAGTGATCGGCGACGGCCTTCGCTGCCTCGGCCATGGACTCGAGGAAGTCCTCCTGCTTCGGATTGCCGAAACTCGTGGTAGACTTTCCTGCCGAATGGATATAGTTCTTGCCGTGGGACGAGGCTATTCCGATAGAGATGTTCTTCACCGCACCTCCGAAGCCGGCCATGGTATGGCCCTTGAAATGGGAGAGGACGACCACGAAGTCGTAGTTCAGGAAGTCCTTGCCCACGATGTCGTGCTTGAGGTGGCGCCCGTTCTCGACGGGAAGCTCCACCTCACCCTCTGCATCCATTATGACCACCGGGGCGATAGCCGTGAAGCCGTGGTCCTCGGCAGCCTTGAGGTGGCTCTCGGTGCTGGAGCGGGGGCCGCCGTACGCCGTGTTGCACTCGACTATGGTTCCGTCGACCTTCTGCACGAGATCCTTGATAAGCGCGGGGTCGAGGAAGTTGTGTCCGCCGGGCTCGCCGGTGGAGAGCTTCACGGCCACCTTGCCTTCCGCCTCGCGTCCGAGGCACTCGTATATCCTCACGAGGTTCTCAGGAGTGATATCCTTTACGAAGTACACGACAGGGACTTCGTCAGAAGCCCCCGCCGCAGCCTGCTGTCTGCCGCTGCTGCTGGAACATGCGGCACAAGAAGTCAGTGAAAACGCGATCACCGACATGAAAGCCAACAGAAATCTTTTCATGACAATAAATATAAGCGTCTCCGGAACTACCTGCCTGAGTACATCTGCTCGTAGTACTTCTGGTAGTCACCGCTCGTGACATTGTCCATCCAGGCCTGATTGTCGAGGTACCACCTCACCGTCTTCTCTATGCCCTCCTCGAACTGCAGGCTCGGCTCCCAGCCCAGCTCACGCTGCAGCTTGCTCGAGTCTATGGCATACCTCGCGTCGTGCCCGGGACGGTCGGTGACATAGGTGATGAGATCCATGTCCTCCCCTTCCCTGCGGCCGAGGAGCCTGTCGACAGTGTTTATCAGCACCTTTATTATGTCTATGTTCTTCCACTCGTTGAACCCGCCGATGTTGTAGGTCTCGGCGACCTTCCCCTCATGGAATATCAGGTCTATCGCCCTCGCATGGTCCTCCACATACAGCCAGTCGCGCACGTTCTCGCCCTTGCCGTACACCGGAAGGGGCTTGCGGTGACGGATGTTGTTGATGAACAGAGGTATCAGCTTCTCGGGGAACTGGTACGGACCGTAGTTGTTCGAGCAGTTCGTCACTATCGTAGGCATACCGTAGGTGTCGTGGAACGCTCGCACGAAGTGGTCGGACGACGCCTTCGAGGCGCTGTACGGACTGTGGGGGTTGTACTTTGTGGTCTCCGTGAAGAATTCGTTCCCGTAGGCCAGATGATGCTTTCCCGACGAGGCCCTGGTCGTGAAAGGAGGCTCAACACCCTCGGGGCGGTCCATCTTCAATGCACCGTACACCTCGTCCGTGGAAATGTGGTAGAACCTCTTGCCCTCGTATTTCTCGGGCAGCGACTCCCAGTAGAGCCTCGCCGCCTGCAGCAGCGACAGCGTCCCGAGCACGTTCGTCCTCGCGAAGGTGAACGGATCCTTTATCGAGCGGTCAACATGGCTCTCCGCCGCCAGGTGGATTATCCCGTCCACATTCTCCTCGCGCATCAGGGCAAGGAACGCATCGAAGTCGCAGATATCCATCTTCACGAACCTGTAGTTCGGCCTGTCCTCCACATCGCTTAGGTTCGCGAGGTTCCCCGCGTAGGTCAGGCAGTCAAGGTTTATTATCCTGTAGTCGGGATACTTGTTGACGAAAAGGCGTACCACGTGGCTGCCTATGAAGCCCGCGCCGCCGGTTATCACTATCGTCCTCTTTGACATCTTATCTATCTTTTTTGGTGTTTCGAATATGCCTATCTGCATTCGGGGTACAGGTCTGCCGAATAGTCGAACGGACTGTCGAACTCCGCAAACAGCGGATGATGTCCGTCCTTTTCACTCAACACGGTCTTCCCGGCTGGTATCTGCCAGTCTATGCCCAGCGACGTGTCCAGTATGCTTATGCCGCCCTCGGACGAGGGAGCGTAGGGATTGTCGCACTTGTACTGGAACACCGCCGTCTCGCTGAGTACCGAGAATCCGTGTGCGAAGCCGCGGGGGATGAACAGCTGCCTGTGGTTCTCGGCGCTGAGCTCCACGGCCACATGCCTTCCGTATGTAGGACTGCCGCGGCGTATGTCCACGGCCACGTCCAGCACCCTTCCGCGCACGCAGCGCACCAGCTTGCTCTGGCTGAACGGCGGCGCCTGGAAATGCAGTCCGCGCATCACTCCGTACGACGAGCACGACTCGTTGTCCTGCACGAACACGGCAGGACACACCTTGGAGTCGAACTCCTTCTGCGAATAGCTCTCGAAGAAATAGCCTCTGGGATCCTCGAACACCCGAGGCTCGATTATCACCACGCCTTCTATTCCAGTCTTTATAACTTCCATATCAGAACCGGTTCAGAATCAGTCGAAATCCACTTTGCCGCTTTCCTTGAAATAGTCTATGACCTTGAGCAGATACTGCCCGTAGTCGTTCTTGAGCATCGGGGCGGCAAGTTCGCGCAGGCGGCCCTCGTCTATCCAGCCCCTGGTGTAAGCAATACCCTCGAGACAGGCTATCTGGAGTCCCTGGCGCTTTTCTATGGTCTCTATATAGTTGGATGCCTCGGCAAGCGAGTCGTGGGTTCCCGTGTCGAGCCATGCGAAGCCGCGGCCGAGAGTCTGGACCTTCAGCTCTCCGTCGGCGAGGAACTTCTGGTTGACGGTGGTAATCTCATATTCGCCGCGCGCCGAAGGCTTGATATGCCGTGCCACGTTGACGACCTTGTTGGGATAGAAGTACAGTCCGACCACGGCATAGTTCGACTTGGGCTTCTGCGGTTTCTCCTCTATGCTGAGGCAGTTGCCGTCGGAGTCGAACTCGGCCACTCCGTACCTTTCGGGATCGCTCACCCTGTAGCCGAACACCGTGGCCTTGGCGTCGCGCTCGGCCGTAAGAACGGCCTCGTGGAGCATGTCGGTGAAGCCGGCGCCGTGGAAGATGTTGTCGCCGAGCACCAGGCACACGCTGTCATCGCCGATGAAGTCGGCACCTATGGTGAAGGCCTGTGCGAGTCCGTCAGGAGATGGCTGCTCCGCATAGCTGAAGTTGACCCCGTAGTCCGAGCCGTCTCCGAGCAGGCGCTTGAATCCGGGCAGGTCGTAGGGGGTGGATATCACCAGTATGTCCCTGATTCCGGCCAGCATCAGCACGCTGATCGGATAGTAGACCATAGGTTTGTCGTAGATTGGCATCAGCTGCTTGGAGATGCCTTTCGTAATAGGATAAAGTCTGGTGCCGGAACCTCCGGCGAGCACTATTCCTTTCATATCCGTACTGTTATTGCATGCGCGTCAGTCGCGCTTGAAAATATCCCTGGTATATACCTTGTCCGCCACGTCGGAGAGTTCGGCGTCGAAACGGTTGGCTATTATGCAGTCGGAGCGGCGCTTGAACTCGTCGAGGCTGCCGACCACCTCGCTGCCGAAGAAAGTCGTCCCGGCTTCGAGCGTGGGCTCGTAGACTATTACCTCGGCGCCCTTGGCCTTGACCCTCTTCATCACGCCCTGTATCGAGCTCTGTCGGAAGTTGTCGGAATTCGACTTCATCACCAGGCGGTACACGCCCACCGTGACCTTCTTCTCCTCGCTTTCGTCCCAGCTGCTGTTGGCGCTATAGTATCCTGCCTTCTCGAGCACCCTGTCGGCGATGAAGTCCTTGCGGGTGCGGTTGCTCTCGACTATGGCGCGGATCAGGTTCTCAGGCACGTCGGAATAGTTGGCGAGCAGCTGCTTGGTGTCTTTGGGCAGGCAGTATCCGCCGTAGCCGAACGACGGGTTGTTGTAGTGGTTGCCGATCCTGGGATCGAGGCACACGCCCTCGATTATCGAGCGGGTGTCGAGTCCCTTGAGTTCGGCATAGGTGTCGAGCTCGTTGAAATAAGACACCCTGAGCGCGAGGTAGGTGTTCGCGAAGAGCTTCACCGCCTCTGCCTCGGTGGTGTTCATGAGCAGCACGGGGATATTCTCCTCGAGGGCTCCCTCCTGCAGCAGAAGGGCGAACTCGTGCGCGGCCTCCTCGAGCCTCGGAGAAGACTTGTCGTATCCGACTATTATCCTCGAAGGATAGAGGTTGTCGTACAGGGCCTTCGACTCCCTGAGGAACTCGGGGGCGAAGATTATGTCGGGCTTCACGCCGTCCCGGCTGAACTTCTCCCTCACCGATGCGGTATAGCCCACAGGAACCGTAGACTTTATGACCATCACCGCCGAAGGGTTCGCCTCGAGCACAAGGCCTATGACATCCTCTACATGGGAAGTGTCGAAGAAGTCCTTCTTGCTGTCGTAGTTCGTAGGCGCCGCGATTATCACATAGTCCGCAGCGGCGTATGCGGCCCTGGCATCGGTGGTCGCCACCAGGTCCAGCGGCTTCTCTGCAAGGTACTTCTCTATGTATTCATCCTGGATAGGAGATATCCTGCGGTTTATCTTGTCCACCTTCTCGGGGACTATGTCCACTGCTGTCACCTTATGATGCTGGGCGAGCAGGGTCGCGAGGCTCAGACCGACATAGCCGGTTCCGGCCACCGCGATGTTTAACGAGTGTTTTTCCATACGGTTACAAAGATAGTCATAATACTGAAAAATAGAAAGCACCCCGCCACTGGAGCGGAGTGCCTGAAACAAGCGGTTACACTTTACTATGAAAGGTCTTTCAATATTTTATCCAACGCGCAAGGTCGGTCGTGCCTTCGAACTTCCCGGCCTTGAGCACGGTCGTGGACACATCGGTCTTTCCGAGCAGGAAGCGGTCGATGAAAGCCTCGACCTCTGGATACTGCGACTCGGGGAGCATGCAGTGAGGATGACCTCCGTTTATCGAATATCCCATACGGTCGGCGATTCCGAACTCCTCCCATACCTTGCGTGCGGCTACGGCAGAGACATATCCCGCCTCGTCCGCGAGCCAGGGATAGTCGGTGTTGCCGAGTATCAGCAGGGCTCTCGGGCATACCATGGCGCACAGGGCATGCCTGTCGTAGGGCAGGTTATAGACCCTGTCGCCGGAGAAGTTCTCCCTGAGGCTTTCCTTGAACCAGTTGTAGTCCGTACGCTCGAGAGTCTCGCACTCCTCTTCTATGTTGTGCGACACCCTCCAGGCCGCGGCACCGCCGCCGCCCGGCTCCTGCGCGATCGTAAGGGCTATCCTCTCGTCGAAGGCTCCGCAGAAGAGGGCCATCTTGCCCGCATAGGAGCATCCCGTCACACCGATATGTGAGACATCTATCCTGGTGACCTCCGGACCGAGTATCTGGAGTCCGTCTATGATACGGCTCAGACCCCACGCCCAGTCGACATACGCTCCGTTGTCGACAAGCTCGGGATAGAGCCTGTCGAAGGCATAGCTTCCGCGCGAATCGCGCGGTCCCCACTGTCCGTAGTTGACGACCTGGCGCTCGTTGTAATCCATTAGGGCTATCGGTCTCTCGTCGAATATCTCGCGAGGCAGAGACATGCGGCTCGTCCCTATCATCAGAGGGAAGGGGCCGTCGCCGTCAGGATAGAATATGCGCGAAGAAAGGCTGAGCGTCTCGCCGCCCACGGTGACATCTACATACAGCGTGTCTCCACTCATGCGCGCGTTCACCGCAGACCTGTCCACTACAGGCTTCGTACCTGTCTCGTAGAATTGGATCTGGGAGAAAATCTCGTTGCGCCTCCTCTCCCACTGGTTGAAATCCTTCACCCTTCCCTTCCCGGAAGCCCAGGCAAGGGGATCGGGAAGTTCCATTACGGGAGTCTCGAGCCCCGACGCGGGGTATTCCTGCGCCAAGGCGTACGACGCGCCGGTATTCTCCTCGGAATACACGAGGGGTATTTCGTCACCCACGGGTGCCGAGCAGCCCGTCAGAAGAGCTGCCAGCACGAGGGGACAAGTCAATATGGATGTCGGTTTCATATGCCTATATGACCTCGAGATCGAGAGACTGGAGATCCTTGTCGGCAGATGACGATCCGTAGAGGATCTGGTACTTTCCGGGGAAGATCGAGAGTCCGTCAACCTTCTCGTCGTAGTACTCGAACGACTCAGGCTCGAGGGTTATCGTGACGTTCACGGTCTTTCCGGCCTTCACGGGAACCTTCTTGAAGCCCTTGAGCGACTTGATGGGAGCTTCGGGATTGTCGAGGCTCTTCACGTAAACCTGCACGACCTCGTCGCCATCAACGCTGCCGCTGTTGGTCACGGGAACGGTCACGTCAACGCCCTCGCCTGCCTTGATGGAGCTGCTGGAGAGAGAGCCCTGTCCGTAGGTGTAGGTCGTGTAGCTCAGGCCGTAGCCGAACGGATACAGCGGAGTGCCCTCGAAATACCTGTAGGTGCGGCCCTCCATGTCGTAGTCCTGGAAGTCCGGAAGCTGGTCGGTAGACGCATAGAACGTCACGGGCAGCTTGCCGGAGGGGTTGTAGTCGCCGAAGATGATGTCGGCAAGGGCATACGCACCGCCCTGGCCGCCGTACCACGCCTGGATAAGAGCGTCGTACTGGTCCTCGACTGAACCGAGAGCCATCGCGGATCCCGAGCAGCTTACGAGTACGACGGGACGTCCTGTCGCATGCATCGCACGCACGAGCCTCTGCTGTACGCTCGGCAGCTCGATGTCGGGCCTGTCGCCGCCCTCGCCTTCCTGGCGGGCAGTGATTCCGCCTACCACGATGATAGCATCGGCATCCTTAACGGACTCTGCGAGCTCGGTGAAGTCAGCAAGTTCGCGGCGGCAGAACTGTGCCGAAAGCATCGCGAAGTTCCCGTCGCCCCTTACATACTCCACCTCGATCTCGCAGGGCTTGCCAGCCTGTACGTCGAAGGTCTTGTAGTCGGGTACGCCCCACCTGGGTGCCCTGCGGCTGCCGGTGCTCCTCTCCACTACGCGGCCGTTGACCTTGAGCACGTAGCCGTTGTCAGAGCTGATGCTGTAGCTGATCTTCCCGGTATAGTCGGGGGTGTAGCTGGCGCTTAGCCTTACCGCCACGTCCTCCGCATCGACATCCTCCGCGAAGCCGTACGCTCCGAAGGTGCTGAAATTGATCTCCTCGTTATAGTATCTCTCCACGACAGGATCGCCGCTCAGGCTGCGGCCGCCGTAGAACTGCGCGTACATTCCCTTGCCGTCGTTGAACAGAGGCAGGAAGTTCGTAGTGTTGTACTCATCCTCGATCTCGCAGGCCTGGCTGTAGACGATCTCCGCGTCGGGAACCGCACGCCTGATGCCTTCGAGGATCGTGCGGGTGTGCTCCGCAGTGGGGGTTCCGCCGTAGTTGCCGTTAAGCATCTCGGCATTGTCGGCGTTGGGGCCTACCACGGCTATCTTCTTGACACTCTTTGAAAGGGGCAGCACGCCGCCCTCGTTCTTGAGCAGCACCATAGACTCACGCGCGCTCTGGATCGCCAGCTGGTCGTGCTCCTCGCTGCTGATCACCTCGGGTCCAAGGTCAGCCCAGGGAAGGTCTTCTGCAGGGTCGAACATTCCGAGCTCGAAGCGGCCCGTGAGTACCCTGCGCACATGTCCGTCGAGGTCCGACTCCTTGATCATGCCGTCCTTGAGGGCGTCCTTGAGCGAAATGAAGCTGATTCCGCACTCAAGGTCAGTCCCGTGGAGAACAGCCGCCACCGATGCGTGCTCCGCATCGGGATGGGTCTCGTGCTGACCCTTGTTGTAGAAGTTGCTGATCGCGTCGCAGTCGGTCACAACGATTCCGTCATATCCCCACTTGTCGCGCAGGATGTCCACGAGGAGCCTGTCGTTGGTGCAGCAGGGAACGCCCTCGTACCTGTGGTACGCGCACATCACCTCTCGCACGTCCGCCTCCGTCACGAGCGCCTTGAACGCCGGAAGGTAGGTCTCCCACAGGTCGCGCTGCGACACGCTCACGTCGAAGCGGTGACGCAGAGGCTCGGGACCGCTGTGTACGGCGTAGTGCTTCGCGCAGGCGTGAGTCTTGTAATACCTGTCGTCGTCGCCCTGCATTCCCAGCACCGTCTGGATGCCCATTACGGATGAAAGGTACGGATCCTCGCCAGGGGTCTCCTGGCCCCTTCCCCACCTCGGGTCGCGCACTATGTTCACGTTGGGGCACCAGAACGAAAGCTCCGGGTTCCCCGGATAGTACCTCGCACCGAAGTCCACGTTGAACTCGCGCTGAGAGCGGTTCCAGTTGGCGCGGGCCTCGTCCGACACGGTCGAGAAGATCTCGTACACCTGCTCAGGGTTGAAGCTCGCCGCCATTCCTATGTACTGGGGATAGACGGTATAGCCGTCCTGGCGCACGCCGTGGCAGGCCTCGCTCCACCAGTTGTAGGAAGGGATCCCCAGCCTGTCGATAGAGATGTTCTTGTTCATCAGCAGTCCCACCTTCTCCTCGGGAGTCAGCAGCGACATCAGGTTCTCGACCCTCTCCTCGATAGGAAGCTTAGGGTTCTGGTAAGGGTACTCGTAGCTCTGTGCGCACGAGGATGCGGCCAGAGCCAGTGCGGCCAAGGCCGCAAGCTTAAGTTGACTGTTCATAAGATTTTTAAGATTTACGGTTATCAGTATTTGAATATCAGTTCCTTATATGGTCTGACAGGATCGTTGGTGAAAAGTTCCAGGCGGAAGGACGGCTTGTCGGAGCGTGCCTTGACCTTGAACGAGTCTCCCGGCTCGACTATGGTTCCGGAACGGAGGTTGGTTTCGGCATCTCCCTTGACGGCAAATATCTCGAGCCGTCCCGGCCCGTCGTTGGAAAGTTCCACGCTGCCCGAGTACTTCCCGGACAGTAGCGCCTTCGACAGCTCGGCCTCCGACGGATAGGTCCGCATGGAAGGACTGCCGCCCGGGGCCGAGGCAGGAAGCCTGCCCATAAGTATGTAGCTCGTGACTATATCCTGGCGGGAGGCTTCGCCGGCAATTTCCAGGCGCACCGTGTCGGCGGCACTGGAGTAGTCGCGCGGCAAGGCCGGCATCCTGTATTCCAGGCTTATCATATCTTCCGTACCGGGAGCAAGGCTACCCGGGCAGGAGACTTTCAGTGTGGAGGAAGAGGGTCCCGACACGCGCGCGCGTAAAAAAACAGGCTTGTCCGAGGTATTGGCTATACGCACCGTCTGCATCGCGGACTCTCCCCAGTAGACATAGCCGAAAGGCACATCGGTACGGGAAGCCCGTACGGCATCGGAGAGAATGACGGGATAGCGGTCAGAGATGCCTGAATCGGAAGGCTCGACATACGCGCTTACGGTCAGGGTCTGCAGGTGTTCTCCCGACTTGGAGTATATGTCTACAGTCCTGTAGGTCCTGAACGCGGCACCCGACGGACTGAAGACCACTTCGACCTCGCCCGTCTGTCCGGGCTCCACCCTGCGGGGGGAAAGATGCGCGGTGAGACAGCTGCAGCTCAGGACCGGAGCGGCAAGCTCTACGGCCGAGTCGGAGGCGTTCAGGAACCTGAAAGTATAGGAAAGCGGAGGGCTGAACTCCTCGAGCGTGCCGAAGTCGTGTTCGGATGTGTTGAAGGTAATAAACTTCCCGCCCTCCTGGCCGTAAGCTACGGTTGACAGGAAGGCGAGAACAACAAATAATTTAACCAATTTAACCATCCGATGCAAAGATATGCCTTGTCCGATTAAACGCGCAATTGTCGCGAAACATATATTTTTGCGTGTGATACAAGTTGCGCGTCGGCAAGATGTAGCGCAGGGAAAAATAATTGTAACAACGCGACGGTGCTGCGCCGGTCTTACTTGAGCTCGCGGAATTTGGTTGAAGTTATCTTCGTAGGCTTCAGCGTAAGCTCTTCCTTAAGCTTGGACAGGACCTTCTGCTCCTCGACCTGCTCGACTATCCTCTCGGCCTGCCTCTGGTCGTGAAGGACATTGACAACGGCCTCCTGGATCATCTCCTTGGGCACATTGCCTATGCCGTACATCGCATACTGGTAGGTCACATAGGCCTCGGCAGCCTCGCGGAGATCCTTCTCGTCGACCTTGAAGCCGTACTTCTGCATAAGGTAGCCCCTTACGAGCTGCCACTTGAAATCGGCGGCGAATCCGTCGAACTCCTTGTCGATATCCTCCTTGCTGAGCTTGTCCTTGTTGACGGCGAGCAGCCACCTCTTGAGGAACTCCTCGGGAAGGGAAAGTGCGGCCTTGGCCACGACATAGTCGCGTATGTCCTTGCTCAGCCTCCACTCGGCCTCGTTCTTGTACTGGCTCTCGAGGCGCTCCGAGGCCTCCTTGTCTATATCCTCGTCCGATTTCTCCTCCTTCTTCTCCTCATAGAACTTCTTGAGGTTCTCGACCATGGTGCCCTTGTCCTTGGCGGCGACGCTCACGGTGTACGAGGGGACGGTGTCGTCCTTGCCCAGTTCGAGCGATATCTCGGGAGACAGTCCCAGGTCGAACACGAAGGTAAAGGTGTTTCCGTCGGTCCATTCCAGTTCGGGCTGCTTCTCCGAAGAGAGGGGCTCGCCGAGAATATGGAGCTTGTTCTCGGTGATATGGGCCTCGAGCGCATCCGAAACCACTTTGTTGACGGCTTCTGCAAGGCACTGCTCCCCGTAGACCTTCTTGATCAGGGAAGCGGGAACCATACCTTTGCGGAATCCCTTGAAATCGGCGTTACGCCTGCGCTCGGCAAGCCTTTTCTTTTCGGTCTCTGCATAATCTGCAGCTTCTACTTCGATTGTGAGCTCGAGGTTGAGATCGTCGAGCCTGTTCTGTGATACTTTCATAACTATTTATTATTCGATTTTTTCTTTGGATAGACGATACGTTCGTGGTTGAGCTGCGCAAGGTATTCCTTGAGCGTCTGCTTCGCGGCGTTGAGCTCGCGGATAGTGATGTCGGCATCGTCGAACTGTCCTTCCGACATCTTGCCGTCGACGATGCTTTCCACGAAATCGGAATATATCTTTTCGCTATTCCCCTTGAGCGTACGCGACGCCGCCTCGACGCTGTCGCAGAGCATCAGCACTATCTGGGCCTTGTCGCGCGGCTTGCGGCCGTCGTAACGGAAATCCCCTATCTGCGCGGGGTCGCCTCCACCGGTAAGGAACTTCTCATAGAAATACCTTACCACGGTGGTTCCGTGATGGCTGGATATGAAGTCTATTATCACCTTGGGCAGGCGGTGCTTCTGTGCAATCTCCACTCCGTCGGGAACATGGCGGAGTATGTCGTGGGCGCTCTGCTGCGGCGTAAGGCCGTCATGGTAGTGCGCCCCGTCCTTTACGACGAACTCGTTCTCGATGAAACAGAGCGGGTTGAGCATCTTGCCGATATCATGGTACAGGGCACCGGCGCGCACGAGGTCGGGATTGACTCCCACCGAACGCGCGACCGCGTCGGCCATGTTCATCACCTGCAGCGAATGCTGGAAAGTGCCGGGCGCCTTCTGTTCGAGTGTCCGTATCAGAGGGTTGGAGGTGTCGCACAGTTCGAGCAGCCTCGAATTGGAGACCATGTTGAATATGCGCTCGAACAGATATACCAGCGGATAGCCGGCGACCGTGAATACCGAGCCCACCAGAAGCCCAAGGACGGAGCCCCAGTCCCCGGAAGGGATAAGTCCGGACGCGAGGAAGCCGAGATACATCGCGGCCACCATGGCAAAATTCAGGACAGAGGCTATGAACTGTTTCCAACCCTGCTGGAAATACTTGAATATGAATATCATAACAAGCCCGCTGACTGCAAATATGAAGAACAGCATCGGACCCGAATGCGAAGACATCAGCAGGGGGGAAAGCGACACTATGTATATGGGCGCTATGTCCTTCGGAGGCATGAACGCCTGATACATTATGGCGAAGAGAGTATAAGGCACGAAGAACAGCAGGTTCTCGGCGAAGCTCGAGAGCAGCAGCGTGGCGGCTGACGACAGGGTGAAGAGCGTCAGTACATAATAGTACCTCGTGTCGGCGAAGACCGCCGGACAGCAGAAGTAGATTATGAAATACAGCAGCACCACAAGCGCGGCCGCAACTATTATGTTGCCCAGCAGCGACAGTAGCGGAGAGCCGCTATAGCCCACGTTCTGCTCATATTCGGCCTTGTAGGAATCCAGCATCTGCTCTATGTCGGCAGTCACGAGCTCCCCTTCGCTGACTATCAGCTGTCCTGCGGTCACATAGCCCGAGGTGGGGGAAATCTCCTCGGAGGACTCCTCGTGCACGAGTTCAGTCGTCTGTTCGTCGTATATGACGTTCGGCACTATCAGGTCATAGAGACCCGTCGCCCTGAACAGGGAGTCCACGTTCAGGCTGGTCAGCGGCCGCACGTCGGCAAGGACCTTGGCCTTGGCGTCTGCCTGGCCGTAGACCTCCGTCTTGGGTATCTTGTACGCCCTCTTGTCCTTCTGGAGATAGATGACTTCGGAATCGCCGGCAGGATCGTTGCGCTGCCTGCGGCTCTCGTCCGCTATCACACCGGTCGAGTACACCGACCTGAGGCTCGACAGGGTCGCACCGGAAACCCTCCCCAGAGGCAGGGCCGCAGCGGAAGAGAACACTTCCGTGGCGGCCTCGTCCGAATATTTATAATAAGGTATGACAGTCTGCGACATGCTGTTCCGCTCTTCGCGCATCTGCTCGGCCGTCTTGTAGATCGGAAAGTCGAACTCGGCGAAGAGTGTCTCGTATTTCCATTCGCGCCCCTTGCGGTAGTCGTATGGAAACTTCGAATTCCCCGGCATCGCGAAAACGATGACGAGGAATACGATTCCCAGAGGAAACAGCTTGCGTAACAGAGACTTGTTCATCCCTACATTATGGTCATCGCTGCGATATCGTCTCCGTCATAGGCTCCGGCGTCGAGCTTGGCCTTTATCTCCTTGAACGCGTTCAGGGTGTAGTTCACATCGTCCATGGTATGCGCCGCCGTAGAGACGATACGGAATATCACCATACCCTTGGGGATGACGGGATAAATCACTATCGAGCAGAATATCCTGTAGTTCTCCCTGAGATCCTTGACCATTTTGGTAGCCTGGCCGACGCTGCCGTGGATATGCACCGGGGTAACGCAGGCCTGGGCCTCTCCGATGTCGAAGCCTTCGTCCACGAAGCCCTTCTGGATAGCATGCGTAATCTCGAGGCACTTGCGCCTGAGCTCGTCTCCCTCGGGAGAGTCGATTATCTCCATCCTCTTGATATTGCCCATGACGAGGGCCAGAGGCAGGGACTTGGCGTACATCTGAGAACGCATGTTCGCACGGAGGTAGTTGATGATATAGTGGGGGCCGGCGACGAAACCTCCG
The DNA here is from genome assembly GCA_001915575.1 of Bacteroides sp. CAG:1060_57_27. Taxonomy (GTDB): domain Bacteria; phylum Bacteroidota; class Bacteroidia; order Bacteroidales; family UBA932; genus Cryptobacteroides; species Cryptobacteroides pullicola. The sequence goes on along the minus strand of MNQT01000011.1, from coordinate 61,484 downwards.
ATAGAGGCCATCGACTTGGCGAAGGCGCCTATGTAGAGGTCGATGTCGTCCATGCATCCGAGCTGTTCCGAGGTACCCCTTCCGTGCTCTCCGAGCAGGCCGAAGCCGTGCGCGTCGTCGATCATTATGCGGAAGCTGTACTTCTTCTTGAGTGCGGCGATCTGGTCGAGTATGCCCAGGGCACCGGTCATTCCGAACACGCCTTCGGTAATGAGCAGCACTCCGCCGCCGTTCTTCTCGGCCACCTCGCAGGCCCTGGCAAGCACATGCTCGCAGTCCTCGATGTTATTGTGGCGGTACTTGTACTTCTCTCCGACATGCAGGCGTATGCCGTCAAGCAGGCAGGCATGGCACTCCGCGTCGTACACGATCACGTCGTGGCGCGCCGTAAGGGCGTCGATAGTCGACACTATGCCCTGGTAGCCGAAATTGTAGAGGAAGGCATCCTCCTTCTTCTCAAACCTGGCGAACATCTGCTCGAGCTGCTCGTGGTAGCGGGTATGGCCGGTCATCATGCGGGCGCCCATGGGATAGGCAAGACCCCACTTGGCGGCTGCCTCGGCGTCGGCCTTCCGCACCTCGGGGTGGTTTGCCAGGCCGAGGTAGTTGTTGAGGCTCCAGTTCAGTACGGGAACTCCGTTGAAAGTCATGTGGGGGCCGAGCTCTCCCTCGAGACGGGGATACATGTAGTAGCCGTAACCCTCCTTGAAATACTGGCCTATCGGGCCGCCTGAATCCTTCTTGATTCTCTCGAATATATCTACCATAATATATATTTGGTTTTTTAATCTCAGTCTTGTACTATGCGTCTATCTTCGCATAATGCGCATTCTCTTCGATGAACTTGCGGCGGGGCGGGACGTCGTCGCCCATAAGCATGGAGAAAGTCCTCTCCGCCTGGGCCGCATTCTCGATAGTGATCTTGCGCAGGCGCCTCCTGGACGGATTCATCGTAGTCTCCCACAGCTGCTGGTCGGACATCTCTCCGAGACCCTTGTACCTCTGCACGGTATATCCCTTGTCGGAACCCTTGCCGAGCGCGCGCGCAGCCTCTTCGCGCTGCTGCTCGGTCCAGCAGTATATCTCTTCCTTGCCTCTCTTCACAAGGTAGAGAGGAGGAGTGGCGAGGTATACATAGCCGTTCTTTATCAGGTCGAACATATACCTGAAGAAGAAGGTGAGTATCAGGCAGGCTATGTGCGAACCGTCGACATCGGCATCGGTCATTATTATGATCTTGTGATAGCGCAGCTTGCTGAGGTCCATGTGCTTCTCGCCCGTCTCGTCCTCCTGGGCCACGGTCACTCCGAGCGCGGTGTAGATGTTGCGTATCTCCTCGGAGTCGAAAGCCCTGTCGCCGGAAGCCTTCTCGACGTTGAGTATCTTTCCCCTCAGCGGAAGTATGGCCTGGGTGTTGCGGTCGCGTCCCTGCTTTGCCGTTCCGCCCGCGGAATCACCCTCGACCAGGAACAGCTCGCAGTTCTCGGGATTCCTGTCGGAACAGTCGGCGAGCTTGCCGGGCATACCGCCGCCGTTCATGTATCCCTTGCGCTGCACCATTTCGCGTGCCTTGCGCGCGGCATTGCGCGCCGTCGCGGCGAGGACGATCTTCTCGATTATCAGCTTGGCCTCCTTGGGATGCTCCTCCAGATAGGTCTGCATCGCCGCGGAAGTCGCCTGGGACACGGCAGAGGTGACTTCGGGATTGCCGAGCTTGGTCTTGGTCTGTCCTTCGAACTGGGGTTCGGCAACCTTGACGGATATCACGGCCGTGAGTCCCTCCCTGAAATCCTCGGGAGCAAGGTCGCCCTTGAACTTGTCGAGGAGCTTGTTCTTCTCGGCATACTGCTTCAGGGAGCGGCTGAGGCCCATCTTGAATCCCTGCAGATGCGTTCCTCCCTCTATCGTGTTGATATTGTTGACATACGAGTATATCTTCTCGGAATAGCCGTTGTTGTACTGCAGGGCTATGTCGATAGGGATAATCTTGTCAGAGGTGACACAGATCGGATTCGGTATCAGGGTCTGCGCGCCTGCGTCGAGGTATCCTATGAACTCGCTCAGGCCGCTGGTGGAATAGAAGACCTCGCTGCGGAAGACCTTCCTGCCCGTAGCCTTGGACTCGCCGGTATTGGGATCTTCGGCCAACTCGTCCACGAGTTCGCGCATGTCGGTAAGGGAAATGCGTATACCCTTGTTCAGGAAAGCCAGCTCGCGCAGGCGGGCGGCAAGGGTGTCGTACCTGTAGACCGTGGTCTGGGTGAATATCTCCGGGTCGGGGTGGAAGGTGATTATGGTTCCCGTATCGCCGCACTCGCCGACGACGTCGACTCCGCTCGTCGGCTTGCCCTTCGAATAGGTCTGGCGGAATATCTTCCCTTCCCTGTGGACCTCCGCCACCAGAAGGTCGGAAAGCGCGTTCACGCAGGAGACGCCGACTCCGTGCAGGCCGCCGGAAACCTTGTAGCTCGACTTGCTGAACTTTCCGCCGGCATGGAGCACGGTGAGCACGACCTCGAGAGCGGAACGGTGCTCCTTCTCGTGCATGCCCGTAGGAATGCCTCGGCCGTTATCCTGTACACGTATGGAATTGTCTTCGAGTATACGGACGTCTATCGAATCGCAGAAACCGCCCATAGCCTCGTCTATGCTGTTGTCTACTACCTCGTACACAAGATGATGGAGTCCCCTTTCGGACACGTCCCCGATATACATCGAAGGGCGCTTGCGGACTGCCTCGAGTCCTTCCAGCACCTGTATGCTGTCGGCGGAATACTGCTGTTCCGCCTGTTTCATCTCTTCCTTATCTATCATTTTACCAATAATACAAGTTTGCAAATATACGCAGAAGCCGAGAGCAATGCAAATGAACTTACGGAATCTCTCAGAACTTCAGGGCGAGTCCCATGGTGAAATAAATACCGCTCTCCACGAATCCCGGGCAGCGCTGTATGTCCATATTCAGCAGGTTGCCCAGATGCAGCCACACCGACAAGGACCTGCGCACCCAGTAGTCGGCTCCGACGCCCAGATCCACATACGAGGGTATGTCGGGAGCGAGCCCCGAAGGATTGACCCTGCGCGATGAGGCGTCGACGCTGACAGAGGCATATATCCTCTTCATCCAGTTGTAACTCATCGACGCGTCGACCTTGAACATCGCGGGGGCGTAGAGGTTCACTTCGGGAGCTATGTCGGCATACCTGAAGAGCATGGACGCGTCGGCATCGAAGCGCTCGGACTTCCAGCACAGGGAGGCTCCGGCATAGGCGAGACGGTAATCGGCGAAACCGAGCGTCCCCAGGGAATCGAGCGGGGCGTCCGCAAGCGAGGCATATCCGCCGGACAGGGCATACTGCAGACGCGAGGCTATGCTTCCCTCGACAGACAGAGAGGCGTCATACCTGGTCCGGGTAAGGTCGGGATCGGACGAAACCCTCGTATAGAAATGGTTGAGGCTCTTCAGTCTGTGGTACGAAAGCACCGACGAGCCGCCCTTGAACGCCGCAGTCACCTTCATCGAGCCGTCGAAGAGGTCGACTCCCGCGCTGATGTCGGGAGCGAGGTAGAACCTCGAGCTGCCGTCAAGCAGATAGTCCACTACAAGCCCGGCATCGATGTCGAACACGCCAGGGGTGAACTTCAGGTGAGGCTTGAACTTGGCGAAATTCGCAATGCGCGTCTCTACGGCCGGCCTGGAATCGCCGAGCGCGGCAATGTCGAAATTGAAGTCGAGCAGGAAACGGTATCTCTCGGCAATCACGGGGCCGACGGAGCCCTCGAGGCGGAAATAGTGCTCGGAGGTCTCCGCAGACGGAAGGAAATCGGCCGAATACCTGTAATCCAGCTTCAGGGCGTAGCTCAGGAAGGTCGGATCGGCGCTGGAAGAACGGAACCCCAGCGACGCGAAGCCGCTGTGGTAGTTCGAGGCCGCGGACGACTGCACTCCGGTGAAGATTCCGTCATAGCCGGCGGCATAGTCGAGCACGCTGCTCGACAGCACCCAGCGTCCTGAAAGTCCAGCCCTGTCGTGGAAGTCGTAGAAACTGCTGCCGTAGTATCCCTTGCCGAAGTTATACAGGCTCAGGGACGCCCCGCGCGCGGATACCGGAGTATAGACCACGTCCAGCACGGGGTGGAGGGTATATCCCGCACCCGCCCTGAGATAGAAACGCGAGGCCTCCGCGAAATCCACGTCCGGCACCACGGCGACATTGTACGGGGAAAATTCGTACGAACCCCTGTACGGCGAATCGAATACGGAATAGTCGAAACTGTAGTCGAAACGGTACAGCGAATCCGGAAGCACCAGCGCGGGCTCCATTTTCTTGAAGTCGGCGAACTCGGTCTCGAAATCGTTGGTGACCTGCACGGACTGGTTTATACCCTGGGCGGAAGCAGCTGTGCCTGCCGCCAGCATAGATGCAAATATGATGACTGTCTTTTTCATCTTGTTCATTCATTGGTGGAAGCGTCGAAACGCGCCAGTCTCCTCGCGACCCCTTCGGCTATGTCGTCATCGGCTCCGGACGGCACATATCCGTCGCGGACGCTCTCGTATGTAGCCCTGGCCTGGTCTGTCATGCCCCTTTCGAAGAACGAGTCGCCGAGCACGAGATAGGCCCTCGCAAGCCAGTAGGACTGGTTTCCGGCACTCTGCGAGAACTCATATACCTCCTGCTCCACGGCAGCGAAGTCTCCCGTGTCGAAGAGGTTCTGTATCAGCAGGTACTGTGATTCCGCCCCTCGGGAAGTCGAGGGATTGGATCCGAGGGAGGCGAAGAGCTCCATGGCCTCGTCGCGCTGCGAAGTGGCGAGCAGGGACTTGGCCCTGATATACCTGGCCTCCAGCTTCCCGTCCTCGTCCGTGTTGCCGTCGGCCTCGACCAGGACGGCCGCGGCTATGGCGCCTTCATAGTCCTTGCAGCGGTAGGCGGAATTCATCATACCCTCCTTCGCCGCCGTGGCGTTGCTCTCCATTCTGGTCGAGTTCAGCAGGGACTCGTAGCCCGAATAGGCGTCCTGATAGCGCTGCAGGTCGAACGAAAGCTCGGCATAGCGCAGGCGCGACATCTCGGCGAACGAATATGAAGTGTCGGAGCCCATTGCCCTGGCATACGCCTCGACGGCCTTCTCCTTGTTGCCGAGCTCCCTGTAGGACTCAGCCAGATAGAACCAGGCCTGGGGCGCGTCGGCGCTCCCGGGATAGTTTTCGAGGAACTTGCCCACGGTGGTGACGGTCTCGGCATAGTTTCCGGCAAGGTACAGCTGCTCCGCCGTATTGAAATACATCTTCTCCCTCTCGGCATCGGTCTTCGGGGTTCCGAGCGCGTTCTGCTCCACATATTCGAGGAACTTTCCGGGCTGTCCGAGGCGCTGGTATATCGACTCGATAGCAATCATGGACTCCTCGGCATACTCGCTGCCCGGCATCGTCGCCACCACCTCCTTGTAGCATTCGAGCGCCTTGTCGTAGTCGGACGCGTTGCGGTAGGCCATGCCGAGCCCTATCGTGGCCCTCGCCCTGTAAGTCTTGTCGGCGCTCGTCTCCCTGAGACGGGAGAACGAGGACACCGCCCCGCCGTTGTCGCCCGCATCCATCTTGGCCCGTCCGAGCTCATAGCAGGCCTCGTCGTACATCGGGGCTTCCGCGGAAGCCTCCTCCACATGGCTCAGGACGCTGACCTTGCGCCTCTTGTCGCCGGAAAGGCCGTAGGAAAGCGCCTGCTGGTAGTAGGGATATATCTTGTCCGGAGAATAGAATTCGTTCAGCACGGCCTGATACGAAGCCACGGCAGACTTGTAGTCCTTCGAGCCGAAGTCGCAGTCCGCACGGCGGGTCAGGGCGTCTTCGCGGTAGAGCGGATTGCCGGTGGCCAGGTAGATGTCGAACCATTTGGCAGCATCCGCATACAGCCCCTGCTTGAAGCAGCAGTAGCCGATGTTGTACGGCAATATGGCCCCCTGCACCAGTCCGTCGAGCGCGGAATTGTTGTAAAGGTCGGTGAACTCCTTGCCGGCGTCGGCATACCTCCCGGTCTGGAAACCGGCCTCGGCAAGGCGGTAGCGGGCAAGCTGATTGAGCCTGTCGGTCTTCGGCAGATAATAGGCCGTCGCACGGTAGTACGGCATCGCATCCCGGTACGAGCCGTTCGCGAAGAGCTGCTCCCCGCGCAGGAAATTCGCCTTGGTATAGTTGTTCTGCATGTCGGGGCTGAGCTCGTCTATGTTGTCGTAGGCGGCGACGGCACCCGCATAGTCCTTGTCATACAGGGCAGCGAGCGCCATGTATCCGTATATCTGGACTCCCCTGCTCCCGGTCGAGTAGCGCGCTATGTATTCGTTGAAGCCCTTGGTGTCCTTGTTGAGGTCGAACGCCAGCTTGGCGTAGTTGAAAAGGGCGTCCTCCGTAATCCTGGCGTCGAAATCGGCCTCGGCGGCGCTCCGGAACGACTCCATTGCCGCCACCTGGTTGCCGATATGCAGATATGAATTTCCGAGGTGGTAGCTGGCTATCTGCCCGAGGGAGTCGCTGCGGTCGGTGATACGGGAAAAGTTCTCGACGGCCCCGCGGTAGTCCTTGACCGAATACAGCACCGAACCGGCATAGAAGAAGTCGTTGCGGTTCATGTCCTCCTTCGAGAAGCCCTCGTAATAGACCCTGGCCTTCTCGGCGTCGCCGAGCACGAGGGCCGACTCGGAAATTATCCTCGCGAGCCTTTTCCTCCTTTCCTCAGGGGCGCCGGCATATATGCGCTCGCCTTCCTCGAGCGCGTAGGCGTAGTTATGCAGGTTGAACTCGCAGTCGACCAGATAGAATTCCGACAGGGCCCGGAACCTCGGATCCGAAGCCGCATCGGAGAAGAATTCCCGGGCGGCGGAGAAATTCTGCCGTCCGTAGAGTATCACGCCGCGGAAATACTTCGAGGGCGCCACGTATTCGGAACCGGGGAAGCCGTCGAGGGCCTCGAAAAGCCGGAATGCCTCGTCAGCCATTCCCAGTTCGAAGCTGCAATACGCCCTGTCGAAAGCCAGTTCGGGCCTCGAGGCGCGCGGCAGCACCCTGGCGTCGACCTTCGAGAACTCCAGCGCCGCCTCGGCATAGAGCCCCTTGTCGAAAAGTATCCTCGCGTTCTCGAAGCGAATCTCGGGCGTCAGCACCGACGACCTGTAGGTCCTCTCGTATTCGCCCATAAGTGCCTCGTAATCCCCCGAGCGCAGTTTGACCGCGCACAGCACGGTATATCCGTCCACGAGGGCGTTCCCTTCGAGAGTCTCGAAAATGGTCCTCGCCTCTTCGTACATTCCGTTTTCGTAGAGTTCCAGGGCCTTGCGGTATCTATCGCGTCCTCCGCCGTCGTCTGCCGCGGCGAGCGGCCCTGCAAGCGCCAGGGCCAGCAGACCCGCCAGTATTTTTACAGATGCCATTTTATATTCTTGCTGCTAAACTCACAAATTTACTCATTTTTTCCATTATATTTGCAGTCGGTTCATCAAAAACACACCCCTCCATGGAAGAAAAACCCGTTCCCGTAGTATCTTTTTCCGAAGCAGACATAATCAACGGCGAGACCACGGTCGTCTACGGACTCGACATGGCCGTGTATCCTTCCGAACTGGTCTACATCGTCGGCAAGGTGGGGACAGGCAAGACTTCCGTCATCAGGACCATAACCGCCGAGAACAGGCTGGGCAAGGGCAGCGGCACGGTCTGCGGGTACCAGCTGCAGGACATCAGGCAGAAGGACATACCCTACCTGAGACGGCGTATGGGCGTGGTCTTCCAGGATTTCCAGCTGCTTATGGACAGGACGGTGGAAGACAACCTCGCCTTCGTGCTCAAGGCGACGGGCTGGAAGGATCCCAAGAGAATCGAAGAGCGCATCAAGCATACGCTCAAATCCGTCGACATGTTCACCAAGGCCCACAAGATGCCCCACCAGCTTTCCGGAGGAGAGCAGCAGCGCATAGCCATTGCGCGCGCCCTGCTCAACGACCCCGAGCTGATAGTGGCCGACGAGCCCACGGGCAACCTCGACGACGAGACGGCCGACGGAATACTCAGGCTGCTCAAGGGCATCAACGAGAAACGGGGCACCGCGATAGTCATGGTCACCCACAACCGGAGCATCTGCGAACGCTATCCCGGACGCATATACGAGATACGCGACGAGATCTGCCGCGAAATCACTCCCGAAAGGCAATGACCACCGCACAGCGCTTCGACGCGATACTGGACTATTTCAAGAAGAATGTCCCCGTCGCGGAATCCGAACTGCACTTCAGCTCGCGCTACCAGCTGCTCGTGGCCGTAATGCTGTCGGCGCAGTGCACCGACAGGCGCGTCAACATGACCACCCCCGCCCTTTTCGAGGCATACCCCGGACCCGAAGAACTCGCGGCGGCGTCGCCGGAAGAGGTCTACGGATACATCAAGTCTATCTCATACCCCAACAGCAAGGCAAGACACCTGGTCGAGACGGCGCGCAGGATAGTCTCCGACTTCGGAGGAGAGGTGCCGTCCACGATAGAAGAACTGATCACCCTGCCCGGAGTCGGCAGGAAGACGGCCAACGTGGTGGCGTCAATCTGCTGGGGCGAGCCGGTGATCGCCGTGGACACTCATGTATTCCGCGTCTCCAGAAGGCTCGGGCTATCACGCGGAAAGACGCCGCTCGCGGTCGAGAAAGACCTGGAAAGGCATATTCCCGAGGATCTGCGCCCTATCGCCCACCACTGGCTCATACTTCACGGCAGATACACCTGCACGGCGCTCAAGCCCGGATGCGGCGCCTGTCCGCTCGCGCAGTGGTGCAAGTACGCGGGGAACTGAGCCGCCGCATCAGGCAATCCGCCGGCGCCAGGCAATCCGCCACATCAGGCAATCCGTCGCGCCAGGCAAACCTCTGCTGTTAAGCAAGCCTCCGGCACAGCAGCAGTACATTCCCGGCACAGACGCTGCCGCAGCCGAATATATGCATGTCCCCTCCCGGGGTGCAGCGCAGCCTGCGGGCAAGCGCGTCGCTGTCTATCCTTATGTTGCGCGCGCTCACCGCGGCACTGAGCCTCCTGGATGCAACGGCATCTATCGAAGCCCTGCCGAGCGGCAGCACCTCCTCAATCATATACTTCTTGAAAAGCGCAGCGGGTGCGGCTTCTGCCGGGACGGCCACATACAGATGTGTAGACACGGCGAGTTTCTCCAGCCCGAAACGCATGCACGGCAGCTTGAAGGCTCCGGACTTGCGGAGCGCGGCAGAGGGCTCGAACAGGGTCATCCCGGCTTCGATACGGCCTGCGGTACCCATGGCGGCAGTCTTCTCCTCTTCGGGGCTGAACCTGAACTCCGCCAGCACGCCTCCCCCGCCCAGTTCCACCACACCGATGCCGCGAAGCCCGGCGTCCTCCCCCGTCAGTATGCAGAGCAGCTCCTTCACCTCACCGCCGAGGCTCACGACATACACTTCGCGCAGGGCCTCACCGAACCTGGAGGCGGCAGCCGATATATCGGCCATGGGAGACAGCTTGACCATGAGAAGCGGCGAGCGGCGCAGGAGAGCCGGAGCAAGGGCGCCTATGTCGGGAGCACAGTCCTCCATGCGGAAGACCTTGCGTCCTCCCGAAGTCCTCCTCGCAGGGTCGGCATATATCAGGTCGCAGTCCGGCAGTGGGGTTCCGGGGCCGACTTCCGCGCAGAGAGTTCCGATGTTCCCGAGGCCGAGCAGCGCGAAATTACGCCTCGCGGCCTCAACGAGCCTTTCGTCTCTCTCGAAATACCAGACCTTTTCCGATAGCCTTGCAAACGCGGCACAGTCGGAGCCCAGCCCGCCCGTAATGTCGCAGACTCCGCGAAGGCACCCTCCCGCCAGCTCCCGTGCGAGACCGGCCTTGAAGGAGGCCGCGGGAGAAGACGAGCACTGCTCCAGCGCGAGCTGGGTCGGCACCTCCGCTCCGAGCGCAGCCCAGTCCGGGAGCTTGCGCTCCAGTTTCATCTGCTGCGAACCGTCGATGCCCTCGAGGATCTGTGCAAAGCTCTTTTTCACTTTCATGCCGGCAAATGTAGCAATTATATGTACTTTTTGCTAACTTTGAGAGTTGCACCGACAATAACAGAAAAACTAAATACCGATGAAAGAATTTGAATTGAGAGCCAAGGCCTGGCTTGACGGAGATTTCGACCAGGAGACCAAGATCAAAGTACGCCAGATGCTCGCTGGAGACCCCGCCGAACTGGAAGACGCGTTCGGGAAGAACCTGGAGTTCGGCACCGGAGGACTCAGGGGCATAATGGGCGTAGGCACGAACAGGATGAACAGGTACACTGTAGGAATGGCCACCCAGGGACTGGCGAACTACATCCTGTCGCACTACGACGGCGACGATCCCAAGGTCTGCATCTCGTACGACTCCCGCAACAACAGCAAGGAGTTCGCGAAGATTACCGCAGAGGTGCTCTCGGCCAACTGCATCCATGTCTACATCTTCGACAACATCCGCCCCACGCCCGAGATGAGCTATGCCGTACGCCTGAAGAAGGCGGTGGCAGGAATAATGATCACGGCGTCACACAATCCCAAGGAATACAACGGTTACAAGGTCAGCTGGTCCGACGGAGGGCAGGTGACCTCTCCCGTAGACAAGGAGATAGTCGCAGAGGTCGCGAAGATTACCGACCCGTCCATGGTCAAGTTCAGCTCCGGCCTGCGCTGCGGAGAAATAGAGGCAATGGGCAGCGAGGTGGACGAGTGCTATGTCAGGGACCTTCTCTCGCTGAGTCTCAGCCCCGACGCCTGCCGCAGGCACTCCGACCTCAAGATAGTCTACACTCCCCTGCACGGCTGCGGAGTCAGGCTCGTGCCCGAGATACTCGGCAGGCTCGGATTCAAGGACATCATACATGTGCCCGAGCAGGATGTCTCCGACGGCAACTTCCCCACCGTCGTGTCTCCTAATCCCGAAGAGCCCGCAGCCCTCAGGCTCGCGCTCGAAAAGGCTGAGCAGACCGGGGCGGACCTCGTTATGGGGACCGATCCCGACGCCGACCGTCTCGGAATCGCGGTGCGCGACGACAAGGGGAAAATGGTGCTGATGAACGGCAACCAGACGGCCTCTATGCTCACCTACTACATCCTGAGCCGCCGCAAGGAGCTCGGCACCCTCGGCGAGGGCAAGTATGTGGTCAAGACCATAGTCACGACCGAGCTCATAACGGACATCTGCAAGAGTTTCGGCGTACCCGTATACAATGTTCTGACAGGATTCAAGTATATAGCGGAAGTCGTCAAGAGGCACGAGGCCACGGGCGAGTTCGTCTGCGGAGGCGAGGAGAGCTACGGCTTCAACGTCGGGCAGTTCGTGCGCGACAAGGACGCCCAGGTCAGCTCCATGATGGTCGCAGAGTGCGCCGCATGGGCCGCCGACCAGGGACTGACCATGTACCAGCTGCTCCAGAAGATCTACAAAGAATACGGCTACCGCAAGGAAGGCCTGGTCTCAGTCGTGCGCAAGGGCGTCTCGGGAGCCAGGGAAATCCAGCAGATGATGATAGACCTCAGGGCAAATCCCCCCAAGGACCTGTGCGGCTCCCCCGTCACCAAGGTCATCGACTACCTCGAGCCCGAGAAGACCGGGCAGCCCTCTTCGAACGTGCTGCAGTTCTTCGACGAGGCGGGCGACGTAGTCTCGGTGCGCCCCTCAGGAACCGAGCCCAAGATCAAGTTCTACTTCGGAGCCAAGGGCAACGATGCCGACGCCAAGATAGAAGCGCTCAAGAAGCAGTTCTGCAAGTAGGCCATGCATACAGGCATTGCCGGCAAGTCCAGCAGACAAGCGTAGGCAGACTGCCGGCAATTGACACCGCAATAGCCGCAAAACCGACAGCCGAAACACCCCGGGGAGGCCCTATCGCTTCCCCGGGGTGTTTCGTAAGGCGGCAAACGGTACCTGTGCGTCGTGGGGGGAGAGAAAAAAACGGCAACCCCGAAGCACCCTGGCTGCACACCCCGGAACATTCAGGCCGCATGCCCAGGAACATTCAGGCTGCATACCCTGGAACATTCGGACTGCCCTAGACAATTATCTAAGCACCAGGCAGATCCTCAAGAGACCAAGCCTCCCCCCCCAAAAAAAAAACACATCAGAGCAGCCCGGGAACCGTTCGAGCAAAACATCGTCCACCACTATACCCCTTGCAGCCGCGTAGGAGGCATACGGCCGGTGCGGATGTAGCCAATTTGGCTGCATCCGCCACGCCTATGCGGCACACAGGTGCTTGGAAGACATGCCGGTGTGGCGGATGTTTTGCTCGAAGAGTCGGAAAGGCACCAGAGAGGAGCCCGGTCAGATCACCGGAGCAGCCATTTCGTCCAGAATGCGGCTTCGGCCGCCTTGTCGTGTTCGCCCTGATAGCCGCGGTAGCCGTGCATGCCGTCGGGGTAGAACATCACCTCGAACTGGTAGCCGGCCTTCTGCAGGGCGTCCATAAGCAGCAGGGTGTTCTGGTAATGGACATTGTCATCTCCTGTGCCGTGGGTGAGGCGCAGGGCTCCGGGAAGGGGCCTGCGGCACGATTCCCCGTCGGCAGCAAAGGAAGGCTCCGGCCCAGCCTCGGACACAGGCGCAGAAGCTGAAGCAAAAACAGGAGCTGAAGCAGAAGCAGGCGCAGAAGCATGAGCGGAGGCAGAGCCGGCCTGGGGCTCCGCCGTAAAGACGCGGGGCACCCAGTCTATGACGCCTGCCTCGGCATAGCCGTCGGGATTCGCCTGCGGAGTGTCCATGAAGCGCTCCGTGTAGTGCGTGTCGTAGAGGGTCCAGTCATATACTCCGCCGCCTGCGATTCCGCAACGGAAATACTGCGGATAGCGCAGCACCAGCATAGCCGTGGTGGTACCTCCGAACGAAAAGCCCTTGACGCCTATGCGCGAGCCGTCGACATAGGGCAGCGACTGAAGCCACTCAGCCCAGGCGATGTAGTCGCCGAGCTCCACGACAGTCATCCGTCCGAAGGCCTCGTCCATGCCCTTGCGGCCGTTCTCCCCTGACGAGCGGGGGTCGCAGACTATGTATATCACGCCGTTCTCGAAGCACCAGTCGTCCGATGCGTCGCGGCTGCGCCACATATCGTAGACATAGGGGGTTCCGGGGCCGCCGTAGAGCTGCATGACCACGGGATACCTCCTGTCGGGGTCGAAGTCCCTGGGAAGGCTCATCAGGGCATAAAGGTCATAGCCGTCGTTCTGTATCATGACAATCTGCGGCGAGGGAAGAGCGGAGAGGTCGGTATCGGGTTCTGGCGATACATAATCCCAGTCGCACCTGTCTGTCCTGCCCTCTATGTCCCGGCGCGGCTGCCTCGCGGTCGACACCATGCCGCTGAAAGTCTTCCCGTCTTCCGAAATCTCCACCCGGTCGAGGTTGAGCTCCGGGTCTGTAAGGGCCGTAATCCTTCCCTTGCGGTCGAGCCTGTAGAGCACGGTGTGCAGGCGGGAGTCGCGCTTGGCCGTGAACCAGATGTCCCCTTTGCGTTCGTCGGCGCGCAGGAGCGTTATATCCCAGTTCTCGCCGTCCGTGAGCCGCTCCAGGGTGCCGTCGTAACCGAGGAAGTATATCTGTTCCCAGCCTGTCTCGAAATTGCGCGCCATATAGAAGCCGTCCTCGGTGAAGAGCATGTCGTCTATCCACTCCACCCAGGTAGGATACTCCTCGTGATACACCTGCCGCCTGCTTCCGTCGGCGACGCTGACGGCATACAGGTCGAGCATGTTCTGGCGGCGCGGCTCGCGCGGCACGAACAGCTCCTCCGAATCGGGCGACCAGAAAGGAGTGCCGAAATACTGGTCCTCCGAATAGTCGAAGTCTGCCCAGACGGTCTTTCCCGTCGCAAGTTCGGCTACGCCCACACGCACCGAAGGATTGGTCTGCCCGGCCTTGGGATAGCGTGTCAGCGACAGCGAGCCGTCCTGGCCGAAAGGAGAGAATATGGGGAATACAGGCACCTGCGTGTTGTCGAAGCGGTAATACGCTATGCGCCGCGAATCGGGGCTCCACCAGAACGCCCTGTACTGCGACGCCCTGCCGAATATCTCCTCATAGTACACCCACGAGGCATAGCCGTTGAGTATCACGTCCGAGCCGTCGAAAGTCAGCCTTGTCTCCGAAGAGTCGGCGGTACTGCGCACCCAGAGGTCTCCCCCGCGCGTGAAAGCCACCATGGAACTGTCCGGAGACGGAGTAATGTTCATGTCTTCCATAGAAACGGGCAACGGCTCCGCTCCAATATGCGATGCCGCGCAGAAGCAGCATGCGGCGACGGCAACAATAAGTCTTTTCCAATCCATATCCTGCAAAAATAATGAAAAATCGTCTACCGTCACACAAGAAACCTGTCTTATCAAATCGAGGGAGGAACAGGAGAGAGGCGGAACAAAAATCACATTACAAGTAGCTATATATGGATATTAGTTTGTATATTTGCGAAGAAATAGCAATATATCACTACATGGACAATCTTTCATATACCACTAACCAGGACATCATCGCCCTCCTTTGCCAGCGTTTGAAGGAGTACCGACTTGCCGCCCGCATAAGCCAGAAGGAAATGGCCGAGAAGTCCGGGGTGAGCCTGACCACAATCAGCCATCTTGAGCAGGGAGTGAACCGGAACCTTACGCTAAACAATTTCATTTCGCTTCTGCGGGTGCTGGGCCTGGAACAGCGTTTGTCCGAGCTGTTGCCAGAACTGCCCGTACCCCCGATAGCATTGAAACAGATGAACAAGTACATACCCAAACGAGTAAGGAGGAACAGTGATGATAAGGAATCTTGATGTTTTCCTGTGGAACCGGAAAGTGGGTTCGCTGGTCGCCGGCGATATGGACCAGTACATTTACGCGAAGAAGCGGTCAGGGAAGTTGACAAGATAGACCTTCTTCACCGCGCGGGTTAGGGCGGTATAGAGCCACTTGAGATCGTCCGCGCTCTGCTCCTCGAGCCAGAACGGGCAGTCTATGAACACGCAGTCCCACTGGCCGCCCTGAGACTTATGGCAGGTTATCGCCTCGGCATATTTGAGCTGCAGGGCGTTGAAATAGACATCCTCGCGCACCGCGGACCACACCTTGCGTCTGCTCCCCCTGTCGGCATAGTCCTCCCATACTCCCTGGAACAAGGCGTTCTGCTGTGCGGAGTCGAGGGTCGCCGCTTCGGATTCGAGGGTGTCGAGGCATACCTTGGCCTTGACAATGACATCGTCGTAGTCCGGGAAGCGCAGGCATGCATCAGCGAAATGCAGACCGTAACGTTCCTCGAAGCCCGATATGCCCACCAGCTTCGCGATATCGCCGTTGGCTATGTAGTCCATCCCCGGGATGTCCTCGACGAACTGATAGCAGTTCTTCACTATCATAAGCTTGTCGTCGCGCACCAGACGCTCCTCCTTGAACTGCACCATGGAGCGTATGCCGAGGTTATATCTGATAGCCCTCTTGTTGGAACGGCACAGCACCACCGTCCCGTCCTCGCCGTAGTCGGAATATGCCTCGCCGAGGGAGTCTATGAGCTGTCCCCCGTCTATCCTCCGTATATCGGAACAGCCGTCAAGGTCCAGCTTCCAGTCCCGGAACGGGGCGGCGCCGGAAGAGATCAGCCCGCGCAGCATGGTGGCGTTACGGAGTATTCCCGATTCTGCAGCCTGTCTCACAACGGAACTCAGGGTGCAATAGCGCACTCCGCCGAAACCGTCCATATATTCGGGGCTCAGCGCCGGAGACGAGTCCATGCCCACCGGAGGCAGCTGTGCGGCATCACCTATCAGCAGCATGCGGCAATCGTCGCCATTACGCAGGAACTTCACGAGGTCCTCGAGCAGGTTGCCCGATCCGAATGACACTCCGGAGCCCTCCCTACCGGCACCTATGCCTATCAGCGACACCTCGTCCACCACGAAGAGCGTGCCCTTGGACTTGTTGGGCGCTAAAGAAAAACTGCCGTATCCGTCAGCATCTACCGATTTCTGCCTGTAGATGTGCTTATGTATAGTATAGGCCGGCCTGCGGCACATCTCGGAAAGCACCTTCGCCGAACGGCCGGTGGGCGCGAGCAGCACCGACGGAGCCCCGACATCCCGCAGGGCGGCGACTATCGCAGCCACGGCCGTGGTCTTTCCTGTTCCGGCATAGCCGTTGACGACGAGTATGTCGGAGTCGTCGCAAGTGACGAAATCAGCTGCCGCATGCAGCAGCGCGTCCTGGCACTCGGTAGGTTCCGGTCCGAAGCGCTTCCTGAAAGCGTTGTAGAGGAATCCGCTCCTGTCCATGGCTACCTCCGGCTGCGTCCGAATATCATGCCCGCGACCGCGAGCAGCGGATAAATCTCTATGCGGCCGAGGAACATGTCGAGCGACAGCATCAGCTTCGCGAGCATAGGAATACCGTTGAACGAGCCCATGGTGCCCATAGTGCCGCATCCCGGGCCGACATTGCCGGTGAGCATCACCGAAGCGACATAGGAGTCCTCGAACTTCATCCCGGATGCGATGCACACGAATGTGGAGACCAGCAGGACCAGCAGATACAGGCCTATATACAGCAGATGGGGATAGACCTCGTCGTCGCGCAGTATCCTCCGGCCCATGCGTATCTCGTTGACCGACGAGGGGTGCAGGATGTTGCCGACATAGCGCCCGAGAGACTTGAAGAACAGCACCGCCCTGTCTACCTTGATACCGGAACAGGTAGAGCCCGAGGAGCCGCATATTATGCAGCAGAACGCCAGCAGGAACATCATCCAGTAAGGCCACGAAGCGTTGTCTAGGGTCGCGAAGCCCGTGGTCGAGACAAACGACACCGTCGTGAAAAGCCCGTCCCAGAGGCTCTCTCCCCAGCCTTCGGAATATCCGCCGAACTTGAGCCCGGCCGCGATTACCAGGGAGACCGCCAGTATGCCTATGCTGTAGGCCTTGAAGACGGGATTGTTCAGCGGCTTGAGGGAGCGCGACACCACAGTGAGGTACAGCACCCCGAAATGGAGCGACGACAGATACATGAAAAGCACCGACACCGCCTCGACGGCCGCCGAATCGAAAGCCGCTATCGATATGTTCCTCGTGCTGAACCCTCCTGTCGACACCACGCTCATTGCATGGCATATCGCGTCGAAAGGGCTCATTCCCGCCAGCATGTAAGCGAGGAACGAGAGCAGCACGAGCACTATGTACACATATGCGAATATGAACACCACCCTGTTGGAGTTGGACGAATATCCTCCCCTGCTGAGCGAGGTGAGCTCCATATTGGTGAGCCTCATGCGCATGGGGCTCGACTCCGGAATGATCAGCAGCAGGAACACAACTACTCCCAGACCGCCTATAAAGTGGGTGGACGCCCTCCAGAAAAGCAGGCTTCTGGGCAGAGCCTCTACCTTGTCGAGTATCGTGGCACCGCAGGTCGTATAGCCGCTCACCGACTCGAACAGGGCGTTCTGCAGGGTAAACGGACCTCCCCACAGGGCATACGGCAGCAGGCCAAAGACGAACGACATGAGCCACGACAGCGTAATTATCACATAGCCTTCCTTAAGCGATATCACATCCGTCTTGCGCACGAATATGAAAGGGAATATGCCGACTATGAAGGTAATCGTAAAGGATATTATCAGGGCGGCCAGCGCAGAGTCGTTCCCCTCCGACACCGATATGATGATAGAGAAAAACATGAACAGCGCGCTCACGAGCAGCGCGCAGCCGATGTTTCTGCTGATTACCTTCCAGTTCATTTCTTCAGAGCCTTGATCCTGCGGCGCAGCTGCTGGTTCTCGCCTGTTATCTCGCCTATACCTTCGTTGAGTTCGGCGAGCTCGTCGTCACCGTCGAACCTGACGGTGTATTTCTTGTCGGCAGACCTGTATGCCCGCATGCCCTCGAGCATCCTGTAGAGGGGATTGACATAGAAGGCAAGCACGAAGAACAGCAGCATCAGGACGAGCAACAGGCCCACTCCGACCGCCACTATTCCGGGGATGATACTGCGGTAGAAGCCGCGGTCGAAGGTGGCGGAGTTCTTCTCGAGGTCGCGGTACATAGACTCCGCCAGCTTGTCTATATCGCCCTTCAGGCGGTCGAAACGCGGCTGCAGGCGGTCGAAATACCAGTCCCTCGTATTTATGAAGTCCGAAGCGGCCACCTCGGGCAATTCCAGCGAGGTAAGCATATATGCGGCATAGGAATACAGCACCGAATCCGCGAGCGCGTGTGAGGAAGCTGAGATGCCGCTGCTGCGCAGGGAGTCGCACTGGGACTTGAAGTACCCGTCGTCGAACTCCGGCATCCTCGCGGGCCCCTCCTCGCCTATTATCTCGAGAATCTCCAGATTATAGCTGCTGCTCATCTCGGAAAGCCTGCGCGAAAGGTTGATGTTGCGTATGTCATCCGCTATCAGTGTCGACACATAACTGCTCATGCTCGTGTATTCCATCACCGAAATCGTAGACGAGACCATGAGTATCGCGGCTATCGACAGCAGGCTGAGCACCAGCTTGTATTTCAGCGTCAGCCTGACGGCCTTCAGTTTTTTCAGAGCCTTGCGCATCTGCACTTTTAAAATTTCTTAAAAACAATGTGCAAATATATAAAAAAGTTCATATTTTTGCAGCGACACTATTTAGGACCAGTTAACAAACGGCAGGCTTATGGCATCCTCCTCGTTCCTCAACGACGGCAATTCGAAGAGCACGTCTATCAAGCGCGAGCTGCTCAGACTGTGCATCGTTCACCAGAGCTATAGCATAGCCGACTTCAGCAAGGCGCTCGGAATCAGCGTTCCCACTATCACCAAGCTCATAGGCGAACTTATGGAGGACAACTTCCTGCAGGACGAAGGGAAGATAGGCACCTCCGGCGGACGCAGGCCCAGCGTATACGGGCTGAACCCCGAGGCGGGGTACTTCGTGGGCGTCGACGTGGCGAGACACCACTTCCACATAGCCATAAGCAACTTCCGCGGCGAGATCATCAAGTTCATACAGGACATAGAATTCGTGCTGGAGGCCAGCGAGATTTCGTTCCGCACTATCTGCCGTATGGTCAAGGACGAAGTCACCCGCTGCGGCATCCCCTGGACCATGGTCCTCGGCGTAGGCGTCAGCCTGTCGGGAAGGGTCAATCCCGAGAAGGGATACAGCCTGACATACTTCGTCAGCGACGACCTGCCGCTGAAAGACATATTCCAGAAAGAGTTCAACGTCCCGGTCAACATCGAGAACGACTCCAGGGCTATGGCCTACGGAGAATACATGTGCCTCGGCAGAAAGGCCGACAAGGACATGATCTTCATAAACATCAGCTGGGGTCTCGGCATGGGAATAATAATGGACGGGAAGCTGTTCTACGGCAAGTCCGGATATTCCGGAGAGCTCGGGCACTTCCCCGCCCTCAACAACGACATAATCTGCCGCTGCGGCAAGGTCGGATGCCTCGAGACCGGCGCGTCCGGCTCGGCACTGCACAGGATGGTAGTCGAGAAGCTGCACAGCGGACACTCCTCCTCCCTGCTCAAGATCTACGAGAAGACGGGAGATGTGGAGCTCGAAGACATACTCCGCGCAGTCGAGGAGGGCGACGTGCTCGCCATAGACTGCATAGGCAAGGTCGGTGACACACTCGGACGCGGTATCGCCGGAGTGCTGAATGTCTTCAACCCCGGGCTGGTAGTCATAGGAGGACGCCTGATAGTCGGAAAGGACTACCTGCTGCTTCCCATAAAGACCGCCGTCAACAGGCTCTGCCTGTCCCGCGTGTCGTCCGACACTTCAATAGTGCTCTCCAAACTCGACAGGATGGCCGCATCCGTAGGCGACTGCCTGCTCTCGCGCGACAAGGTCCTGGGACTGCTGTAGGAGTATGCCCAGCTATCTGCAAATAGAGAACATATCCAAGTCCTACGGGCCCAAGGTGCTGTTCGAGCACATAGGCTTCAATGTCAACGAGGGCGACAAGATAGCCCTCGTGGCGCCAAACGGCACGGGCAAGACCTCGCTGCTGCGCATACTCGCCGGCAAGGACAAGTCCGATTCAGGCGGCAGGATAATCTTCCTCAAAGACATACGCATCGCCTTCCTCGAGCAGGAATACTGCTTCGACCCCGAGGCCGGGATATTCGAGCAGGCACTCGCCCACAGCGCCCCCGTCACCGGGACATTCCACCCCGAGCAGGAGGCCGCATTCAGGCAGCGCCTGCGCGAGCATCTGACCAGCTTCAACCTCCCCGACCCGGACAAGAAGATGAAGGAACTCTCTGGAGGAGAGGTCAAGCGGGTGGCCCTTAGCGAGATACTCGCGCTCGAGGCCGACTTCCTGATACTCGACGAGCCCACCAACCACCTCGACATCGAGGCTGTGGAATACCTTGAAGGCTATCTGAAGCGCAGCCGCTGCACACTGCTCATGGTCACCCACGACCGCTACTTCCTCGACAGGGTGTGCAACACGGTCATGGAACTCGACCACGGCGCGGTATATACCTACCGGGGCGACTACCAGAACTACCTCGAGAAGCGGGAGGAGCGCATCGACAACTACAACGCGCAGACCGACAAGGTGCGCAACCTGCTCAGGCGCGAACTCGAATGGATACGGGCGACTCCATGCGCCCGCAGCGGCAAGGCCAAATACAGGATAGACGCGTTCCACGACCTCTCGGAGCGCGCATCGCGGGTCTACACCACCAGCCAGATCAGCCTGGACGGCATAGGCGGAGCTTCGCGCCTCGGCAACAGGATCATAGACTGCCACCATGTCTGCTACAACTGGGACGGGCTGCCGCTGCTGAGCGACTTCAGCTACAGTTTCCAGAAATCCGACAAGATAGGCATAGTGGGGCGGAACGGTGTAGGCAAGTCCACCTTCCTCGACCTGCTCACCGGAGCGCTGCAGCCGTGCAGCGGCAGCATAGAAAGGGGCGGATCGCTCGTGACCGGATATTACAGGCAAGAGGGCATGGTGCTGGAAGACGACGCCACAGTGCTCGACACCGTTCCCGACACAAGGCTGCTCGGACGCTTCCTCTTTCCGCACGACATGCTCTCCACGAAAGTGTCGCGGCTCTCCGGGGGCGAGAAGCGCAGGCTCTACCTGCTCAGCATACTGATGAAGAATCCCAACCTGCTGATACTCGACGAGCCTACGAACGACCTGGACATCGTGACCCTCAACATACTCGAGGAGTACCTGCGCGAGTTCAGCGGCACCCTGCTTATGGTCAGCCACGACAGGCACTTCCTCGACCGGGTGGCCGACCATCTGCTTGTATTCTGCGGCGAAGGGAAGGTCAAGGACTTTGTCGGCAGTTTCAGCGAATACAGGATGTACATCAAGGAACTCGAGGCGGGGAGGAAAGCCGAACTCGCAGCTGAAAGGAAGAATGCCAAAGCCGCCGCTCCCTCTGCCCGACGGACTGAAAGGCCTGAGGGGCCGCGCAGGCTCGGCTACAGGGAGAAAAAAGAGCTCGAGGCAATCGAAAGCACTCTTGCCGGCCTGGAGGAGGAAAAAACGGAACTTGAACTCAGGATGAGTTCCGGCAGCCTGGATTACGCACAGCTCAGCCTGGATGCACAGAGGATTCAGGAGATACTCGAAGAGAAGGACAGGCTGGAGACACGCTGGCTCGAGCTCAACGTCTGACGACAATATCGTCGCGGTCGATGACATATCCCTCCGAAGGCGCTTCGGTCAGACCATTGAAGTCCGTAATGGCGTTCTTCTGTATCCCGCCGTTTCCCTCTCCTGAAGTCCCGCTATTGGTACGAAGGAATTCCCCGCATATCGCTATGTCCCAGTCAGTCCTACCTGCCCAGTCCCGGTCTTCAGAATCGGAACCGAATGTACTCTGGCCTACCACCTTGCCGTCTCGGAACGAGAAGTACGTCCATCTGTTGTCACTGAGGCAGTCCAGAACTATTCCTGCATCACCCGTGTCAGATCTGAAACGGTCAGGAACGCGCTTGCATCCACAGACAGAAGATGCAAACACAATCAGCAGGCTAATTGCCAAGATTAGAGTCCGATGCATATACATATCTGAGCTTGATTGTTCCTTTCTCTCTGTCATAGTCGGAGAACTTGAGTTTCGCATAACCGCCGTCCGCGGTCTTAACGATAAAAGAGCCTGACACGGGCGTTCCGTCCGTACCGAGCCATGCGACCGGAGAGGCCGAAGTCGTCTGGAGTTCCGCCGTACGCAGGGCAAACCAATTCTGCCCGTTCTTGATGCTACGCTCTTCCGGAAGTTCCGCAACATACACTGTCGGAGTGCCGCTGCCGTCACGGTAGTCATAAAGCTTCAGGTAGTCGATATGTCCACCGCCGTTCACACTCCCTCTCGCGTTCTTGGTTATGCCGAGGAAATAGCTGACATCATCCATCCCAAGAGCCTTGTCTGCGATGGGACTGAGGTCGAAACAGAATTCGATATCGTCCGGGAAGCCGGATCCCTGCATGGGATAATCGCCTCCCTGATGCCTTGCGATGTCAATTCCCGACACAATTTCAGGGGCCTCTGAATAAGCCTTGGGAGCAGCTCCGACACTGAAACTCAGGTCATCGCGTGAAGAATACGTAAGTCCGACACCAAAAGTCAGTACCGGTTCTACATATTTCACGTCGATTCCCACAACCTCCTTCGAGAGTATGTATTCGGGAGCCTGTTCCTCCTCGAAAAAGCGGTAAGGAAGGTAGTATCTGCCACGGTCATGGAAATATGCGCCCCAGGAATTGACGACTATGAAAGCTCCATATGTCGTTCTTCCACCTGCAGTGCACTCCACCGTGTCGTCATAGCCGACTATGGTCATCGCATGGGCCCCGTCCCGCGGAAGGCCGAGCAGTATGCTCCCATAACCAGTAAGCGATGGGCCGTCATAATAGTCATCCATGCTCCATCCTTCTGATGCCGAGGAGAATACGACCACTTTACCTTTCCCTCCCTCGACTCCGCCGTCATACAGGTACCTCTTGAGCGTTTCTACTCCTTCATGTGTATCTGCATTGATATACTCGAAAGAGTCCACCCTGTAGTGAAGAGCCCTGAAATACCTGTCATAACCGCTGGCCCAACGGAAAGAATACGCGGAGGTCTGTACCGGAAAATCCGCTTCCGTCATCATGCCGCAGTTCAGTGCCAGCGCAATGCCGTCCCAACTGAGCGATCCTTCATCCTTTCCTCCGTTTATGAAGTTCCAGGAATACAGATAACTGAAACGGTTCTCCGGAACATCGGCCTTTCTGCCAAGCAGGGTGTTAACCTCGTAAGTGAACATGTAGCCTATTGTAGAAGCCTGTGCACAAGAGCCTCCGATCTGGGAAAAGACCGGCGGAAAGGCATCGGAAAGACTGTTGTCCACAGACGCCGGAAGCCGTACCGCATCGGAAGGCGCCACCCAGTTCACAAACCGCACTTCCGGATATTGCTCCCTCGTATCAGGATTCGAGAACGGAGGGAGTATCCGTATGCCGGACTGGGCATGCAGGCAGATAACTCCCGACACAATTGCCAGAAGGAATGTCAGAATATGTCTCATTCGTGCCTGAGGCGTTTTATCGTTTTCCTCAGTTCAGAGGCCAAAGCAGAATCGAGAGACCCCAGATCCATACTTTCAATATAATCGATAATCAGACTCTTGTCTACGGAGAAATTGAACCAGCCCAGCGCTTCTGCAAGGCATAGTCTCACGTCAGCTGACAAAGTCTCGTCTGATAGCATGGGAAGCAGCTTGGGGAGAGCAAAATGCAGGTTGTAGTTGCGCAGGAAACGTATTGAACTGATCTTCGATTCGTCGGATCCGGTCATGATCGCTTTCATGCAGCTTACGTTGCTTGCATCAAGGCTGTCCAGGACCTGCAGGGCGTCAGCAGCTATGAACTGCACCCTCTGCCTGTCGTTGTCCTGCTCCAATATGTCTTTCAAGGCATCCCTGAACACCGGCTCGCCGATAAACAGGGCCATTCTAACGGCCATGCGGCTTATGCGCTCATAAGGATCGTCAAAAGCCTTAAGGACAGCGATGCTTCGGTTGCTGTCGTCGTAAAACGACAGTATGTGCAGAGCCTCGAGCCTGACCTGCCATGATGGATCTTTCGAAAAGACCGACAGCAGCCTGTCCGAGAATCCGGGATAGGCACCACACTGATGTATTTTCTTCAATGCTGCCGCCCTGTGCAGCGCAACAGGCGAATCAAGTTGCGCCATCCAGTAATCAATATCCGGATCAAGAGCCTCGAATTCGCTGACAAATTCCCGGTCCTTGACGGCAAAACGGAAGGTAGGGTCGCCAATCAGGTGGGATTCAAGATAAGGAAGTCCCTTCTGCCATACTCCGATGCGCACACCTGCATCTAGGACACCCATAAGTTCGTCCTCATACTTGTCCTGAAGCACATTCACGGTGTTTCCCTGCACAACGATGCAGTTTCCCCCATTGAAAAGATGATAGCCGGCCACATACCCGTCTTCATAGAACGACCCGTTGTAGCAGGCATTGAGTAAGACCACCCTGGCCCCGGTGCTCATTTCAGCAATACGGTCAAGTTTGAGATTGTCAAGCTTGTCATTGAGCGAGTCTCTCACGGCATCTTCTGCATAAAGGCTGTCGGCAAAGAAGCGTATGCCGGTCCCATAGTCATTTAGCGCCTCCTCAAG
This sequence comes from Bacteroides sp. CAG:1060_57_27, assembly GCA_001915575.1. GTDB lineage: Bacteria > Bacteroidota > Bacteroidia > Bacteroidales > UBA932 > Cryptobacteroides > Cryptobacteroides pullicola. Next base: position 36,801 of record MNQT01000011.1, on the reverse strand, counting down.
GAAAGGCTGCTCGTCCTCGGTTCCACGGTAATGACTGTAGTACTCCCTGAGCACGCTCCTGATCCGCTGCAGGTCGCTCTCAAGATCGGTTGCCCCCTCGGATGAGGTCATATACTGCGTGTCATAAGCCCCGTGCTCAGTGAACTGTATCAGATCATGGTCGGGATTCCGGATTTCATAGCCCATGTCGGTGATCACATCTTCCCGGCCGTACCTCCAGTTGAGGAACTTATTGGTCGAAGACTTGAGGAAAGCATCGGGAAAATATTCCCTCCACGACAGAGGCTTCTGCCTCCATATCGTAAGGCAGTCTGAATTATATGCGCTGCCGGCATAGAAGACCACATCGTCAAGAGGGTTGTCCTGTCCATGGGCGCGCACAACCTCGTCAAGATAACGGTTCAGCCTGCCATAACGGTCATCCATATCGGCAGGGACCAGCATGCGGGCAGTATAGATGTCGGACGAGAGAGTCTGGGCCCCCTTGTCTGTAAGCCTGTAGTAGAATCCGGTGGAATCGCTGTCGATGAATTCGAAATCAAGGTCGAAATCATCATAGAACCTGTCACTGACAACCCATGACTCTGTTCTCGGGAAGGCTTGTTCGTTCATCTTGAAAGCAGTGGTCATATGCTGAGCACCGCCAATTCTCGCATAGGGGATATCTCCTATGAATACTGCGCCTTCCAGAGGCTGGCGGCTGCTTGCAGCCAGTCTGAGTATTATGGATTTGACCTTGTCCGGAGACTCCCAGTCAGCAACATAGACATGAGTTCCGAGCCCCTCAGACTCAAGTACATCCTTGTACGCCTTTATCGCTGTGGAGCAGTGCTGCCAAGTCTCGGTGTCCGTGAATATGGCGAAAGCCTTCCCGGACTTACGGTCCGCAGCCAGATGTTCCACACTGTCACGGGCCGCCGCGGTCGGCACGAACGTCAGGGTGATCGCAGCGATTATTGCAATAAAAAACCTTTTCATCTCAAATAAGCCTCCAGGCGGTTAACGGTCTTGTAAAGTTCATCTTTGAGTTCCGGGGACATATTTTCACCCTGAGCGGAAAGCAATGCTCTGCAGCGCTCGACTATACCCTCTCTGGTATCGCTTCTCACATACCATCCGAGGGCTTCGGCCAGCTGTACCCGAAGGTCAATGGGGAGACTGCTGTCGGCCATGTACTCCAGCACCTTGTCGGTCAGGAATGGATAAGGCATGTTCCTCAGAACAGAAACGTAGAAACGTGAAGCCTGCAGGTTTTCTGCTGAGGAAAAAGTTTTCCTTACGGATTCCGAAATGCTCATTCCGTCACGCAGAGGTCTCACAAGCCTCTCTTTCGCAGCCTGTTTGTCGGCATACACAGACGAAGAGTCAATCAGTGCTTCTACAGCGTCCGGGAGGGCCGCAGGCCCCCAGAACGGAGCCGTACTCGTTATATTGAAACGGATACGCTTGGAAGTATAGTCCCTGAGATACATCCGGGCTACGCTTTCGACAAATACAGGATCGCCTGTGCGCCCGGCAAAATACACCGCCTTGCGGCGTATGAATTCATAGGGATCATCGAGAGCCGCAAGAAGTATCTTCTTATAATTCGTTCCGGAGTAATAGGCGGCAAGATGCATCGCCTGTAGTCTGAGCATATATTCTCCTGATTCACTATAGACCTCATAGAGCAACTGAGGGAGGCCTTCGTATCCAAGAGCATGCAGTTTGTAGAGGGCGAGACCTCTGACATCGGTCCTTACATCATTCTCAAGGACAGAAAGCCAGTAGTCGCAGTCGCCGTTATGGAAATCCGGGGCCGGGACAGATGAGTCGGAAGGGGTGAAGGAAAATGTTGGATCCCCTATTATGTGTGACTCGAGGATATTCGTCATCATGGCGTATTGGCCCACACTGTACCCTGCGGACAGCAGTCCCAGAAGGTCGGACGAACTCTTGTCCTGAAGCACGTTTACACTATTGCCCAACGACACCACGCTCCTGCCGGAGCCGAAGATGTAGCTTGAGGCAACGCAGTCCTTTTCCCTGAAGTCCGCGTTGTAGCAGGCATCAAAGATGGTTACAAGCGGATTGGGGTTCCACCTGTGGATGTCGTCAAGCACGATTCCCGTTTTCAGGTCATATAGCGAGTCGGCTTTCGCGGTACGGGGGTCGTGCAAGTCTGAGAACCAGCTGTCATCAAGGTCATACTTCGCCTTAAGAGCGGCTATGGTCTCCTCCTCGGGATGTCCGTAACGCAACTGTGTCGCGATCTGGCTTCTTATGCGCCGGCGGGCGTCCTCATAATACGCACCGATTCCGTTTACGGGAGGATTGTCGCTGACATACTGCCTGTCCGGCACGCCGTGCTCATGGAACAGCGCAAGATCAAGATCAGTGCGCGCAAGTTCCTTGCGCAAGGTATCCTTGGGGAAAGGATACATGGCGAAAATATAGAATCTTGCCCCATCGGAACTGCGGAACGCGTCGGGGAACTGCTCCTCAAGCGTTACGCTCTCATCCTTCCAGGCCACCAGGCTGTTGGAAAATGAGCCGCTTCCGGTATAGGACATGATATGGTCAACCACATTATGTTCACTCTTTATCCTCACCAGTTTCGAGAGATAAGCATTTATCTGGGCATAGCCCTGTTCTCCGTCAAATGTAGGTTTGATTCGCCCGGTATATATGTCGGAAGATATTTCCTGGGGGCCGTCTCCGCACAGATTATAATAGAAATATGAGAATCCAAGCGTATCCTGGGAAGCGATGAAATCAAACTCAAGACCGAAGTCATCGTAGAAACGATCCGAGGGGACACTGGTGTTGAACATGTCATCCGGATCCTCAACCATCTTGAAGGCAGAGCAGAGGTGATGTGCCTTGCGTATCATCGGAATCGGGATATCCCCGACAAATACCGCGCCCTCAAGTTTCTCATCCAGATAAGCCTTATACAGTACTGAGCGCAGCTGTTCCGGGGAAGTCCAGTTGTCTACAAGGGTCATCGTCCTCAGCCCAGAGTCCTCCACAGACTCGGCATAAAGGGAAATGGCATCGCCGCAGGCCGCATAGGTACAGCTGTCCACGACGATTGCAAAACTGTAGGGCCGGCTGTCCTGTTCCGCAGACGGGATGCCGTACGCCACAGACACGGGCAGAGACAATATGCACGCTACGGAGATTTTATTAAAAAACTTATTCATGCCTTTAAAACAAATAATTCACGCCGAATTCCGCCCCAAGCCTGTACTCGGCAAGACTGAGACTGTAGTCACATGCCGCATGTACTCTTATGCATAAAGAAGAGCCCTTGCTGAAAATAACGGGATATACCAGGCCGGCGCCGCACTTGATCTTGTCAGAACTCAGGAAACGCAGTTCGGAAGGATAGAATGCCGTGACTATTTCGGAATCAGTATTCGAACTTCCGCCATAACTGTATTCACCGTAAGGAGACAAGCCGTAACCGGCACTCAGTTCAGGCATAAGCCTGTGTCTGTCACCGAGAGCGATGTTCCATGCGGCAAAAGCAGAGACCGAGCATGTCACGACATCGAAATCGGAACGCGGTATCAGATAAGTCTGGTCCATATAGAAGAAATCAGCCTCGAGTCCAAGCTTGAAATCGTACTCTCCATCTGTGCCAAGCCCTCCGTAATAGCTGTATCTGGCATCGGCTTCAAGTATGTCATAGGTACTCATCATCGGATTGCTGACCGTTATCCACCGGTAGACACCGGGAGTATTGTCAAACTGCTGGTTATATTCGTAGCCGGACGTCAGTCCAAATTCCGCCGCGAAATCCAGCCGGTGGTTCTTCTTCCGGCCAAGATTGGCGGCGATGTCCAGACCGATTGCGCTCTTCTCAGTGCGTCCGCGCATTCTTGGCAGTGTCGGATTCTCGCTTACTAGGGTCTTTCCATAAAGGAAAGCAGCCTGGACGAGCAGGTCGGCGGACGGTGAATGCAGCACATACTGCGCCGATGCGTCAAGCCTGTTTGTCCTGTAATAGAAGATATCGAAACCCATGTTCCCGCCGGCGGTGCCGAGCGTATAGAAGCCAAGACCGCGCATTATGGCGACACGCGGTGTCTCCCAATTGTTCTCGACCGAAGGGTCAGCCCGTTCGAAACTATACATATAGCCGAGCCTCAGGCCTACGCTGCTTCTGTCTCCGAGACGGACTGCGACGGACGGGGCAAAACCAAGGTCATAGCGGTAAGTCTCAATTCTCGGATCGACCTGCTTCGCCCCGACAAGGGATTTGTACCTCGCTTCGAAGCCAAGTGTCGCACACTCAGAGAAAAGCAGCGGGGACGCCAGCCTGAAACCCATGTCATATACCTGCTTACGCCACGAGGAACTGACGAAATCCGCAATGTAATACGGCTGGTCATAACTCGGGCTGAACATCAGGCAATTGTACCGCGCACCTTCGATACTGATATAGTCATAGGAGAAATCTCCGTAAAGGGTCATGCCTCCGACCTGAGTGATTCCGCTTGTCGCCACACGGATATCCGTCTCACTGTCACCTGACCACTGGGACTTGAGACTCCCGTAGTCGTAGGTCCCGCTCAATGAAAGGTCAGATATCCTTCCAAGAGAGTCCAGGGCTATGCCTGCACTGTTTCCGCTTCTCAGCCATAATCCAGACCCTAGAGCAATCTCCCTGGAAGCGGGAGTGCTCACATAGTCATATTCCTGCGCCCCGGCTGCGAGGCTGAGGCACAGGGAACATGAAATTACCAGAGATTTTCCTGTCACTTTTCGGATGGTTTATCAGTTGGCCCAGGTGTTCCATGACGGGATTCCGGCTCCGCCGCGGCGCAGTTCGGGCGTGTCATTGACCTGGAAATCATTGCTTGTGTTGTTGGTATCCATGTAAACCACACGGCCATCCTCAAGAGTGTCTCCGACCTTGCGTGATATGCTCTTGCCACAGTAAGCACCTTCCTCAATCCAGATTACGCCGGCATCAAGTGATTCGGGCAGTTTCTTGTATTGTATCATGGTCTCGTTGTCCACGACATCCACGGCATCGAGCACCCACTCTATAGGGATTTCACGCGCTCCGCCGTAAAGGGAGCTGCCGTTGGCAGTGGCGGCGATCATGTTGGTTGAATTGAGCTCTCCCTCGGGGTAGAATATGATCATTGAAGGGCCGCTTGAGGTAAGCATCCACTGAGGACGTGAGTATGCACTTACAGGGTTAATCATGTTGATGGCGGGGTTGTCAGTGATAACCACGTCACCTACGGTGGTCTCGGCAGTCAGTGCCTCGAACTCGGCACTGGTAAGGTCACCGATAGCCGAATCGGGGTTCAGCTCAGGAAGTGAGTGGTCGGTTGCCCACTGGGCGATCACCGCACTCTCACCGGGACCGAGAGGGTATTCGCTTCCATTGCCGGGAATCTGCCAGACATACTGTGTGAACACATAATTCTCGGGATTCTCGATCTCGAAGTTGTAGGGAGTCTGTCCGTCATAGTAGTACTTCGTAGTCTCTGCGATGCAAAGCCCGTCAAGATACACGACCTGGTCGGAGTTGTTGTAGAGCTCGCAGTACTGCTCCCTGATATAGTAGTCGCCTGAATTGGTGAAATACAGCTCCTTGATTATCAAGGCAGAGGACTCGCTTACTGAAACGGGGACATCGAACGTCTGATTGTCGGCGCTGACGTTCACAGAGTTCAGGGTTCCTGCATAGTAGAACGCAACTCCGTCTTCGGAAGCCGATGCAGATGCGGAAATACTGTACAGACCGGGGATTACAGAGAAGGTCGCAGTGGAGTTCTCAGTCTGGGCTGTTACAGTCTCCGCAGTGGAGAGGTTGGTAACGCTGATCAGGTAAGACTCCGGCATGGGGACGTTTACAAGAGCACTTTCATCCACCTTCACGGAGAATGATACGGGTAGCGTCTCGGCTTTTCTGCAAGATGAAGCAATCGCTAACATGCCTGCAATGGCAACAAACAATACTGATTTTTTCATAACTAAAAAGAAAATTTTAAATGGTGATTTTCATCTCGAAACCGAAGAAAATGGGGATACCAAGCTCGCTGAATGATCCCGGCGTTTTCTTCGACTCATACAGAGGTCTGTTGTTCAACAGGTTGTTTACATAAAACGAAGCGGTAAGATAGTCTCCGAGTTCCTTGGTCACATTGAGGTTAAGAAGCAGATAGGGCTGGGTGAGTTCTGCAATCTTTCTGTTTGATGCCAAGGTGGGGAACATGTATGCAAATTCAGGATCATCCCTCATGGAGGGATCGAAGGGATAGACCTTGCCGTCGTCGTTGGAGATGTAGGCCACGAACATTTCGTCGTTTCCGTACTCGGTCCACCATTTCTCGAACCAGTTCACTTGGGCGGTAAGGCTGACCACAAAGCCTATGCTCGGGATATTGTGCACCGCACGGAAAGTGGTGAGCAACTTCTGCCAATGGTATGACGACACATAGGGTTCGTACACTCCGATGTGATATTCCAGCTGGGACTGAGAACCGCTGCGGGCGGAGAAACTGTATCCCTTGTCAGTGGCGACAGAAGCGGAATACGCACCGTTCATATAGAAAGAAGTCCTGATGGCATCGAAACGTCCGAGGTCAAGTTCGAACTCAACGCCCTGGCTGTGCGACACATTGTTGTTGAGAGGCTTGTAATAGCTCTGGAAGGTATTGTAGGTATTGCCTTCCTTGAGCACCGGGCGCTGCCCTTCCTCCTTGTAATCCTGGACATACTGGGTGAAGGACACGAGATTCCAGCAGCCGAAATCCATTCCGAACATATAACCGTTGTCCATGAACTCGTCGTATGCAGTCACTGACAGTTGGTATCGGTCCGCTATCTTGAGGTCGAATCCGAGTTCCGCCTTGCGGTTGGTGGCTATCTCCAGATCCGGATTGACTGTGTCGTAGGTCCAAGTCCGTGCAAGGACAAGTTCTTCTTCGGCAGACAATCCGCTGTTCATGTTGCTGAACAGCACCCTGTCCTCATAGTATTTGTCGGGATACAGATAGACGGCGGTAGGAGCCTTGGCGCTTATTCCCCAGCCACCCCTGACTGAAAAGATTCCCGGAATCAATTCGAACGATACGTTGGTGCGGGGTTCCCACACGCTCTTACCATTGATAAGGTCATAGCGTACACCGGCAATGATGTCCAGCCTGCGGCCGGCTACTGTCCATGTCAGATTATCCTCGGCAAACAGGCCGAGCTGGTTGATGAAGGGAATGTCGCTGTATTTTCTCGGGCGCTGGGACGGGTTGTTCGGATAATACCCCTCAGTATTGACCAGACCATCGCCTAGATTCCCGTCAGTCTTGAAATCCGCTCCGGCCACTATGCTGTTGTCGACGTTTTCTCCGAAACGCGCATAGAAATTCGCGACCAGTTTGGCATAGGCATTTATTTCCTTGCCGAAGATGTCGTATCTGGACATGTAGCTGTACGGGGTGACGACGGCGTATGACGATTCATCTCCAGGAGCCCGGCCAGTCAACAGGTTTCCATCACTGTCATACACATCCATGCCGGGAATGTTGCTCACCGTAGAGTTGCCGTGAGCGCTGCTGTTGAGTGACAAGGCGTTGGTACGCTGCTCCTCGCGATAGGACTGCTTGTCCGTATAACTGCCTGCAAGGTTGTAGTCCAGCGACTTGAGCCACCCGGCGTTCGTAAGGTTTATATGTCCGTTGGTGGAAAAGCGTCCGCCGAGACTGTATGCTCCGGTCATTACGTTAAGTTCCTCCATGTCAGGGTTGTCTCCCTGTGTATCCCGGCTATAGTTGATCTCAAGTGAGGTGTTTGAGTTCAGCGCACCAAAATTCTTGCTCCACAACAGTTTGCCGTTAAGTCTCTGATAATACTCGTATGCAGCCGTAAGTTTCTCGTTGCTGTAGGCATAGTCGACACTGAAATTGAAACTCCCGGCCTTCGAAGTCTGAAAACCTTTGTTGGCGGACAGCTGCCAGATATTGGGATTCGTTCGGATCCTTATCGTATAGGGTGACGCTCCCGCCCTCGACTTGACTATGACTGCGCCCGAAGTCATGTCTCCGTATTGAACTGAAGCGATACCGCGGATTACCTCCACAGATTCGATGTTATCAGTGGAAATACCCCTGATATCAATTCCGGTTTCGGGAGAACCTGCCCCACCTGTCATTGAGGCGCTAAGGTTCGAGGGGTTGAACACCGGCGAAAGTGCCTGAAGATTGGCATTGTTGGAAAGAGGAGTTCCGTCCACTATGACGGACGTACCCAGACTGTTCATGGCAGATGCTTCGCTGCCGTATCCGGCACCTCTGAGATTTAGGCTCTGTGCGCTATTGAGGCTCGAACCGCTTATCGAGACTCCAGGAAGCAGCGACATGACATCACCGAGGGACGAGGCCTGAAGATGGTCCATTGCCTGACGTGATATCACCGATGAAGTGGCATTGCCTGCCGCTCCCTTAGTAGCGGTCACCACCACCTCCTGCATCCTGAAGGTAATTTCGGAAAGCGAGAAGTCCACTTTGTATTCCTTTCCGGAAACGACGCGCAGTTCTCTGGAATCCGTACTCATCCCAAAGAACGAAGCCTGCACGGTATTGTCTCCGACAGGAACATTGTCAATACGGTAACGTCCCTCGGCATCAGTCGTCGTATAAATTTTGGAAGGAAGCAGGGAGACTACCGCAAATTCGATGGGATAGCCGTCCTCTCCGGACAGGACCTGACCGTAAATACTCGCACCGCTCTGCTGCGCGTTAAGGGTACATGCAGGGCGGAAAACCGACAATACACAGAAAACAGAAAGAAACAAGCCAAACTTAACCATACAAACAAATACATCACTTGTTCGCAAATATATAATATGCCATGTAAAATGTCAATAGCCTAAATTAATGAAAAAAGATTATGCCCGCTAAAAGTTCCTCCTGGGGTCTCTAAGCCATATCAACAAAGCGGAATCCCCGTCCAGTTTGCTCGGAAACATGGACGGGGACAGACAAACGTCTTATCGGGAGGCCCGGAAATCCGGGATTACTCCGGCTTGTAGGAATCCTTCAGCGATACTGTCTTGTTGAATATGACCCTGTCGCCGTCCGAATCCTTGTCCTTTATGTAGTATCCGCAGCGCTCGAACTGAACGGCTATTCCTGAAGCGTCTTCAAGCAGAGCCGGTTCAGCATAAGCCCGGGACACGACCAGAGAATCCGGATTGAGGAAATCCTTGTAGTCCTTGTCCTCGGGAACCTGGCTCATGTCGGCAAGGGTGAAGAGACGGTCGTAGTTGCGCAGCTCCACCGTCTTTGCATGTTCGCAGGACACCCAGTGTATGGTACCCTTGACGCTCCTCCACTCCCCTGCTCCGGGCCTTGTAGAAGGGTCGTAGCTGCACTCCAGTTCCGTGACGTTTCCGTCGGCGTCCTTTATCACCCTGTCGCACTTGACGATGTAGGTGTACTTGAGCCTCACCTCGCCGTCAGGCTTGAGGCGGAAGAACTTCCTGGGCGCGTCTTCCATGAAGTCGGCCCTGTCGATCCACAGCTCTCCGGTGAACGGGACCTTCCTCGACGCACCGTCGGGCTCGGCCGGATTGAGGGGGCAGTCGAACCATTCCACCCTGCCCTTCTCCCAGTTGGTGATTGTCACCTTAAGGGGATCCTGCACGACCATATAGCGGTTCGAGCGTGCGTTGAGATCCTGCCTTACGCACCATTCGAGAAGCTGTATGTCCATAAGCTGGTCGCGCTTCGAGACGCCTATCCTGTCGCAGAACATCTTCAGCGCCTCCGCGGTGTAGCCCCTGCGGCGCACTCCGCACAAGGTCGGCATCCTGGGGTCGTCCCAACCGGACACGAGACCCTTCTGCACGAGCTCGAGGAGCTTGCGCTTCGACATCAGGGTGTAGGTCAGGTTGAGCCTCGCGAACTCGTACTGGTGCGAGGGATATATTCCCAGCGTCTGGATGAACCAGTCGTAGAGCGGACGGTGCACGTCGAACTCGAGCGTGCATATCGAATGAGTGATATGCTCTATGGAGTCGCACTGTCCGTGGGTGTAGTCGTACATGGGGTAGATGCACCACTTGTCGCCGGTACGGTGGTGCGAGGCGTGCTTGATGCGGTACATCAGGGGGTCGCGCATCATCATGTTGGGGTGGGCCATGTCTATCTTGGCCCTGAGCACCTTCTCGCCGTCGGCGTACTTGCCGTCGCGCATCTCGCGGAACAGCCTCAGGTTCTCCTCTACGCTGCGGTTCCTGTAGGGGCTCTCCACGCCCGGAGTGTCGACCGTGCCGCGGCCTTTGGAAATCTCCTCCTGGCTCTGGTCGTCGACATAGGCGAGCCCCCTCCTTATCATCTCCTCGGCCCACTCGTAGAGCTGGTCGAAATAGTCGGAAGCATAGCACTCCTTCTCCCACTGGAAGCCCATCCACCTTATATCCTCCTTTATGGAGTCGACATACTCCACATCCTCCTTCACGGGATTGGTGTCGTCATAGCGGAGATTGGTCTTGCCGCCGTACTTCTGCGCAAGTCCGAAATTTATGCACAGCGACTTCGCATGTCCGAGATGAAGATAGCCGTTAGGCTCGGGAGGGAACCTCGTAAGGATTTCCGTCACCTTGCCGGACCTGAGGTCATCCTCGATGATCTCCTCGAGGAAATTCAACTTCTTCGCTTCTTCCATAATACCTTCTACTGATGATTACCGGGGCCAAATTTAGGAAAAAAATCGTACATTGCAGCCCGAATACCAAAATTGTACGCCATGGCCATACTCATAAATACGCGCCCGAGCGATTCCGCCCTCTTCTGCTGCAGCAAGTGGTGGGGCAATCCGGACCTGCCCCCGCAGGTAGAGTACCCTACAATGGACATAACCGACGAGGACGGCCGTCCCGGCAAGTATCCTCTGACCTTCATCTGCCAGATAGACTGCGCCGACATAGCGCCCTTCGACCCCGAGGGACGGCTTCCGCACGAAGGGATGCTGTATTTCTTCGCGGCCATAGACGAATACCTCGGCTACGACACGCCGGAGCATTTCGGAATCGGGAAGTGGGACAGGAAGGCTGTCGTCGTGAAATACACTAAGGCGATAAACATGGAGACTTTCAACAGCTGCATCCTGGTTGACGACGAAGACAGGGAGCTCGCCGAGCCCGAGAGGGCCGTGGAGTTCAGCGCCTGCGACGACGCCGCAGGCGGGATAAAGCTCCTCGGCACGCCTTTCTTCGAAGAGGTGAGGGAACTGTCGGAAGGCTGCACGAACCTGCTCCAGCTCGACTGCGACGACTCCCTGGGACTCAGGTTCTACGACGGCGGCACCCTCAACATCCTCATCAGGGACAGCGACCTCAGATTCGGTAACAGGAAGCGCGCCTTCGGATATATGCACTCGCTATAGCCTGAAATTCCGGCATTTTTTGTAGCTTTGCATTCCGACAATCCATTCATCCGCTTATGATCAGATCAATGACAGGCTACGGCAAGGCCGAGGCCGGACTGAAGAACGGCAAACTTACTATCGAGATACGCACCCTCAACGGCAAGACGGCGGACATCAACCTCAAGAGCCAGCTGCTCCCCAGGGACAGGGAGCTGGAAGTGCGCGCGAGGATCGCTTCCAGGATGGTAAGGGGCACTATAGATGTCTACCTCAGCTGGGAAGCAGACAGCAGCGAGAGCGCAAGGCGCATCAATGCCGACCTTGCCCGCGCCTATGTGAAGGATGTGAGTCCGCTGGCTGCCGAAATGGGCCTGGGTCCCGGCATCACATCCGAATCCGTCATTGCCCAGGCCATACTGCTCGGCTCCGTGCTGCGCGTTCCCGACCTGCTTGAGGCAAAGAAGGCCGAAGTGATAGGCGATGACGAATGGGAGAGTGTTGAGGCGGCGCTCGATGCCTGCCTCGACATGGTCGACGAGTACCGCCGCCGCGAGGGAGAGGCCCTCTACGCCGACGTGACATCGAGGGTATCGAGGATTCTTGCCCTCTACGACGGGGTCGAGAGCCACGAGAAGGAGAGGGCCGACGCCGTAAGGCAAAGGATACTCGACGCCGCAGGAGAACTCGGAGTCAAGCTGGACCCCGAACGCTTCGAACAGGAAATGATATTCTACCTGGAGAAGTACGACATAAACGAAGAGAAGGTACGCCTGCGCCAGCACTGCAAATACTTCATGGACACCATAGACTCGGAGCCCAATCCCGGCAAGAAGCTCGGATTCATAATACAGGAAATGGGCAGGGAGATCAACACCACCGGCTCGAAGGCGAACCATTCGGAAATACAGAAGCTCGTCGTTCAGATGAAAGACGAGCTTGAGAAAATCCGCGAACAGTCGATGAATATACTTTAGGCGGCAGCGTCTGAAGCCTTGGCGGGCTTGTCCGCCTTGCCTGCGGGAGTGTCGCGCACCGCCTCGGACGAGAACTTCTCGTACTCCTGCGCGTCTATCATCCTGCACGTACCGTTGATCTGCGCCCCTATCTCCACCTGGATCTTGCTGGCGCGTATGTTGCCGTCCACCACGGCCGAGCTCTTGAGCGAGAGCACGTCCTTGACGAACATATCGCCCTTCATCTTGCCGAGGAGGTCGAGGTTCGTGCAGTATATGCTTCCCGATATGCCGGCACCCTCGCCGACGACTATGCGGCTCCCGGAATAGAGTATCCCGTCGACATCTCCGTCGACCCTGACATCACCGGCAGACACAAGCCGGCCTTCCAGGCGGACGCCTGCAGAAATACGCGTAACGTCGTTCGCGTTGGAAACATAGTCCGTGTTCTTCTGTACTTTCATCGCAGTATTGTCTATTGTTCGAATCTTCCGTGACAGTTCTTGTACTTCTTGCCGCTTCCGCAGGGGCAGGGATCGTTGCGCCCTACGCGCCTCTCCGCCTTTATCGGGGCATTGGCCTTACGCTCGCCGTTGGTGACGAGGTCGCTGCGGCTGGTGCGCATCTGGCTCATGTCCGTGGCCGGGCGGGGTACACGGGCCGGCTGGGGAGCCTCCTTGCGCTCCACGAGCGGCACGAAGGCCTTGAGCAGGAATGAGAGCACATCCCTGTTGAGGCTCTCGAGCATGGCCGCAAAGAGGTTGTAGCCTTCGAGCTTGTATATGACGACGGGATCCTTCTGCTCGTACGAAGCGGTCTGGACACTCTGCTTGAGGTCGTCCATATCCCTCAGATGAGCCTTCCAGTGGTCGTCGATCTGGTAGAGTATGATATTGCGCGTAAGTATCTTCGCGATTTCCTTTCCGTCGGAACTGTATGCCTTCTCGAGGTTCACGGAGAGAGTCATCTGCTTGATTCCGTCGGAGACGGGGATCGCAATGTTCTGATAGATCTTTCCCTGGTTCTCGAACACCGACTTGACTATAGGGTTGAGCTTTTCCACTATCGCCTCCATCCTGCGCCTGTAGACGGCGTCCATCTGCTCGCGCAGCCTGGCCTCGATCTCGATGTCCTTGGCCTTGGCGTAGAACTGGGCGTCGAATCCGGTGTCGATCGACAGCTCTGCCATAAGCTCCCTGCCGAAATCCTCGAAGGAAAGACCCTTGTTCTTCGACACGAACAGCGCGGCCGTGTCGACCATCATGTTGTGGAGGTCTATCTCTATCTTGTCGCCTATGATCGCGTTGCGGCGGCGGGCATATATGGCCTCCCTCTGATAGTTCATCACATCGTCGTACTCGAGCAGGTGCTTGCGGTAGCCGAAGTTGATCTCCTCCTTCTTCTTCTGGGCGTTCTCCACGGTCTTCGAGAGCATCTTGCTTTCGAGCACGTCGTTCTCGCCCACCCCGAGCCTGTCGACCATCTTGGCTATGTTCTCCTGACCAAACAGACGCATCAGGTCGTCCTCGAACGAGATGAAGAATACTGAAGAACCGGGGTCACCCTGACGGCCGGCACGGCCTCTGAGCTGACGGTCCACTCGGCGGGAGTCGTGACGCTCGGTACCCACTATCGCAAGTCCGCCGGCGTCCCTTACGGCCTGGGAGAGCTTGATGTCGGTACCGCGGCCCGCCATGTTCGTGGCTATGGTCACGGTGGATGTCTGTCCGGCCTGGGCGACTATCTCCGCCTCGCGGGCGTGCTCCTTGGCGTTCAGGACGTTATGCTTGATACCGCGCATGCGCAGCATACGGCTGAGCAGCTCGGAAGTCTCGACATCCGAAGTACCGACGAGCACAGGACGCCCCTGTCCGATGAGTTCGGCGACATAGTCTATCACTGCGGCGTACTTGGCCTTCTTCGTCTTGTATATCCTGTCGTCGAGGTCGATGCGCCTGATAGGCTTGTTGGTCGGGATGACCATGACGTCGAGCTTGTATATGCTCCAGAACTCCCCTGCCTCAGTCTCGGCGGTACCGGTCATGCCTGCGAGCTTGTGGTACATCCTGAAGTAGTTCTGAAGGGTGATGGTCGCGAAGGTCTGGGTAGCGCCCTCGACCTTGACGTTCTCCTTGGCCTCCACGGCCTGGTGCAGTCCGTCGCTCCAGCGGCGGCCCTCCATGATACGGCCGGTGGACTCGTCGACGATCTTGACCTTGCCGTCCATGATCACGTAGTCCACGTCCTTCTCGAACATCGCGTATGCCTTGAGCAGCTGGCTCACGGTATGCACCCTCTCGCTCTTGAGCGAGAACTCGGCGCGGAGCTCGTCCTTGCGGCGCTGCTTCTCCTCGGGAGAGAGGTCGGAATGCTCTATCTCCGCGGTGGCGTTGCCCACGTCGGGAAGCACGAAGAAATTGTCGTTGCCTACGGCCTTGGCGAGTACGTCATGACCCTTGTCGGTCATGTCCACGGTGTTGAGCTGCTCCTTTATGACGAAATACAGGGGATCGGTAACCACGGGCATCTCGCGCTCGTTGTCCTGCATATAGTAGTTCTCCGACTTCTGGAGGATTATCTTGATACCGGGCTCGGAGAGGTACTTTATCAGGGGAGAGTACTTCGGGAGTCCCTTGTAGGCACGAAGCAGGAGCTTTCCGCCCTCGGCCTCGTCGCCTTCGGAAATCAGCTTCTTCGCCTCGTTGAGGGTCTGGTTCACAAGAGCCCTCTGGGCCTGGTAGAGCTTCTCCACATAGGGCTTGAACTCCAGGAACTGGGCGTCGTCGGTCTCGTTGCGCTGCACGGGTCCCGAGATGATCAGAGGGGTACGGGCATCGTCGATGAGCACGGAGTCCACCTCGTCGACTATCGCGTAGTGGTGCTTGCGCTGCACGAGGTCGGTCTCGGAGATAGCCATGTTGTCGCGCAGGTAGTCGAAGCCGAACTCGTTGTTCGTTCCGAAGGTGATGTCGCTGTCGTATGCCTTCTTGCGGGCCTTGGAGTTCGCGGGATGCTTGTCTATGCAGTCCACGGACAGGCCGTGGAACATATAGAGGGGTCCCATCCACTCGGAGTCACGCTTGGAGAGGTAGTCGTTGACGGTGACCACGTGCACGCCCTTTCCGGCAAGCGCGTTGAGGAACACCGGAAGCGTCGCTACGAGCGTCTTTCCCTCGCCCGTAGCCATCTCGGCAATCTTGCCCTGATGCAGGGCTATACCGCCCACGAGCTGCACGTCGTAGTGCACCATGTCCCAGGTAATCTCGTTTCCGCCGGCAACCCAGTGATTGCGCCATACGGCCGTGTCGCCGTCTATCTCCACGAAATCGTGGTTTATGCTAAGGTCGCGGTCGAAATCCGTGGCCTTGACCCTTATCTCGGGGTTCTCCTTGAAGCGGCGCGCCGTTGACTTCACTATCGCGAAGGCCTCGGGCAGTATCTCGTTAAGGCAGTTCTCTATCGCCTCGTCCTCCTCCTTGACGAGCCTGTCGGACTCTCCTGCAAGCTTCTCCTTCTCGCCGACGGGAATATCTCCGGCGAGCTCTTCGCGTATCTGGGCTATCCGGGATTCGAAGGGGGCCTCGACCGAGGCGAGCTTCTCGCGGAGCGCACGCGACCTTTCCCTCAGGGCGTCGTCGTCCAGGGCATCTATCTGGGGATATATCGAAAGGATCTTCTCAAGTATAGGCTTTACGGCCTTGTAGTCGCGGTCGGCCTTGGAGCCGAACACCTTGCCTATGAATGTTGATAAGGACATTTTTACTGCATTTTTAACATCTTACAAAGATACGAATATTTGTCGTACCTCGCAACGCCCGCACTGCGAAAACCATACCGCGGGAAGCACCGCATGACATCATGTCACAAAAGAACCCGCAGGGCATAAGCCTTGCGGGTTCCCGGTAATACCGAACCAACTAACGCTGTACTCTACTTCTTGCTGCGCGCCCTCCAGAGAGCGGTCATGTCCTCCAGGGTCTTGCCCTTCGTCTCGGGAACCATCTTCCATACGAAGAGGGCCGCCAGCAGACAGAACAGACAGTACATTCCGTAGGTGAATGACGGGCTCCAGTTGTAGAGCGGAACAAAGGTAGAGCTAACGACGAAATTGGATATCCATTGGAATGCCACGGCGATAGCCACTGCGGCACCCCTGATCGTATTCGGGAAAATCTCGGATATGAGCACCCAGCAGATAGGCCCCCAGCTGAACATGAACGAAGCCGAGTAAACCATGATGCTGACTACGCCGACAGCGCCGGGCATCGAAGGAAGGGCCGCCGAAAGCAGCACTCCGAGCGCACCGAGCGCCATTCCGAGAGAACCGGTGACAAGGAGGGGTTTCCTGCCGAGCTTCTCCACGGTGAAAATCGCGACGAGCGTGAAGGTGATGTTGACGATACCCATCAGCACGGTCTGGGTCATGGGATTGCCCATGCCCATTGACTCGAATATGCGCGGCGCATAGTACAGCACGGCGTTGATGCCGACGATCTGCTGGAACACGCTGAGCATGATTCCGATGAATATCACGAGGAAGCCGTAGGCGAGAAGCTTCTCCTTCTTCTCGGTGACGGTGTTCTTTATCTCCGCGAGCGTCTCGCGCGCCTTGCTCTCGCCGTTGATCTTCGCAAGCACCGCAAGCGCCCTATCGTCCTTGCCGGTCATGGCAAGATAGCGGGGCGTCTCGGGCACGAGGAGGATAAGTATGGTGAAGAGGGCGGCCGGCACGCACTCGGAGCCGAACATCAGCCTCCAGCCGGTCGTGACGCTCCAGTTGCCGTCCTGCATAAGGGCATCGGCATTGACAATGCGGTTGATACCCTCGGCAAGGGATTCCATCTTGGGAGCGATGTGGTCGCCGAGAATCATGAAGTTCACGAAATAGACCACGAGCTGGCCGAAGATTATGGCGAACTGGTTCCACGACACGAGCGAGCCTCTCTTCTCGGCAGGAGCTACCTCTGCGATGTACATGGGGCATATCGCGGATGCAAGACCCACGCCTACGCCGCCGAGCACGCGGTAGAAGTTGAACGCCCACCACAGGGGGAACGAGGGCTCACCCTTGGGGAAGAACAGGAATTCGGGATAATACGAACCTGCGGCGCTGAGGAAGAAGCATACGCCGGCGACGAAAAGGCTCCGCTTGCGGCCGAGCCTTCCGGCCATGAGACCGGATATCGCGCTGCCTATGATGCATCCGAGCAGGGCGCTGGAAGACGTTATCCCGTGGAGGAAATCGGTGTAGACGAAGTCTTCGGCACCCATAAAGAATGCCTGAAGACCCCGCTCAGCACCTGATATGACGGCGGTATCGTACCCGAAGAGCAGACCGCCGAGCACAGCAACCAGGACTATGCCGAACAAATAGGTTTTCGAACCCTTATCCTGCATCCCGGAAGACTGTTAGACGTACATGTTGACGATAGCCTCGTAGAGCTCCTGCTTGCCGCTGGTCTGCTTGGGCTCGCCGTTCTTCCTGGCGTAGTCCGCAACCTGCTCGAGAGTGAGCTTGCCGTCCTCGAAGTCCTTGCCTATGCCTGAGTCATAGGAAGCGTAGCGCTCCTTGAGCATGGCGGGGATGGGAGACTTCTCGAGGATCTCGACTGCGTTGAGCAGCGCGCGCGCCATAACATCCATTCCGGAGATATGCGCGATGAAGATGTCCTCGAGGTCGGTAGAGTTGCGGCGGGTCTTGGCGTCGAAGTTGGAGCCTCCGACAAGTCCGCCGTTCTTTACGATGACCATCATGGCCTGGGTGAGCTCGTAGATGTCGATAGGGAACTGGTCGGTATCCCAGCCGTTCTGGTAGTCGCCGCGGTTGGCGTCGATAGAGCCGAGCATGCCTGCGTCGACGGCGCACTGGAGCTCATGCTCGAAGGTGTGGCCGGCGAGGGTGGCGTGGTTGACCTCGATGTTGACCTTGAAGTCCTTGTCGAGTCCGTGTGCGCGGAGGAATCCGATAACGGTCTCGGTGTCTACGTCGTACTGGTGCTTGGTAGGCTCCATGGGCTTGGGCTCGATGAGGAAGGTACCCTTGAATCCCTTCGAGCGTGCATAGTCGCGCGCCATCTTGAGCATCGTGGCCATATGCTCCTTCTCACGCTTCATGTCGGTGTTCAGCAGGCTCATGTAGCCCTCGCGGCCTCCCCAGAACACATAGCACTGTCCGCCGAGCTCGATAGTGGCGTCGATAGCGGTCTTGATCTGGAGCATCGCGCGTGCTGCGACGTCGAAGTCGGGGTTGGTGGAAGCGCCGTTCATGTAGCGCTTGTGGCCGAATACGTTTGCAGTACCCCACAGGAGCTTGATACCGGTCTCGGCCTGCTTCTGCTTCGCGTACTCTACGATAGCCTTCATGTTGGCCTCGTACTCCTCGGGAGTGGCGGCCTCGTCGATAAGGTCTACATCATGGAAGCAGTAGTACTCGAGACCGATCTTCTGCATGATCTCGAAGCCTGCGTCCATCTTGTTCTTGGCCCTCTCGAGAGCGGTAGCGCCCTCGTTCCAGGGGAAGGTCTTGGTGCCGCCGCCGAACTGGTCGCCGCCCTCGGCGCAGAGGGTGTGCCACCATGCCAGGGAGAACTTCAGCCAGTCCTTCATCTTCTTGCCGGCTACGACCTGCTCGGGGTTATAGTAATGAAATGCAAGAGGGTTCTTTGAATCCTTACCTTCGAAAGGAATTTTTCCCAGATTAGGGAAGTACTCTTTGTTTGCCATTGTTTTTAAAAATTAGTATTGGTTAATATTTGTCACTATCCGTTGTTCGCAAGCGCAAGCTCGACTTCTTTCTTCCAGCGTGCGTAGGCCTCATCGAGAGGTTCCTTCCACTCGCGCACGGGCTCTATGACATCGAGCCTCTCGAGCGTAGAGAACGCCTCGTCGGCCGACCTGTATATTCCTGCGCCGAGGGCAGCTCCCCTGGCTGCGCCGAGAGAGCCGTCGGTGTCGAACAGCTCTATGCGGGCTCCGCCGAGCGTCGCCAGCGTGCTGCGGAACAGCGGGCTGAGGAACATGTTCGCCTTTCCGGCACGGATTACGTTGGGATGAAGTCCGAGATCCTTCATTATGTCGATGCCGTAACGGAAGGAGAACGCTATTCCCTCCTGTACGGCACGCAGGATATGGGCCTTGCCGTGACGCACGAGGTCTATGCCTGCAAGTTTCGCGCCTACGTTGCGGTTTGCGAGCACACGCTCGGCACCGTTTCCGAAGGGCAGCACGAAGAGGCCGTCAGCTCCGACGGGAGCCGTGGCCGCGAGCTCGTTCATCTCGGGATAAGACAGCTCGGGAGCTACGTTCTTGTGCGTCCAGGAGTTCATGATGCCGGTACCGTTGATACAGAGCAGCACGCCCATCCTCGGCTCGGGAGAGTCGGTCACATGCAGGAAGGTGTTGACCCTCGACTGGGGGTCGGCCTTGGGAACGTCAGTGACGCCGTATACGACACCGCTGGTTCCGCCAGTAGCCGCAATCTCGCCGGGATTGAGCACGTCGAGCGAGAAGGCGTTGTTGGGCTGGTCTCCCGCACGGTACGACACCGGCGTGCCCTCGGGAATGCCGAGCAACGAAGCCACGCCCGCGGTAGTGCGAGCCTGCACGCCGAGCGCCGGCACGACGGTCGGGAACTTGTCCTTGCCTATGCCGTAGTAGTTGGCCACGAAATCGGCCCTGGAGTTATTCTTGAAATCCCAGAGTATACCCTCCGAAAGGCCGGTCGCGGTGGTCGTGACCTCCGAGGTGAGCAGGTATGCTATATAGTCTCCGGGAAGCATGAACTTCCAGATCTTTTCATACACCTCGGGCTCGTTCCTCTTCACCCATGCGAGTTTGGAGGCGGTGAAGTTGCCGGGAGAGTTGAGCAGATGCGACATGCACTTCTCGTAGCCTATACCCTCGAGAGCCTCGGCACCGATGCCCACGGCACGGGAATCGCACCATATTATGGAGTTCCTCACGGGCTTGCAGTCCTTGTCTACGGCTACGAGGCCGTGCATCTGATAGGATATGCCTATGGAAGCTACCTTCGACATGTCATGGGTGGCCGCCATCTGCGTGACTCCGTCACAGAGATAGTTCCACCACGACTGGGGATCCTGCTCGGCCCAGCCCTTCTGCTCCGCTATTATGGGAGCCTCTACTTTAGGATTGGTGGATGAACAAACGCACTTGCCGCTTTCTATGTCAAGCAGCGAGACTTTTACGGAAGAAGATCCGACATCAATTCCAAGTGAATACATCTCAAATTGTGGTTTAGCTTCCAAAATTAATAAAAAAATCCTATATTTGCAGAAAATCGTTGAGATTTATTGCAGGATTAGCACATCGGTAGTGCATTGGCTTCCCAAGCCAAGGAGGAGGGTTCGACTCCCTTATCCTGCTCCAAGCGCGATTTCCCGCGTGTTTTCATCCCTCCTACTTGTTAAGAGACTCCACCACTTTCTCGCAGGCGATAGACAGCATCACATAGCCGGGCACCGTCCTCGTACAGCACTCGTTCTCTCCCCAGTGGAAAGGATAGTCGTCCTTGTTCTCCATGAAGTCAGGAGCGAGCAGCAGCAGTCCGGGCACTATGCCTCCGGGGATGACCGTGTAGTCCGCCCTGTTGTTGCCGTATGCGACCTTCTTGGTATTGACGCCGACCGAGTTGACGAACGATACATTGGAATAAGGGTGGCAGCCGTAGAGGTAGTTCAGTCCCCTGAGTACGAAGTCGGGATCTATCATGTCGGGGAAGTACTGCCATACGAGGTAGTTGTTGTACGCCCATGAGATGACGCCCTCGTTGCCGCCCCAGCCGCTTCCGCTGACAGGCACTCCGTAAGGCGTGCCAGCGGCCACGCTCTCGGCATACTCAACATACGCGGGAACGGCCTTGCGCACCTTCTCGCGGAAAGCGTTATCCATATAGGGATACAGGGTCAGCGCAGAAGAGAGGTTCACCCTGGCGGGCTCGGCGCTTCCTACAGCCTTGATCGCCGCGTCGAGGTCTGACTCTACGGCATCCATGAAGTACTCCTTATATACCTCGTCGCCTGTGGAGATCCACAGCTGCATCGCGGCACGCGAGCGGGAGTCGCCGTAACGGCCTCCGCGTCTGTCGCCGGAGGGAGCGGCGTCCTTGCTGTATTTGTTCCACAGCATCAGGGCATTGTCAAGGCTCCTCTGCGCCTCCTCGGGATAATAGTCCTTGAGGGTCCTGTAGGCGGCGGCGAGCGCAGCCACTGTAGGCATGGTGCCGGCAGGAGAGAAGTTGGTCGTGAACACGAGCCTGTCGTCACGGGTGCCGGAATACTTTCCGTCATTCTCGTAGGGCTTCATGTCGGGATTGTAGATATAGTTGTCGGTAATAGTGGAACCGTCGCCGAGGTGGTGGTACTGGTAGAGGTTGCCCTGGACTATTCCCTGGCATACGAAGCCTATGTTCTCCACCTGGGCGTTCACGTTGAGCGCGCCGTGCAGTATCTGCTGGATCACGTCGGGAGTGCCGTCGGGACGGTGGATGTCGACGAACTGGGTCTGCTGGTCGATATAGGTCTGGTCACGGTCGGGCGCGAAAGTCTCCCAGAGCGTGCTCAGGTCGGCGGTCATGCCGACCACGGTACCTCCCTGGATGTCGAAGTCGCCGGCGTCATACCACCCTCCGACCGCAAGTCCGGGAATATGCTCGAGAGGGGCATATCTCGTATTGGTGACGGGACCCTGGGTATAGCCGTCGAACTGCTGGTAGTTCAGCGGGGCCATGAGGGCGTCGTCCTTGTGGGAATTTCCATGCCATGTGCGGTAGCCCTCGTTCACCTCCATGTGGTCCATCTGTACAGGCAGCCACACGTCCATAGTGGTGTTCCACTTGCCTTCGTATACATCGGCGCTGATGGGGAAGCTGTTGGTCTTCACGTCGCCGTAGCAGATGTAGTACACGCCGGGCTGGTCGACAGCGGTGAAGTCAACTGTCGCATAGTTGTAGCGTCCGTAGAACACGCCCCACTCCTTCACCGGAGCGTCCATGACCTTGATGCTGTTTCCGGAATCGTCGACCCTGAAGATTCCGGCAGTCTTCTCGGGAGTGTCGTTGCGGTCGAGCTCCACCACGGCCACCTTCTTCTGGGCGGGGGTGTAGCCTATCTGCGAGAAGCCCACGTTGGGCTCCCTCACCCACTCGGGGTCGTACGAAGCCTCGACATACCACTCGAGCACCTTTCCGGTCTTGTCCGCGGGCAGGAAGCTCCTCACCACGAAGGTACCGTTCTGCGCGAGCACACGGCCGTCGAACAGGTTCAGTTCGCTGTCGGAAGATATGAGCACGCGCCTGGACTCGTCCTCGGGAGCCAGGACAAGCTTATGGCCGGTAGAGAGAGGCATGGGGTCGATGAACTCGTCACGTCCCCTGTCGTCGAAGGTGGACAGCCCGTAGAACTGGGGAACCCTCTCCGAATTGGGACGCATGCGTGTCTCGCTGGCGGGATAGCGGGGAAGGATCTCGGGTGCGCCGTCCATCATGTAGTTCTTGCCGAAGTAGCTGGGAGGGAAGAACTCGAGGTTGAGTCCGGCCTTGCCCACGAGGAACTCGGGCATCGGCTTGTCGAGCGATACGCTGAGCACGCAGCCCGCACCCTCGGGCCTCACCTCGAGCGTAGAGCTGAAGTCATATTGGGGGTAGCGCAGCACCACGCTTATCGTCTGGTCGGAGGGGTTCACGCTGCGGCTCACCACCTCGGGATAGATATCCCACTGCTCGGGCGTGTCGGTAAGCCTGATGCCGCCGCCCGTGGCGACCCTCTCTCCGCGCAGGATGAGTTCGACTCCGGCCTTCTTCTCGTCGGCGAAGATACCGGCATAGTTGTTACTGTAGACGAGGACGTTGACGCCCCGCGTCTCGAAATACTCACTCTCGTTGAGCCTGAGGCTCTGCGCCGGAAGGCTGCCGCATAGAAGCAGGCCCGCCGTCACGGCAAGTGTCATCAATCTGTAGTTCATAACTTTTTTATTTTGGGTATTGCGGTTAACCTTATCAGTCCGTTACGCTCTGGCGGAAGAAGTCGAAGTCGGCATATCCGCCGTCGCCTCCCGTAGAGTAGCAGTACAGGCCGGTCCTGTAGCCGGTGAAATAGTCGAGCGTGAAACGCATCTTCAGGGAGTAGTCGTACGACTGCCAGTCCTGCCCGTCATAGGAAGTGTAGACCGTGGCGGTGTCCGGTTCCGTCAGATCGCCCTCGGAAGGGGTGAAGCAGTAGTCTATCCTGAGCCACACCGTATCGTTTTCGAGCGGAAGCCTGGCCTTCTCCACATCCTTCGCGTTGCGGCTGTTCTCGCGGAGCACTATATGCTTGCCGTCGGGGCCGTATTCGACTCCTATGCAGCAGTTCGTGCTCTGGAAGGCGCAGATACCGGCCCTGTCGCCGGGCTTGAGCGAAGATGCGTCAAGCTTCACGACCACCGAGCTCTCGGGCCCCACCGTCCTCTGGGTAAGGGTGTTGCGTGCCTGGGCAAGCCCTTCCACGGCATCTCCGGCGTGCAGGCGCATCCAGCCCGGCCTCTCGGTGAGGGACCAGCGGGAGTCCACGGGCTTGTGGTTCCACTGCCATACGAGCGCGAGCTCGCCGGAGTCGAATTCATCGCTCGCCCATACATAGTCCTCGCCGTATGCAGGCAGGTTCACGGTCACCTCCTTCATAGGAACGGTATTGTCGCCCATTACAGGCCATCCGTCGACCCACTCGACAGGCTGGATCGTGGGGATGCGACCCACGGCACCGTGGTCCTGGAACATTATGGCATACCAGTCGCCGTACTGCGTGTCGACTATCGCTCCCTGGGCGACTCCGTCGGAGCGGCCGTCGAAAGCACCCTCGAGCACCACCTTGCTCTCATATTCGCCGAGCAGTTCCTTGCTTCTCCAGCAGGTCTCGCGGCGCACGCCGCCGGCCGGCCAGTCTATCTCCAGCACATAATAGTAGTCACCTATATGGTATACATGCGCACCCTCGGCTCGCAGTCCGAAGCCCTCGCGGGGAGAACTTATGAGCATGGTGTCGACGCCGCCTTCCTTTATCGCAGAGGCGTCGGGTTCGAGCTCGGTGATATAGAGTTCGCCGTTACCCCACACGAGGTACAGGCGTCCGTCGTCGTCGAAGAGCATCGAGGCGTCGTGCATGGGCCTGTCGATGACATTTCTCGTCCATGTTCCGTTCTCTATGTCGTCAGTGGTATAGACATATGTCTTGCGCTGGTCGTTCGCGATGAACAGCGCATAGTACAGTCCGTTCTCGTACCTGAGGGACGTCGCCCACTGGCCCTTGCCGTAGGCGTTCTTCCCGTTACGCAGGTTGTAGACATCGTCGTCCTCGAGGACATCGTACACATAGTTGACTATCCGCCAGTGCACGAGATCCTTCGAGTGCATGATCGGAGCACCGGGGCAGTAGTACATAGTGGTGCTCACCATGTAGTAGTCGTCGCCGACGCGTATCACGTCGTTGTCGGGAATGTCGGTGTAGGTCAGCGGGTTCACAGCGACCTGGCTTCCCGCCGGCTTCTGTCCGCACGAAGCGAGGCAGGCAAGCGCCAGCACGGGAAGGAAGAACTGTGCAATTTTCATATCGATACAGTTGAATCAGTTAAAAGCGTCATCTTACGGCATAAAGGCCGATAGTCGTACCGGTAAAGCCCCCGGCTGCCGCAGTCGAGAGGAAACGGGCCGGTACATTTTCCTGTAAAAGTACGGAATTTTTTCCATTGGGCGCATAATAAAAGTCGAAACCCGTACCTGACGACTCCACGCCGAGCTCCACGAAGGAGCAGCCCTTGGGCAGAGGGGCGGAAGCAAGCACCGGACTCCCCTCCTCGCTGGTCTGGAGGCATACGCTCGGCACGCCGTCCAGATTGCGCACGTTCAGGAAATAGAAATGGCGTTCGTCCTTGAACAGCAGCATTCCGGCCGCATCGGAATCCCCTTCGGGCGAGAAGTACATCCTCGTCGAAGCCGAGAACCTGTGATGCTGCACCCTGCGCAGCACCGCCGCAGGCACCGCCATCTGCTCCACCTTGGCATCCGAGCAGGACAGTTGCAGGAATCCCCTGTTCTCCGAAAGCGAGTACAGTCCGTCGGCAGGTCCCCTGAGCGTCATCCAGCCATAGGAGAGAGTGTCGGCGTCGAAGCCGTCCTCGACGCTGAAATTGCCGAAGGTGACATCCCGGGAGCGCACCGCTCCGGGATGACGCACGACGAGAGGCACCTGTCCGTTGCCTTCCGTTATTACAGGGAATCCGTCTTCTGTCCACTTCACGGGCAGCATGAAGGTCTCGCGTCCGAGATTCTCGTAACCGCCTATGTAGGGCCGGCAGGCAAGGAACACCGCCCACCAGCCGCCGTCAGGAGCCTGCACCAGGTCCGCATGACCCGCGCATGTCACGGGATTGGGCCTGCCGGGGTCGAGATGCCTCTGGGTAAGTATGGGGTTGCCGTCCCACGGCTCGTAGCCGCCCATGACGCTGCGGCTGCGGAAAATCACCTCGGAATGTCCTTCTTCGGTACCGCCTTCGGCGCACATGAGATAATACCAGCCGTCTATCTTATACAGATGAGGGCCCTCTATCCACACGGGCTCGTCCTCGGGACGCGCGCCCTTGTCGACTATTATCCTGCGCTCTCCCACGGTACGGTCAGCCTGTACGTCGTATTCGACGATCCGGATCGTCCTGTGTCCGTCATACTCCGGCTTTCCGCCGGGAGCGTCGTCATTGTTGACTATATACGCCCTTCCGTCGTCATCGAAGAAGATCGACGGGTCGATTCCCTGCACCTGCGGAAGCATTATCGGGTCAGACCACTCTCCGAAAGGGTCGGTAGTCTTGACGAGGAAATTACCGGCGCCCACATTGGTCGTGAGCATATAGTAGGTGCCGTTGTGGGGATTGTACTCTATCGCCGGAGCGAAGATTCCGCCGCTGACATGCTGGCGGTCGAGGTTCACAAGCTGCGAGGGCCTGTCGAGCACGTTGCCCACCTGCTTCCAGTTGAGCAGGTCGCGGCTGTGGAATAAAGGCACGCCGGGATAGTAGCTGAAGGTGGAGGTTACAAGGAAATAGTCCCCTTTCCCGTTGCTGCATACGCTCGGGTCGGAGTACCAGCCGGGAAGCAGAGGATTATAGGCCATGTCCTCCCCGTGGAGGGGATTCTCCTCATAGAAGTTGTCCATGCCCTCATAGCGGAAGTCATCGAAGAGGGCCGTCCCCTCAGGGGCGGATATACTACACGATGACAGCTGGAGTACAGCTGTCACCGTGAATGCGAAAAATAGTTTTTTCATATCATATCCGGGATTATTCGAAAGTCATCCAGTCGATCTGCACGTCACCGGACTCCACGACCGCACGCACATAGTTGAGGCCGGTGAGCTCGGACTCCATGGGAGCGGAGACTTCGGTCCAGGCGGCACTTGCGGGGATGTCCATATGGGCGAAGTACTGGTTCTCGGCGGCGGAGAAGGCTACCCTTGCGCCCTTCTCGGAGCGAACGCGCATCTTCACCGTCTTGGGAGAGGCGCTTCCGAAGTCGATATCCTCATACTCTACCCAGGTCTCGGGACGGGGAAGGTTCACGAACCAGCCCTCGAAAGGATTCTCTACATTCAGGAAGTCGATATAGGTGCCTCCCTGGCTGAGGAAGCTGTAGCGGTCGAGCTGGATTATCGAACGCGCGGGGCTGACGCCTACACCCCTGAGGGTGGGAGTCACGGGCTGTATCGTACCGTCCTCGTTGAATATCACCTTGTCTATGCGGACGGAACGGTTCTTATCGAACTGGGGAGAGTAGTCATTGTGATGGTAGAAGAGGTACCACTCGCCCTTGTACTCGACGAGAGAGTGATGGTTTGTCCAGCAGGCCGAAGGAGACTGCGCCATGATGATTCCCTTGAACTCGTAGGGTCCGAGGGGATTGTCGCTCATGGCGTATGCCAGGGTCTCGGTCCTGTCCTGAACCCAGGGATAGGTGAGATAGAACTTGCCGTTCCTCTCGAAGATGAAGGGGCCTTCCTTGAAACCGGCGGGCAGGTTCTCGTCAAGGCGTACGGACTCCCCGTCGAGCTCGAGCATGTTGTCGGCGAGCTTCGCTCCGCGCAGTCCCATTCCGGACCAGTAGAGATAGGCAGAGCCGTCAGAGGCGACCAGCACGCAGGGGTCGATGCCGCCGACACCCTCGATAGGCTTCTGCTCGGGAGTGAACGGGCCGTAAGGCTTGTCGGCGACTGCGACTCCTATCGCGAATCCGCGTCCCTCCTTGGGAGCGTTGGGGAAGTAGAAATAGTACTTGCCGTTCTTGTAGACGCAGTCGGGCGCCCACATCGAGTAGCCCTCGGGATTACCCCAGGGCACGTTCTCCTGGCTGAGTATCATGCCGTGGTCGGTCCAGTTCACAAGGTCCTCGGAAGAGAACACATGGTAGTCCGCCATAGAGAACCACTTCCTCTCGGGTTCTACGGGGCTGATTATGTCGTGGGAAGGATAGAGATAGACCTTGCCCTCGAACACACGCGCAGTAGGATCTGCGGTGAACTGGTCACGGATTATAGGGTTCTGCGCGTCGAGCGCGGGAGCAAGGCCCAGTGCAAGGGCCGAAAGTGCGATTAGGTTTCTGGTATTCATTTCTAGATATTATATATAGGTATTATTTCAGTATTATCCTGTCCTTGAGGACGAGTTTGTCGCCGCTGTCGTCGACATTCCAGAGCTGGGGCTTGCGGGGGCCGTCACCCTCGGCATGGTGCACCACATAGAGCAGCCTGCCGTCGAAGTCGCGGAACAGCATGCCGTGGCCGGAGTTGTTCGAGAGGAACGGCTCGGGCTCCTGTACCCAGGGACCGTCGATGGTGCCGGACTCCGAGTAGCATACGGCCTGCAGGTAACGCTCCTTGCCCCAGGTCGACCACAGCATACCCAGCCTGCCGGTCTGCGTGCGGAACAGCTGGGGACCGTCGGTGACCCAGCCCGGCATCTTCAGCCCGAAGGTCGCCTCGCCGAGGCTGTTCATCTCGCCGCAGTACGGTGCCTCCGACGCCCTGAACAGCGTCACGGGATGCTCGGATACCGTATGGGTGAGGTCCGAAGACAGCTCGATGTAGTCCATGGTGCCGTCGATGATCTGTGTCCACTCGTGCACGAACACCATGTAGATGTGTCCGTCCTCCTCGTAGAGGGTGCCGTCGATGCAGTCCCACTCGCGCGGCTGGTAGTCGTAGCCCGGGGTCACGGAGAAGGGCACGTACGGACCCTCCACGTTCTCCGAGCGGAGCAGGTAGGTCTGGTTGTGGGGCACGTTGTAGCGGCGGGGAACCTGCTCGATGAGGTCGCCGTGGTCGCTCCAGGTGCCGGCGTAGTAATAGTAGTCGCCCACCTTGTGTATCTCCGCCGCGGCGGCGAAGCCCGCCTTCTCGCACCAGGTGCCGCTGAGGTCAATGACGTTGTAGGGGCCCTCCCACATCACGAGGTCCTTGCTCTTCCACATGCGCCCGCCGGAGGAGGTGAGGTAGTAGGTCTTCGTCTCGGGGTCGGGATAGATGTAGGGGTCGCTCATCGTGAGGTCGTTGAAGTGCACGGTGCGGATGCGGTTCATCTCCGCCGCCCTCTGCCTGAGGCGCTCGGCGCGCCCCGTGGTGTCGCCGCGGTCGGCGGCGCTGCCGCCGAAGTTGTTCTGTCCCGCGTCCATCGGAGGCGCCTGCTCTCCGGGAAGTACGACTTCATGCGCAGCCGTCTCCTCCTGCTTGGGAGAAGTGCTGCAGCCGGCAAGCATCAGGGCGGCAAGTGCCGCGAATGCCGACAGTAGAATCTTTGTCTGTTTCATATTGATGTAATTTGTTCTGGATTATCTGAACAGCATGGGGAGGAACTCGTTGAGGCACCTGCGCCATGTGAGCCACTCGTGCGCAGTGCCGGGAGACTCATAGTAGATTGCATCTATTCCCCTCTCGTTGAGAGATGCGGCCATGCGGTCGGCACCGAAGTTCTCCTCGGAGCCCATACCCATGAACAGGACCTTGACCTTCTCCGAGAAAGCCTCGGGATCGGCAAACGCACCGTCATAAAGCGTAGACCAGTCGGTCTGCGGCGGCAGGAAAATGGCACCGCTGAACGCACCTACATACGAGAATGTGCCGAGGTTCGTGAGGGCGATGTCGAAAGTCTGCTTTCCGCCCCATGACAGTCCGGCCATAGCCCTGTTGTCGCTGCCCTTTTTCACGCGGAAGGTGCTCTCGATATAGGGAATGATCTCGTCGAGCAGTATGGGTCCGAAGGAGGCGCCGAACTCGTCGCGGCTCTCTCCCCTGCGGCTTCCGAAGATATATCCGCAATTGCCGTAGTCCATGACGACTATCATGGGCTCGCACTTGCCGGAAGCTATCTGGTTGTCGAGGATATTGGCCATAAGTCCCTGCTGGTGCCAGCCCCTCTCGTCCTCGCCCATTCCGTGCTGCAGGTAGAGCACGGGATATCTGGCGTTCTTCCTGGTCTCGTACTCGGCCGGAGTGTAGACGAAGCAGCGGCGCATCGCCTGCTCGGTCTCCGACCAGTAGTGGCACTCGCGCACCTGTCCGTGGGGAACTGCCGGATCGAAGGTATAGTATGCCGCGTCCTCGGGACTTTCGGGAATCTCTATTCCGCTCGCCATAACGCCGCAGCCGTAGAACGACTCGCTCATGGGGTCTGCCACGGACGCGCCGTCAACAACTATGAAATAGTAGTGGAAGCCCTCGACAAGAGGGTCGGTAGTGACTGACCACTCCCCTCCGAAGCCTCTCGTCATAGGATATTTCTTGCCGCAGATGTCGACAAGCACTTCTTTGGCCTGGGGAGCGCGCACCCTGAACGAGGCACGGCCTTCGTCGTCGACCTGGGGATAGTTGTTGCCGCGTACATTGGTCACGGCAGGCTTGGGCATCTCGAGAGTGAAGGTCTCCGAGAGTTCCTTACCGTCGACTATATAGGTATACTCATAATCGTCGGGACGGTCAATGGGAAGCGTCACGCTCCACACCCCGTCCATATTGCGCGTCATCCCGGCAGGTTCCTCCACGAGACTGCTGCTGAACTTAACCTCGGAGGCGTCGGGATCGGTATAGTTGAAAGTCGCCCTGTCTCCCCTCTCGTGCAGCAGCACGGGAACGACCTGCTGGGCCGGGTCGTGCTTGATCACCGCGTCGATGCCCATGAGTTCGAGCATCTTCTCGGCATAGCGGCGTCCGAACTCGCGGTAGCCGGCAGCATTGAAATGCAGGTGGTCGGGCAGGTTGGTAAGTCCGCTCGAAGATATTACATGCGCGGTAGGTATGGTCTCCTGGATACGGTCTACCATGGGATTGGCTCCGGCGCTGGTACCGCCGCGGTCGGAATTGACCACCTCGCCTACAAGTAGGGGCACCTCGTCGGCGCTGAGTCCGAGATCCTCAAGGAGGTCCTCATATACTTCCTTGACCTTGAGAGGCCACTCGGGATCGTCCCAGTTGGATTCGCCCTGATGCATCAGTATGCCCTCGATTACTCCGTCCTTCTGCGCGATGCGGGCCATGTCGACCAGTCTCGCATAAGGGTCGTTGTCATACGCCGCGAGGGCGTTCTTCATCCAGTCGGGAGCCACGTTGGCGGCATAGTTCTCTATTTCGCTCTTCATGAAGCCTTCGATCTTGATACCGCCAATGGCGACATTGATGACGCCCACCCTGTGGCCGTCGGGAAGGTTCTCCAGCATCGTGCGGCCGAAATAGTCGGCAGGCGACATTCCGTTGCCGTAACGGCAGAGCGGAGGCAGAGCCTTGTACCACTGGCCCATGACACGGCTCGAATCCTGATAGTCGACAGCCGCGAGGGTGAGGTAACGGTCGCTGATTCCCACGGAATCGACATGTTCGGGACGCGCTGCGCCCTCCATATTGGACTGTCCGAAACAGAGGAAGATATGAAAATCCGGATCCTGTGCGCCGGCAGATACCGCAAGGCACAGGGAAAACAAAGAAATTAGGGCTTTCCGCATATTTGAAAACTAAGATTGGTTATTTGCAGTCATTCGTACAAATATACCGATTTTGCCGCCGGAGACATACTCCGCTGCGTTACAATATTTATTTCCTGCGTTACAAATGAAAAGCGCCGGGGCACGAGGCCCCGGCGCAAACACATTATGCACCAATTACTTAATTAGTCCAACCAGGATTCTGGGTTATATTGGGATTAATTGAAGTCACAGTGTAGGGGAAGGGGAAGAGTTCATGCTTGCCGTCCTTGAATCCGACCACCGCTCCGTTGTCCTGGGCAGTGTGGGTATCGACGATATAGAAGCGGCTGTTCTCCTCGCTGCCGTACTGCCAGCGCACATTCTCGTCGGTCGCCTGGGGCTCGCGGGTGAACTTGTCGTAGAGCACGGGGATATCGGTTCCCTGAGTCTTGAGAGACTCGTAGCCGGCATCTTTCCAGCGGCGGATATCGAACCAGCGGGTTCCCTCGAGCCAGAGTTCGAACTGCTTCTCGTTCTTGATCACATCGAGGGTGAGGTCGGCGGCGGAGTTCACGAGATACTCGTCCTTCACGCCCGCACGGTCCTGGAGCTCGCGTACCAGCTGCCATGCATCCTCGGGATTGCCCCCGTTCTCGGGCAGGCAGGCCTCGGCATAGAGCAGGATGACCTCGGGATAACGCATGATGATGAAGTTGTTCATGCGGATCGCCTCGCCGGGAGTCCTGAGATCAGCAGTCCTCACGATAGGCTTCAGAGGAAGGTAGAACGACTGTCCGTAGAGGCCGAGGTTGTTCAGACCAACACGGTTGCTCGCGGCCTTCTGCTCGCGGGTCCATGAGTTGATGTCCTCGTTGGGAGCCTGGTACTGGGTCTCGTACACGAGATCCTCGATGTTGATGATAGAGCCGTTCAGACGCGCCGAGTTGTCCTTGTGGTATGCCACGAACTCCTCTGCGAAGTCCTCGGGTACTCCGAGACCGCCCCAGCCCTCGATAGAGCAGTAGGGAGCCACTACATTGGCCACGAAGTGGTCGGTACGCCAGTTCCAGTACTGGCACTGCATCCAACCAGTGCGGCTGGTGTAGTCGAAGAAGCCGAGATTGCTGTTGTACTCGATGTTGGTCTCGAATATCTTCTCCTCGTTGGCATCTCCCTCGATGTGGAAGTTGTCAAGCCACCTGTCGGACGAAACAAGCTCGTAGTTCCTGGAGTCGATGACCGCCTTCAGGCAGCGCCTTGCGTTCTCGTAGTCTCCGGCATAGAAGTACGCCTTTCCCGCAAGGGCGTTGGCGAATCCCTTGGTAACCTTCACGGCACCGTCCTTGTCGCCGGGGCCCTGCCTCTCGTCGAGGTACTCGAGGGACTCCTCGCACTCCTTGGCGCACCACTTGAGAAGGCCGGCCTGATCCATACCGCCGAGCTCGGGGTCGGTGTTGCAGTTGTAGGGGTTGGCGTCACCCGCAAGCACATGGTCTACGAGCGGAGGGGTCCCCCAGCCGAGAGCCAGCATCATATGGATATATGCGCGTATAACGCGGGACTCGGAAATCACCCTGTCCTTGATGTCGCTCGTTCCGTACTGGAAATGGTCGGTCACGAGGTTCGTATAATAGAGGGCATAGTAGAGTCCGTTGTACATGTTGCGGACCACCTCGGCGTTGGTGTCGTAGCGGAACTCGTTCAACTGGGCGGCAAAGTCATTGTCGCCGTAGAAAGCGCCCGCCGCATTGACATCGTCACCGCACATGTTGAACGCGAGAAGGAAGGGAATATTGATGGAGGCGCCGTTCTGCGAGGCTACATTCCACAGGAAGCCCTGGTAGACTGCGACGAGCGCGGCCTCTGCATCCTCGTCGGTCTTGTAGAAGGTCTCCGTCGATACTGCACCCTTCTGGGGAATCTCCAGACGGTCGGGGTTACAGCCAGTAAGAAGACCGGCTGCGGCAAGTGCCGCTATGGGAGCTATAAACTTTATTTTCATATTCATATACTTTTTAGAACGTGAGGTTTACACCAAGAACCACTTTCCTCGTGGTAGGATAGCTACCTACGTCATATCCTGCAGAACTTCCGGTACCGGTAGTAGCGGTCTCGGGGTCGAGTCCGGGATATGAGCTGATGGTGAAGAAGTCGTCAAGCGATACGAAGAAGCGGAGGTTGCTGATAAGAGCCTTCTTGGTGAGGTCGGCGGGCAGCGTGTAACCGAGCTGTATCTGCTTGAACTTGAAATATGAACCGTTGAAGAGAACGGCGCTGGAGCTCCAGAAATACCAGTCAGTAGCAACCTGCTTCATATCAGGATACATCGCGTTGTGGTTGTCGGGCTTCCATGAGTTGTTGTAGAAGTGCGTAAGGGTGTTGGTCTGCGGACGGTCTGCAGAGTAGAGGAAGCAGGCAATGTCGTTGCCAGCGGTACCGGTACCGAACACGCTGAAATCGAAGCCCTTCCATGCAAGGTTGATGGTGATACCATAGGTGAAGTCAGGAATGGCCTTGCCGATATAGTGAACATCGTTCTCGCCGGGAGCATTGGTTATGGAACCGTCGGCCTTCTCGTAGAGCGCCTTTCCGGTAGCCTCTTCGATGCCGACATACTTGAAGCCGCGGAAGTACCAGATAGGGTAGCCCACCTCGAATGCAGAACGCATCTTGTTGTTCATACCTCCGACACCACCGCCGATGATACGGTCAATGGACCTGTGGAGCTCAAGAACCTCGTTATGCAGGGTGGCGATGTTGGCGTTGATGCTGTATGAGAAGTCTCCGATGTCGTCCATCCAGCCGAGTTCCATCTCGAAACCGGTATTGAGCACGTCACCGGCATTCACGGTAGTACTCTTCACTCCGATCTCAGGCACGGGGGCGATAGAAACGAGCAGGTCGTTGGTGTTCTTCTTGTACCAGTCCATACCGATGGTCAGCCTGTCGCCGAACATGCGGGCGTCGAGACCGACGTCGATCTGGTCCGAGGTCTCCCACTTCAGATCGGGGTTCGAGAGCGCAGTGGGGCCCGAGCCGTAGGTCAGATTACCCTCGTCAAGCGAAGGATTGTACTGATACCACTGGCCGTTCAGGGAAATGGTTGCGAGGTAGGGATATCCGCCAAGCACGTTGATGTTACCGTTGCGTCCCCATGAGGCGCGGAGCTTCAGGAAGGAGAGCACGTCGCGGCTCACGTTGTCACGCACGAAGTTCTCGTTGCTGATGGTCCAGCCAGCCGAGAATGAGGGGAAGTAACCCCAGCGTGCCTCCCTGGAGAGCTTCGAGGAGTCGAACGCATCGGCACGGAAGTTCGCCTGAATGCTGTAGCGGTCGTCGTAGGTGTACATCAGACGGCCGAAGTACGAGATCTGGGTAGACTTGCTGGGAGCGTTGCCTACGCTCTTCTGCGCGTCGTCAAGCAGATAGTTGATGTAGAGGAACGGCTCCTCGTATGACTGGAGGATGTCGGTGCCTGAAGAAGAGATGCTGGCGCTGTCGCCGTTGCTCTCGATGTATGACATACCGGCCATCGCGCCTATATTGTGCTTGCCGAAAGTACGGTTATAGTTGGCGAAGTTCTCCCACTGGTAGTAGTAGCTCGTGTTCACGTTGGCCGAAATCGAGTAGTTGGGAGATGATGCCATAGCCGTGATATAGTAAGGCTTGCTATAACTGTGGCTGCTGCTCTGAGAGATGCGGTAGCCGAAGCGTGAGGTGAAGGTGAATCCCTCGAACAGGTTCATGTTTGCGAACATGGTTCCGCGCACTGTGATTCCTCCGTTGGACGACTCACTGCGATCCCTCTGGAACAGGGGGTTACCGGTAGCCTCTGAAAGGTACTTCGAAGTAGCGTAGAAGTCGTTGTTGTGGTTCGGGTCGCGGTAGATGAGGTCGGGGTTGCTGTAGTACTGCGAAATCATGTCAGGAGCGCAGTCCTCGATGTTGCTGTAGTACGCAGGCGTAAGGGGATCAAGGGACATGGCAGAGTTCAGCGCAGAACCAAACGATGCGGCCGACACCGACTGGGTAGCCCACTTCTCGAAAGAGGTGTTGGTGCCCACCTGCAGCCACTTGAACAGCTGGTAGTCGGCGTTGATCTGGGCCGAAAGCCTGTTGTAGGTGTCCCTGTCGCCCTTAACGATACCGTCGTTGTTCACATAGTTCAGGGATGCGAAGAAGTGACCCTTGTTGTTTCCTCCTGAGAAAGTTACCGAATGCTGCTGTGACCAGCTCGGGGCGAATACTTCCTCGATCCAGTCATGCTCCTGGCCGTCCCATACGGTCTCGAGAGCCTCCGGAGTAAGGAGGCCGATGTACTGCTGGTAGTCGATGTAGTCATGGGTCCCGAACAGTTCCGGCCTCTTGCCGAGCATCTGGCTCGTGAGACGGAAGTTGTAGGTCACATGAGAGGTACCGTTCTGATCCGCACCCGTCTTGGTGGTGATTAGTACGACACCATTTCCTGCCTCGGCACCGTAGATGGCTGCAGACGCTGCATCCTTGAGGATCTCCATAGACTCGATCATTGAAGGGTCGAGGTACTGGATGTTGTCAACCTTAAGACCGTCCACGATGAGGAGGGGTCCGAGGTTTCCTGAGTTGGATGAGTAACCGCGTACGCGGATCTGAGCGCCTGAACCAGGGGCACCTGAGGTGTTGATGATCTGCACACCGGCAGCCTTACCCTGGAGGGCGGCGGCAGCATCGGTGGTAGAACGGTTCTGGAGGTCTTCGGAACGTACGGAAGCCACTGAACCGGTGAGGTCGCTCTTCTTCTGTACACCGTAACCGATGACCACGGTCTCCCCGATGAAGTTGTTGGAAACCATCGTCACGTTGATGACAGACTGGGTGCCCACTTCGATAATCTGATTGTCGTAACCGATGCAGGAGAACTCGAGGGACGAGCCTGCAGGTACGCTCAGCGAGTAGACACCGTCGAGATCGGTCGTCGTACCGATGGTATTTTGGCCGACTACGACAACGCCGGCGCCGATAACGGGAAGTCCGGTCTCGTCAATCACAGTACCGGACACTGTCTGGTTCTGTGCAAAGGCGTCAGTAGACCAACCTCCCGAGAGGGCAGCGACAAGTACCGCTAGGGTACCGATCACATGTTTTGAGAATTTTTTGATCATACTTAACTGTTTTGAATAGTTATTGTGAAATTGGAAGAATATCAGAAACGGCAAAGGCGCCTCCGGTTCGTAGGCCGAGACAAAACATGGACGGTTTGAAACAATTCAGCATTGAAATTGAATCTTGGTATACTAGTTGTAATGTATGTGTCGTATCAAAGTCCGGCAAAAACCGGAACTTTTCAGCGGTTGTATCTGCAAATATAAAAACATTATGATAAATATGCAAATCACAGCCGTTACATTTGGTGGCCTAGTTGACAAAAAGTAGGATAAAATCCATGCAAAGCACTGATTTTAATATCTTTGCAAAGATTATCACTGATATGGTTAAAAAAATGCTTTTTCT
>MNQT01000005.1 GCA_001915575.1 Bacteroides sp. CAG:1060_57_27 | reverse complement strand
AACCTAATTATAAAGAAAGATTGGTATGTCAATGAATTATGTGGTCCGCAAGAAGGTGGACAAGAGTGGAGACAAGGAAGTGGTGCGCTACTACGCGGCGTCAAAAGTGCTTCAGCCGGAACCGGTGAGCAATGACGAACTGGCCAAGAGGCTGGCTTTTGTCAGCTCCCTGCAGGTGGGCGATGCCCAGTCCGTGCTGGTGCAACTGCCGGATATTATAGCGGACTATCTGGCCAGTGGACGCACGGTGAACATCAAGGGACTTGGAAACTTTTTTCCCTCCATCACCAGCGAACCGGTGGAACGGATAGAGGACTGTACGGCAGATAAAGTGCGCATTTCGCGTATCTGCTTCAGGGCGGCAGGCAGTTTCATGCAGCGCGTTTGCCGTCATCTGGACTTGTTCAGCTTTCAGGTTCAGGAATTGAAGAAGGAGCTGAAGAAGAAGTAAACGGTACTTTTAGTTTCTTTCTTGAAACAGCGCGTACCCCTTGAAGCCGGAAGGCATTCGAGGGGCACGCTGTTGAAGAAGTTGTGTGTTTTTTTATAGCCTTGCGAGTGCTTCTTTTTTTTACTTCACCCAGCTTCCGTTCATCCAGCTGCATTCTTTCCTGATGTCCTCGAAAGAGCTGTAGCTCAGGTTGGCGTCCACCTTGTTGCTTGTCACGGCGATGAAGTCGGCATGGGTGTAGATGCCTTCTTTGCTGCTCAGCTCGGAGGTGAGGGTGATGTTGGTCAGCTTGGAGGTGCCGTTCTTCAGGGCGTTTTCGGTAAGGGCGGTTTCCACGGTCAGGGGCTGGCCTTTGCCGCATACCTTGGCGTTGTCTATTTCCACTTCCGTGCCGGCACGCAGACGGATGCCTTGCTTGCTGCCGCCGTTGCCGACGAGGATGAGGTTCTTCAATACGGGGTGGGCAACGGGAGTGGCGGCGTTGTTGCTGCCGTTGTTGTCGCACTCCATCAGGCAGTCGCAGTCGTAGCCCAGTGTGGATTTGTCCTCTTGGTAAGCCACGAGGTTGGTGCCTTTGCCGTTCCAGCCTTCGGTCCAGTCGAAGGAGTCGTCGCTACAGCTTACGGCTACGAGGTTGCTCACGTTTACCGAGCCGCCGAAGAACTCAAAGCCGTCGTCGGAACCTTTGTAGGCTTGGCAGTGGTCCACGATGGTACCGTTGCCTACGCCGTAGAAAGAGATACCGTTGGCTTCGTGCTCTTCATCGAAGGCAAAGCCGGTGTATTCCAGGCGAATGTATTGCAGCGTGCCCGAGTTGTCGGCATCATCGTTGCCGCCGTAAACGGCGCCGCCTATTTCAGAACTTCCCTTGCCGCCTTCGGCATTGGTGTGGGCGCGTCCGCAGATGTGTATGCCTCCCCATGCGCCCGGCTCTTCTTTTTCGCTGGTCATTACGATGGGTTTGTCCGGCGTGCCTACGGCGTTGATTTTACCGCCCTGCTTCACGAGGATGTAGTCTGCGATGTCATCGTAAACGGCGATAATCTTCACGCCTTCTTCTATGTGGAGCGTGGCACCTTCTTCTACGATGTATTCGCCGCTCAGCTTGTAGGTGTTTCCGGCAGCCAGGGTCACGTCGGAGGTGATGGTACCTTTCAGTATCGTACCGTTTTCGATTTCATTGCCGTTTCCGTTGCCGCCGTTGCCGTCATTGTCGTTGTTGTCGTCGCTGCTGCAAGCGGTGAGGATAGACATTCCGGCTACAAAGGCCAGAGAGTAGAATTTCCATTTCATTGTTTTCATAATTCAATTGTTTTAGTTGTTATATCCAATTTATCTGTCTGTCATTCAGATTGATTCTCTTAAATCTGCTTGTTTGTCAAAGAGTGTTCTCCGTTCCCTTCAGGGGGAGGGTGGGAGACTTTATAGGTTGTAGCTTATTCCCACCTCGAAGTTCGTTCCCTTGCGGTAGCGTTCCACTTCCATCTCCTGCCCCGTGGTGGGCACATCTTGCTTGAAGATGACATCGCGGTTCAGCAGGTCGTTCACTTGCAGCTTCAGGTTGAAGTGCTTGTTCAGGCTATATCCGGCGCTGAAGTTCAACGTGTGCAGCGTCTGTTGCCTGACATCGCCCAGACCCGACACGCCTACCGCATGGATGCGGCTGCCTTGCAGGTTGTAGAGTAGGGCGAGGTTGAGCTGCCTGTCTTCGCCGAAGCGTGGCGAGTAGGTGAGGTCGGCATTGGCAAGGATGGGCGATGCGCCTTGCAGCGAACGTTCCTTGTTGGTGTAGGCACCGCCTTGGGGCAGCTTCACGTTGGTGTACATGTAACTGATGTTGGCGCCTAGGCGCAGGTCTTTGACGAGCCGTTTGCGCATCTCCAGCTCCACGCCGGCAGCCATGCCGTTGTCGGCATTCTTGAAGCTGTGCAGCGTGGCGCCGCCTTGCAGGTCTTGGATGCGTTCGATGGGGCTGTCGAGGTATTTGAAGTAGCCGGTCACGGAGAGCATGTCGCCGTCCTTGCCGAAGCGTTCGTAACGTAGGTCGAAGTTGTAGTTGTAACCGTTCTGCAACTCTTCGTTACCGCGGATTTGTGCCGAACCGTAGGACTCTTGATAGAGGAAGGGGGCCATCTCGATGAACGAGGGACGGGTGACGGTGCGCGAGGCAGAGAAGCGGATGCTGTTGGTGGGGTTCACCGCATATTTCAGGTTCAGGGCGGGGAAGAGGTCGTTCTTGTCTAAATTGCGCCGACGGGAGTACCAGTCGCCGCCGTCGCTGGCGTAGCGCACCCATTGCTTGCTCATTTCGTAGCGCAGGCCGAGGTTCACCAAGAGGGCTTCGGTGGGATAGAAGTCGGTCAGCAGGTAGGCGGAGTAGATTTCGTTTCCGGCGCGGTAGCTGTCTTTGGGCTGCATCACACGCTGTACCACGATTTGTCCGTCGGCAATGTTCTGCTGGTTGAGGAAGCCGTCGGTGTTGTAGATGTCGGTGATGACGGGGTTCAGTTTGTTCAGGTTGTAGTAGAAGCGGGTAGCGTTGTAGTCGCGGTTCTTGTCCTTGTAGTTGAAGCCGAGCTTGAGGTGGCTGGTGTCGTTCCACTTCCAGCGCATGGCGAGGTTGGCATTCCACTCTTCTTCGTCCAGGCTGCCGAAGTAGCGCATGGTCTCTTGGCGGTTCAGTTTGAAGAGCCTGAGACTGCCGTCGTTGTCTTTGACGTACATCACTTGCCGTCGGTCGGGCTCTTCGCTGCCGGTCTTGCTGTACGAGCCTCCCCAGGTCAGTTGCCACCTGTCGCCCTCGCCGAAGTTATGGATTCCGTTCAGTTGATGGTTTTGCAGGGTGTATATGTGCATGATGTTGTTGCTGCCGGTCAGCTCGTGTCCTTCGGCATCAGTACCTTCGCGGCGCTGGTAGGTGTCGATGGCGTTGCGGGCGTAGAAGAAAGTGTAGCCTATGCGGTCGCTCCGGCGCAGGGTGTAGCCCAGGTAGCCGAGGGCGGCGAGCTTCAGTTCCTGCGCAAAGCTGTCGTAGGAGAAGTCGTCCTG
The DNA here is from genome assembly GCA_001915575.1 of Bacteroides sp. CAG:1060_57_27. GTDB lineage: Bacteria > Bacteroidota > Bacteroidia > Bacteroidales > UBA932 > Cryptobacteroides > Cryptobacteroides pullicola. Next base: position 1,045 of record MNQT01000005.1, on the reverse strand, counting down.
CACGGTGCCGGTGGCCTCGAGTGTCTTGTAGAAGGCATCTTCCATGTTTTGGTAGCCGTTGCTGGCGCTGAAGGAGGCGAGCAGGCTGAGTGTCTGGTTGCCTATACCGAAGTTCTTGCCGAAGCCGAGGTTCCCGCCCAGTTCGGGCAACGAACTCTTCTTGCCGGCGCTGAAGGAGGTATCGAAGATATTGCGGGTCTTCACGTATTTGTCAAACTCCATCAGGGGCATGCCGAGGGCGGCTGCGTCCACTCCGGGTGTCTTCAGGAGCGAGCCGCTGCGGTCCATCTGATAGCGGTCTTTGCCTAAGGTGTTGAACTTCCCGCCCGTGTTGAGGCTCAGTTGGAAGAAATCTTGCGGTATGTTTTCTTTGGTGCTGATGTTGATGTGCGCACCGCTGTAGTCGGCAAAGGCGGCTGCGTCATACACCTTGCTGACGGTGATGTTCTGTACGGTGGACGAGGGGAACAGGTCGAGCGGCACCAGCTTGTTGTCCGGGTTGGGCGAGGCGATGGGCAGTCCGTTCAGCGTGGTGGTGCTGTAGCGGTCGCCCAGTCCGCGGACGATAAGTTGTCCGGCGCTGGCGATGGAGATGCCCGTTATTTTCTTTACTCCTTCTTCCACATTGCCGATGCCTTTGAGGGACATCTCTTTGGAACCGAGGTTCTCGATGGCGAGGGTCGCTTTTTGCCGTTCCATCTGCAAGGCGCGTTCGCCCTCAAGGTTCTTCTTGGCGGTGACCTGCACTTCGCCCAGGGTTTGCGTGTCCGGCTCCATGTCGAAGTTCAGCACGGTTTCGCCCTTTATCTCTACGGCATTTATCGTCATGTCTTTGTAGCCGATGTAACGGACGGTGAGGGTATAGGTTCCGTTTTTCAGCTCCAGTGTATAGTTACCATCCAAATCGGCGACGGCGCCTTGTGCCGTTCCGCTCACTTGCACGGTGGCTCCCGTCAGCGGTTCTTTGGTTTGTCGGTCGGTGATTGTCCCTTTGATGGTTCCCGCCGTGGCAGCCATGACGGAAAGTGTGAGGAATAAAATAAGG
>MNQT01000004.1 GCA_001915575.1 Bacteroides sp. CAG:1060_57_27 | reverse complement strand
CAATGTATTTTCGTCCGGGATAGCCTCTAACGTCGGGATCTCCGGTTTGTTCTTGATGTAGTTCTTATTGACAGGATCGGTAACGTTCCAGTCGGGTTGTAGTCCACTGATGACTCCTTCGGCGGCTTCGGCTGCACGATTGGCGCGGTCGGCGGCTGTGTTGGCCTCGCCGGTTGCCTGTTCAGCATCAAGGATAACCTGGGCTGTCATCTGTTCCCGTTGTTCTTCCTGTGCCTGACGGGTTGTTTCGTTTGCCTGGCGGGTTGATTCCGATGTTTCCCGAAGTTGTTCTTCGATGATACGGGCTTTTTCTTTTTCGGCACGGATTGTTTCGGCTGAAATCCGTTCCTGTTCCGTTTGGACTCGTTCCTTTTCCTTGGAAATGCGCTCCTGTTCAGCTGTATCGCGGTCGGTCTCTTGGGCAATACGTCCCTGTTCAGCCTGGTCGCGGAGAGTTTCCGCTTCCTGGCGTTTCGTTTCGGACTGGTTACGCAAGGTTTCGGAGGCGACGCGTTTGGCTTCGTTGTCGGCTCGCTTCGTCTCTTCGGTGAATCGTGCCTGTTCGGCTTCGGATCGGGCGGCCTCGGCGGTGGATCGTTTCGATTCTTCTTCTATCCGGAGAGATTCGGCTGCGTGCCGTTCGTTTTCTTTGGAGATTCGGGTGTTTTCGTCGGCGATTCGTTGAATCTCATTCGCTTCACGAAGTTTTTCCGTTTCCTGGCGTAAATTCTCTATCCGGGCACGTTCGGCTTCGGCTTCTTTACGGGCGGTCTCAGCTTCTATGCGCTTGCTTTCGGCTTCAGAAATAGCGACGTTTATCCCTTCAGCTTTACCGGCTGCCGAGTCAGCACGGGCGGCAGCAGAAAGGGCATTGGTGGCGGCTTTTCCTGCAGCCGAAGCTGCCGCGACTGCATCCTCATACGCCTTCTCGATCTCATCCAATGAAACTTTTACGCTCGTTTTCTTACCGTCAACGATCTGGTAACCCAACGTCCACAGCCCTGAGAAACTGACCGAGGTGGGCAGCTCGCTGATTTTTATTCTTTGTTCCTGTCCTGTCATTGCCTATTTCATATCTATAAAGTTCAGGCCGTCTTCCGTGACAATAAACATGTCATCTTCCGTGGCCAAGAAATAATCGGTTTCAAAGAGTCTGAACGAGGTGAATACCAAGGTCAGATCAAACTGCATCACCATCGGTTCGCCCAGCGTAAGCAGTTTGCAATTGCTCATCTTCTTGTAGTAGCAGGGATAGGACTTGCCAATCTCTTCTACAAAGAGCCTCCGTTCGCCCGGAGCGATCAGGTCGGCAAAAAAACTATCCCAGCACTGCCAAAAGGCATCTTTTCGAATAGTTTTTAAAAAGCATTTAAAAGTGACCTCTTTCGGCTGGAAGACCAAGTGTTCTGCATCGTAGATTTGCCCGTCAATGGAGGCAATCTTGCGCTGCAGGTTCACCTTTGCCGCCGGATTTCGCAGCAGGGCGTTCCGGCTCTCATAGACATACACGCCGTATCTGCCTATCGGTTTACCATCCAGCTTGTAGCGGCTTTCGGGTAACCATACGCCCGGATCACACACACCGGCTGTCGGTCTCACCGGAAGATCCTCGACAAACTTCAAGGTAAAAGAGGTCGCCGATGGATAAACCCGATTGCCGGGATGATCGGCGAGGCGCAGCTGCCATTCCCGTCCTAAAGCAGGCACCCGAAAGGTGTGCAGCCCTTTGTCTGAGAGGTAGGCAATCAGGTCGGAAGCCTGCGAGTTGCTATCCGAAAGGAAAGAGATGGCAATCTCTCGCGGCTGCAGCTTCGGGTCACTCAGATCCACCTCAATGCCATCCTCTTCGGGCCAGTCGTTCCGCTCCGGCGCTTTCATTGCCGGGAAAGCGAGAAGGTCGTTATATCCTCCCCGCGTCACCCGGCAGCCGAAACGGCCAAGCACATTCAGATCATCTATGTATAGGTTGTTGTTCATTGCTTTCTCAGTATTAACCCACGGTTTTCGATATTCTGCAGCGAGCTGCGCGTCTGCCGGATATCCTTCTCGATGGCTTCGAGACGGTCGGTATTGCTTGCTATGCGTTGCAGTAGGGACAATCCCTCTACCAACTGCCCTTGGATGTTCGTCACCCCCTGATTAGTGCGGTCGGCATAGATCAGGAGGGCATAGAAATTGCCGTTCAGTTCGTCGGCACTGTCCTGACTCATCGAGGCTATGCCTTTGGCCGTAGAAGTGCGGTCGATCACGTCGCCGATGGTCGTGCCGGTCACCTGTTCCATCTGCTCCAGCTGCTTGGCTGCATCCTCGATAATCTTGTCATACTGTGCCTTCAGGCTGGCGATGCTTTCAGCGGTCAGCCCGTTTTGCGAGGCGGCGGCAAAGGATTCATACCATTTGCGGAGCGGTTCTTCCAGTGCCTTCATCTTCACCCCCTGCAGCACTGCATCGTTCAGCATCTTTTGGAAGTCGTCGGCAAAGTCCTTGGCAGAGCGTTTGCCCTCGGCAAAGCCCTGCAGGATGGTGTCGGCGATAGCGTTCGTATTCGTTCCGGTGAAAGCCTCCTTCATCTCTTCGTTCAGGTCGTCGATCATTCCGGCGACATCTTCTCCTTCGTCCTTCAGTTTCTGTAGTTGTTCGAAAAGCACTTTTGCTGATTCGGTCAGTTTGTCCTGCGTATAAAGCGATTCCATCTCTTCGTAGGTCTTGCCGGCGAGCGAGTCGTAATCGTTCCAGGTCTTCGCCTTGCGGAACCAAGTGCCATGCTTGTAGTGCGTAGCTGTGATATACTGCTCCTGCTGCAATTTCTCCCACACCTGTTTGTACTCTTTCTCTATCTGACCGGCTTGGTTCTTCAGTTCGAGAGACTGACGGTTGAAGTATTCGAGTGAGGTTTCGCCAATCTGCTGCTGGATGCGTAGCCGTTCGCGTAGGATGGCGTTATACTCCAACTCCTTCATGGCTGTTTCGACCAGATTCAGTTGGTATTCCGCCAATATCTTTTTGTTTTCTTCGACCCTTTTCTTAAAGCTGCCCACGATGTCGGTGATGCCGCCGATGATGCCCGAAGCCCCTCCGATGAGGTCACCGCTCATGATGCGGCCGATCCCGCCTGCCATATCGCCGACGCTGCCCACCAGCTGGGCGACAGTGGCAAGGGAGCTTCCCAACGCTTCGTTGAAGAGCTCGGCAGTTTCAGCAGCCATCGAGATGCCGTCAGCCACTTTATAGCACTCCTCGGCCAAGAGGCTTGCCTGGTCGGCATCCGAAAGTCTGTCCCACTGGTCGATCAGAAGGACTATCCCCTCGCGAGCCTCCTTGATCGGTCGGTTAAGCTCCTTGTCGATCTTCTCCTGCATCTGGTCAAGGTCGCTTGTGTCGAACTTGCCGAACGCCTTTTCCAACACGTTGCGGTTGTCAAACTGCACGTTGACCTTGATTCCTTCGAGTGAGGATTGCAGGGTCTCCATGGCGATCTTTTTCCCGGAAATGATGATCCGGTTCTCCATTTCCGCGACCTTCTCTTCGTATTCCTTGATCTGCTCGGCAAAGGCGGAACGGTCTTTGTCCGTTGTGGCAAGATCGCGCAGCTTCTTCATCTTTGCGATCAATTCGTTATAATAGGCAATCGATCCAAGCGGGGCCGGTTCTTTGCCCACTTTGCCTCCTGTGGAGCCAATGATTGCTTCCAATTTCTTCTTTTCCGCCTCTATTTCCTTGAGGGCCGCTTCATAGTCCTGTTTGTTGGTCAGTTTGTCCAAGGCAGCTTCTTTTGCCGCGATGGATGCTTTGATCGCTCCCACGCTTCCCTGCTCAAGGGTACGGATAGTCTTCAGATTGGCAGTTTCCAAGGATTTGCGCTCCTCTTCGCTGTATTCCAGCCCTCTTTCCAATATTTTGCGGGCTTCGTCGAAGAGGCTGTCTGCTTCTGCCTGAGCCTTCTTTTTCGAAAGGTTCTCACCCGACACATAGGTGGTCTGCCCGAACAGGCCACCCTGTATGGTATAGCTCTGCGTATCAGCCATCCGGTCCACCTCCAACTGCTTGCGGATCGCTTCGTTGTATTTCTCGGTGGCGAGCGTCATCGCGGCGGAGGCACGGGCACGCGCCATCACCGAGGCGACAAACGCCTCCTTGCCTTGGTTGAACAGGTTCTCGGCATCCGTCACCTTGCCGATCGAGACACCTAAGTGCTCGAAGGCAGTGCGGTTCTTTAGGAGGTATTGTTCTTTCACCTGGATGTTGTCGCCCAGTTTCTCCCATTCGGCAGACATTCTCTGCAGTTGTGTGAGCGTTGTGGAGGATGTTTTGGCGACCGACTCCTGAAACTCCTCGAGCGTTTCCAAGGCATCGGCAAGCGACTGCCGGGCGCCGAACAGACTTTTGGTCCAGGCAGTAATCTCTTTGCCATAAACGGTCAGCAATGTGATACCGACGACGAGGGCCGTCTGCCAGCTGACGATCCCGCCGAGCAGCTGTTTCCAGACCGGCGTGGCCTGCTGTCCGGCCTTGATGGCTGCCTGATACTCCCGGCGAGCCATGTTGATGTTATCGACCAAGATAGGTAAGTTGTTCGAGATGGCGAGAAAGAACATGTTCGCCCCCATGGTGAGCGAGGGCAGCTCACGTGCCACCTGCTGGATCGACATCTGCAGGCTGTTGAAACCGGTTCCGGCCGTACGGCTGTACGCCGACAGACGGGTCTGGGCGGTCTGCAGTTCATTATCCACGCTTTGGATCTGTTCCAAAATATCCTTTCCGGCCGAACCTTCACGGTCCATTTTGGAAAGCCGGGAATAGGCCTCGGTCAGTTGCTGCAACTTGCGTGTCAGGGCGACCACGCTGTCTGACGCCTCCTGTTCGGTGGCCATCTGCTGTTGCAGCTGCTGCATCCCCTGACTGATCACCACTCTTAGGTTGCTCTCCTGCAGCGCCAAGGCTACTTTTGCCTGCGTATACCCCGAAAGGCTTATGGTCCCGGCCTCAAGCTCCCGGTCCAGCTGTTCCTGCATCGCGGAAAGCGAACGCAGACTGCTGATATTCTCCTGCATCGTCGTGGCGAGCTTGCGGCTCTCGGCGCTCATGGCGTTGTAGGCGGCCGAACTGTCGGCAATCAACTTTTTATAGGTCGTTGCCGCTTCGTCGCGCAGCCCCTTGATGCCGAGCGTCACTTTATTGACCTCTTTATCGATGTCGCCACGAAATTCAAAGGTGATATATACGGGATCTGTCTGTGCCATTTGTCTCTTTTACTACTTTAATCCGAAAAATTCAAGCTCCTCCTCTTCGCTCTGGAGTACCTCTTCTCTTTCTTTTTTCTTCCGCATCCGTCCCTGGTCGCTGATCATGGTCAAAACGACACACCACGGGATACGGTTCATGATTTCATCATACGTGATTGCCCCCTGCTGCACGAGGGTGTAGATCTGTCCGAACGGGCTATGGGGAGGATCATACTCCTCCTTTAACTCCCGGTCTCTGTCGGCTGGCTCGCCTCCGTCGGCTTCATCAGGTTCAGCGAAGCGACCGATGCGATAATGCTCACAAAAGCCTCGCTCGTGCTCATCAGCACGATGATCTTGGCCAATTCCGCCAATCCCTGCATCGGCATGTGTTGCCGGATATACCAGGCGAGCGGACGGTTCAGCAATCGTGCCGACCATGTGCCACGCAGCAGACCATAGGTGATGATCCGTGAGGTGGTGACGCCGTGCTTGGCGATCTGTTCCAAGACGCTGCCGAAGTTGCCGTCATGCAGGTGCTGCAGGTCGATATCCATCCGCGTGAAGAGCGATGACATCCGGATAAGGCTGCCCGCCGTGGGCAGCTTCACCCGGATGGGTACCGTCTTGCGCCCGAAGATCCGGAGCAGCCACGGGGCAGGGAGGTTGATTTTGAGCCGCCGGTCCAACAGGGCGTCGGCGGCCATGGCTTCTACCGGGGTCATGCCGTGGGTTCTCCTAATTTGTAGATCTCATAGGCCCCGTCTTCTTCGCTTGCCGAACTCATGGCGGTTGCGGTAATTTCGATCTGGGCGATCTGGTCGGCTGCCAAATTCCAGATAAACCGAGCGAGGATCTTCGCACGGGGGATGTCGATCACCACGTTATATCTGGTAAGGACACGTAGTGCCTTTTCGATCTGCACTACATCGCGTGGCGCTTTAAACTTGTCGACAGTGTATTTCTTGCCTTCGATGGTCACCTCCTGTGCCTTGGC
>MNQT01000016.1 GCA_001915575.1 Bacteroides sp. CAG:1060_57_27 | reverse complement strand
TTGCGCTTGCCCCCCAAAAAAAAAGGAAACAACTTTGAGACCGTCAACAGCGAGGTCCGTCGGATCCTCGCTGTTGCACTTCGGTGTTGAATCTAAGCAATAATCTGCTGTCTTCCGAGCCAATGCTCTATCTTGTCGATGTAATATTTTCGCGAAATAATATTCACACTTACGAGTTTATGTTTTTTCACAAAAATACAATTTTCTTTCTTATGGGAAAAAAAATTTCAATTAAATTGTCAAATGTGATATCTCTTAAGTAGAATATTAAAATAGTGTCCTTAATTAAGGGGATTGTAGATTCCATTTTTACGGCTAATAAATTTCCGAAAGTCCCATTCAAAGAAATTTATGTTCGAGCTGGTGAGGGTGGAACTCCTGCAACATCAATCCCCGAATATTATGATAACGGGACTATTCCATTTATAAAAATAGATGATTTGCAAAACAAGTATATTAAGTCTAGCAAAGATTATATTACAGAACTTGGACTACAAAAGTCATCAGCCTGGATTGTTCCTTCAAATTCTATAATCTATTCCAATGGTGCTACGATTGGAGCAATATCAATAAATCTGTTTCCTGTTTGTACAAAACAAGGTATATTATGTGTCGTTCCCAAAGCTAATATAAATGTAGAATTTCTATATTATTTTATGACATCAATAGTATTTACCAAAGCTGTTGAACGAATTGTAACGGAAGGAACAATGCGAACAGCATATCTAAAAGACATAAATCACATTCTATGCCCTGTCCCATGTTTTGCTCAACAAGATGAAATCGCAAAATTTCTATCTACTTTGTCTGCGAAATTGGAAAATGAAATAACATTCCAAAAGAAGTTACAGAAACAAAAAGAGTTTTTATTATCACAGATGTTCATATAAACATTTGTGATAGCAGATAAGATTTCTGTTGCGCAGGATCAGATAATATCCGTTTTTCAACATCAATTTTGCTTTCAATGCAAGTGAGTTGCTGCGATATTGTAGCTTGCAACTTATAGGGAGGGCAATAGATTTTCGCTCTACCATAATCCTTAAAATAAATGTGTGGTATCGCCATTCCTGTTTTATATGGCTCAAAACTAAATCCTTGTAAGGCAAAGTATATGTACTTTAAGCAATAGCTATCTTTTGCTGTTAAGCTATTGAGGGTTCCTATGTAGTCGTATTCTCCAGTCACAAACTTAACCGTACCAACACCTGAGCCATCTTTGATTATCAAAATTGATTCACCGTTTACATTTGCTGTTCCTGTATAGCCACTTATACCAGTTGCTCCATAAACAGGGAAAGTTCCAGTTTCTGCAACTTGACTTTCCAGCAATGTAGATGAATCACAATCAAGGCAATTTTTTATAAATGTATTAGGTTTTTGCGACGAAATAACAGTTTCAACAATCCCCTTAATTAAGGTTTCTAACCTCTCAATGATTTTGTTCTGCACCTCGATACGCTCATCAAGCATAGATAGCAATCTTACAATCCGCTGTTGTTCCTGCAAACATGGATTATAAATCTTAATAGTTTTCAGATTTTCTCCATATAAGTGTACGACAGATACACCTTGTGCTAATTTGGCTATATCAATTTTCCGCTTGCCATTTAGCTGATAGGCCATAAACGCGCCATTATCTTTCTGTAAGCGGATGACATTCAAATCACCTCCCAATAATATGTTATCAAAAGGAATGCACCTAGCGACAGCTATATCTATAGCTGTTTCGCCCGAACAGGGAATAATTACATCATTTCGTTTACTATGTTTGAGATTTGATGATTCAATGTTCGTTTTGCTTACCACTCTACGGATGATTTCAGATTTATATTTGGTATAAAGTTCACCATACAAAATACAAGGCTCACCATCTTCCGATATTTGTTCTTTGGATATACCAACTCCTTTAGATAATTCCGCAATTTCGTCTAACTGTTCTTCTTTCCATTCATCCGTAAACTCCGGGAATCTCAAAGCCGGAACATTTCCCTTCGGCCGCGCCTTCGTGACTTGTTCCTCCCGTTCGGCAGAACTGATGCAAGCATCGTTCTGCACTCTCTTATCCGGAACATTAAGGGCTTTCTTATCTTTATTATCTGCCATAATCACTATTCATTATCAGGTTCAATTTCAATCGGCAACAAGTTGTCACCGTCATTAAAGCGGTCAAAATCCGAGCTAAACAAGCGGTCTTGAATGACGCGGTATTTCTCAAATTCGGTTTCAGCAAATTTCTTTGCAAACTCAGCCGTAACCTTGCCTGCATCTGGAAGAACCGAATCCCCTCCGGCTTCAAGAATGATGTCGATACGTTTTGCCCAGTCTTCCATAGTCATAGGTATATGACGCTGTGCCATTCGTTCAGCCATATCCAACACGGCATTGACTAAACGTCCCATATCTTCCAGTTCTACGCCTTTCAGATAGTTTTTCGCAATGCCTACATCAGTCTTTACAATTTTCCCGTCAGGAGCATTCTCCCATGTAGTCAGCCCCATATGTTCTTTTTCTGCATTGGCTCTGTTCACTATCAACTCTGCGGCAGTCTGACCGTGTACGGCATAGTGCATTTTATTCTGGACTTTCTTAAAGAACAGTTTTGTGGTCGGAGCATCACGGTTATAGTCAATGGCTGTGGCATAAATATCAGTAAGTTTCTGATAAAAACGGCGTTCACTCAGCCTTATCTCCCTGATTTCGGCAAGCAAATGTTCAAAATAGTCCTCGCCGATGAACGATCCGTTTTCCATTCGCTTTTTGTCTATTACATAGCCCCGGATAGCAAACTGACGAAGCACATATGTTGCCCATTGGCGGAATTGTGTCGCCCGGACGGAGTTGACCCTATAACCGACAGATATAATGGCATCAAGGTTATAGAACATGGTCTGATAGTTTTTCCCGTCAGAAGCAGTTGCCGAGTTTTTCTCGGTAACTGAATCCTTGACAAGTTCTCCCGATGCGAATATATTTTTCAAATGAAGGCCAATATTATCACTGGAACAATCGAATAGTTGAGCCATCGCTTTTTGCGTAGCCCAAATCGTTTCGTCCTTATACATCACTTGAATCCCATCCTCTTTGCCTTCAAGCACAAATATCAGGAACTCTGCAGTACTGTTTCTTATTTCAAACCGCTTTGCCATTGCTCCCAATTTTATTCAACCAGTCCCAACTCTTTCAAATACACATCTATTTCCTTGTCAAGTTCGGCACGTTTGGCCTCCAGTTCCTTGATTTCAGCCATTACTGCCTTGATATCAATCGGCTCTTCTTCCTCAAAGGTGTCAACATAGCGAGGGATATTCAGGTTATAGTCGTTGTCGGCCACCTCTTGCAGCGTGGCAAGATGACTGTACTTTTCTACTTCCTTGCGGTCACGATATGTTTCCACAATCTTCCGGATATGTTGCGGACGGAGCTTGTTTTGCGTCTTGACTTTCTCAAACTCCTTGCTGGCGTCGATAAACAGGATGTTGTCATCCTCCTTGCGGCACTTCTTCAACACAAGGATGCAAGTCGGTATGCTCGTACCATAGAAGATATTGGCAGGCAATCCGATAATAGCATCTATGTAGTTCTTCTTCTCAATGAGAAAGCGGCGGATTACCCCCTCCGCATTACCACGGAACAATACACCATGCGGAGCGACACAGGCCATTGTACCGCCTTCGTTCAAGTGGTAAATCATGTGGAGGATAAAGGCGTAGTCGGCAGTTTTCTTCGGGGCAAGCCGTCCGGCCTTGCTGAAACGGTCATCGTTATTGAACTTGTCGGCGGCACTCCATTCCGCGGAGAAAGGAGGATTTGCCACTACCGCATCAAACTGCATATCGCCAAAGGCATCCCATTCCAATGTGTCGCCGTTCTCAATCTTGAAGTTGCTGAACTTGATGCCGTGCAGCAGCATATTCATCCGGGCAAGGTTGTAAGTGGTCGGATTCTTCTCTTGTCCGTAAATATCCACCGCGTGACCGACCTTTGCCGCACGAAGAAGCAACGAGCCGCTACCGCAAGTCGGGTCATACACATTGCGAAGCCGCGCATGACCGATAGACACGATTTCTGCCAATATCTGACTGACCTCTTGCGGAGTATAAAACTCCCCGGCTTTCTTTCCGGCTCCAGCAGCGAACTGGCCAATCATATACTCATAGGCATCGCCAAGAATGTCTATTTCTTCCGATGCTTCCACGCCAAACTTTATATCGTCCAATGCCAACAAGACATTACTAACGAGCGTATTCTTGTCATCTGCCGTCTTGCCCAGTTTAGGCGAAGCAAGGTCAATATCGGAGAACAGGCCGCCGAAATCTTCTTCACTGTCATGTCCCAAAGTACTGTCTTCGATACGCTTCAACGAGCGTTCAAGAATGGGCAATATGTTTTCTTTCTTCTTTATACGGTCTATTACAGATGAGAAAAGGTAAGTCGGTTCGATGAAGTAGCCGACACCCTCCAGACATTGCTTTTTCAGTTCCTCCTGCAGTTCGACGGCATCTTCATCCTCCATAGTCCACAGCTCCTTGAATGACACTTCGTCATCCACCAAGGCATTGTTGGCATATGACTCTATTTTCTCCGAAAGGTATTTATAGAAGATGAAGCCCAAAGTGAAATACATGAAATCACTGGCCGACATATTGCCGCGCAACTTATTGGCTACTTCCCAAAGCTGATCCCGGAGTTTCTGCTGTAATTCTTCGCTCATATAATTTTCTATTCTATGTTATAAATGATTTCTGTTGATGCCGTCTCTTCATTCTCCATTGCGCTACGCAAATCATCCAACACTTTGCCTTTATACGAAAAGTATTTTGCACCTTGATAAGCTCCGGATGTATTTCTCTTGTCTTCTGGCATGAAAGTGCCGACAAAAGGAGAAAGCTTGTAAATACGACCTTCGTATTCAATGGAATCGTCACTGGCAACTTTTACCTCTGTATTTGTGGGCATAAAAGTTATGCATTCTCCTATTTTTATACCTACCATGCTGAACTTAAAGCGGCCTCGCCTGACTGTGCGCTTATGATCATCGACATGCTCGTCCGGCTTTTCATTATTTGCAACAGGCTTGTTGTCTTTATAAACAGTGACAACGGCATCCTCTATCATTTTTGCAATGTCATAAAAAATATCCAATGCTATTTGCGGAGCGACATTGAAAAATTCCCTATTCTGCCGGATGCGTAAGTCCGTCAAACGGTCAATGGTTTTATGGACGTGTTTCTCAACCTCATTGTACTTTACTGTCTTAATGGTTTGCATATATCTCAAATGGCAAAGGCACGGCGGTATTGTCGAGTTCCTTTGATCGCACATCAACTGGACGTGAACTTTTACCAATCTTTACCCAGTCCTCACGAAAACTTGGATTGGTCAAGATATACACATATCCCGGTTCTTTTGTCTTATCCATATCCTTTAGTCCCAACTAAATGTTCTTATTATATTCCCCAACCTATCCATAATTCTCGTAAGAGCCTTTCGGGTCTTAATCAGTCCGAGGTGTTTCTCCTTGAGTGCCTGCTGTATGATTTCAGGCTGTTCTTTTTGGAGATAATCATACTCTTTCAGATAATGGTCGAGCACTTCCGAGGAAAGTCCTTCGTCTTGTGCCAAAGAGTTCACAGCCTTTTCACGTTCGGTCGATATATAGCGGTTAAGGCGTTCTTCCAGTTCGTTTGTGCCGTCCGCCTTTTGCCGATGCACCATGAAGTTCTCCTTGTCCTCATCCACATTCTTTTGGATGAAGCCGTCGATGAGCTTTGCCTTGCTACGCATTTCGGCATCCTTAATCATCGTATCAATAATGTTCTTACGACGCTCAGGATAATCGTTGCTGTACGGATCAAGGTTGGCAATCAATTCAAGGATATAGGCAACATTGATGATGTCGCTATGCAGAAGTTCAAGGCAGAAATCAATATCTTCCAATCCCTGGCTATTCCCGTATGAAACAGGATCTTCAGCAACGACCGAAGGTGCTACCGGAGGTTCGATAAACCCGACTGTAATATCAAGGTACTTGCTCTTATAATCGTTAAACTGCTGCTCAGTCATACCAAGATCATCAGCTTCATCGCTGTAATCCTCGTATACCTGAATCTCTGCGTGCTTGCGGATGATCTCACGGAAAGCCAGCACAAAGTCTTTCTTGTCCTTTTCGCTCTGCAACAGGTCAATGCTGCCCGGCTCCGGATATTTCTGCAAGAAGTCCGTTGCTAACTGCCGGTATTGACGTTTCACTTCCTCAAACGGAGGACGGACAATATCCTCGGGGTTATCGGAGTTGCTGAACAGTTTTATGGCCGTATCGACATTGCTTTTCAAATCGCGGAAACATATAATCTTGCCGAAACGCTTTTTCTCATTCAGCACACGGTTGGTTCGGCTGAACGCTTGCAGTAATCCATGATACTCCAGGTTCTTGTCTACATAGAGTGTATTGAGTTTCTTGCTGTCAAAGCCTGTAAGGAACATACCCACGACAAGGCATAGGTCAAGCGGTTTCATGTCTGCCCGTTTCTTTTTCATGCGCAGGTTGATATCATCGTAATAGGCACGGAAGTTCTCAGTGGTGAACGCTGTGCCGAACATTTCATTGTAATCATCCATTATGGCTTGCAGTTCGTCAGCTCCGCCTGTGCTTTGATTTGCAAATTGTCCCGTATTCATCCCGGTCTGTTCATCGTCCTGACTGCTGTTGGCAGCATAAGTGAATACAGCTCCGATACGGATATCCGGCTTGAGAGACTTGAAAATCTTATAGTAACTGATAAGCATCGGTACGGACTGCACGGCAAACAGTGCATCAAACTCACCGTCAAATGTTGACTTTTTGAAATTATTGAGGATGAATCGGGCTATTTCCTCCATGCGGAGAGTATCGTCATTTTTCACGTCTCCGTTGCCGTGATAATACTCCACGAGGAAACCCAGCACATTTTCATCGGCAATCGCATCCTTGATAAGATACTGGTGCAGACAGTTGCCGAATATCTCTTTGGTAGTATGCCCGTCAACGGCATTCTCTGTAAAGATAGGTGTACCCGTGAAGCCAAATATCTGGGCATTGTCGAAGAATTTCATTATCTTCTTGTGACTTTCCCCGAAATGGCTTCTGTGGCACTCGTCAAAAATCATCACGATACGGGAGTGCCGTATTTCCTCTATCCGGTTACTATACCACGTCTCGCTGACTGCAGCATTGAGTTTCTGGATAGTCGTGATGATTATCTTGGAATTGCTCTGCAACCTTTTTACCAGTTCGTCCGTATTGTCCGTACCGTCCACGGCACCCGGCTCAAACGCTTCATATTCCGATTGGGTCTGCGTGTCGAGGTCGTGTCGGTCTACTACAAACATCACCTTGTCCACATCGTCCAGTTCGGAAACAAGTTGGGCTGCCTTGAAAGAAGTCAATGTCTTTCCTGCTCCGGTGGTATGCCATATATAACCGTTGTCGTTGGAGTTCTTTACCTTGTCCAATATCTTCTCCACGGCATAGAACTGATACGGACGAAGCACCATGAGACACTTGTCGCCCTCGTGAAGCACTATATATTTGCCGATGATTTTTCCGAGAGTGCATTTCTCCAGAAAGAAAGCGGCAAACATATTCAGTTCATTGAACGGACGATTGGCGGCATCCGTCCAGTTGAATGTAAACTTGTAACCGCTGTTCGGATTATTGGCGAAATAGCGGGTGTTTACACCGTTGGAGATAACGAACAGTTGGATGTAGTCAAACAGACCGTGAAAAGATGTCTTGTGGTAACGCTGTATCTGATCGTATGCCTGTTTGAGTTCCACGCCACGGCGTTTCAACTCAATCTGCACCAATGGCAGACCGTTTATAAGAATCGTCACATCGTAGCGGCATTTCTTTCGCCCTTCCACTGTGATTTGGTTGGACACCTGAAATTCATTCTGGCACCATTGCTGACAGTCAAGAAACTCTACCCATATTCGTTTGCTGTCCGCTGTGTCAAGCGGATAAAGGTCCCGGAGTTTCTTTGCCTTCTCAAAACGTGTGCCCCCTTCAAGGTAGATGAGTATCTTGTCAAATTCCTCTTCCGTAAACTCGGTACGGCCGTGCTCTGCCAGCCGCTTACGGTTGTGAATCTCCAACTGCCGTTTGAAATTGGCTTGGAGATTGTCCTCTTCGGCTATCCGGACATATTCATAATCCATTTGCCGAAGCGTGGCGATAAGTCCGGCTTCCAATGCCGCTTCACTTTGTACTGCCATATTCTTCTTATCCGTTACTGTCGGTTACCGTTTTGTCTGGATGTAAAGTTAGCATAAATATCCGAAGAAAACATCCATAATGCAGGCGTAAGGCGGCGGTCTGCAAGCGCAACGCCAACGCATGCGGTTACAAAACAGTTACAGCCTGATTAAGAATTTATTATAAATCGTGCCCGCCCTTGTATATGACTCCGGGCAGTCCTACCTTTGCCGCCGGAAACGCCGCCAGACGGCTTTCCATGCAAGCCGATGCTGACAAGGAAGACATTAACCTGCATACTCTTTTCGCTCTGCCTGGGGAGCCTCTGCAACGCCCAGCGCATCAAGGGAAGCGACACTCTCCTTCCACTCACACAGGAACTCGCCGAGCAATACCTGCTGGTAAACCCGGAGGCCGAAATCATAGTGACCGGCGGAGGTTCGGGCGTGGGCATTGCGGCCCTTCCGGAGAACACCACCGACATAGCGATGTCCTCGCGCCGGATAAAGTTCAGCGAGAGCATGAAGTTCGCACAACTGGGTCTCGACGCCACCGAGCTCGTGGTGGCATACGACGCGCTGGCGATAGTCGTGAACCCCTCCAACCCTGTCGACAGCCTCACGCGAGAGCAGCTCGAGGCGATCTTCAGGGGCAAGATAACGAACTGGAAAGAGGTAGGAGGCGAGGACTGCAGGATAGTCGTCTACTCGAGGGAGACTTCTTCCGGAACGTACGAATTCTTCAAGGAGAGCGTACTGGACAACAAGAACTACATGAGCAGCGTGCTCTCCATGCCGGCCACAGGAGCCATAATCCAGTCGGTAAGGCAGACGCGCGGTGCCATAGGATACATAGGCCTGGCATACCTGAACAGATATGTCAAGGCGCTCGCCGTGTCATACGACGGCGGACTGCACTACGCCTACCCTTCAGTAGGGACCGCAGCCGACGGGTCATACCCTGTCGTAAGGCCGCTCTACTACTATGACAGCAGCAAGGAAGCCACGCTACGGGGATTCCTGGACTATGCCCTGTCAGAAACCGGCCAGCAGCTCGTACTGAAGGAAGGCTTCATCCCCATAACACAGGAAGACGACAAGGAAACATCCGGAAAATGAAGAAATTCCTAGAAAAATCCGTCAGATGGCTGCTGACCGCGAGCGGCTTCGTCACCAGCCTGACCATACTGCTCATAATCGGGTTCCTGTTCACGGAAGGGGCAGGGCTGTTCAGGGAGCCTGTGGTAGAGAAGGGCTATGTGCTCGCAGTAAACGCCTCCAATCCCGTGACCGAGCTCGACGCGGAGCAGATAAAGGCCGTATTCGACGAGGACGTCACGAACTGGAAGGAGGTGGGCGGCAAGGACATGGCCATAATCCCGTTCAGGCTCGAGGACGCTGACGAATACTTCACCGCAGCGCAGCTGGGCGAAAGGTACGAGCATGCGCAGTCGCTGATGTGCTCTCTGGTAGCATCCAGTCCCGGGATGATAGCTTTCCTCCCGGAGTCCATGATAAGCAGCGGTGACGGGGTGAAAATCCTGGACGAGCACAGGATAAGCGCCGCCGAAGTGCTCGGCGGCAGGGAATGGTTCCCCACGGCAACGCCCTCACCCCTGTTCGGAATGCTTCCGCTGCTGCTCGGAACGCTGTGGGTAAGCCTGTTCGCGATACTTTTCGCCCTCCCCTTCGGCATCAGCATAGCCATATACATGTCCGAAGTGGCATCGCCGAAAGTAAGGGGCGTGCTGAAGCCCATAATCGAGCTGCTCAACGGCATCCCGTCCGTCGTGTACGGATTCTTCGGACTGATAGTCATAGTGCCCATGCTCCAGAAGACCTTCGGGCTTCCGGTAGGAGAGAGCGGGCTCGCAGGCAGCCTGGTGCTCGCGATAATGGCGCTGCCTACGATAGTCACCGTTGCCGAGGACGCCATGCGCAGCTGTCCGCGCTCCCTACGTGAAGCCAGCCTTGCGCTCGGCGCCACGAAATGGCAGACCATATACAAGGTCGTGATCCCGGCGTCGATGTCGGGCATAGCGTCGGGAGTGGTGCTCGGAATAGGACGCGCGGTCGGCGAGACCATGGCGGTGCTCATGGTCACCGGCAACGCCGCCGTAATGCCTCGCTCGATACTCGAACCGCTGCGTACAATCCCCGCCACTATAGCCGCGGAACTCGGAGAGGCGCCGTCCGGAGGAGCCCACTATCAAGCGCTCTTCCTGCTCGGCGTGATACTCTTCTTCATCACCTTCTTCATCAACATGTGCGTGGAATATATCTCATCCAGGAACAAGGCCAGGAACAATTGACGGAAATGGACAGTCAGACTTACCCCAAATCATACGGCAGGCGCAAGCGCAGGACGCAGAAGGCCGCATTCGCGCTGTTCAGGATACTGAGCCTCGCAGTAGTGCTGGTGCTCTTCGCTATACTCGGCTTCATCATAGTCAAGGGTGCGGGCGTCATTAGCTGGGACTTCCTCACGAAGGCTCCCGAGAACGGGATGACCGAGGGAGGCATATTCCCCGCGATAGTAGGCACGCTGCTGCTGATGCTCGGAAGCGCGGTAGTATCGTTCCCTATAGGCATAATGAGCGGAATCTACATGAACGAATACGCCTCGCGCGGCTGGGTGGTCAAGTTCATAAGGATGATGACCAACAACCTCAGCGGAGTGCCTTCGATAGTATTCGGTCTGTTCGGAATGGCGCTGTTCGTCAAATACCTCGGATTCGGGGACAGCATACTCGCCGGCTCGCTGACCCTGGGACTGCTGTCGCTTCCGCTCGTGATACGCACGACCGAAGAGGCGCTGAGGGACATACCGTCCGGCATACGCGAGGGCAGCCTCGCGCTCGGTGCTACCAAGCTGCAGACTATCTGGAAAGTGGTGCTCCCCATGGGCATGCCCAGGATAATCACGGGGCTCATACTCTCGCTCGGAAGGGTCTCGGGAGAGACGGCGCCCATACTCTTCACCTGCGCAGCCTACTTCTTCCCCCAGCTGCCCTCGTCGATATTCGACCAGTGCATGGCTCTTCCCTACCACCTGTATGTGATCTCGACCAGCGGCACGGATATCGACGCCCAGCAGCCCATAGCCTACGGCACGGCGCTGGTACTCATAGTGATAGTGCTCGTGATAAACCTGCTGGCAGGCATGCTGCGCAGATATTTCGAGAACAAGCTGAAAATGAAATAATCTCAAAGTCGTACAACGGAAAAATGGAAAAAATCGAAGCAAACGACGTCAACTTCTATTACGGCAGCTTCCATGCCCTGAAGGGAATCTCGATGAGCATTCCCGCGAAGTCGGTAGTCGCGTTCATAGGCCCGTCGGGCTGCGGCAAGTCGACATTCCTGCGCCTGTTCAACAGGATGAACGACCTGATTCCCGGCGCGAGGCTGGAAGGTTCCATAACGATAGACGGAGAAGACATCTATTCCCCCAAGGTGGAGGTCGACAGCCTCCGCAAGGACGTGGGCATGGTGTTCCAGAGACCGAACCCCTTCCCCAAGAGCATATTCGACAACGTGGCCTACGGACTCAGGGTCAACGGCATCAGGGACAAGGCCTTCATCAGGCACAGGGTCGAGGAGGCCCTGCGCGGCTCGGCACTGTGGGAAGAGGTGAAGAACAAGCTCACCGAATCCGCGTTCGCACTCTCCGGAGGACAGCAGCAGCGCCTCTGCATCGCCAGGGCCATGGCCGTCTCTCCGAGCGTGCTGCTCATGGACGAACCGGCATCGGCTCTCGACCCTATCTCGACCGCCAAGATAGAGGAGCTGATATGCGAACTGAAGAAGCAGGTGACCATAGTCATAGTCACCCACAACATGCAGCAGGCCTCGCGCGTCAGCGACAAGACGGCCTTCTTCTACATGGGAGAGATGATAGAGTACGACGACACCAAGAAGATATTCACCAATCCCGGCAAGGAAGCCACCCAGAACTACATCACGGGAAGGTTCGGCTGATTGTCCTTCCGGCGCAAGAGATTCAGACAAACCGTAAAACTACAAGACCATGGTTAAATTCGTAGATTCGGAGCTCGAGGAGCTCGGACTGGAGGTCGACCAGATGTGGAGCCTAGTATACAGCCAGCTGGAACAGTCCCGCGCGGCCGTGCTCGGCATGGACCGCAGCATCGCCCAGCAGATCATAGTCCGCGAGCGCAGGGTGGACGCCTTCGAACTGAAGATAGACAGCGACGCCGAAGATTTCATCGCGCTCTACAACCCCGTAGCCGTCGACCTGAGGTTCGCGCTCGCGATGCTCAAGATAAACTCCGACCTTGAACGCATAGGCGACTACGCCGACGGCATCGCACGCTTCGTGCGCGACTGCGAGGCTGACGCAATCGACCCGCAGCTGCTCTCGGCCCTGGAACTCGACAGCATGTTCGGGACCGTGCTCGAAATGCTCGAGGAACTGCAGGACGCCCTCAGGAAGGAGGATCCCGTGAAGGCTACGGCCGTAGTACCCAAGGACGAACTGCTCGACCGCATCAACCGGGCGTCGGCCGGCATACTCGCCGCCTATGCGCGCGAGCATCCGGAATCAATCCCGCTCTGCCTCGGACTCGGCGCGGTGATACGCAAGCTCGAAAGGACAGGCGACCACCTGACAAACATCGCCGAGGAGATAGTGTTCTACATAGACGCAAAGGTCCTGAAGCACAAGGATCCGCAGGGCAAGGAGGGCGCCTGAGATTTCAGTAAAATTTCACCCTGAGCTTTCGCCTGGCGGGAAAGTTGCATTTTTCCAGACATTTTCCGATATTTACGGGATATGCTGGTAACACTCATAATTCTGCTCGTCTCCGTCATCTTCTTCGTCAGCGGGAAGGTGCGTTCGGATCTCGTGGCGCTGTGCGCGATGCTCGCGCTCGTGATCTTCCAGATACTTACTCCCGAGGAGGCCCTTTCGGGCTTCTCCAACTCCACCGTGATAATGATGGTGGGGCTGTTCATCGTGGGCGGCGGCATATTCCGCACCGGTCTTGCGAAGATGATAAGCAGCAAGATCCTCAAGCTTGCCGGCAAGAGCGAGCTCAGGCTCTTCCTGCTCGTGGTACTGACCACAGCCTGCATAGGTGCTTTCGTCAGCAACACCGGCACCGTGGCCCTGATGCTCCCTATCGTAGTCAGCATGGCCGCGAGCGCAAACGCCAATTCAAGCCGCCTGCTGATGCCTCTCGCTTTCGCCAGCAGCATGGGAGGCATGATGACGCTCATCGGTACCCCGCCCAACCTTATAATCAGCGACACGCTCTCCGACGCGGGCTTCGCTCCCCTTTCGTTCTTCTCCTTCCTGCCGGTGGGCATAATCTGCGTGCTGGTAGGCATCCTGGTACTGCTGCCGCTGAGCAAGTGGTTCCTGAGCAAAAAACAGAAATCCCGCACCGCCGGAGGCTCGGGCAAGAGCCTTGACGAACTCGTAAGCGAATACAGCCTCTCGAGCAACCTCTTCCGTGCAAGGGTCCCCCACGGCTCGGAAGTATGCGGCAAGACTCTCGCCGGACTCGGCGTAAGGCAGAAATATGGTGTCAACATACTCGAGATACGCCGCGGAGGCAATGCCCAGAACCGCTTCATGAACACGGTGAGGCAGTTCTCCACGCCCGACACGCCCATAGAGGCGAACGATGTGCTGTACCTGACGGGAGTTCCGCAGCAGATAGATGAATTCGTGAGGGACTATGCGCTCGAGATGCTCGACAACCACAGTTCGGAGGATTCGTCCGGAGCCCCGCTCGACTTCTACGAGATAGGAATCGCCGAAGTGCTGCTTATGTCCTCCACCAGGCTCAACAACCTGACGGTGAAGGATGCAGGCTTCAGGGAGAAGTTCAGCCTCAACGTGCTCGGCATACGCCGCAAGAACGACTACTTGCTTCAGAATATCGGAGAGGTGCGCATGCACGATGGCGACGTGCTGCTCGTACAGGGCAGCTGGAAAGACATTGCGCGCCTGTCGGACGAGGACGAGGAATGGGTCGTACTCGGGCAGCCGCTCCAGGAGGCGGCCAAGGTCACGCTGGACTACAAGGCGCCTGTCGCCGCCGCGATAATGCTGCTGATGATTGCGCTGATGGTCTTCGACTTCATCCCTATTGCCCCCGTGACGGCAGTGCTCATTGCATCGGTACTCATGGTCCTGACCGGCTGTGTACGCAACATGGAGGCCGCATACAAGACTATCAACTGGGAGACCATAGTGCTGTTCGCGGCGATGATGCCGATGTCGCAGGCGCTCGAGAAGACAGGAATATCCGACCTCATCTCGAACACCCTGGTAAGCAGCATTGGAGGGTTCGGCCCGCTCGCCCTGCTCGCGGGAATATACTTCACCACTTCACTGATGACCATGTTCATCAGCAATACTGTAACGGCGCTGCTGATGGCTCCGATAGCCCTGCACAGCGCCCTGCAGATAGGCGTGAGCCCGGTTCCGTTCCTCTTCGCCGTGAGCGTAGGTGCGAGCATGTGCTTCGCCTCGCCGTTCTCGACTCCGCCCAACGCACTGGTCATGTCCGCAGGGCAGTACACCTTCATGGACTAC
This sequence comes from Bacteroides sp. CAG:1060_57_27, assembly GCA_001915575.1. Lineage (GTDB taxonomy): Bacteria > Bacteroidota > Bacteroidia > Bacteroidales > UBA932 > Cryptobacteroides > Cryptobacteroides pullicola. The sequence goes on along the minus strand of MNQT01000016.1, from coordinate 47,115 downwards.
ATAAAGGTCGGACTGCCGCTGCAGATAATAATGGGAATCGTAATGGTGCTGGTACTGCCGCTGCTGTTCCCGTTCTAGCAGGCTGCGGCGCGGCGTATCAGGCAGGCACGCCTATTTCCGGCATGCGAGTGCAGCCAGCGCACCGCCGGCAAGCGGGGCGACGATGAACACCCATAGCTGCCGCAGGGCTTCTCCCTGCTCGAAAAGTGCCGGGCCTATCGAACGGGCGGGATTCACCGAAGTCCCCGTAACAGGTATGCAGACGATATGCACGAGCACAAGCGTCAGGCCTATCGCAAGTCCGGCGAAGTTGCCGGCCCCGTTCTCGGGATCAGTGGTACGCAGCACGACGAACACGAAAATGAAGGTAAACACCGTCTCGGCAATCAGCGCGGGCACGAGATTGCCCTCCGCAAAGGAGTTCGCTCCTGTCTCGGTAGCCCCGACAGCCACCGCGCCCGTGTGCACGAGGGCATAGAGGACTGCCGAACCGGCTATCGCTCCGATCACCTGCGCGAGCATGTAGCCCAATGCCTCGCCTGCCTTCATACGGCCGCTGAGCCATACTCCGAGAGTAATCGCCGGATTGATGTGGCATCCCGAGACAGGGCCTATCGCATAGGCCATTGCCACGACGGACAGACCGAATGCGAAAGCTATGGTCAATACGGCAGGGACACTGACAGCACCGCCGTTCATCACGGCCGCGCCGCAGCCCATAAGCACCAGCACCATTGTGCCGAGCGCTTCAGCAAGATACTTGTTCTTCATAACAGCATAATTTAACGGGACATACTGTCCGACTGGCCGAAATTTAGAAAAGTTAAGGACGAAAACCAAAGCTTCTGCAAATATTCTTCCGATTATCCGCAATGACGCCTGCACCTTCACCTGCTCCACCGCGGCTGCAAGGCGGAGACTGTCCGGCAATATACCCCCTCCGGGGGACTGTTCTCAAGGGTTTATGTCCCCCGGAGGGGGTATATCGCCGGGCAAGGCACCACAGGGCAGCATAGCATAGCTTGCCGGGCGTCATTGCGGATAATCGCAAACATTTTCTATCTTTGCAGCGGCAAAGACCTTATGATATGAACAATATTCTCAGAATGACGGCTATTTCAGCACTGGCCGCGATGACGGTTTCCTGCGGATCAGGCTCGCAGGCACAGCAGGACAAGGATTTCAGATATCTGGTGGACGAGTTCGCGGATCTCAAGATAATGCGCTACAGGATTCCCGGCTGGGAAGAACTCAGCCTGCAGCAGAAAGAATACGCCTACCACCTCGGCGAAGCGGCGAAATACGGCCGCGACATACTCTGGGACCAGCATTGCAGCTACAACCTCCCCATAAGGAAGGCACTCGAGAACATACTCGAAAACTACGGCGGCGACCGCAGCTGCGACGAGTTCTCCCGGTTCACCGTATATGCAAAGAGGGTGTTCTTCAGCAACGGAATACACCACCACTACGCCGAAGACAAGATCCTCCCCACCTGCAGCAGGGAGTATTTCAGGTCGCTTATGGAGGCCACAGGCACCCCGGACGCCGACGAACTGCTTGAAGTAATATACAATCCCGACATCTTCCCCCAGCGCAAGTCCTCGGACGCAAGTTCTGACATAGTGCTCGGCTCAGCAGTGACCTTCTATGACGGCGTGACGCGGGAGGAGGCCGACAGGTTCTATGCCGCTATTGCAGACCCCGACGACTCCGAACCCGTCTCGTACGGCCTCAACAGCAGGCTCGTGAAAGACTCCGACGGCACCATAAGGGAGGAGACCTACAGGATAGGAGGGCTCTATTCCGCAGCGATAGAGAAGATCGTAGGGGAGCTCGAGAAGGCCTCGGCCGTCGCCGAGAGCGAGCTACAGAGGCAGTACATCGCCAGCCTCATTGAATATTACAGGACGGGCGACCTCCGCACCTGGGACAGATACAACATCGAATGGGTGCAGGACACGCTCGGCACCGTGGACTTCATCAACGGATTCATCGAGAGCTACACCGACCCGCTCGGACGCAAGGGAAGCTGGGAGGGCATGGTCAACATCAAGGACCATGACGCCTCGCTCCGCACCGAGATACTCAGCGCCAACGCCCAGTGGTTCGAGGACAACTCGCCCGTAGACCCGAGGTTCAGGAAGGAGAATGTCAAGGGCATATCCGCCAAGGTCATCAACGCGACCACCCTGGGCGGAGACTGCTACCCTTCCACCCCTATCGGAATCAACCTTCCCAATGCGGACTGGATACGCAAGGAACACGGTTCCAAGTCTGTCACCATAGCCAACATCACCAAGGCCTACGACCTCGCCGCTCAGGAGTCGCCCAAGAGCACTCTCAGCGAGTTCGCCTGGGACGAGGCCGAGATAGCGGCAGCCAAGAAATACCTCTCCATTACCGACGAGATACACACCGACCTGCACGAATGCCTCGGACACGGCTCCGGACAGCTGCTGCCCGGAGTGTCGCCCGACGCCCTGAAGGAGTACAGCTCGACGCTCGAGGAGACCAGGGCCGACCTGTTCGGACTCTACTACATGGCCGATCCCAAGCTCGTGGAGCTCGGTATCCTGCCTGACGCGGAGGCATACAAGGCCCAGTACGCCAACTACATCCGCAACGGAATAATGGTCCAGTTCAGCCGGGTCGAGCTCGGACGCAAGAACACGGAGGCCCACATGCAGAACCGCAAGCTCATCGCGGAGTGGTGCTACGAACAGGGCCTGGAGGACAATGTAATCGAAAAGAGGGTGCGCGACGGCAAGACCTATTTCGTCGTCAACGACTACGAGGCGCTGCGCGGCCTGTTCGGGAAGCTCCTCGCGGAAGTGCAGAGGATAAAGTCAGAGGGCGACTACGAGGCCGGCCGCAGGCTCGTGGAGACCTACGCCGTGAACATAGACCCGGAGCTCCACAAGGAGGTGAGGACACGCTACGACGCCCTCGGACTCAAGCCTTACGGCGGCTTCATGAATCCCGAGATAGTGCCGGTAGTGAAGGGCGGCAAGGTCGTCGACTACAGGGTGGAATATCCCGACGACTATCTCGCGCAGATGCTCGAATACGGCCGTAAATACGCAACACTCTAAACCTGCGGAAACATGTTTGCAGAACTGCTACAGTCGTCATACTTCGCGCTGTTCGTGATAATAGCGCTGGGCTTCCTGCTCGGAAGGGTCAAGATAAAGGGGCTGTCGCTCGACATCTCGGCGGTGATATTCGTGGCCCTGGCCTTCGGCCACTTCGGAGTGGTGATACCCAAGGAGTTCGGAGATCTCGGACTCGTGCTGTTCATATTCACGATAGGCATACAGGCCGGTCCCGGATTCTTCAGCTCGTTCAGGAGCAAGGGCAAGGTGCTCATAATCCTGACCGCGATAATAATAGGTTCCGCGGCCCTGACCGCCGTCGCGATGAAATACCTGTTCCACCTCGACACGCCCAGCATAGTCGGACTGCTCGCCGGCGCGCTCACCAGTACGCCCGGACTTGCCGTGGCAATCGACAGCACCGGCTCGTCGCTGGCCTCGATAGCCTACGGTATCGCCTATCCCTTCGGAGTCATAGGAGTGATACTGTTCGTGAAGCTGCTGCCCAAGCTGTTCAGGGTCGACCTCAACAAGGAGGCCGAAAGGATAGAGAAGGAGCGCACGGGCAAGTATCCCGAGCTCGGCACCTGCACCTTCAAGGTGACAAACAGAATGGTGTTCGGACGCACGCTGGCGCAGCTCAGCATACGCGCCGTCACCGGAGCCGTCATCTCGCGCATCAAGAGCGGAGAGCGCATACTGATGCCCTACGCCGGATATGTGGTCAAGGAAGGTGACGTGCTGCAGGCCGTGGGTACGGAAGAATCCCTGAGCCAGCTGTCGATGCTCATCGGCGAGCGCAGTTCGGGAGAGCTCCCGCTCACCAAGCAGCAGAGCGTGGAATCCATACTCGTCAGCCGCAAGGACATGGTCGGAAAGAACCTCGGCAGCCTCAACCTCCAGCAGAACTTCGGCTGTACGGTCACCAGGGTACGCCGAAGCGGAATCGACATCACCCCCTCCCCCGACCTCGCCCTCAAGTTCGGCGACAAGCTCACCGTGGTCGGCGAGACCGAAGGCATAAAGGGCGTGTCCAACCTGTTCGGCAACAACCAGAAAGTGCTCTCCGACACCGACTTCCTGCCCATTGCGCTCGGAATCGTGCTGGGTGTGCTGGTAGGCAAGCTCAACATCACCTTCCCCGGAGGAATCAGCTTCTCGCCCGGACTTACCGGAGGCGTACTTCTCACCGCGCTCGTACTCAGTGCGGTAGGCAAGACAGGCCCCATACTCTGGACCCTCTCCGGCTCTGCGAACCAGCTCCTCAGACAGATAGGACTGTTGCTGTTCCTCGCAGAGGTCGGCACCTCGGCAGGACAGAACCTCGTCGCCACGTTCCAGGAAAGCGGCTGGTCGATGTTCATAGTCGGCGCCTTGATAACGCTCGTGCCGCTCATCGCCGCCTCGCTGATAGGAATCTTCTGCTTCAAGGTGTCCATGCTCGACCTGCTCGGTACGCTCACCGGAGGTATGACGAGCACCCCGGGCCTTGCGGCGGCTGACTCTATGGTCGACAGCAACATCCCCGGAGTCGCATACGCCACGGTCTACCCTATCGCAATGGTGCTGCTGATACTGTGCATACAGTTCATGGCAGGATTCCTTGTCTGAAACTTGCATTGCTCCCGGCATATTGCTATATTTGCCTAGTTTTACTCATCTGAAATGGACATTAAAAGCATAGGAGTACTCACATCCGGAGGCGACGCGCCCGGCATGAACGCCTGCATAAGGGCCGTCACCAGGGCCGCGATTTTCGAAGGCTGGAAGGTCTACGGCATATACCGCGGCTGGGAAGGCCTGATAATGGGCAACATAAAGGAGCTCACCAACGAGAATGTAAGCAACACCATACAAAGGGGAGGCACCATACTCAAGACGGCGCGCAGCGACGAGTTCCGCACGCCCGAAGGACGCGACAAGGCATATGCCAACATCCGCAAGTTCGGCATAGACGCGCTGATAGTAATCGGCGGCAACGGTTCGCTTGCCGGAGCACAGTTGCTCGCAAGCGAGCATGACGTGACCGTAATCGGCCTGCCCGGAACGATAGACAACGACCTCTACGGAACCGACTCCACGATAGGCTACGACACGGCTCTCAACACGATAGTCGAGTGCGTCGACAAGATACGCGACACGGCGACGAGCCACGACCGCATATTCTTTGTCGAGGTCATGGGAAGGGACGCGGGGTTCCTCGCGCAGAACAGCGCTATCGCCGCAGGCGCGGAGGCTGCGATCATCCCCGAGGACAACACCGACATCGACCAGCTCGCGACCTTCATCGGACGCGGAATACGCAAGAGCAAGAACAGCAGCATAGTCCTCGTATCGGAGGCCGACGGAGGCGCGATGCACTATGCCGAGCGCGTGCGCAAGGAATATCCCCAGTACGAGGTGCGCGTGTCGATACTCGGACACCTGCAGCGCGGAGGCACACCCACCGCATTCGACAGGATACTCGCAAGCCGTCTCGGAGTCGCTTCGATAGAAGCCCTCAAGGAAGGCCAGAGGAACATAATGGTAGGCATAAAGAACGACCAGATAGCGTATGTGCCCATATCGCGCGCTATCAAGATCGACAAGCCCATAGACAGGGAACTAATAAATGTCCTGAGCATACTGTCGATATAGACATCGGCGCAGGACTGCATACTACGGGGTATTAGCTCAGTTGGTAGAGCGTCAGGTTCGCAATCTGAAGGTCAGGGGTTCGATCCCCCTATGCTCCACACCGGAAGGAGGAGGCCGCAGGGTCTCCTCCTTCCGTTTTTTTTCAGAGGGGATAGATTCCTGCGCCGGTATACGCGAACAGGTCCCCGGGGGCTATCTTCAGCTGGAGGCCGCGGATACCCGCACTCACATAGATATGGTCGTAGAGCAGTGCAGACTCGTGTATGAAGGTCTGATACGCCTTCTTCATCCCGATCGGAGAGCAACCGCCGCGGATATACCCAGTAAGTGCGAGAAGCTCCTTCACATGCACCATGGCGCAGCTCTTGTTGCCCGAGATCCTCGCCGCAAGCTTCAGGTCGACTTCGAAGTCGCCCGGAATCACGCAGACGAAGATCCCGTTGCGGTCGCCGCGCAGCACCAGGGTCTTGAAGACCTGCTCTATATCCTCTCCGAGCTGCGCGGCGACATGCTGCGCCGAAAGGTCGTCTTCCGTAAATTCATACGGAACGAGCTCATATCCGATACCGGCCGCATCGAGCAGCCTTGCCACATTAGTTTTCTGCATTTTGGCACGCTTATTGAAATAAAATAAACCGGAATAGATTTTTCATAGGTTAAATTGGTTAGAATCGCTTGGGCTTCGATGTGAATCGAGGCCCAAGTTTGTTTCCGGCAAATTTACAAATTAATGCCGAGGCATTGCACAAGAACATAAAAAACTTAACTTTGTCTTCCGCGCAAAACAACAGACCGCACACTGTTATCCAGAAACAGCACATATTATGAAGCAGAAGAAATACCTCCTCCCCGAAGACCAGATCCCCAGGCAGTGGTACAACATAACGGCCGATATGAAGAACAGGCCGCAGCCCATGCTCAATCCCAAGACACACAAGCCCGTCACTCCGGAAGACATGTATCCCCTGTTCGCGACGGCCTGCGTAGACCAGGAGCTCGACAGCAGCGACAGGTGGATAGACATCCCGGGCGAGGTGCGGGAGAAATATGCGAACTACCGCTGCACTCCTCTGGTGCGCGCATACGGCCTTGAAAAGGCGCTGGACACGCCTGCCCACATATACTTCAAGAACGAGAGCGTGAGTCCGATAGGCTCGCACAAGCTCAACTCCGCGCTCGCGCAGGCCTACTACTGCAGGCAGGACGGAGTCACCAACGTCACCACGGAGACGGGAGCCGGCCAGTGGGGAGCTGCCCTTTCATACGCCTGCAAGGTGTTCGGACTCGAATGCGCCGTCTACCAGGTCAAGATAAGCTACGAGCAGAAGCCTTACCGCAGGAGCATGATGCAGGTCTTCGGGGCACAGGTAACCCCGTCCCCCTCGATGTCGACCCGCGCGGGCAAGGACATAATCACCGCCATGCCGAACTGCCAGGGTTCACTCGGCACGGCAATCTCCGAGGCGGTAGAACTCGCCACCATGACTCCTAACTGCAAGTACGCCCTCGGCTCGGTACTCAGCCATGTCTCCCTGCACCAGACCGTGATAGGGCTCGAGGCCGAAAAACAGATGGAATTGGCCGGGGAATATCCCGACATAGTCATAGCATGCCTCGGCGGCGGCTCGAACTTCGGAGGCATAGCCTTCCCGTTCCTGCGGCACAATCTGAGCGGAGAGCGCGCCACGAGGTTCATCGCGGCCGAGCCCGCATCCTGCCCCAAGCTTACACAGGGAAAGTTCGGGTACGACTACGGCGACGAGGCGGGCTATACGCCAATGATACCGATGTACACCCTCGGGCACAAGTTCCAGCCTGCCAACATACACGCCGGAGGCCTGCGCTACCACGGAGCAGGAGCCATAGTATCCCAGCTCAAGAAGGACGGACTGATAGAGGCGGTGGACATAAGGCAGACCGATTCGTTCAGGGCAGGATGCCTTTTCGCAAGGACGGAAGGGATAATCCCGGCTCCCGAGTCATGCCACGCGATAGCCGCTACGGTGGACGAGGCCCTCAGATGCCGCGAAAGCGGAGAGGGCAAGGTGATACTGTTCAACCTCTCGGGCCACGGACTCGTGGACATGAGCGCATACGACCAGTATCTCTCCGGCTCGATGCAGGACGCTCCCGGGTTCTGACACCGGCTCCAGACAGGAAACGGCGGGCCCCGGCATCAGTAAAGGCTGTCGCCGACAGCGAGATAGCGCTCCCCGTTGAAGGCAATACGGGCAAGACGGCCAGACGAGGGGAATTCCGGATAGTTGCAGTGCGAGCAGGCCGGAAGATGAAAGAGCGTGCCGTCGTCGCAGACGAGCACGAACTCGTCGGAATATGCGTTATAGGCCGCGGCGACAGGCAGCGCGCGCAGGACATGGGGCCTGCCGCCGAGAGTATATTCCAGAGGCCGCTCGCTCCAGACCTTCCCCTTAGAGGACACATACGCCACAGGCTCCCCCGATGCGTCCTTGCCGGCTACACACAGCGACCCGGCGCCTGCGGCAGCGCAGATCAGCTCCACGCTTCCGTAATAGGCAGAATAGTTCTCGTTGAACCCGAACACCTCGGCATGCAGGGATGCATCGACTATCACCAGTTCGGAACTGTCGGTAAGGGCGCAGCACAGCTCGCTCCCTCCTGCTATGCCGACAGGGAGACCCTTCGTGACGAAAGGAACCCTCTTAGGCACAGAGAACGGGCTGTCCCAGAAATACACGGTTCCGTCGGTGGAGACTGCGGCCACTGCGCCGCGGAAGCCGCAGATGCCGGCAATCCGTCCTCCCGGATAGCGCATGTCCGTATAGCGTCCGTCGAGCAGGCATACGAGAGCGGAATCTCCGGCCGCAACGAGCGCATCCTGCACTGACGCAAGCGACAGCACCTTTCCGCCGCCGGGGCTGAAGGCCAGCGTGTCCCCCGGGACGCCGTCTTCAGAACACAGACGCACCACACCGACTGAATCCAGCACGGCGAATCCGCCTGCAAAGGGAGCGACATCCACATAGCGGAACCCCTGCTGCGAAAAGCAAGGCTCCGGCCGGCAGAGGAGCCAGGCCAGAGCCATGATGAAGAAAACAAGTCTTACGCGCATATACGGCTATCTGGAAGCGCTGCTGCGTATCCTGAAGTAGTCGAACGCGACATCCACAGGCTCGGTCTCGGGCGCCTGGGCGCCGCTGCCGAAGCCCCTGAAGTTCATTGCGGGCATGGCACCGTCGCAGGCTATGAGTCCGGCCTGGACATCCTCGAGGACGGTGCTGACGCTTCCGGCCTCGACGAACTTCCTGCCGTCAACCGAATAGTAGGCGGTGTATTCGCTTCCGCTCTTGACAAGACGCAGCCAGAGAGTATTGTCCTCGACGCCCTCGACATTGACGTTCACGCTCGCCGTGGTATATCCGTCAGACTCGCAGAGAAGCTGCAGGGATGCACCTGCGGGGCCCCTGCGCGACATGGATACGCCGTAGGAGAGCTTCACGAAGTTGTCGTCGTCCTGATATGCCAGCAGACCGGCGTTCTGTGCGGGATAGCCGGGCTCGGCAGAGAAGCTGAGCCTGGTATCGGCCGTCCAGTCCGTGTTCGCGCTCTGCAGGAACAGGTTCGACGCGTTGTTGTTCGCAAGGGTTATGTCTCCCTCGGAAGTGGTCAGCCTGAGGGCGCCGTCAGCTACGCTCCACGCGGACTTGTCCTCCCTGAGGACAGTCCATGCGGAAGCGGGGGCGGAAGCCTTGAACTCGTCGGAGACTCCCTTGATGCCGAAGTTCACCACATACTCCGAGAAATCCGAGGTCACCTTGTCCACAACCCTTACCACTGCGGTTCCGGGAACGGCCTCAGCCTGCTCCACGACAAGCTCGAGAGAAGGATCGGCAGCCTTTGCTCTCACCTCGGGAGCAGCCGCGGATGCCTTGCCGAGCACGGAGTACTGGCTGACGCCGGCCTTGAGGACGGACTTGCCGCCTACGGTGAGGCTTGCGAGCGAGAGGTCGGGCATTACCTTGACGGCATAGGAGCCGCTGCGCGTCACGCCTTCGTACTCGACATATACGGTAACGGTGGCGACACCCTGGCCCTCGGCCTTGACTACACCGTCAGAGCCCACGCTCAGCACGGCGGGATTGTTGCTCACATAGCGTACCGAAGCCTCGGAAGGATCGATGAACGAATCGTCGGTGAGGCATGCTGTGAAAGAGGTCTTCGCAGTCTCGCCCTGTCTGAGCACGGAGGCTCCGCAGTCGGCCACGACTACCTTGAGCTCGGGCGTGAACGCGGGGTCCATCTCGGCGCTCACCACGGCACGGATATCCTTGGACGATGAACCTATCTCGAAGTCGTAGCGGCCTCCGTCATAGCAGATGCGGTCTTCCTCCATATCCCAGAACCAGAGGTCGGAGCAGTCTATCGTAATTTCAACGGTCTTGGTCTGCCCAACGGGGATTGTAACCCTCTTGAAGCCCTTGAGCCTCTTTATGGGGCGCTGGGCCGATGCGGGGCTCTCCGGAGTGGACACATAGACCTGTACCACCTCGTCTCCGTCATAGTCTCCGACATTGGTCACGTCGACGCTGACGGTAACCTTGTCGTCGGGAGTTATGGCGCTGCTGCTGATGCGGGCGTCGGAATATTCGAACTCGGTGTAGGAGATGCCGTAGCCGAACTCATAGGATACGGGCTTGTCGAAATACCACAGCGTCCTTCCGTTCTTGCCCTCGCCGCCGCGCAGGGTATAATCGGTGATGTGGGGAAGGTCCTTCACGCTCTTGTACCATGTGGCATTGAGCTTTCCGCCCGGAGTCACGTCGCCGAAGAGTATCTTCGCTATCGCGGCGCCCTGGGCCTGTCCGTTGTATCCGGTCCAGAGTATACCGCTGACATTGTCTATGTCCTTGAACTCCTCCACCTCGACACAGCCGAGAGTCTGCATGACTACGATAGTGCGGGGATTCACGGAAGCGACGGCCTTGATGAGCTCGACCTGGTTGCCCGGAAGGTCGAGGGTGAGGCGGTCGGCCTCCTCGGTGGCGGTGTTCTCATCGGTACCTACGAATACGAACGCCACATCGGCCTCCTCGGCAGCGCGGAGGGTCTCGGGAGCGATCTCCTCGTCCTGGGGAGCGTTATATACCAGATAGAGGGTCTGGGGACCGTTGAGTCCGAGACGGAGCACATCGGCCTCCATGGGGGTGCTGGCTCCGTATACGCCGCCTACCCTCTTGCCGGAAGCCCTGGTGGCCTCGAGCGTCGAAAGCAGGTTGCCGCTTGCGGAATTCACGCGGGCCTCGATGATTCCTCCTTCGGTAGGGATGTTCACGCCGAAGGTGATCTTGTCGACATCGGTGAGATCGACACCCTCGTATGCGGTCCACGAGCCGTCGTCAATCGAACGCACCTGCTCCTCGGAGCCCATGCCGGAACCTACCGTGATACCCTCGGACGAGGCCGAGAACTTGGTGGCGTCGTACCTGGTGGTGCTGCCGTCAGACTTGGTAAGTTCGAAGTATGCCACATAGAGCAGGTTGCTCTTGCTCTTCGTGCTGCCGCCGGTCGCGAGCTTCACGTCGATGTCGAGCCCCTTGTCGGCAATATAGTCGCTTATACCCTTGTAGGGCGAGATGCGGCTGCTCTCCTCGGGACGGCCGGAGTAGGGTCCGAGCTCGACCTCGTCTGCCTGGGGACCTATCACGGCTATGGACTTCACGGTAGAGAGGTCCACGGGAAGGGCCTTGACAGAAGTGCCGGGAACGGTCTCATCCTTGAGGAGCACCGGAGTGCGGGTAGCGACCTCCATTGCGAGAGCCTGATACCTCTCGGCGTTCACGGTCTCGGGAGGGAACATGGCATAGGGAACCATGGGGGCGGGATCGAACTCGCCCGTACGCATACGGATCGTGAACACGTTCACGAGAGCCCTGTCGATCTCGGCCATGCTGAGCAGGCCCTGCTCGTAGGCGGCGATCGTAGCCCTCTGGTAGACATTTCCGCAGTCGCTGTCGACTCCGGCCCTGAGACCGGCAGCCGCTGCCTCCTCGGCAGTCTCGACATAGTAGTGTCCGGTGTAGATGTCCTCGATCGCGGAGCAGTCACCGGTCACATAGCCCTTCATGCCGTATGTGCGGCGCGCGAGGGTATCGAGATAGAAGGTGCCCGCAGAGGTCGGGATGCCGTTTACGGCGTTGTACGACGACATGATAGAAGGCAGGGCGTCGTTCTCGATGAGTTCCTTGTAGGGATAGAGGTAGAACTCCCTCATGTCGCGGCTGTCCATGTCGGAGCTGCTCACATGGCGGTCGAACTCACTGTTGTTGGCAAAGTAGTGCTTCGCCGTAGGCACCGCCTTGAGATACCTGGGGTCGTCGCCCATCAGTCCCCTGACGAACGCGCTGGACATCACGGCGGACAGGAAAGGATCCTCGCCGTACGACTCGCCCGTCCTTCCCCACCTGGGGTCGCGGACCGGCTCCACGACGGGCGACCAGAAGGTAAGTCCCTTGGTGCCTGTCTGATAGATCGCCCTGGCCTCGTCGGCTATCGCGGATGCCTCCCGCTTGAGCAGGTCGGGATCCCAGCTGGAGCCGAGGGCGACGCTGCCCGGATAGGAGGTGGGACCCTCGAGCCCTACAGAGGGATTGGGGCCGGAAAGCACTCCGTGCAGAGCCTCGCTCCACAGGTTGTACTGGCGTACGGAAAGCCTGGGCACCGCCGCCATATTGTTTCCCAGAAGGCTTTCCTTCTCTTCCAGGGTCAGACGGGACACAAGGTCCACGGCCCTCTCCTCGAAGGAATAGCTCGGATTCTGGTAGATCGGTGTGCTGTCGTCAGCCGCGAGCGGGCTGACCAGCAAGTACAGCAATGTCAGTAATCGCATAGAATTTGGGTATTAGTTTGTATTCAAGCCACTGTGGCCAGTTTCAAAGATAGTGATTTTCCTCTGCAAAAAAAATGTGCGGAGCAAAAGTTTGTTCCGCACATGCAAAAATCAATCATCGCTCATCCGGCAGCCCTACAGCTCTACCCGGGGCCAGCCGTCCGGAGACCAGACGATTTCCCTTATGAGCAGCTTCGAACGGTAGTCGTACTCTCCGTCATAGCCGTGCATGAACATATAGTCCCTGCCGCCGAAATTCACCACCGCATAGTGGCCGACTCCGGAATAGCGCCCGTCTCCCTGCACGACGAGCGTGCCAGCACCTTCAAGCAGCGACTTCCCGTCCCTGTCGAGGTAGGGTCCCGTAACCTTCCGGGACCTTCCCACCATGACCTTGTAGGTGCTGGTCTCTCCCCTGCAGCAGAGGTCGTACGACACGAAGAGATAATACCAGCCGTCATGCCTGAATATGAACGGGGCCTCCACAGCACCGTCGCCGGGGTCGAAGTCCTTTCCCCGGGGGTCATGCGCTATACCGTCGTCCGTCCCGGATACGGCCTTGGCCGTACCCTCCGGCCTGCGGCAGAGCGGATACCACTCCTGCGGTTCGGCCATCCTGAGCAGGGAGCCGTCGAGGCGGAACATCTTTATCCCCCTCCAGAGCGAGCCGAAGCAGAGCCAGCCCGTACCGTCCTCGTCGACTATGACATTGGCGTCTATGGCATTCCATTCGTCCCTTCCGGGTATGGACTCGACTATCATCCCGTGGTCGGTCCAGCGGTATTCCGGCGACCGGGGGTCGAGCGTCCTGTTGGTGGCCACGCCTATAGCCGAGACATTCCTGCCGAAGAGCGAATAGGAATAATAGACATAGTACTGTCCGTTGTAGTACTGCACGTCAGGAGCCCAGGGCATGCCCGAAAAGCCCTTGTCGAGGGCCCACTGCGGAGTCTGTTCCAGCACGCGGCCTTCGAAGCGCCAGTGCTCGAGGTCGTCCGAGGACATTATGCCCATTCCGGTGGTTATCACATAATAGCGTCCGTCGCAGTACGCGGCCACTGGATCATGGGCGTCAGGGTAGACGAACCCGTCCGCACGGGGCTCCTGAGCCCCGAGGATCACGCCGGGCAGCAGCGCCGCGGCGAAAAGCATCAGTCCGAGTACGGTTTTCATGTTCATCTTACCTTCTTGCCCCAGAGGGGGTCACCCTGGGGTCGCTGCCTATTCCGGCATAGACTATGGTCTTGCGGCGCGGGGAAGCCTCCCAGTCCGCCTCCCTCTCCACACACACTATACTGTCGCCGAGGGTAAGGTAGCCGCTCTGCTCGTCATAGCTCCAGCTGCCTTCGAGCGCCCCGGCCATAGTACCGTCCTCTTTCAGGGAAAGCTCCTCGGAGCTCCGCTGGACACCGTAATCGTAGCCGAGGTCGATATGCTCCCAGACGCCTACGAGCTCATCACGGGTGACCTTGGTGCCGGGAAGGCCCGCATATCTTTCAGGCAGGGCGACAGGCCACAGGTCGTCAAGTTCCGAGGGAGAACTGGGGCACCATACCAGACGGCGCACATGCCCCATCATCAAGGCGTTGCTGTGCTGGTTCCCGTTCACGCCGGCAGGAAGCCGCGCCTGCGAGGCATAGAACCAGTCGCCCTGCCCTGCGCTGCAGTCGCGGCCGGTGATGTCGTAATAGGGGCCTTCGATGTTTTCACTCCTCACCACGCGGGTGTTGTATGGCACTTCGAGTGCGTCATAGGCCATGAACAGATAGTAGTAACCGTCCTTGTATATCAGTTCCGGAGCCTCGCTCCCCTGCCAGCGCGAGGCGGCGTTACGGGTAGCTATACGTTTCCCGAAGCGCTGCGAAAGCTCCCCGGGGCTGTCGGCCCAGGGGTCTCCCGGCTCCACGAGAGGCTTTCCGCTCACAGGGTCGAGCTCCAGCAGGGCGAAGCCGCTGTGCCATGAGCCGTAGACAAGATAGTGGCGGCCGGAATTCTCGTCGACATAGTAGCTGGGTTCTATGGCGTTGTAGTAAAAATAGGCATCCTCCCAGTAGGACTCGCTCCTGCGTGCCCAGCCGTCCGGACCCTTGTCGGAAGAGGAGCAGACGACATAGCCCTTGTCCTCCCAGACTCCGTCCGCAGGGTCGGTACTCTCGCACATTCCTATGAAGGCCCTCTCCGTCCAGCTGCCGTCGAATCCTCCGGATGCACCGGTCTTGATGCTGTTGTTAATGACTATGCAGTAGTACATCCTGAGCACGGTGCGCCCCTCCACGGTGACGGTACGCACCACCGGAGCCCAGTATCCGTAGTTCAGCGACTCCTCAGGAATGGGGTCGAGCCCCATTCCCGAGCGTATCTCGTCAAGTTTGTCAGACACCCATTCGGGAGCGTCGTTCATGGGGCCGGGCACATAGGTCCAGTTCACGAGATCCTTGGAGCGCCTGCCCTGGAAGTGCACGCCGCTCGTGGCCTTGAGATGCTCGTTCCCGTACGAGGCATCGGTACAGTACATATAATAGTACCCGTCGTAATACGCGACGCTGGGGTCGTGTACGTTCGCGAGGTTCCATTTGCCCCTGTCTCCCCAGGAGGCTATCTCCGAATAGTCGTCCGGATAGTCGGGGATGCGCACATCGTCCCCGCCGTCTCCCCCGTCAGGATCTATGGTGACGATACCCGTCCCCCTGGATGGATCCTGGCAGGAGTATAGCGAAAGCGCGCCCAGAAGCAGCAGCATCCGCGACAGCAAGGCGGTTGTCTGCACCCTCCTTGAGACCTATTCCGAAGAAGCCTTCGTTCTCGAGAGCGGTGTACTTGTGCGGATACCCTGGATATAAAAGCCTCAGGTAATGCGGATTGCGTTCGAACGGGCCATCGTCCCTGAGCTCGAACCTTCCGGCCGCGCGCCATCCTTGGAGATGGTCGGGGAACTCGAAAGAGCGGTTCTTCACAAGCTCTGCGTAAAGTCCGCCGTCCGCGGCGAAGTTGATGTCTTCTATGAAGATACCGTACATGGTCGGCTGGACCGGTGCCAGGGGTCTGTTCACACGGAGCTTCATAACATTGGTAGTCTGGGCATACGCCGATACGGCGGCCACGGTCGCTGCAAGCGACAGAAGGAATCTTATTTTCATCAGGAAAAAATTATGCACTTGTTGCACGCAAGGCCGGGCGGCGCCGGAAAACGGGCCGCAGACACTACGCGGATACCAAATGCTGGAACAAAGTCTTAGTGTTGTTAAATTATTTGTCTTACAATATCGCCTTATGAAACAAAAACGCCTTTATGGTATGGATGGTCTGTCTTGCGTTTTCATTTCAACATGCATGTATAGCAAATATTTTCCTAACTACATCGGAAAATATGATTTTTTTATTATCCGGATATCAAAGAAACGGGAGCCGCGTGTGCGGCCCCCGCATATATGCCGGAAGACGTGCCGTCTTCCCGGATGCTCCTGCAATCACTACCAGCCCAGGATCTTCTTGAAGTCGTATGCCTCCGGATCGGATACATAGGCCTTCGCAGCCTCGTAGTCCGCAGGAGTGATGTAGTGGCAGAGGTGGGAGTAGTAGTTCCTCGCGATACCGCCTTCGATATCGACCCTGCGGGGAGGAATCTTGCCCTCTTCGTTCTGCAGGTCCTTAAGGTAGAGGGGCTTCGCCTCACCGAACGCGTTCACGTACACCATGCATCCTGTCTCTCCCCTGCTGTAGAGCTCATATACGCCCATGGCGAGCTCGGAGCAGTACGAGAGGTCGTATGCGACGGGATCCTGGCAGCGGACATCGTAGCCTATCTCCACGGGACGGGTCTTGACCTTCAGGCCGAGCTTCTTTATCTCCTTCTCGAGCAGCTCGTTGAAGAGGACGGCCTTGGAGATCTTGCCGAGCTCGGGATGTCCGTGCTCGTCATAGGTCATATGCACTCCGGCAGCCTTGATGTCGTCTGCGGCAAGGTCGTGGAACACGCCCTCGGCAACCACCACGGTGCCGTAGCCTATGCCGAGGATCTGACGCTTGATAATGGCAGACAGAGTGAGCCTTATTATCTTGTCGATAGAGATTTCAGTCTTGTTGAACATCTCGGGGATGATAGTCATCGGGCAGTGGGTAGCCTCGCCTATTCCGAGGGCGAGGTGTCCTGCCGAGCGGCCCATGGCGGAGATGAGCAGCCAGTTGCCGGAAGTACGGGCATCCTCGTATATGGTCCTCGCGATGTGCGCGCCCTCGTCCTTGGCGGAGTTGAAGCCGAAGGTGGGAGCGTTGTCGGGCAGGGGAAGGTCGTCGTCGATAGTCTTGGGAACATGTATGTTGCGGATGGGATACTTCTTGGCCTCGAGGAACTTGGCGATGCGGTTGGCCGTAGATGCGGTGTCGTCGCCGCCGACGGTCACGAGCAGCTTGATGTTGTTGTCCCTGAACAGGTCGAGGTTGAAGTTGTCCTCGAAGTCTGCGTCGGTAGGCTTGAAGCGGCTCATCTGGAGGTAGCAGCCGCCCCTGTTGAAATATGCGTCGGCCTTGAAGAAGTCGAGGTCCTCGGTGCGGGGAGTCTTGGAGAAGAGTCCGCTGTAGCCTCCGTGGAGACCGATTACCCTATAGCCGTTGTTGAGGAAGGTCTTTGCGACGGAACATACCACGGCGTTCATGCCGGGAGCAGGGCCGCCGCCGCACAGAATGATGATTGAATCTTTCATTGCAGTAAAATAATGGATTTTTTGAATCTTGCGAATTTACTCATTCTCGCCGTAAAACACAAAAAAATGATTAACTTCGCCACTTGTGATGGACAGTACAGCGGCAAAGCAGAGGATAGACGAACTCCGCACTATCCTGGAGGAGAACAGCAGGCGCTACTACATCGACAACGCGCCCACCATGTCGGACTTCGAGTTCGACACCCTGATGCATGAGCTCGAAGGTCTCGAGAAGGCCTTCCCGCAGTTCGCCTCGGAAGACTCCCCCACCCGCAAGGTAGGTTCGGACCTCGAGCCGTCAGCCGGAGGGCGCAAGGGAGGATTCGAGCAGAAAATGCACCGCTATCCCATGCTGTCGCTCGGCAACACCTACTCCATATCCGAGATAGAAGACTTCGTGTCGAGAGCCGACAGGACGCTCGGAGGACGGGATTTCAGTTACTGCTGCGAGCAGAAGTTCGACGGGACGGCCATATGTCTCACCTACCGCGCAGGCGTGCTCGTGCAGGCACTCACAAGGGGCGACGGCACCATGGGGGACGACATCACGGCCAACGCGCTGCACATATCCAACATCCCCCGCCGCCTGCACGGAAGCTATCCCGACGAGTTCGAGATAAGGGGCGAAGTGCTGATGCCATACGAAGCCTTCGACAGGCTGAACGCAGAAAGGGAGGCGCAGGAGGAGGCGCCCTTTGCGAATCCGCGCAACGCGGCCTCCGGCTCGCTCAAGCTCACCGACCCGCAGGAAGTCGCTAAGAGGGGGCTCTTCTGCGTGCTCTACCATATTCCTGCCGATTCCGTGAGCTTCGACAGGCACTCCCAGGCCATGCAGGCCGCCAGCGGCTGGGGGCTTCCGGTCTCCGACAACTCCCGCCTCTGCCGCAGCATAGACGAGATCAAGGCCTATATCGACTACTGGGACACGCAGCGCAAATACCTTCCCTACGCCACCGACGGCATAGTCATAAAGATAGACGAGCTCGAATGCCAGAGGGAGCTCGGATACACATCCAAGTTCCCGCGCTGGGCGGTCGCATACAAGTTCAAGGCGGAGCAGGCCTGCACGCGCCTGCTGGGCATAGACTACCAGGTCGGAAGGACCGGTGCGGTGACCCCCGTGGCGAACCTCGAGCCGGTGCAGCTCAGCGGGACCGTCGTCAGGAGGGCCACCCTCAACAACGAGGACCAGATGCGCCAGCTGGACATACGCATAGGAGACAGCGTCTATGTAGAGAAGGGCGGAGAGATCATTCCGAAGATAACGGGTGTGGAGATGTCGCTCCGCCCCGAAGGAGCAACCGTTCCCCAGTTTCCGAAGCTGTGCCCCGACTGCGGCACGCCGCTGCGACGCAGCGAAGACGAAGCCAAGTGGTTCTGCCCCAACTCCGACGGCTGCCCCATGCAGATAAAGGGCCGGCTGATGCACTTCGTCTCGCGCAAGGCCATGGACATACTTGCCGGCGAAGCCACCATTGACCAGTTCTTCGGGGCGTCGCTCGCCGTACGGCCTTCAGACCTATACAGTATAAACGCCTACCAGCTCCTTAGCCTGCCGGGCTGGCAGGAGCGCTCGGTGCAGAAATTCCTCGCCAGCCTGGAGCAGTCGCGCGGGGTGCCTTTCGAGAGGGTGCTGTTCGCGCTCGGCATCAGGTATGTAGGCGAGACGACAGCGCGCACTCTCGCGCGGCACTTCGGCAGCATCGACGCCCTCGCCGGCGCAGACAGGGAACAGCTGCTCGAAGTGGGCGACGTGGGCGAAGTCATAGCAGGCAGCCTGCTCGACTTCTTCGCCTCGGAGGCGAACATGCAGGAGGTGCGCCGCCTGCGCGAAGCCGGGCTGCGCTTCGAGACAGGGCCGGATTCGGGCCCGGGACGCCTGTCCGACGCGCTCGAAGGCAAGAGCATTGTGATTTCAGGCAACTTCTCGATAAGCCGCGACAAGCTGAAGGAGACTATCGCAGCCCACGGAGGAAAGGCTGCCTCGTCGATAAGTTCCAGGACCGCGTTCCTCGTGGCCGGAGAGAAGAGCGGCCCGGAAAAGCTGCGCAAGTGCGCCGCTCTCGGAATACCAGTAATCTCGGAGCAGGAATTCTTCGCCATGCTGCCCGACACTGACGTCCCCGGCGGAAAGGTTTCCGAACCCACTCTGTTCTAAGGCATGAAAAGGCGCAGGATCAAGATATCCAAGGGCATAGGCGCCCTGTTCTCGGAACGGCTGTGGAGCATAGACACCTCGGCCTGCTCGAAATGGTACGCCAGGCTCGTCCGTCTCACGCGGCTCATAAGGATTACCACGGACAGTTTCACGCGCAACCACATGGGCTTCCAGTGCGTGGCACTGAGCTATTTCGCGATGCTGGCCCTGGTGCCCCTGATAGGGCTGATGTTCGCGGTGACCGGCGGCCTCGGACTCTCCAACCTGATTACCGAAGTGCTCTACAAGATATTCCCCGCCAACCCCGAGTTCGTCGAGATCATGATCGAGAAGGCTTCGGGAATACTCGCCGAGGCAGAGCGCGGAGGCACCGGGCTTGTGTCTGCCCTGCTCTTCCTGTGGGCGATAATATGGATGATGGTCCAGGTGGAGCGTGTCTTCAACAACATATGGAACATACGCAAGATTCCGCGCAAGATATACACCCGCTTCGGGTTCTACATACTGGTGATGTTCCTGCTGCCGTTCATAGTGCTGATATTCGGTGCCGGCATCGCCTACCATGTCACGCTCCCCAACCTGTTAGGACTCGACCTCGCGGATCTGAACTTCCTTTCGCGGCTGCTGGCGTTCGTCGGACTCTATGCCGTATCGGTCCTGACGCTGAGCGCGATGTACACCTTCATCCCTGCGACGAAGGTAAGATACCGCCATGCAGTCAAGTCGGCAGCGCTCGCCGCTATAGTTTTCGTTATTTTTCAGTATCTTTACCTCGAAACCCAGGTTTTCGTCGGCAGGCTCAGCATAGCATACGGAGTCATTGCCGCGATTCCCCTGTTCCTCATTTGGATGAACATAAGCTGGCAGATAATCATATTCGGAGCGGAACTCACATACGGGTTCCAGAATTTGGACAATTACAGGCCCCAGAAGTGGGACAGTTAGTACAGAAGAGATGAGCTTTTCAGAATTCACACAGGAAGACTACCGCCTTATCGACAAGGCCTACGGATCGCTGATGGAAGTTGCAAGGCCCAGATGCCGCAACGAGGAGGAGATACAGACGGTCGTGAAGTCGTTCGAATTCGCCAATCAGGCCCACAAGAACGTCCGCAGGCGCTCGGGAGAGCCCTACATGCTGCATCCTATCGAGGTGGCGAAGATAGTGGTATCCGAGATAGGGCTGGGCTTCAAGTCTATCTGCGCCGCACTGCTGCACGACGTGGTGGAAGACACGGACTATACGGTAGAGGACATACGCAACCTCTTCGGCGACAGGATAGCGCTGCTTGTCGACGGGCTCACCAAGATAAAGACGGTGCTCGACAACGAGGACAGGAAGGGCGCCACGGTCAGCACCGAGAGCCTCCAGGCCGAGAACTTCAAGCGCATACTGCTGACCCTCAACGACGACGTGAGGGTAGTGCTCATAAAGCTCGCCGACCGCCTGCACAACTGCCGTACAATCGAGTTCATGCCCGAGCACAAGAGGGACAAGATACTCTCCGAGACCATGTTCATCTTCATTCCCCTGGCCCACAGGCTCGGCCTCTACGGAGTCAAGTCGGAAATGGAGAACATCTGGCTCAAGTACAAGGAGCCGGACGCCTACAGGGAGATAAACGAACGCATCAGCAAGAACATAGCCGCACGCGCGAAAGACATCGACGACTTCATCGCCCCCATTGAGAAGGCGCTCAGGGACGCCGGATTCAGGTTCACTATCAAGAAGAGGATAAAGACCCCCTACTCTATCTGGTACAAGATGCACACCAAGCACGTGCCCTTCGAGCAGATCTTCGACCTGTACGCCGTGCGCATAATCTTCGAACCCCAGAAGGACAGCCCGCTGAGCGAGCGCAACCAGGCCTACCTGATATACGCGACCGTCACGAGCCTCTACAGCGAGAACACCTCCCGGCGCAGGGACTGGATAGCCCAGCCCAAGAACAACGGCTACGAAGCCCTGCACTGCACCCTGATGAGCCATGCCGGAGTATGGATGGAAGTGCAGATACGCTCCCGCCGTATGGACGACATAGCCGAGAAGGGAATCGCCGCGCACTGGGCATACAAGAACGACGGCTATATCTCCGAGAACGACTCCGAAATGGACAAGTGGCTCGCGCAGGTGCAGGAGATACTGCTGAGCAAGGACCTCAGCACCCTGGAGCTGCTCGACATAATCCACAACGACCTCATCAGCTCCGAGATAGTGGTGTTCACCCCCAAGGGAGAGCAGAAGTCGATAGTCAACGGAGCCACCGCCCTGGACTTCGCATACCTGATACACACCGACATTGGCAACTCCGCGATCGCCGCCAAGATAAACATGCGGCTCGTGCCGCTCTCCCAGGTGCTGCACGGCGGAGACCAGGTGGAGATAATCACTGCGGCCAACGCCACCCCCAAGATGGAATGGCTCCAGTTCGTACGCACCCGCGGCGCGCGCAACAGCATAATAGAATACTTCCGCCCCCAGAAGGACAACATCTCCACGCGCGGAGAGCAGATCTTCGACGAAAGGATACGCCTCATGGGGCTGCGCACCAGCAATGAGCTCATACGCAAGTTCCTTGACTTCTGTCAGATACGAGACGTCGACGAACTCTACTTCAGGGTAGGTCTCGGCATACTCGGGCCGGAGCAGTTCAAGGCTATCATAGACGAGGACAGGTACAACTCAACCAAGGGCCGCAAGTTCATTATAAAGTCGGGAGACACGGACAACATAAAGTATGTGATGGCAGACTGCTGCAAGCCCATACCCGGAGACCCCGTCGTGGGCTTCCTCGCCGGCGAGGACACAGTGATAGTCCACAAGAAATCCTGCGAAAAGGCCCAGAAGCTCGCCAGCAAGTACGGCAACAGGGTGGTCGTACCCCAGTGGAGCGCCACCGAGAAGGACTACCCTATACGCATATCGCTCAAGGGCATAGACCGCATAGGCCTGCTCAGCGAAATCTCCAGCTACATCTCGAAAGCCTTAGGAATCAACATGCGCAACCTGCAGCTCTCCACCGACGGGGGCGTGTTCGAAGGCTTCATAGACCTGCTGGTGAAAGACAAGAGCGTCATGGACGACATAGTGGCCGGGCTCAAGATGATAGACGGCATCCAGGACGTAATAAGGACAGACATCTAAAGAATTCCGACAATGCGAAGATTCCTTCCCATGATAGCCGCCATACTGCTCCTGATACTGCCGACGATGCTCGTCACGCATTCGTGCGCCAACACCACCGAGGCTCCATCGGGAGGGGACAAGGACACGATTCCTCCATACATCACCGATATCAGTCCCCTTCCCGGCGCCGTGGGAGTGCCGCTCGAAGGCATGACCTTCGTATTCACTTTCAACGAATACGTGACCATAGAGAACCCGAACAACATCTTCCTCTCGCCCCCGCTCGGCTCCATGCCCAAATCCAGGATCAAGGGAAAGAACCTGCTCGTCAGCTTCGAGGAGCCGCTCAAGCCGAACACCACATACACGCTGAGCTTCACCGACGCAATCGCCGACGTCAACGAGGGCAACATCTTCGCAGGCTACACCTATGCGTTCTCGACCGGGCAGAAGATAGACTCGATGATGATCACGGGCACGGTGCGCGACTGCAACACTCTGGAACAGGTGAAGGGCGCGACGGTGATGCTCTACAAGGACTTCTCCGACTCGGCCGTATTCCGCAGCCGTCCCGACGCGGCGATCAAGACCGACGACTGGGGCTACTTCGCCCTGCCGTTCATCCAGGACACGCTCTACCGCCTCTACGCCGTGCTCGACAACAACAACGACAACATCTTCGACCCGGAGACGGAACTCGTTGCATTCGCAGACTCGGCGGTCAGGCCGTTCCAGACGGCATCCGACACCACGCGCGAGATGCTGCGCTACGACATGCTCGACACGCTTGCCTGCCAGGCGAGGTTCAGCGAATACGAGCTCAAGCTGTTCCGCGAAATCCCCTCGCGCCAGCTGATCAAGGGACGCGGGCGCAACTCGGAACGCTCCGCCTACATAAGTTTCATGGCTCCCTACGCGATGATAGACTCGCTGAAGATAGAGGGATACCGCGCCTCGCAGATAATCACGCAGTTCAACCTGCTGCGCGACAGTCTCGAGATATGGCTCAACAGCCGCTCGGCGGCTCCGGACACTATGAAGCTCGAGCTGGACTACTACAAGACCGACTCCCTCGGGGACCTGAGCCTGCAGACCGAGAACATCAGGCTGGCCCTGACCAACGAGATGCGCACCTATTCGAAGCGCTCGAGGCGCGAGCTCACCGAGAGCGACACCACCTGCGTGCTGAAGGTTACCGCCACGCCAGAGACCGTGGAGCAGAACGGAATAGAGTTCCTGTTCTCCTACCCCATAATCAGCGAGAAGTTCGACTCGGTGCGCTTCACCGCCATAACCCCGAGGCAGACGGAAATCGAGCAGAAGTTCACCCTCGAGAGGGACTCCCTAAACCTCAGGCGCTACATACTCAGGCCCGACGGCCAGCTGCTCACCGGCTATGAATACCGGCTCAAGGTGCCCTACAAGGCATTCCGCGACATCAACGGCTACTACTCCGACAGCACCGAAGTAAGCTTCAGCCTGCCCAGCGACCAGAACCTGAGCACGCTCGTGACCGAACTCGGCGGCGTGGGCACGCGCTACATAGTCGACCTGCTGAACGAGAAGAGGGACAACACCCTCAGGACCTATGTGGTGGACTCCGACACGACGCTCACCTTCCCCTACCTCAAGGAGGGCAGGTACAGCATACGCATCACGGAAGACCGCAACGGCAACTCCTATGTCGACACCGGCTCGGTGCTCGAGCACAGGCAGCCCGAAAAGGTGATGTTCTACGAGCTCGAGGAGCAGTCATACATAAGCGTACCGGCTGCCAGCGAAGTGGTGCAGACCATAAATATCGCCGAACTGTTCGGAACGGAATGAAACGGATCAACGGCATGAAACATCTGACGGCAACGATAATCCTGGCCCTGTCGGCAGTCCAGATGCTGTCCGCGCAGCACTCCGGCCGTCCCGCCGCCCCGGGCGCTCCTGCGGCGGAAGGACAGGCTCTGGTACCCGACAGCAGCTTCGTCGTGGAGACTCCCGCGGCAGACAGCACCGCCGCGGCCGCCGACGGGCTGATCAACGACTACTCGATGCTGGGCATAAACTACGGCGTGACCTTCTCAAACATGTACTACAGCCCCAGCCGCCACAACAGGGCCTACATCTTCGCGCCCAACTACATAAGCATCATGTACACCAAGTACAGCAAGATGTTCGGCTTCATCCCCTACTTCGGACTCACCATGGGCGTAGCCCTGGGCAACGAGGGCTTCGGATTCAAGCCGAATCCCCAGACCGGCTATGTGGACAATCTCGACGGGGCCGAGAGGGGTTCGATACGCGTCATAGAGATTCCGGCAATGGCTCAGATGCACGCAGACTTCGAGCCCCTGAAGCTGATGATAAACGCCGGAATATACGGAGGCTGGAGGCTGGGGATAGAGCGGAGCGGAGAGAACCTCGACCCGCAGTGGGCCGGTTCGTTCCGCGAATACGAGAACCGCTTCGACTACGGATTCCAGGGCGGGGCGGGATTCGCGATAATGCTCGACCCGGTTGAGATACACTTCAACTGCCACATCAGGTGGTCGTGGTCGAGCCTGCAGCAGCCCGACTACGCAAGTTCCTACTACTACGAATATGCCTATCCGCTGGACATATATGCCACGGTAGGACTGCACTTCCAGATAACCAGGCGCAGGGGGAAGACCCGTTCCGTACTGCGCAGAGAAGCATACGACAGAGTATATGGAAAGACTCAAGACAGTACAGGTCAGGATAGGTGATTCCCTGAGCATAGGCTCGGGCTCCCCCGTCGTCATACAGACCATGTGCAACACTCACACTTCCGACGAGCAGGCCACCGTAGACCAGTGCCTGAGGCTCGCCGCGGCAGGCTCGCAGCTCGTGAGGATAACCGTCCCGGGCATGCAGGACATCGCGCACCTGCGCAACATACACGAGCGCCTGCGCGCGCTGGGATGCACCGTACCGCTGGTGGCAGACATACACTTCTCGTCCGAGACCGCGATAGCGGCAGCCGGGATAGTCGAGAAGGTACGCATCAATCCCGGCAACTTCCACCCCGACCACGACAAGGCACGCGAACAGTTCGCACGCCTGATAGAGGTATGCAGGGAGCACGGCACCGCGATACGCATAGGACTCAACCACGGCTCCCTCGGCAGGTACATCACCGACCGCTACGGCAATACCCCGCATGCAATGGCCCTTGCCGCCATGGAGTGGGTGGACATGTGCACCGGTGCAGGCTTCATGAACGTCGTGGTCTCTCTCAAGGCCAGCAACACCGTCGTAATGACGGAGGCGTACAGGGAACTGGCGGCGATGATGCAGGAGAGCGGCACGGTCTTCCCCCTGCATGTCGGGGTCACCGAGGCCGGAAACGGCGACAGCGGCAGGATCAAGTCCTGCGTAGGAATAGCCTCGCTGCTCCAGGAAGGCATAGGCGACACGATCAGGGTCTCGCTCACCGAAGATCCCGGGAACGAGCTGCCTGTGGCGCGCTACCTCGCGCTCCACGGAGCCGACGCATCGCAGGGAGGGGACGAGATGCTTGACGCGGCGATAAAGTGGGGGCCGAAGCTGCTGAAAAGGGAGATAGATGCGATACCCGAGTCCGCCGGACTGTCGGAATACCTCGTCGACGAAGTGATGCAGGCCTCGAGACGCCGCTTCTACAAGCCTGAGTACATAGCCTGCCCCGGATGCGGAAGGACGATGTACGACCTTCAGAAGACATTCGAAGAGGTAAAGGCACGGACCTCGCACCTCAAAGGCATGGTGATAGCCGTAATGGGATGCATAGTCAACGGCCCCGGAGAAATGGCCGACGCCGACTGGGGCTATGTGGGCGAGGGCGGCGGCAGGGTCTCCATATACAGGAAAGGACAGCCCGTGCTGCGCCATGTGCCGGACAGCGAAGCCATAGACAGGCTGCTGGAACTCATAGAAGCCGAAGCCTGAGCGCAGGAGAGGCGCCTGCGTCCTACTCTACATAGAGCAGAAGGCCCTTGAGATACTCCCCCTCGGGATGATAGATGCTGACCGGATGATCCGCTCCCTGGCAGAAGCGGTCGAGTATCCTTACGCTGCGGCCTGTCTGCGCCGCGGCCGAGAACACGGTGTTGGCGAAGGTGACCTTGTCCACCACCTGCGAACAACTGAAGGTAAATATCAACCCGCCCGGCGCCACTTTCGATATGGCGGAGGCATTCAGCCTCTGATAAGCCCTGAGGGCGTTCCTGAGGGCACCGCGATGCTTTGCGAATGCCGGAGGGTCGACTATCATCATGTCATACTTCCCTTCCTCTGAGGCGGCAAGGAAGTCCATGGCGTCGGTGCAGTGGCAGCCCAACTGCGACGAAACGCCGCAGCGGTTGAGTTCCAGGTTGCGTTCCAGCAGTTTCACCGCCTTTGCGGAGGAGTCCACAGAATCCACGCAGACAGCCCCGCCGGCGGCGGCATACACCGAGAATCCCCCGGTATAGCAGAAAAGGTTAAGCACCCTGCGTCCGCGCGCATACCTTCCTACAAGGGCGCGGTTGTCCCTCTGGTCGAGGAAGAAGCCGGTCTTCTGTCCCTCCTCCCAGTTCACGAGGAAGCGCAGGCCGTTCTCGAGGACCTCAGCCTCGCTCGCACCGAAGCCTTCGGCGCGGTAGAGGTAGCCGTCCACGAGCTCGAGCCCGGCCTTGAAGGGCGCAGTGCCGGAACTCTTGTCGTACACTGCCTTGAGAGAGCCGCCGAGAAGTTCGCACAGGGCCTCGCAGATACGGCCCTTGGAGCGGAACATGCCCACGGAATGGGCCTGGAGCACACATACTCCGTCATACCAGTCGATTATCAGGCCGGGCAGGGAATCTCCCTCCCCGTGTACCAGGCGGAAACAGTTCGTCCGCGCCTGCGCGCCCCCGTCCTGACGCCCCGGACCGGCAGCGCGGCAGCAGAGCCCCACGGCCTCGCGCGCTGCTATCGCCCTCGCGAGGGAGTTCTTCCAGAAAGACGGCGACTGAGGATCCTCGTCGAACGAAAGTATCCTCACGGCGATAGAGCCGACCTGATAGTGCCCGCAGGCAAGGTATTTCCCGTCGGCGTCATGTACGGCCACCAGGTCTCCCTCAGCAGGAGTCCCCTGGATCTGGGCTATCGCGCCGCTGAACACCCAGGGGTGGAAACGGCGCAGGGATTCGTCACGGTTTCTTTTCAGTATTACCTTGATCATTGCCTGTATTCTGCTTTGGATTGAGCTGGTCGGGAGCCAGGGGGTTCTTTTCGGACTTGAGGAGTTTCAGATACATCTCCCGGCATATCCATGCGTCGGTAGCGGCATACATCTTCTGCGCCTGGGAGAGTTCCTTCGCCTCCCAGTTGGAAAGCTGCTGGGTCTTCGAGATACGGCAGCCGAGGATTATGGCGGCCATCTTCTTCACGCTCTTGTCCCTTATGCCCCACTCGCAGACTATCTTCTGCAGGTCCACGAAGGAGCGGCCCTCGAACTTGGAATAGTATTGCAGGCCGCGGACGTCGTCATGGACGGCAGCGCCCACCTTGATTATGTTCCTGTTGGAAAGCACGGCGCACATAAGCGTCCGCATACCGAGCTTGTTGACCCTGAAAAGGAAGGCCCTGTCGGCTCCCGACAGCTGCAGCAGGGCCACATGGTTGTGCGGCTGCCCCGAAGAGAACACGGGGCGCGTCTCTGTGTCGAAGCCTATGATCTTCTGGGTCATGAGGTAGGCGATCGCCCTGGCATAATCCAGGCCGGGCTTTTCTATCACATGTATCTGGCCGGGGAAATTCCCGTAAGGCAGCCTGTCTATTTCTTCTGGCAGTATACTAATTCTGTACATAAGAAACCGGTATCAGTAAAATCGAGCCGTCGTCCGAATCGGGAAGGTCGACCGGCGTGTAGGACACGGTCTGCACCTGGCTTATGTCGTGCGTGAACAGGTTCCGCTCCCTCAGTATCGAATGGCAGGCGGAACATACCTCGCCGAACACGTCCATAAGCACGAAGTCCCTGGCAAGGAAACGGCCGTAGGTCATGGAACTCTCGTTCATGACGGAAATCATATCGGCAAGCTCGCTCTTGAGCGAATCAACATCAAGCCCGTAATCGTCCACGACTACGGCGTCCAGAGGCCTGCGGTTCTCACGGGCATAGGAGAGGACGAGCCTGTGGAGCAGGCTGTCGCCCTCGGCGGCGCTCGGGAAGACGAAGCAGCGGGAGTCCTCGGAAAGCCCCCTGCGGGCTGCATGGCGCATGAATGCAGACACATAGCGCAGGCTGTCGGCGACGCCGTCCACATCGGCTATCACCCCGATGTTCATCGCCCTGCCGCGGCCCGAGTCGAACAGGGTGCCGAACATATGGTCGACGGGATGCACGACGGGAATATCGCACGAAGTGCTCCTGAGCAGAGTGTCCACATCGAACCCGCCATATTCACACATATCCATGTCGCCCAGTATGACGAGCTTGGCGGCAGGCTTCCTGATGAGACCTTCCAGATCGAAAGGGCTCACATGGGCGAGCGTGTCCAGCGCGGCAACCACCTTGCGTACCGTCCTTTCCCTGAAAGCCCTGCATGCAGCCGTATCTGCGAAATCAACCGTATAGTCGTCCGATATGCACACAAGGGTCTCGCCCGCGAAATCGGCAAGTCCGTCGGGAAACGGCCTCGCATCGACATTGTCGCGCTCGTCGCAGGCGGCAAAGCCCTCGGCAAAGGCATTGCAGTCGGCACTGCTGCCTATGAATACTATCGAGCCCGAAGGAAGAGGAGCCCGGCTTGCGGCGAGAAGCCCGAGAGTATGCTGATCCGAACCCGCAAGCACCGATTCCACATAAGGGACTGTCTGCCTGGAAGGCCCCACATATCTGTCGCAGGCCCACATGGCCGAGGCCGCCGACAATATCAGAAGCACCTTTGAAACAGCTTTCATACCCGCGCGATTGAAAGGATTATGTTGGAGACTACATAGAAGAGCATCGTGGAAAGCACGGCAAGCGACCAGTGCTGCGCGAAAAGAGCACATGCGGCAGCGGACAGCAGCGCCAGAACGATCACCGAGACCCTCATGGCCGCAAGGGAACGGGCGTCGCCCTTATGGAACTTGAACGAGAACATCCTGATACGGCTCACGAGCAGCAGGCTGAGCACGAGCGAGAGCAGCGGCAGGAACACCGGGCCCGAAGCCCAGCGCAACAGGAACTCCGCCCCTCCCGACACCGTGAAGCAGCACAGGGATGCGCACAGCAGGGCGTTTGCCGGAGTCGGCAGCCCGGCAAAGAAGGTACCCTGCGAATCGTCCACATTGAACTTGGCAAGCCTGAGCGCACTGAATGCCACCATGACCAGAGGTATGCAGGCATACCAGGCGTCTTCACCGAGCATCGACGAAAGCCGGCAGAACATCAGCGAAGGCAGCAGGCCGAATGTCACCACGTCGGCAAGCGAGTCGAGCTCCCTGCCTATATCGGAATAAGCGCCCAGCAACCTGGCGGCGAATCCGTCGAGGAAATCGCAGACGGCACCGGCTATCATGAACAGGAAGGCGGCCTCGAAGCTGCCGTCCAACGCAAATATCACCCCGATGGACCCGCACAGCAGGTTCATCGAGGTTATGAAATTAGGTATGCAGCTGCGCAGGGACATCTACCTTACGCCGGCCTTCTTCTGCAGATCCTTGGGAAGGGCTGACTTATGCAGCATGATATCCATGCTCTGGGCCTTGACGAAGGCCTCGGTCACATACCAGATGCCGTCGTACTTTCCGGTCTCTCCCCAGGAGTTCTTGACCATATAGTATTTCTTTCCGTCCTGGTCCTTCGCTATGCCGAAGATATGCATGCCGTGGTCGTCGGTTATGGTCTTGTTGTCGAACTCGGCCTGGCGGCTCTGCTCGGACACCTCCTTCTCCACTATGACTATTGGAGCGGAGGTGTCTTCCTGCTCCTTCCCGACCCAGCGCTCCTGGTCCGAACCGGGCGTCGAGGACGCCTCCACGTCGAGATAGATTCCGAGACCGTCGCGGGTGAAGCCGGCCTGGCTGACATCGGTACCCCAGGCTACGGTGTAACCGTTCATGATAGCGTCGTCAAGCACCTCCATGAACTCGTCGAGAGGGATGTTGAAGAGATTGTCCCACCTCCAGTTGTCGGACACCTCGAGAGGCACCCACTCGTAGTAGGGCTGGTATGCGAAGGAGCCGAGGGTTATGTAGTCGTCGGCATTTATCTTCATCGCGTCGCGGTAGCTGAAGGCGTCATACTCCTTGCCGTCCACGGTGAAAGTCCCGGGATATTCGCCGAGATAGGTGTCGAGTATAGCCTGGAAACCGGGCTTCCACGCAGTCGTGAGGGTCCTGTTGGGGTTCTTGGCCACCGCAGAGATATATCCCTTGAGAACGGCGTCGAGCTCGGACTGGGCAGGAAGCGCCGTGCCGTAGTTCATTCCTGTCATCTCGGCCTGAGGCACTATGCCGTAGTCCCTCACGATATGGAGCACGTCGTCGGCTTCGGAACCTGCGCTGAAGGTGAGGTTACCGTCGAGCCTCACATACTTCTCGGCCCTGTCCATGTAGGAATGGGACACGACAAAGAACTCCGAGAAGTCGGGATAGTCGGCCGTATCCTTTATGCCGCAGAGCCTGATAGCCTCCGACTCGAGGAAACTGATGGTCGAATAGGCCCAGCAGGTGCCGCTGTTGGCCTGGTCCTTCACGGAGGTGACAGGATTGGCCTTGACCGTGGTGAACGTGAACTCCGCCTCAGAAAGAGGGTTACGGCTCTGGGCAGACGCCGCAACGCCAGCGCAGAGTACGAGAGCCGTGATGACAAACTTCTTCATAACTTCCGATTTTTTATTTCCGAATCACGAATATACGAAGAAAACGAGAGGAATGGAAATAAACTTGTTTAATTTCCATTCCCGAAGTGCCACAGTATATTCGGCGCAGCACAAAAAAAACGGTTCCGGCCGAAACCGGAACCGCTATAGGAATACCCGAACAGGGTAATTACTTCATGATGACCTTCGCCATCTCGAGGACCTTGTTGGAGTAACCCCACTCGTTGTCGTACCATGCGCAAACCTTCACGAAGGTAGGATCGAGCTGGATACCTGCCTTGACGTCGAAGATAGAGGTGTGGGGATCGTTGCGGAAGTCGGTGGAAACGACTGCATCCTCGGTGTATCCGAGAACTCCCTTGAGCTCGCCCTCGGAAGCCTTCTTCATTGCAGCGCAGATCTCCTCGTAGGTGCAGGGCTTCTCGAGCTCGGCGGTGAGGTCTACGAAGCTTACGTCAGAGGTAGGCACGCGGAGTGACATACCGGTGAGCTTGCCGTTGAGGACGGGGAGAACCTTTCCTACTGCCTTGGCGGCGCCGGTAGATGAAGGGATGATGTTCTCGAGGATTCCGCGGCCGCCCCTCCAGTCCTTCTTGGAAGGTCCGTCTACGGTCTTCTGGGTAGCGGTGGCAGCGTGAACGGTGGTCATCAGACCCCTCTTGATTCCGAAGGTGTCGTTGAGCACCTTGGAGATGGGAGCGAGACAGTTGGTGGTGCAGGAAGCGTTGGAGATGATGTCCTGACCGGCATATGTCTCATGGTTCACACCGTACACGAACATAGGGGTGGCGTCCTTTGAAGGAGCTGACATTATCACTTTCTTGGCACCGGCCTGGATGTGCTTGCGTGCAGTCTCGTCGGTAAGGAAGAAACCGGTAGACTCGACAACTACATCGGCACCGACCTCGTTCCACTTGAGGTTTGCGGGATCCATCTCGGCGGTGATGCGGATCTTCTTGCCGTTTACGACGAGAGCGTTGCCCTCTACGGAAACCTCACCCTTGAAAGTGCCGTGTACTGAATCGTACTTGAGCATGTAGGCGAGGTAAGAAGGATCGAGAAGGTCGTTGATACCTACGACCTCGATGTCGTTCGAGAAATTCTCGACTGCAGCACGGAAAACCATACGGCCGATACGGCCAAATCCGTTAATACCAAGTTTTACCATTGTCTGAAACTATTAAAATTAAAATGCGTTAAAAACATATCAATGATTCCCTCCCGGAAATCGCGGTGCAAATTTATCAAAAAATCTGTTCAAAATCAATTATCTTTGCATGAAAAAATCTCAGGATGAAAATACTTGTCACAAACGACGACGGATATATGTCAAAAGGCCTGCTCTCGCTGGTCGAAATACTTGCCGCTTACGGCAGGATCACTGTCGTAGCCCCCAAGAAACCCCAGAGCGGGATGTCCATGGCCGTGAGCATGGGTCTCAGGCCTATAGCCGTGCGTGAACTCGGGGAAAGGGAAGGCGCCAGATGGTGGTACCTCGACGGCACCCCGGCAAGCTGCATCAAATTCGGCATAGACAACATCTTCCACCCACAGGTCCCCGACCTTGTCGTCAGCGGAATAAACCACGGAAGCAACGCCGCAACAGCCGCACTGTATTCGGGCACGCTCGGAGCGGCAATGGAGGGAGCCGTAAACGGGATTCCCTCAATAGGAGTCAGTCTCGACACGTTCAAGTCCGATGCTGACTTCTCGGCAGTACGCCGCCTGCTTCCCGGGATTCTCGACAAGCTGCTGGATGTGGCCAAACCCCGCAGCGGAATGTTCTACAACATCAATTTCCCCTATATCCCTCATGAGCGGATCAAGGGTGTCAGAATGTGCCGCATGGGAAAGGCCCACTGGGAAAGGGAATACCGTCCGTATCTGGAGTTCCTTTCCGAAATCGGAAAGACTCCGGATCCCGATGCCGAGAAATACCTTGCATCCTGCCTTGCCGACGAACAGGTCTATGTGATGGCCGGCGACTTCACGAGCAACGACGGGAATCCGGACGATGCCGACCACCTTCTGCTCGAACAGGGCTACATCACCATCACTCCACACAACATCGACAACACCGACTCCGGAGAATACGAAAGGCTATGCGCTATTATCTGATTGCCGGAGAGGCCTCCGGAGACCTGCATGGAAGCAACCTGATCAAGGGGCTCGTAAAATGCGACCCCGAAGCATCGCTCAGGTACTGGGGAGGCGACATGATGGATGCAGCGGCCGCAGCATGCCGCGGAGAACACAGCCTGGTCAGGCATTACCGCGACGGCGCCGTAATGGGTGCTGCGGAAGTACTCGCCAAGGGATTCAAGCTGCTCTCCAACCTGCGATTCTGCCAGAAGGACATAATCGGATGGAAGCCTGATGTCGTGATTCTTATCGACTATCCGGGATTCAACATGAGGATAGCCAGATTCTGCCACGACAGAGCAATCAAGGTGTTCTACTACATCGCCCCCAAAACCTGGGCATCCCGTCCAGGGCGCAACAGGAAACTCAAGGCATGGGTTGACATGCTTTTCCCCGTATTCCCTTTCGAACTGGACTATTTCAGGAAGACCGGCATACCGTTCGTCTACAACGGCAATCCTCTCGTCGATGCCGTCGACTCCCACAACTACTCCCGTCCCGTCGATGGTGACTATATAGCCCTGCTGGCCGGGTCCAGAAAAGCAGAAATATCACGTATGATGCCGGTATGCATGGCTCTCGTGGACAGGCTTTCCGCCCTTCCCCAATACTCCGGATACAAATTCGTGATTGCAGGCGCCCCCGCACGTGACCGTTCGGACTATGAACCCTACATTGGCGGCAGAAGCAATGTCAAGCTGCTGTTCGGAGAAACCTATGACATCCTCAGGTTCGCCCGTGCCGCCGTAATCAATTCCGGAACCGCATCCCTCGAGGCAGTACTGATCGGAACGCCTCAAGTCGTCGGATGGAGCACATCGGCACTCACATTCTGGATTGCGGCAAAGATCCTCAAGGTCAAGGAGCGCATCAAATACATCTCCCTCGGCAACCTCTGCATAGACAGGCCAGCATTCAGGGAACTGATCCAGGATGATTTCAATCCAGACACCCTGTACAGCGAAGTGCGGGCACTCGTGGAAAACAAGGACTACAGGACAAGGATGCTTTCCGACTATGAACAGATACGTCATTCACTCGGAGGCAGAGGAGCGTCAGAAAAAGTGGCAGGAGCGATGACACGCATGCTCCTCGCAAGCATGCCCCGCACAAGCCTGCCCCTCGATGGAAACGGCAATACCGGCAAAGGAGAGGGTAAAGGAGCTTGCTGAAGATTGCCTGATGCCATGCGGATAGTCTTGAAGAACAGCAGGATATGGTTCAAAACGCCACACTGAAGGGCGAACCAGATGGGCAGAAGACGTATAGAGTTCCGCACGAACGGGCTTTCCGGTGGCACCGCATAGGTTCCGGAAGTCTCGGAAGCTACATGTAATAATCGTAGGTTCCGTCGACATCTGCGATGAAGTAGCTGCCGTCGCTGGTAAATTTCACGCGATAGACATCGATGTCGGTTTCGCGGAGCGTGTCCAGCAGATTTTCCGGAACATCGCCTCTATACCTATATCCGTTCTCGAAACAGAGCATCACGGCGTCATCGGTCATGTGGGCTGTCCATAGCTGGCCGAACTTCTCGATTCCTTCCTGTATCCATTCAGTAAGTTCGTCTGAAGATGCAGAGACATGGTCTGAGGAAATGACTATCCATTCACCTTGATCGTTGAATGCTACGGAAGTTACAACTTCAGCTTCATCATTGTATTCACGCAGTTGCTGTTCCAGATCAGGATCAAGTTCCTCCCATACGAAACCGTTGTCGCCATACAAGATAAGCCAGCATCCGTCTTCGGTCAGCTGCACGTCATCAATATACTCATCATCTTCCTGCAGGGTGGCAAGTTCAAGAGCCAGTCCGACAGGGACATCAGGACAGACACAACTGTTCCGTCCGTTCAACGCCAGATCTCCGCCTGTCATGGTAAGTGTAACATTACGGCAGCTTCCCCACTCGCTGATCTGATCCCTGATTACGGACCTGCTGTCCTGGGCAGACGCAGTAATTGACGAGGTCATGAGCACCATCGCCAAAGCAAACAATTTCCAGTTCATATACGCTTGTTTTCTCATAAGGTTAAGATCATTTTTTTCCTGACACCCATCCGCACGCCACGGCATCTGCAAGTTAATACTGCCGGGGCCCGAAAATGGCGGTACCTATACGTACCATCGTGGCTCCATAACCGACAGCAATACGCCAGTCGTCAGACATCCCTATTGAAAGCTCCCTGAATGAATCCAGTTCAGGGAACAAATCCCTGAGATAGTTCATAAAATGTGAAATCCTGGCAAAATCGGCACGGATATCGTCTTCATTGTCAGTGTTGGTAGCCATACCCATCAATCCGCAGAAACGCACATTAGGATAATTGCCGGCATGGAAAAGGATATCCAGAATCTCCTCTTCAACGAAACCCTGCTTTGTCTGCTCTGCACCGATATGGAGTTCAAGCAGCACGTTCACGGTCCTTGAGGCAGCCTTGCCCCATGCTTCTATCGCCTGCAGCAGGTGCAGGCTGTCCACAGACTGAACAAGGTCGGCATGAGGAAGCACCAGCTTCAGTTTGTTGGTCTGAAGATGGCCTATGAAATGCCATTCAACATCTGCCCTGGGCACGTTATGTCCGACGTGTACGGCTTCGAACTTGGCGGCAAACTCCTGCGGACGGCTTTCGGCAAATCTGTGCTGACCGGCGGACAAAGCCTCCAATACAGCGTCAGCAGCATGGAATTTCGAAACTGCCACCAACTTGACTTGCGGTGGCAGTTCTTTCAGGATATTCTCGATATTGGACGAAATCATTTTGGGGAATCTCTTGCTCCGTCTCCATCCCGGGAAGCTATTTGCGCTGCTTGCGCTGCTGTTCGCGCAGCTGCTGCTCCTGGAGCTTCTGCATCTCCTCTATCTTCTGCTGCCACTTGCTCTTGGGCATGGGCTTGCCCTCGGACTCGCGGACCTTGCGCAGCACATCCTCCTGCTTGATAGACTTGCGGATAGCAAGGGTCTGGAATATTGATATCAGCTGCGAGAGCAGATAGTAGTAGCTGAGCGCGGCGGAGATGCTGTTACAGATGAAGAACATCATTATAGGCATCATCCAGAGGCTCATGAAACGCATCGAAGCGGCGCTGGGGTCGTTGCCCGTCGGCTGGGAGGCCATAGTGAACTTGGCGTAGATCCACATCGTCACGGCCATGAGCAGCGCGAAGAGCGAGAGATGATCGCCCAGCAGCGGCACCCTGAAGCCGAAATCCACTATGGAGTCGTAGCTCGACAGGTCGTCGCACCACAGGAAAGGCTGCTGGCGCAGCTCTATGGACGCAGGGAAGAAACGGAACATCGCCCAGAGTATGGGGAAGGTCAGCAGCATGGGCAGACATCCTCCCATAGGGCTCGCACCGGCCCGCTTGTAGAGGTTCATTATGGCCTGCTGCTTCTTGAGCTGCTCCTGCTGGTTGTCCATATGGGGGTAGCGGGCGTTGATCTTCTCTATCTCGGGACGCAGCGCGCTCATCTTGGCCGACGAAGCATAGGACTTGTAGGTCAGAGGGAACACCACTATCTTGATGACGAGGGTCATCAGCAGGATGATGAGGCCGAAACTGTCTATGAAGCGGCTGAAGAAGTTGAACATCGGGATGATCGCGTAGCGCGTGAACCATCCGACGAGCCAGCCTCCCAGCGGGATGATCTTCTCGTACTTGTTGTCGTAGCTGTTGAGCGTCTGGAAGTGGTTGGGGCCGAGATAGAACTCGGTCTCGACACTGGAGGCGGCTCCGTCCGGCAGGTCGAGCCTCATCCTGGCGCTGCACGCCATGAGGTTCCTGTCGGGATCGTCCTCGCCGAAGAAGTTCACGCTGAGGTCGCCCGAAGCGAACTGCTGCGGCGTATGCACGATGACGGAGAAGAACTGCTGCTGGAACGCGAACCAGTCGAGGCTCGATTCGATCCTCTTGGAAGCGTTGCGCCCGCGGCCCATCTCCTCGGGCTTCTTGTCGCCCTCGTAATAGTAGTCGAGCTTGGAGTACTGCAGTTCGTTCTTGTAGCCCTTCTCCATACGGGGGATAGTGACGTTGAAGTCGAGGTCGTACATGTTGACGTTCCTCGGAATCACCCCTTCCATCCCCACGAAGGACAGCATGTTGTGCATCATATAGCTGTCCTCGGAGAGGCTGTAGCGCTGCTCGATGTAGCCTCCCCCGCTGAAGGGCAGCCGCATCACGACACAGCTGTCGCTGAGCTGCGCGACCTGGAAGTTGAAGTTCCTCGTATGTATATACTCGCCGGCATAGATGCTGAGCGAATAGTCTGCCTGCCCGGGCCTGAAGAGGTAGAGGTCGGTACTGTCGTAGTTGTAATAGTCCTTGACCTTCACCGAATACGGCTGGGCGCCCTTGGTGTTGAACTCTACCCTTATCTTCGAGTTCTCTATGGCGACTATGCTCCCCTCCTGTGCCGCCGCAACATTGAGAAGCGTGTCCTTATATACCTGCGCGGACTTTCCGGATGCAGCAGCTGCCGCCGCCCCGGCGGCACCCTCCTGCGTAAGGTCGAGCGTCATCTCGTCCACGGGCATGTTTGCCCTCGCTATCGAATCCTGCTGTGCCAGATATTCAGCCTGCTTGCGGGCCCTGCCCGACTCGTAGACGCTGAAACCTATGAAAATCGCCGCTATGAGAGTAAATCCTATAACCGAATTCTTGTCCATCTTCCCTATTGCTCTTCTCCTGCCTCTTCTTCTTTACGGATCTGCATCTCGAGTTCCTTGAGCTCGCCCTTTGCCTGCTCGATGCGCGCGCGCATCTGCTCTATGAGAGGAGAGCTGTTCTTCGATGCGGCGAAGAATCCTATGTTGTTCTCGTAAGTTGCTATGTCCTGCTGGAGCGCGTTGTACTTGGCGATCAGCATGTCCTTGCGGGTACGCACTGCGGGACGGCCTCCGCGCTGGGGCCTCTGCCTTGCGAACAGGGGGAACTTCTCCTGCATCGCGTCCCTGAACTCGGCGAGCACGGCATCCTTCTCCTTGAAGGGAACATGCCCTATCGAATTCCAGCGCTCGTTGAAGGCACGCATCTGCTCCGCGTTGGCGGTCTCGTCCTGCGAAGGCTCATATGCCTTCACCTCCTCGACGAGCTTGCGCTTGGCCTTGAGGTTGCCGTAGAAGTCGTTCTCGGGAGCAGCGTTGGCATCCCTGTTCGCGAAGAACTCGTCGCACGCGGCACGGAACCTCTTCCAGAGCTGCTCGGACTTCTTGCGGGGCACCGCACCTATCTCCTTCCACTGCTTCTGCAGAGCGATGAACTGGTCGGTGGCCTTCTTCCACTCGGTGCTCGTCTTCAGCGCCTCGGCCTGCTCGATTATGGCCTGCTTCCTGGCGAGGTTCTCGCTCATGTTCTCCTTTATGGAGGCATAGAACTCGCGCTTGCGCCCGAAGAATTTGTCGCATGCGGCACGGAAGCGGTCGTATATCCTCTGGTTCTCCTTCTTGGTGGCGAAACCTATCTTACGCCACTCGGCCTGGAGCTCCTCGATTTCCTTCGAGAGTGCGTTCCACTCGGCGGAAGAGGATATCTCGCGGCCGGCGATCTCCTCGAGCTTCTCGCACAGGACGCGCTTCTTCTCGAGGTTCTCCTCATGCTGCTTCTTCAGCGTCTCGAAATGGGCCTGATATCTCTTGTTGATTATGGAAGTGGCGGCCTTGAAGCGGTTCCATATCTCCTCGCGCTTCTCCTTGGCCACGGGGCCGTATTCCTTCCACTGCTCGTGCAGTTTCTGCAGCTCGTGGAAGGCGCTCACGATATTTTCGTCCTCCGCAAGCTTCTCCGCTGTCTCGCAGAAAGCCTCCTTCGCCTCCAGGTTGCGGCGGAAGTCGAGGTCGCGCAGGTCGCGGTTGATCTGTACCATGTCGTAGAACTTCTCGACATAGAACTGATAGGTATCGTTGATGTCCCTGAAAGACTTGGCGGGTACGGGACCGGCCTCCCTCCAGCGGTTCTGCAGTTCGCGGAAAGCGGGGAACTGGGAACTGACATCCTCCTGACCCTCGACAAGGGCCTTCAGCTCGGCGATTATCTGCTGCTTCTTCGCCAGGTTCTCCTCCCTCTGGGCCTCCTGCTGGCGGTTGAATTCGGCACGCTCCTTCTTGTAGTCGGCATACATCGCCTTGAAATTCTGCTCGACCGCCTCGAAGGGATTGTCCTTCGAGCCCTCGGCCTGCGCAGCCAGCCCGGCCTCACCCTTGAGCTTGGAAAGAAGCTTGTAGAAGGCGGACTTCACCGCCTCGGCCTCCTTCGAGCGCAGCATGCTGTCCGAGGCAGACTTGATGCTGACGAAAAGGTCGGACAGTTCGGCGAGGGTCTTGTCTGAAAGATCCTCGACGGCATCGACGGCGTCGCCGGCAGCACCGGCAACAGCTTCGGCAGCATTTTCCACCGCATCGGAGACGGTCTCCCGGATCTTCTCCGAAACCTCCTGGACCTTATCAGGAATGATGTTTTCGCTCATAATATCAGGTATATGATTGTTAACTTCCAATGCAAATTATCTTGCAAGCGACAAATATAGTAAATATTGATGGAATAATCGGACAAAATCAGCAGATTAACGCAATAGGAATTGAGATTTAAGCAGTCAGAGGAAAAATCGCGGAAGCCGGGCAGAAGGCTGGAAAGCGTTCCAAAACGTATTGGGGCAGGACTACGGCAAGGACTACATGGCGGTCTCTATTCGGAGGGACACAGGCGGAAGTTCAAAACCGAGGAAGCAGGCTCCCAAGTGGTGAAAGACACGAAAGACAAGTCAAGGCTTGCGCTTGCCATCAACGGGCAACTGATTGGCGAATGGTTCAAGGAGCAGTTCGGCAGGCTGTTCTCATCCATGAGGAGGATAGCTGAACCGCATAATCAGGTTAGAAACAATGCCGACGGGAAGGTAGCAAGTTTGTGTTTTGGGCAGGCCAGAACTTCTTGCGATCCTCCCGTTGGACAAATTCACGGATATGACAGGGAAACCGGAAACACTTCCCTACTACTCAAAAGACCATAATTTTTTTCTATTAGGTTTGATTATTCATATTTGTCCTGAATAAAGTCCGTACGTATCCTCGGTTCATATATCGGGTTGTTGATGCCGTTCTTCCGTCCGCTTTCTATGCACTTCAGCAGCCACGCCATGTTCTGCCCCAAAACGCGCATGGTTTGCAAGCCTTCCTTGTCCTTGCGCACGTCGTCGGGTGTGAAGCCGTGCACCGAGTTCCAGTATTGCGATGCAACGATAGGCATATTGGCAATGGTGAAATACTGGTTCAGCTGTTCGAAGGTAGCGGAAGCTCCACCACGGCGGCATGATACGACCGATGCACCGAGTTTGCCTGCCATGCGGTTTTCCGTGGCGAAGAACAGACGGTTCAGGAACGAAATGAGTTGCCCCGCAGGTGCGCTGTAATAGACGGGCGAGCCGATGATGATTCCATCGAACTCGTCCAAGCGCTTCTGCATCTCTTGCACGAGGTCGTCGCGAAAGCAATGCCCCGTCTGGAAACAGCTGCCACAGGCGATACAGCCAGCTATTGCTTTCTTACCCAGATACAACAGCTCTGTTTCTATGCCGCACGCCTGCAAGGTGGTTTCCACTTCGTGCAGGGCAGTATAAGTGCATCCTGTTTGGTTCGGGCTGCCGTTAATCAATAATACCTTCATACACTCAGAATCTATGCGCCAGTTCAGCTGCCAGCTTGCAGCCGTCCGTCTTTTCTATGTCCCTCTCGTCCAATACTCCGGTAATAAGCACTTCGCCTGCCATTTCCCATTTCAGCAGAGCGGCGGAACGCTCCAGCGGCATACGGATGCCGTCCATTACTGTCACATCGTCTTCCTCGCAGCAGGCTATCAGTCCGCACTTCTTTCCGGCGATGTCCTTTCCGCCTACCGCGAAT
The DNA here is from genome assembly GCA_001915575.1 of Bacteroides sp. CAG:1060_57_27. Classification (GTDB taxonomy): domain Bacteria; phylum Bacteroidota; class Bacteroidia; order Bacteroidales; family UBA932; genus Cryptobacteroides; species Cryptobacteroides pullicola. The sequence goes on along the minus strand of MNQT01000016.1, from coordinate 5,674 downwards.
GAGAACAGACGGTCAATCACGCCCTTTATCTGTGCCGGGATAGAGTACCAGTAGGTCGGCATGGTGAATACGACAGCATCGGCTTCCATGATGGCAGGGGCGATAAGATTGAAATCGTCGTCGAACGAACATGCCCTGCCTGTCTTGAAGCAGGTCTGGCAGGCACGGCAGCCGCCTATCTTCATCAGTGCGGCGTCAAAGCGTTGCACTGTGTGACCCAGTTGCTCGGCTTCCCTTATAAATGCGTCCGTCATGGCAAAGCTGTTGCCATGCCTGCGGGGACTTCCCGTAATGACTGTTATCTTCATGATGCCTTCTCCTTACTTTTGAATGGTATTCGAGTTCTGATTGCAAGCTTTTGCCACACACCGCCATTCGCCGTCCAACTTCATCAGCAGCAAATAGTCGGTGAAGTCGATACGGCCTCCCCATTTCTCTTCCAGCACGCGCACCACGGCAAGGGTTTCTTCTATGTCCACCACGTCGATGCGTGCCTTGAAGTCATTGCCCGCGCCCACGGTGTCCACATTACGGTAGAACTGCTCGATGCTGCCGTGCTCAAGTTCTCCGTCCAGATAGCCGAACAAGACGGCTTCGTCGATGAACAACTCGCGGGCATACTTGCTGTTGCCTTCTGCCACGCTCTTCACAAACTTCATGGCAGCCTCTTCCACTGCCTTGTACTCTTCGATAGTTGCTCTCATGATGCTAGTGTTTAATTGATTATCCTGTTTTGATGCTGCAAAGGTAGGCGATTCCTCCTGTCTGTACAAGTACAGAAAAATTATTCATATACTGAAAAATTATTCGGTATATACTTATTCCGGCATATTATATTATCATTGCAGCAGTAATATTCAATAACGATAGAATCATGTACGAAAGAAAGGTACCTGTCGATTTGGACTGTCCCCTGAGGCTGACCATGAGCCTGATTGATTCCAAGTGGAAGTCATGCATACTGGACGAACTGCGCCACCGTGCCCTGCGCCCCAGCGAACTGCACAAAATATTCCCCGAAGCCACGCCCCGCGTGCTCGACCTACAACTGAAGGAACTGGTGGAGGACGGGCTGGTGTCAAAGGCCATTTATCCAGAACTGCCTCCGCGTTCAGAGTATGCCATTACTGCTTTGGGAATGACATTAATCCCTATTATAGACGCAATGATTGAATGGGGAAATAAAAATACGGGGCTGTTTGAAAAGAAATATGGGAAACGGGAATAGGAATCGGTTGCTTTTTCCGTATCCTTTTCACAGGCATGAGCTATATGACGAAATCTATTGCATATCACAGAATTTTCAACTGACGCCAAGCCATTACCTCGCTCTTTGAGGGAAACCTACACAGGTAGCTTATTTCTAATTCATTCCTTTTATACCGTTTTTTAATTAAAATCGGCAAGCCATCTAATGGCCGCCGATTATTTATTTCTTTTCGGGCACTTACGCCGCGGGAACTATTCCAGAGGCGTCTCGAAACGAGTGACGGCAAGCTTTCCGGCCCCCTGTTCGAAGCCGTTCACGTTGAAGGGCGCGCCTACGGCGACATACTCGGTTCCGGGAGTGAGGCCTTCCCAGACATTGTCCTCACGCTCGAACCAGCGCCAGCCCGACCAGCGCAGATAATATATCACATAGTCTTCGGGGTCGGGATAGGTCTCGGAGATAGAAGGGTCGGTCTGTGCGATCTCTATCATGGCGTCATATTCGGCCTTCGTATAGTTCAGGGTATAATACCCGATAGTATTCTCGTCCGGAGTATGCACGAGACGCACGGTGGTAGGAGTCACCTCGAGGACCTCGATAGTCATCGTGGCCTCAGGGGCGCCCTCCGTGTAAGAAGGCGAGCGTACCGCGTTCTTCTCGATCGCATAGAGTTCCCCGTCCTCGTCCATTATCACAAGGACGAGCCAGTAGTCGAAATCCAGAGAACCGTTAAGCACTATGAGCTGGTCCTCGACACCGGCTGTATAGACGCATGAGGGGTCGTTCTCCATAAGCGTCGCCACGAGATCCTCTTCGGTACCGTACATGCCGAGCTGCATATCCCACACATTCTGCGCGGCAAGGATGAGAGCATAGCTCGAAACCTTGGAATTCGGGACGGCAGTCGCCCTGAGGTATCCTACGGTGACATCTCCGATCGTAAGTTCGACATCGGGCTCGGTCGGTTCTTCCCGGGCAGGAGCCTTGTTGCATCCGGACAAGAACGACGCGGCCGCGCACACGAGCACGGCACAGAGAAAACTTGTAACTTTTTTCATTGTATCGGGTTTTTAGTTAGCGGCAACACACCGGCTTTAAAATTGAACGGCCTCCCGACAAATATAAAGATTTTTCGGATTTATCCCGCAAGAGCGTCCGAATTGCCTTAAAGTTTAATGTACATTTTGAGGTTTGAGTGTTGAGGTTCGAGGTTTAGGCTTCGGGCGTCAAGCTTGCGAGCTTCAGGCTCCAGGCTCCGGGCAAAGCACCTTCCACGGCCGCCGAGATGATAGACGAGGCGGTGCGGTACTTCAATGAGGAGCGCATACTGCTCAAGCTCGGAGGGCTCTCGCCCGCGGAGTTCCTCAGGACTTACGAACCTGCACTAATTGCAAGTAATTGACAGTTAGATATCTCCAAAAGCACCCGGTTCTCAGGTTTTTACATCGTAACTATATCAGCAGAAAACCCGGGAGACTCCATGTTTCCGACAGACCTGGCAATACAGCAGACTTAGCAACCGGCAGATCTGGCAATCCGACAGGCCTATCAATACAGCAGACGGCAGTACGACAGACTTGACAATCCGGTAGGCCTATCAATACGGCAGGCAGGCTTGGCAAAAAGCAGGCTTGTCAATACGGCAGACTTGGCAATACAGCAACCTGGCAATCCGGTAGAGCTGGCAATAGCGATTGCGGAACTCCTTTCCGGGATGTAACCGACAGGAGCCCCGTTCCCGGCAGCGTAGCACTTCTCATTCCGGGCAGCGTGGTACCTCCCGCACTGGGCAGTGCGGCACCCGTACTCCCTGTTCGGGCGGCATGGTACCCACCCATTCCCAGCGCGGCACCTCCCTGTTTCCCGCTTGCTACCCATTGGAAAAGGAAGCGTTTCATCTGATTTCCATATATCGCAGGATTTTAACAAGTTATAGGGGTTTTACCAACCGTTTTTGGCAATTATACCATTATACCGTATTTTACCTGTAACTCCTTGAACGACAAAGAGCTGCCGTCACGGCAGCTCTTTACGGTTAGTTAGTAGTGTATTACCTTATAGAAGGTTAATTATTGTTGGTTAGAAGTCTCCAAACAGATGTTCAGAGTAGAGTTGTTTTCATTTCCGAGAGCAAAGATACACAAAAATTTCTATATGCAATATTTTTTCAGAAAAAATTTCAAAAAAATTAAATCTGTTATTAAAATTTTTTATTAATTAGCTCCGGCCTCAGTTGTTTTGTGCGCTCGAGTGCCTGCTCGTCCTGCCAGGCCTGTATCAGCCTGGGATTGCCGCTGAGCAGCACATCGGGGACCTTCCAGCCGTTGAAATCTGCGGGACGGGTATATACCGGAGGAGAGAGCAGGTCGTCCTGGAAACTGTCCGACAGGGCAGAGGTCTCGTCGCTCAGCGCACCGGGAATCAGGCGCACTATCGCGTCGGCGAGCAGTGCGGCCGGAATCTCTCCGCCGCTTACCACATAGTCGCCGACGGAGATCTCCCTCGTCACGAGGTGCTCCCTTATCCTCTGGTCGACCCCCTTGTAGTGCCCGCACAGTATGATGATGTTCCCGTGCAGCGACAACTCGTTTGCAATTGCCTGCGTCAGCCTCTCTCCGTCCGGAGACATATATATGACTTCGTCGTAGTTCCTTTCGGCCTTGAGCTCCTCGACCATACGGTACACCGGCTCGATCATCATCACCATGCCGGCATCGCCGCCGTAGCTGTAGTCGTCCACGTTCTTCCTCGGGCCGATGCCGTATTTCCGGAGATTGTGCACGTTTATCTCGACGAGGCCCTTTTTCCTCGCCCGTCCGACAATCGAGTGCGAGAGCGGGCTGTCGAGCAGTTCGGGCACTACTGTAAGTATGTCTATCCTCATGTCTGTATGAATTTAAGCGCAAATTTGGCATTCTTCAGGCAGAATACCAAATCCACCGCATCCCGGGAGTACATCAGCCCGGGATGCCCATATTGTCCTTCCACCGACGGCCAGTCTGCCGCATTCCAAGGCCTGCATGGGCGGCGGTTACGCAGGCGGGGCTCGGGACACAGCGGCTGCGCCCGTTCAGACTGCAAAAAAAATCTCCCTGAACCCGATACGGTTCAGAGAGAATCCCTCGCGGCAGAAAAACCGGAATATCATTTCTTCTTCAGCCGCCCACTCTTGCGCAGGGCTTCGTTTATGATCCACTGCAACTGGCCGTTGATGCTGCGGAACTCGTCCGCAGCCCAACGCTCCAGCGCATCCATCGTCGCGGCATCGACCCGGAGCACGAAACTTTTCGTAGAAGTATCCTTTTCCTTAGGCATAGGCGCACGCGCAGACGGTACAACTAATACAGCGAGCCTGAATTTATCACGGGGCTAGCCGGCTCGTCACCGCACAGCACCACGAGCAGATTGCCGACCATCGCGGCCTTCCTCTCCTCGTCGAGTTCCACGACCTCCTCGGTCTTGAGGCGGTCGAGGGCCATTTTCACCATTGACACCGCACCCTCCACTATCTTCTCCCTCGCCGCGATTATGGCGTCGGCCTGCTGGCGGCGCAGCATTATGGCCGCAATCTCGGGAGCGTATGCGAGATAGTTTATGCGAGCCTCGAGCACTTTCATCCCGGCCATGGAGAGGCGGTCGTTGAGCAGCTTGACCAGAGAGTCGTTTATCTCGTCGGCATTGCTGCGCAGCGTAAGTTCGTTCCCGGACGAGGGGTTGTCGTAGGCATAGCAGCCCGCCACCTGACGCAGGGCCGCGTCGCTCTGTATGCGCACGAACTTCTCGAAAGCACCGGATATGTCGGGAAGGGCAAGTTCCTCCTTCTTGGAGGCGGAGCTGCGCGCAAGGGCCTGGCTGTCTATCTCGAACATCGCCCTGTAGCTGTCTTCGAGCTGCCACACGAGCACCATTCCTATCATCACGGGATTGCCCACCTTGTCGTTGACCTTGATAGGCTCGGGATTGAGGTTGCGGGCGCGGTAGTTGACCCCCTTCTTGCTCATCAGAGGGTTGACCCACGAAAAGCCTTCCTTCTTGAAGGTTCCCCTGTACTTGCCGAAGAAAACCATGACCTTCGCCTCGTTGGGCTCGAGACGCGTCAGCCCGCCGCAGCAGATGCAGGTCAGAAGCAGCAGCAGCGAACCGCATATTGGAAAGGCAGTACCCTCGGCATAGTTGAGAATCAGCAGTACACTCGCGACAAACGAGACAAGCAGCAGGACCAGGGCAACGAATCCGTTACCGGCAAAGCCTTTGTAGGGGGTTTCCTTATTTGCAACCATAACAATATATTTTTGATACTAAAATGATATCACAAAAATACATAAAAAAATTCTGACTTGCAAATTTTTCCGTCAAAATTGCAGGCGGTAGAGTCAACGAGCAAGTGCAACAAGAAGTAAAATTACAACAAAAGTTTAAAGAACTCGTCTTTCGGGGTTGAGAAATTGAGTTTTTCCCTTGGCC
>MNQT01000015.1 GCA_001915575.1 Bacteroides sp. CAG:1060_57_27 | reverse complement strand
TTGCGCTTGCCCCCCAAAAAAAAAGGAAACAACTTTGAGACCGTCAACAGCGAGGTCCGTCGGATCCTCGCTGTTGCACTTCGGTGTTGAATCTAAGCAGTTTTTTGGGGCTGTCTGCCGTCATTGTGCCGCCGCCAGGCAGAAAGATTTGGCATTGGCACAGAGATTGACTAATATAGCAGGTTCGTTCAGAACAATGTAAATACTGACATTTTGACAGACATGAGACAGAATAAAGAATTCACCTTCCCTGCCGGAGCAGAGGTCAGCATCATCCCCGTCATCCAGGGCGACAACATAATGAAAATCGATGAATCCGAACTGCCGGACGTACTCCCCATACTGGCGCTGCGCAATGCGGTGCTGTTTCCCGGAGCCGTCTTCCCCATAACCATAGGCCGCGAGAAATCGGTAAGGCTGATCCGCGAAGCCGAAAAGGAGGGCTTCTTCATCGGAGCCGTACCGCAGAGGGACGTCATGGTGGAGGAGCCCCAGGAGGAAGACCTCAACCCCTACGGCACGGTATGCAAGATAATCAAGACGCTCGACATGCCGGACGGCACCATTACGGCGATACTCCAGGCCTTCAAACGGCTGGAGCTCGGAGCCGTGCTCGGATACGAACCCTATATCACGGCCAGAGTCATATATCATCCCGATGTCATGAGGGACGACGAGAGGAGCACTGACATAAAGGCACTAGCCGATTCGCTCAAGGACAAGGCCGTCCAGATACTGCGCAGTTCCAGCATCGGCACGCGCGAGACCATCGGTGCGGTAAAGGCCATAGACGACTTCCGTTTCCTCGTCAACTTCATCGCCACTTCCATAGAAGTGGAGGACTTCAACGCCAAGGTGATGCTGCTCGAATATGACGACATAAGGACAAGGGGGCTCAAACTGCTCTCTATCCTGAATGTCCAGATCGAGCTGATGAAGATCAAGCAGGAGATCAACCAGAAGGTAAAGAGCGAAATCGACCAGCAGCAGAGGGAATACTACCTCAACAACCAGCTGCGCACGATACAGGAGGAGCTCGGAATGGACGATGCCGAGGAATTTGACCGCTTCAGGGAGAAGGCCGAAGGCAAGAAATGGCCCAAGGAGGTCGCCGAGACCTTCGAGAAGGAGCTCTCCAAACTCGAGAAGTACAACCCCTCGTCGCCGGACTACAGCGTACAGTACAACTATCTGGAGTTCATGCTCCAGTTGCCCTGGGGCGAGATGAGCAGGGACAACCTCGACCTCAAGCATGCCGAGAAGGTGCTCAACCACGACCATTACGGCCTCGACAAGATCAAGGAGAGGATCATCGAATACCTGGCCGTGCTCAAGCTCAAGGGGAACATGAAGTCTCCCATACTGTGCCTCTACGGCCCTCCGGGAGTGGGCAAGACCTCGCTCGGCAAGTCCATAGCAAGGGCCCTCGGGCGCAAGTATGTGCGCATAGCCCTGGGTGGCATGCATGACGAGGCCGAAATCCGCGGACACCGCAAGACATATGTGGGCGCGCTGCCCGGCCGCATCCTCAACGGCATAGCCCGCGCCGGTACCTCGAATCCCGTGATAGTGCTCGACGAGATAGACAAGCTGAGCTCCGACTTCAAGGGCGACCCGTCTTCAGCGCTGCTCGAAGCGCTCGACCCGGAGCAGAACAGCACTTTCCACGACAACTATCTCGACATCGACTACGACCTCAGCAACGTGATGTTCATCACCACGGCCAACAGCATATCCCCGATACAGCCTGCGCTGCTCGACAGAATGGAACTGATCAACGTCACCGGATACATCGAGGAGGAGAAAATGGAGATAGCGAGAAAGTTCCTGCTGCCCAAGCAGCTTGAGGAGCACGGCATAGGCAGGGACAATCTCAGGATAGACCGCCGGGCGCTCGCGCACATCATATCGGAATACACCCACGAGTCCGGCGTGCGCGGACTGGAGAAACAGATAGCGAAGATAGCCCGCGTGACCGCCAAGAAGATAGCCCTCGGGGAAAACTACCCGAAGGTCATCAGGAAAGAGGACTTGAAAGAATACCTCGGACTGCCCACGGCATTCCACGACATCCAGAAAGGCAACGAAGCCCCCGGCGTAGTGACAGGCCTGGCATGGACTCAGATGGGAGGAGAGATACTGTTCGTGGAGAGTTCGGTATCCAGCGGCAAGGGCGTCATGACAATGACGGGCAACCTCGGAGACGTGATGAAGGAGTCGGCGACCATAGCCTACCAGTACATCAAGGCACATCCCGACATGGCGAGGATGACTTCCGAGGAGTTCGCGGCGAAGGACATACACATCCATGTGCCCGAAGGGGCCACCCCGAAGGACGGTCCTTCGGCAGGAATCACCATGGTAAGCTCAATGGTATCCGCCCTGCGCGGAGAACCTGTGAAGTCAGGCATAGCCATGACGGGCGAGATGACCCTGAGGGGAAGGGTGCTTCCCGTCGGCGGCATAAAGGAGAAGATACTCGCCGCAAAGAGGGCGGGAGTCCACACCATAGTGATCTCCGAAGACAACCGCAAGGACATAGAGGACATCAAGGAAATCTATGTGAAAGGGCTGACATTCCACTATGTAAAGAACATAGCCGACGTCGTAGACTTCGTGTTCAAGGGCTCAGAAGACAGAAGCGCAGCCTAGAAAAGCGTAGGATGACTCTTGTCGAGGCCGCTGAGCACCTGCTCCATAACGGCCTTGCGTATCAGCGCGGAGCGCGAACTGAAGTTGAAGCGCCTGCAGTACTCGTCGATTGCCGCAAGTTCCTGTGCGTTGAACAGCACGGACTTGCGGTAAATCCGTCTCAGGGTCTCCTTCTGGTGCCGGAGATATTCCGGATCCACCCCGGCATATTTCCTACTCCTGCGCCGTGCCATTTACAATCCTTATGTATTCTATGATCTGCTGCAGGTTCGAGACCTCGAGCCTGCGTCCTATGATTTCACCGTCAGTCCATGTCACGAACATGCGGGGAGTGGCGGTGACGCCGTAGATCATCTGGTATCCTGATTCCATTTCCGGATCCCAGAGATGCACGAGGCTTATGTCCTTCATGCCCTTGAGCCTGAAGTTCCTGCGGAACGCCTTCCATTCACGCTTGTCGTAGCCGACATACACGGCATAGAAGTTCATCGGGAAGTCCACCTCCTGCAGCACGGAAGGAAGCGCGGCCGCCTCGAGCCGGCATTTCGCACAGGCCGTGTCGTAGAAGAACAGCACGGCTATCTTCCCGTCTTCGGGAACGGTGCGGTATCCTCCCCCGGGCATCTGAAGCTCTATCTTCTCGGCCTTCATCCCTATCAGGGAGCGGCGGTTGCAGTTGGCGAACAGCTCCGCGTCCATCAGCTCGAATTCGCTCGTGGCCTTGACGAGGCCGGGCTCGAGCCATTTGTCGTAGATATGGATTGCCACGCCCTCCTCACCCATTACGCGCGAATGCATATAGTGGTCGAGTATGCGCAGCGTGACATGCTGGCGCGTAAGGGAATCGCGGCAGGTGGAGATAAGCGCGTCGAACTCGCCGCACTTCACCTCCACGCTCTCCGGCTGGAGGGCGGCGTAGAATTCGGTAAGCAGGCTGTCGAGCCCGTGGTACCGGTCGGGGTCATCCTCCTGCGCCCGGCAGACGAGCGGGGCGAGGACGGCAAGGACAAGCAAGGTCAGTCTCCTCATCATAGCACCTGTGGAATCTTCACTCCCGCCGGCAGGAACAGCGAGGTGTCGCCGTGATGCCGGAGAAGGTCCCTGACGGCCGACGAGGATATGTGCGCGAACTCCTGGGCCGTAGGGATTATTATCGTCTCTATCTCGGGGGCCAGGCGCCTGTTCGCGTCGGCGATAGCCCTCTCGTTCTCGAAGTCGAGCATGTTGCGCACTCCCCTGACTATGTGGCGTATGCCAAGGCTGCGGCATATGTCCACGGTAAGCCCGTCATATTCTATGGCCGACACATTGTCCATGCCGCGGGTGGACCGGGCTATTATGTCCAGCCTCTGTCCATTGGAGAAGAAGCCCTTCTTGTCCTCGTTGACGCCCACGGCCACGACCACCTCGTCGAACATGGTCAGCGCCCTCGCGAGTATATTCAGATGACCGGCCGTGAAAGGGTCGAACGAACCGGGAAATAGCGCCTTAGTTGTCATAATGCTTCAAATTTACGCATTTTTACTGCAAATAACCTTATCTTTACGCCGCAAAACACAAATTGAAGGTTTTTTATCTCCCTTAAAATGGAAGTAAGCATAGAAAGCAGCTGGAAAGAAGTTCTGGCTCCGGAATTCGAGAAACCGTATTTCGCACGGCTCGCGGCGACGCTGCACGCGGAAAAGGCGGCAGGAGTGACCATATATCCTCCAGGCAGACTTATTTTCAGGGCTTTCGACCTCTGTCCCCTGGACAAGGTCAAGGTGGTGATACTCGGACAGGATCCCTATCACGGGCCGCGTCAGGCCATGGGGCTGTCGTTTTCCGTTCCGGACGGCGTTCCGGCTCCCCCGTCCCTGAAGAACATATTCAAGGAAATAGAGGACGACCTCGGCATCAGGATGTCCGGCAGGACCGACCTCGAGCCGTGGGCGAGGCAGGGCGTGCTGCTGCTCAACAGCGTGCTCACCGTAAGGGCCGGCCAGGCAGCCTCGCACAGCCGCATAGGCTGGCAGACTTTCACGGACTCCGTGATACGCACGGTATCGGACAGGTGCAGCGGAGTGGTGTTCATGCTCTGGGGGAACTTCGCCCGAAGCAAGGCGCCCCTGATAGACCCTTCCAGGCACAGCATACTGCAGGCGGCGCATCCCTCCCCTCTCGCAGGAGGGGCGTTCTTCGGCTGCCGCCACTTCTCGAAGGCGAACGGGATACTCGAATCGGAAGGAAAGACGCCTATCGTCTGGGCATTATGAACCTTACCGCGAGCAGCGCGGCAAGCAGGATGAAGGCCAGCGTGGAGATGCGCCCCACCATGTCGCCGTTGCGCACGAAGAAAGTCTGGCTGCCGTTGAGGTTCAGGCTCCCTGAGAGCACGGCCTGCTCCCACCATGGCGTGCTGGAAACTATCTCTCCCCTCTGGTCTATGAAGCACGATATGCCGGTATTGCCGCAGCGGGCTATGTCCCTGCGGAGCTCTATGGCCCTGAGCCGCGAATAGCTGAGGTGCTGACGGTATCCGGGGGTGTCGCCCCACCATGCGTCGTTGGTGATTACCGTCATGGCCTGCGCGCCTGCCCTGACATAGCCCGTACAGAACTTTCCGTACACGGACTCATAGCATATCGCGCATCCGAGGGGCACGATGCCGAAACGCAGCACCGACGGCTCTTCCTGACCTTCACACCTTCCCATCAGCGAATACAGGCCGAACAGGTCGGCAAGGAAATCGTCCACCGGGACGAAGATCTTGGGATAAGGAGTCATCTCGACCCCCACGACGAGTCTGCTCTTGTGGTAGATCTGCGCAGAAGAGTCCGGCCCTGTCATGATAGCGCTGTTGCGCGAGATGTACCACCCGTCGCCATAGCGTCTCGCACACGGGCTCGGGGCGCTGCGCGTGCCGAAAGTCTCTATCGCGCTGGCGCCGAAAAGCATCTCTGTCCCGGGACGGGACGCAAGGTAGCGTCTGAACGCCTGCACGGTCGGCGATGCGCCTATATCGTTCACCACCACGTCCGAAGTGAAGGTCTCGGGCGCGAGCAGCAGCACCGACGACGAATCCGGCACATCGGCCAGCCCCCTGTCGAAAAGCGAGAGCAGCCTTTCGGTCTGGGCCGACTGCGGAAGCGACTCGAACTTCTCGTATGGGTCGAGGTTCGGCTGCGCGATGACTACGGCCACGCTGCCTTCCGAAACCTCTTCGTAATTGTCATATATGCACTTGGAAAGGACCAGTGGGCCGGCAAGCGCCAGCACCACTCCGGCAAAGGAGCACATCCGTGCGGCCTTCGTCCAAGCGTGCCACCGTCCGTCCGCGACGGAACATATCAGGCCGAACGCACCGAGGTTCACCAGCCATACCCACAGGGAGCCGCCGAGGGTTCCGGTATACTCATACCACTGTATGCTCTTCGTGCTCGTGGCGAAGGCGTTGCCGAGGACCAGCCACGGCCAGGAGATGTCGACTTCGAAATACCGGGCCTCCCATGCTATCCACATCACCGCGAGGAAGACATACGGGACCGCACCGGGAAGCCTGCGCCTTGCAAGGCGGAACAGGGTCCACACGAGCGACATCTGCGCGGCATTGGCGACTATCGCGAATATGCCTCCGCCGACCGTTGCATTGCACACCCAGAAAGTGGTGAGCGTATTCCAGAGTATGAAAGTATAGAAATGGTACGGGAAGAACCTCCTGATTCCTATCCTGTCGGCCGCGGCATCGGCCAGCAGCAGCGGTATGAAGCCGACAAGGGCGAGCGCACCGGTATGCGGGACCAGCCACGGGATGCTCAGCAGCACCGCCGAGAGCGTGCAGGCTATGAGCAGGCGGACATCGGGAAGTCTTTTCATTCTTCGGGCATCTGGCTGCAGTATTTCCTCCATTTGTCCAGAAGAGCAGCCATATCTTCGGGAAGAGGGGAACTGAAGCGGAGCTGCTGCCGCGTACGGGGATGCTCGAAGCCGAGGATCTGCGCATGCAGGGCCTGGCGCGGGCAGAGCTCGAAACAGTTGGCTATGAACTGACGGTATTTCGTATATATCGTACCCTTGCGGATCTCGCTGCCGCCGTAGCGGGCGTCGTTGAAAATCGGGTGGCCGATGCTGGACATGTGTACGCGTATCTGATGCGTGCGGCCCGTCTCGAGGCGGCACTCCACGAAAGTCACGAATCCGAAACGTTCGAGGACACGGTAGTGGGTCACGGCATGCTTGCCCTCACGGCCTTCGCCGACCACCTTGAAGCGCAGCCTGTCGCCGGGATCCCTGCCTATGTCCCCGTCTATGGTGCCCTCGTCTTCGGGCAGGTCGCCCCACACCACGGCCACATAGCGCCGGTCTATGCTGTGGTCGAAGAACTGCTTCGCCAGCTTCAGCTGCGACTCGGGATTCTTCGCCACGGCGAGCAGGCCGCTCGTGTCCTTGTCTATCCTGTGCACGAGTATGCCCATCCTCTCGTCTTCGGCTTCCGGTCCCTGGGAGATTCCGAGGTGGTGCGAGAGCGCGTTTATAAGCGTACCCTCGTAGTGCCCGTGACCCGGATGCACGACCATTCCCGCCGGCTTGTCGACCACGAGCACATCCTCGTCCTCATATACTATGTTCAGGGGGATGTCCTGCGGAACGATTTCGAGCCCCCTCCTCCTGTAAGGCATGGAGAAGCTGATCACATCGCCCGGGCGGACGGCATAGTTCGCCTTGGCGGGCTCGCCGTTCACAGTCACATAGCCTTCCTTGATAGCCTGCTGCACACGGCTGCGCGAGGTGTCCTCCATGTGCTCGGACATATACCTGTCTATGCGCACAGGAGCCTGGCCGGCATCGACTTCCAGCCTGAAATGTTCGAAAAGTTCTCCGCAGTCCGTCATCACCGTCCCTGTCTGTGCTGTCTGAGCCTGTCCTCGTCTACGGTGAGGCTGAGCGACACGCCGGTTCCCCTCCTCACCGAAAGGGAATCCGGCCTCGGGCTCTGGGCATAGACCAGGGCCGAAAGGGAGTCGGAATAGGTCCTGACGGAGGAATCGAAATGCAGCGAACCGATGTTGAGCGAGTTGTCCTGGATTATGCTGACGGCATCCCTGTAGCGCACTCCCGTAACATCGGGAACGGCCGTCGAATCGTCATCGCTCAGCCCGAGCACGAGATTTATCGCCGTCCCGCTGGAAAGCGGGGCTCCCGGAGCGACATCGGTGCCCCGGTACTGCTGGCGCAGGACATAGTTCGTGGCCATGTCGCGCACATATATCAGACGGCCCAGTTCCAGGCCGCTGCGCTCGAGTTCGGACTTCGCCTGGCGCAGAGAGCTTCCGACGAGCGAAGGCATGTACACCTCGCTGGGATGCATGGTATTGGTGGTAAGGCGGATCTTGCGCCCGGCCTTCACGTCGGAGCCTGCCTTGGGAATCTGCATATATACCGCACCAGGATCCATCCTCCTCACATACACGGAATCAGTGACGACCACGGTGATCCCGGCATCGGCAGCCGCGGCGGCGGCCTCCGGAACGCTCATCCCGCGGAAATCGGGCACGCTTATCTTCTGCCCGTGACGGGTGCAGGTAGACAGGACGAGCGAAGACAGCAGCACCAGCGCCAAGACGAACAGGGCCGCAAGCAGAAGGTTGCGGACAATCCAGTTCTTGAAAAATCCTTTTACACTAGCCATTAATGATATAGACTGTTAGTTGACATTCCTGAAAAACAGCAGCGCTCCCTTGACGAGCAGCACGACGGCAAAACCCCATACGACGATTCCCGCAATCCTGCCGGCCCGCTCGAGCGTCTTCTCCCTCAGCCGCACGAAGCTCGAAAGAGCGGAGACCAGCAGCACCCAGTATGCCAGTTCGCCCGCGAAGACCGCAGCCACCAGCAGCGGAACGGGAGTGACGGTGGTTCCGGAGCCGAGATGCATTATTCCCAGCAGGCTCGTGACAAGGGCTATCGCCCCGGGATTCGACAGGGTCGTGGCCATAGACTGTAAAGGGCAGGACCATACGGAGATGTCGCTCCCGCCGCCTTCAGCCGCAAGGCGCACATGCGAATTGTACATCGAAAAGCCCACCAGGGCAAGCAGCAGACCACCGGCCACCATAAGCACTGCCTGGTGACGGGACAGCAGGTCCCCCGCAAGCGACAGCGCCAGGAGCCCTATCGTGGCGAAAGCCGAATCGCCCACTGCGGCGCCAAGCCCCGTCAACATCCCGGCGAGCCTGCCTCTGCTCAAGGTCTTCTGGATTACCAGGAGCAGGACAGGCCCTACCGGAGCCGCTGCGCAGACTCCGACAAGTGCAGCCCGTATGAGTTCTGTAGTCACAAGCGGCAAATATACGCAGAAGCCGAGAGCAATGCAAGTTTACTTGCAATTGCCGAGGCGCACCAGTTATATGTGGCCATAGGCCAAATATCGAAAAAAAATCCTATCTCATAGGACCTCCGGGAGGAGGTCCGCCGGGACCACGTCCGGGGCCTCCGCCCATACGTCCGCCTCCCATGGTTCCGAACCTCCACGATACGGAGACTATGATATAGCGTCCGAGGGTATTGTTGACAGACTCGGTATGGTAGTTGGAGCTGTCGGATACCATCAGGTTCTTGGACTGGCCGAGCAGGTCGTAGCCGCGCAGGGCGATGGTCACGCTGTCGTTGAAGAGGAGCTTGGATATCTCCGCGTTGAGCACGCACTCCGAAGGCTGGGGCGTACTGTAGCCCTTATACCAGTTGTAGTCCAGGTCACCTTCGAGCGTAAGGCCGAGAGAGCTCCAGTCCCAGGTGAGTCCTGCGGAAACCTGGTTGTTCCAGGTGGTCGTCTGGTCCTGCATCGTGGAAATCGTATACCACGACTTGTTCATCCTCGTCCTTCCGCCGAGCGTCGCCTCGAGATAGTCCGTCCTGTAGGTGAGCCTCAGGCGTTCGTTCATCGTGACGGTGGTCGTGATGTTCTCCGTTATATGATCGGCATAGTATGTCGGGTCGTTGAACTTGTCGATGAACTCTTCCATGAAGTCATAGAAGCCCTTGTCGGGATCCTCGTATGTCGACATGTCTATATCGGTACCCACATAGGATGCTCCCCTGCGCCAGCTTGCCCCGAGGGTGTTGTTCACGAAGAAGCCTGATTCGCCTATGGGGATGTTCATGAAGGTGTCCGCGCTGGCGTTGGCCGTCACGGGACCGTTGAAAGGCATCGAGTACTGGGCGCCGTTGCTGCCGTACCAGGTTGCGCTTACGATAGGGTTCTGGGTGAATCCTCCCCTGAGCCTTATGCTGGCGGACGAGAACTTCTCCCTGTTGGAGTAGCGTATGTCGGCGTTGATGTTATGGCTGAAGTAAGGTGTCAGCGTAGGGTTACCGAAGGCTATGTCGAGGGGGTTCGAGTTGTCGGGCACGGGCATCAGCTGCGAGGTAGAAGGCTGGCTGGTATTTCCGCGGTAGCGTATCCTCGTGGAGAAGTAGTCGCTCGGCTCGAGGAAGAGCATGGCCTGAGGAGAGAAGTTCCACCTGAAGTCGTCGTACACCTGCGGGCTGTATGTTTCGGCCACGGCATCGTACTTGGTGGTGCTGTTGTATGTCCTCGTGGGTATCGCGGAGAAGCCGAGCTGCGCGCGCACCTTCTGTCCCTGGTACATGACGTTGGCACCGATCTGCTGGCGCTGCTCCTCGTTGACTATCTCGTTGGAGTAGTTGTAGTCTATCGCTCCCCCGTTGTCGAGGTCGTAGGTGGTCTTGTCGGACAGCGAACGGCTCCAGTTGTAGGAGTAGTTGGCCTCGAGGAAGAGGCGCTCGGCAAGAGGCTCGGTATAGGTAAGCCTGCCCCTCAGGGAGGTGGACTGCTGCAGGTTGTCGAAGCTCTGGTTGACGCTCTCGAGGGTCTCGGTCCCGTCTTCGAACGAGCGGGTGCCGTTCTGGTTGAGTCCGTCGAGCTTGTTGTTCGAATAGCTGAAGTTCACGTTGGCCGTGAGGGTCCTTCCGGCCTTGCCCAGCCTCTGGCGGTAGAGGAAGCGGGCGCTGGTGCTGACATTCCTGTTGCTTCCGGTATTGTCGGTATATGCCTCGTTGACCTTGGAGACATTGCCGGCAAGGTCGTCGTTGTAAGTGGTGTCGCGGCTCGACTGGATGTAGCTTCCGGTACCGAAGTTCACCTGGGGCTCGAACAGTATCGACGAGTTCTTGCTGAACTCGTGCTCCATACGCAGGCCGAAACTGTGGCCGCCGGAGCGGGTGTTGTTCAGGGAACTGCTGTTGTAGATGAGGTTGTTGTCCTCGAGGTAGGTCGTCCTCTGGCTGCTCTCCTCGACATCGTTGTTGCTGTTGTTGAAGATATAGTTGCCGCCGAGCTCCATCCTGTCGTCGAACAGGTCGCCGGCAGCGTTGACACCGGCCATGTACGAGGTCGTGATTCCGCCGTTGCGTCCGCCGCGCATCATACCCATCATCATGTTGCCCGAGCGGTTCGTGGAACCCTGGTTGTTGGTGTTGTTGCCGTTGAGGATGAGGCTTATCTGGGAGTTCGAGGTGAAGCGTCCTATGAATGCGTTGCCGAGGTACCTCAGGTCGGGGTCTATCTCAGCCTGCGAAGGAACGTCGGTACCGGCTCCGGCCGTCATCTGTCCGAAGAGTCCGCGCATCATCTCGGGCTGCACGGAAAGGTCGATGACCGTCTCCTCCTCACCGTCGTCTATGCCGGTGAACTGCGACTCCTCCGATTTCTCCTGGATTATCTTGAGGCGGTTGACCATCTTCGCGGGGATGTTCTTGGAGGCCAGCTGGGGGTCGTCGAGGAAGAAGTCCTTGCCGTCGATCCTTATCTTCGATATGGTCTCTCCGTTCGCTGTGATGCTGCCGTCGTCGGAAACCTCCACGCCGGGAAGCTTCTTAAGCAGGTCCTCAAGCATGTCGTTGTCGGTCGTCTTGAACGACGAGGCGGTATATTCCACAGTGTCTTTCTTTACGATCACGGGATTTCCGACCGCGGACACGGACGCCGCGTCGAGCACCGTAGCGTCGAGCGACAGCTTTATGGTT
The DNA here is from genome assembly GCA_001915575.1 of Bacteroides sp. CAG:1060_57_27. GTDB lineage: Bacteria > Bacteroidota > Bacteroidia > Bacteroidales > UBA932 > Cryptobacteroides > Cryptobacteroides pullicola. The sequence goes on along the minus strand of MNQT01000015.1, from coordinate 50,990 downwards.
CCGAGGTCAAGGGTCTTGCCCTCGACCGTAATTTCGGAGCTGTAGGGCCTGTAGCCCATCAGGTCGACCTTGAACGTGTACTTGCCGCCCTTGACCGAGTTCAGCGTCACGCGTCCGTCATCGGCAGACTGCGCATACTTGCTGACCGCCGTCTGCCCGGCAGGGGTCAGGGAGACCGTGGCAAAGCCTACAGGCTCGCCCGTGCCTTCGTCGACCAGCAGGGCCTTCACCGTCTGCCCGGACTGTGCAAAACAAACGAGCCCGAGAAACATCAGGCTCATCGTGAAGAGATACTTCAGAGACTTCATTATATTATTACTACTAATCTTTAACCCTCTCGGGATTTGCGGCAATAAACTTTTCCCAGGATGATGTGCCGGAGACCGTCGCAAGCGGACTTGACAACTGGTAGAAATGGCACATGGCGAGAGCCAGGGCATCCGAGGCGTCGAGGTATTTATTTTCAATTTCTACGCCAAGGGTCTTCTGCACCATAAGGCACACCTGCTCCTTGGAAGCCGCACCGTTGCCGCAGATCGCCATCTTGGCGCGTCGCGGCGCATATTCGTAGACCTTTATACCACGGCTCAGGGCGGCAATCATCGCGGCCCCCTGCGCCCTACCCAGCTTGAGTATTACCTGGGCGTTCTTCCCGTAGAAGGGAGACTCGACCGCGAGATCGTCAGGAGAGTGAAGGTCGCACAGCGCCCCGACCTTCTCGCTGATGACCTCGAGCTTGTCGTAGGCCGAAGCCACCCCGCGCAGGTCCACCACACCCATATCCACATAGTGCGGCCTGCCGGAGGCGTCGACATGGACAATCCCGAAACCGAGGATATTGGTTCCGGGATCTATTCCGAGTATCGTGCGTTCCTTTCCAGCCAACTGCCTGCGGTATGTCAGTCGATCCTGTCGAATCCGGTGTAGGGACGCAGTATCTCCGGGATTATGATTCCTTCCGGAGTCTGGTTGTCTTCCAGCAGGGCGGCGACTACGCGTGGCAGCGCGAGCGAGCTTCCGTTGAGCGTATGGGCGAGCTGTATCTTCCCTTCGGCGTCGCGGTAACGCAGGTGGAGCCTGTTGGACTGGTAGGTCTCGAAGTTGGACACCGACGAAATCTCGAGCCAGCGCTGCTGTGCGGCGGACCAGAGCTCGAAGTCGTAGGTGATCGCCGAGGTGAAGCTGAGGTCGCCTCCGCAAAGGCGCAGTATGCGGTACCTGAGACCGAGCTTGCATACGAGGCTCTCCACATGTGCGACCATGTCGTCGAGAGCGGCGTACGAGTCCTCGGGCTTCTCGACGCGGACTATCTCGACCTTGTCGAACTGATGCAGGCGGTTGAGACCCCTGACATCCTTGCCGTACGAGCCGGCCTCCCTGCGGAAGCAGGGCGTGTATGCGGTAAGCCTCTGGGGTATCTCGTCCTGCGAGAGGATCACGTCGCGGAAGATGTTGGTCACGGGCACTTCGGCCGTAGGCACCATATAGAAATCGTCAAGGTTCGCGTGGTACATCTGGCCCTCCTTGTCGGGAAGCTGTCCGGTACCGAAGCCAGATGCGGCGTTGACCATGACGGGCGGCTCCACCTCCCTGTATCCGGCCGCGGTGTTGCAGTCGAGGAAGAAGTTTATCAGCGCCCTCTGGAGCTTGGCTCCCTTGCCCTTGTAGACGGGGAAGCCGGCACCGGTAATCTTCACTCCGAGGTCGAAGTCGATTATGTCGTATTTCCTGGCGAGGTCCCAGTGGGGCAGCGCGCCTTCGGGGAGGTGCACCTCCGGACCGCCCGTCTTCACTACCTCGTTGTCTTCGGCTCCCTTGCCGGGCTTGACCAGAGGACAGGGAGTGTTGGGCATCAGCACCAGCTGGCTTTCAAGTTCCTTTCCGGCCTCGTCCATTCTGGCGAGGAGTTCGCCCGACTTCGCCTTGAGTTCGGCCACTTCCTTCTTCGCAGCCTCCGCGGCGTCTTTCAGCCCCTGCTTCATGAGCGAGCCTATCTCTGCAGACTTTGCCTTCTGCCTTGCGAGGAGGGCGTCGCTCTCGGTCTGAAGGCGGCGCCTGAGGGCGTCCAGCTCGAGCACCTTGTCGACTATCGGCTTGGCATCGAAGTTCTTGACTTTCAATTTTGCGACGACAGCCTCCGGGTCGTCGCGAAGCACCTTAAGTGTTAGCATATCAATGTGAAAGTATTATATTCAAACGAAGAAAGGACCTACACCCGACCCGGAGTGCAAGCCCTTTCCGAAATTCCATTCCCCGAGTCAGTTCTCAAAAGGGATTACCGACACGTAGGATTTGTTCTCCCTCTTGCGGGTGAACTTGACCGTTCCGTCGACGAGGGCGTAAAGGGTGTGGTCCTTGCCCATTCCGACGTTCTTGTCGGGATTGTGGACCGTGCCTCTCTGACGGACGATAATATTGCCGGCCTTAACTACCTCGCCGCCGAATTTCTTGAGACCAAGCCGTTTGCTCTGCGACTCGCGTCCGTTCTTTGAACTTGATTGACCTTTCTTGTGTGCCATAATCCTTAAGCGATTTCGTTAATCCTGATCTTGGTAAGCTTCTGACGGTGGCCGTTGAGCTTCTGGAAGCCCTTGCGACGGATCTTCTTGAACACGAGAACCTTGTCGGCCTTCACATCGTCATCGAGTACGGTAGCCTTCACTACGGCTCCGTCGACATAGGGAGCTCCCACCTTCACGTCGGCGTCGTCGGCCACGAGGAGGACCTTCTTGAACTCCACATCAGCACCCTTGGCATCGGCAAGCCTCTGCACAAAGATTTCGTTGCCAGCCTCAACCTTGAACTGCTGGCCTGCAATTTCTACGATTGCGTACATTCAAAACTCTTTTAAAAGTTTCGACCGCAAGCGTCCGCCTTCGCGGCGGCTCTTTTCAGGCTTGACGGCCATAATCACAACAGACTGCAAAGTTACTTATTTTTCTTTTACAAGCAAATATTTCGTAAATTTGCCGAAACGATTTTCCTGATGAACGAGCCATTCATTTACCATAAACCGGTCAGCGGGGCCGCATTCGCAGGCAGGAGCGCCGAAGCCCGCGGACTCGCGAACATGCTGTCGTCAGGGGAAAACGTGGTCATCTACGAGCCTCCGAAAAGCGGAAAGCATTCCCTAATGATGCAGGCCACTTTCATAGCGAACCAGAAAGGAACGCCTTTCTGCACCGCCGAAGTGGACATGTCCGCGATAAGGTCTTCCAAGGACTTTGCATGCGCGCTCGGTTCCGCAGCGGTAAACGCCTGCTGCACGGGGCCTGGAGAATGCGCCGAAGCGGTAAGGACGCTGCTGGACGGCACGAAGCTGGTCTTCGATCCGGTCCAGTATTCCGCCGGCGGCGCCTCGGTATCCGCGAGCTGGGACCTCGGCGAAGAAGACTTCACCGCGCTGCTGAGCCTGCCCTACCGGCTCTCCGAGATGAAAGGCAGGCGCATCGTGGTCATTCTCGACGAGTTCCAGAACATAATGCACTTCGACGACGCGGACATGATGCTGCGCCTGGCGGAACGCGTGCTGAAGGACGAGGCCTCGGGAGGGCGCCCGGCCGCCTATCTGTTCTCCGGCTCGAAGGTAAATGCGATGCACGAGATCTTCGGGACGCACAGACGCTTCTTCCGCCTCGTCGAGAGGATACGGCTGACGGAGATTTCCGAAGCCGACATAGTCAGCCATGTGAACCGCGGCTTCAACGCGAGCGGCAAGGTCATGGAAAAGGACATCCTGCTCGGAGCCTGCCGCCTTTTCAGGAACAACATCTTCTATGTGAACCTGCTGTGCTCGATTTGCGACTCGCTGACAAGGGGATATGTGGTGGAGGCCACGGTCAAGGACGCGCTCGCAAGGATGCTGGCGATCTACGGCCCCCGCTACTACGCAATCATGGACGACCTTACGGGCTTCCAGGCCAGGCTGCTCAGGGCCGTGCTCGAGGGGCACAGCAAGTTCACCGGAGCCGACGTCATCGAGGACTACGGGCTCAACTCCTCGGCCAATGTCAAACGGCTCAGGGACGCCCTCTGCAAGAAAGAGGTCATCAGCTTCGACGAGGAGGGCAGGCCCTATGTCATAGACCCGCTGTTCGAGTACTGGGTAAGGACTTATTACTTCAAATTGCAATAGTATGGGCAAACCGGTAATCGCTGTGCTCAGCGGCGCGGGGATAAGCGCCGAGAGCGGACTGAAGACCTTCCGCGACAGCGGCGGCCTGTGGGAGGGCTACGACCCCATGCAGGTGGCCTCCGCCGAGGGCTGGCAGAAGAATCCCGGCCTCGTGCTGGACTTCTACAACGACCGCAGGGAGAAGTTGCGCGACGCCTCGCCCAACGAGGCGCACAGGCTGCTCGCAGGGCTTGAAGACAGGTGGACGGTGGATGTCATCACCCAGAATGTCGACAACCTGCACGAGAGGGCCGGCTCGACGCATGTGCTCCACCTGCACGGAGAACTCACCAAGATAAGGCCGGAGAACACCTGCAACGACAGGGACGGGTTCTCCGAGAAATATGTGGTAGACATAGGCTACGGCAGGGTGTCCCTGGGCGACCTCGCGCCCAACGGAGCGCAGTACAGGCCGCACATAGTCTTCTTCGGCGAGGCCGTGCCCAAGATAGAGCGCGCGATAGACCTCGTGTCGCGCTGCGACGTGATGCTGATTGTGGGGACCTCGCTGCAGGTCTACCCTGCCGCCGGGCTGTACAGATACGCTCCCGCAGACACGCCTGTCTATATAGTGGATCCCGCTCCCCTGTCGGTCAGGGACAAGCGCGTGACACATATACGCAAGGTCGCGACGGAAGGCGTGAAAGAATGTTTGGAAATGTTGAAATAATTACATAATTTTGCGGCCGCTATAAAGAAAAGGGGGTGATAAAGAAATGATTATAGTACCTGTAAAGGAAGGCGAAAATATCGACCGCGCGTTGAAGAAGTTCAAGCGCAAGTTCGAGAAGACCGGAGCGATCCGCGAGCTGCGTGCCCGCAAGAACTTCGAGAAGCCGTCGATGAAGCGTCGCATAGCCAAGATGAAGGCGATCTATGTGCAGCACCTCCGTCTTGAGGACGAGCAGTAGTTCGCTTTATAATACATAAGTTTTCGCTACAGTTCCGCGTAAATTTATATTAAACTATGTATTGGACACTTGAATTGGCCAGCAGCCTGGACGATGCGCCCTGGCCGGCCACCAAAGAAGAACTCATTGATTACGCCAACCGTTCCGGAGCTCCGGAAGAAGTAATCGAGAACCTCGAAGAGCTCGAAGAGGAGGGTGAGATCTACGAATCGATCGAAGACATCTGGCCCGACTACCCGACAAAAGAGGACTTCTTCTTCAACGAGGAAGAATATTAGACTTTCAAGATGCTGATACAAAAGCATTTAATCACTATCTAACCGCTCTTCGGAGCGGTTTTTTGTTTGTACGGATATCGGTTTTACGCGGTTCTACGCGGGTTTGGAAGCAGTATCACTATCCAATTTGCTATACTCGAGTCTCGTCGACTAAAACACAATCCATTGTTTCCGCCATACTTTTATGAAAATACGCATTTAACGACATCAAGAATGCTGCTTACGGACATATGGCAATGAGTATTTACAATAAATGAACGAAAGCCTTTCGCAATATGGATTAAGGTTACTATTTTTGAGAAAATACGAATTACTTACTTTTTAAATTTGTAAGAATTATGGCAACAATCGCATCAATGTCGTCGAGAGGCCAGATAGTGCTTCCAATCTCCATAAGAAGAAAACTGAATCTTGGAGAAGGTTCCCAGTTCCTCGTCATATCAGATGATGAGAACATATTGCTGAAGCCTGTAAGAGAACCTTCTTTGGATGAATTTTATTCACTGATTGAAAAGGCACAGAAAACAGCCAAAAAGATCGGCCCTACTGAAAAAGATATCGAGTCCGTCATCATGGAAATGAGAGCAGAAAAACGGAAATGAGAATAGTAGTAGATACTAATGTCATAGCCTCTGCGATATACTTCGGAGGGAAGCCGTTTGAATTGCTTAAACTAACTACGAAAGAAAGAATTTCCGCCATAGCCGGTAAAGAGATTGTGGAAGAATACGAAGAAGTTCTTACCAGATTACAGCTGAAATTTCCTAAATTAAGCAAGCAACTCCCTTTTTATGAGATTATCAGAAAACTAAGCGTAATAAATGACTCATCTGACATCCATATATCAGAGATCCAGATGACGACAAATTTATATCCTGCGTTGTTGACGGGAAATGCATATACCTCGTTAGTGGAGACAATGGCCTGCCAACTTTAAAATATTACGAGGGGATTGAGATAATTACTAATTAGCGAAAAACGAGTAACATACTAATTTTTAAAACTTTCATATTATGGCAACAGAAAAACAGCCCCAACAGACTGAACTTAAAACGAAGAAGCCTATATGCGGAATTGTTATGCCGATTTCCTCTATAGAAGATTGCTCTTCCACTCATTGGGACGAGGTAAAAAGGATCTTAACTGATGCTATTTCTTCTGCTGGATATGAAGCAAATATGGTAAGTGATGCAGACGACATTGGCGTAATACAATCACGAATCGTGCAAAATTTATATAACAATGAAATTGTGATTTGTGATGTCAGTTGCAAAAATCCCAATGTCATGTTTGAGTTGGGTATGCGGTTAGCATTTGACAAACCTACGATTATCGTTATGGACGATCGAACAACCTATTCTTTTGATACTAGCATAATTGAACACATAATATATCCTAGAGATTTAAATTATCATAAGATAGTGACATTTAAAGAGACTTTAATAAATAAGATTACAGGAACTGTAGAGAACTCCAAGAAATCTGGGCATACAACATTTTTAAAACACTTTGGAAACCTTACATCTGCAAGGATAGAATTTAAGGAGGTCAGCTCCAGTGACGCAATATTGGCCAAATTAAGTGATGTCCAGAAACAACTATCCAATTTGAAGAGTAATCCTTATATAGGGGATGCAAATAATATTCCGGTACTAATCTCGCAAATTAAACGTTCTATCCAAGACTATTGTTGTCAATTCGGGATTTCTATAACAATGCTTAAGAATACCAATAACAACAGATATCCCTTGTATAACTATGTTAAGAATCAGACTCTTCAATGGAATGTACCGGAATACATACTCAAGAATATTATTGATGCAATGATATAATTAAAAATGAAGATCCTATCAACCAGATTCCTGCTCTGCTGATGTTCGAAAAGCTTGGACACATGCCTCTCACCCGATGAGGTGCTGGGTCCGCCGTTCGTGATGCAGCATATCGACGGGAAGAACCTACACAACAATGTCTTCCATGTTACCGAGAAGTTTGCCATAAGCTGCTCGTTCTTCCCCTTCTTGAAACACATTTACAATGACTTGTTTCGTAACAGCTTCAGTAAAACTAGTTTAATCAAGAAAATCAAAATATGCACTGTTTTAAGTGCGAATTTTCGCAATATTGTACTAAAAATAACGCAATATTTGCTATATTTGTAAAAACAATTAAAAATAAGCTATGGATACCCTACTGCAGACATATCGGATAAGGCTGGGGCTGACTCCTGTCGGTTATGTCAGATCTTTTCATGATACAATCAACTGGAAAAACCGGCTAATCGGCATCCTGGGGCAAAAGGGTGTCGGTAAATCAACTATGATTCTCCAGCATATCAAGCTGTATGACAACATAGAAGAATCATTGTATGTTCAGGCAGATGATTTCTATTTTGCAGGAAACACTATCTACAATCTTGCTCTTACATTCTTCCAGCGCGGAGGCAAAAAACTGTATATTGATGAAATACACAAGTATAGCGGATGGACTACTGAAATCAAGATGATATATGATCAGTTGCCGCTTCTGCAAGTCGTGTATTCAGGCAGTTCTATCCTAGATTTGAAAAAAGGAGGAAAGGCAGACCTTAGCAGGAGAACGATCGAGTATACAATGCCTGTTCTTTCGTTCAGGGAATATCTTAACATTTCTCAGGGATGGATCCTTAGACCTTCATCTTTGGAAGAGATCCTGAATGGGAAAGTGGATTTCCCATACGGTGAATACAGACCTATCAAATATTATCAGGAGTATTTACGGTGCGGTTGTTATCCGTATTTTACTGAAGAAGATTTTTTGATAAAACTGAAGCAGGCCATAAACGCCACCGTAGAGGATGACATCCCCAAATATGCAGAGATGACAGTAGCTGCCGCTGTAAAACTGAAGAAACTCATGTATATGCTTGCTCAGTCCGTACCATATAAACCGAACCACACAATGCTGGCCAGAGACCTGGATATAAGCAGGAATATTCTTCCAGATTATATAGAATATCTGGAAAAATCGGGGTTGTTCAATGCGCTGCGTGAAAAATCCACAGGGGACGGCATATTGCAGAAAGTGGAAAAACTATACCTTGGCAATTCAAATATTATCTATGCGCTCGGTCTTGACAAGGCAGATGAAGGCACAATACGGGAAACCATGTTTCTGACATGGATGAAGGAAAAACATTCAGTAAGTTCATCCAGAATATCAGACTTTGAGATAGAAGGCATAACATTCGAAGTCGGAGGGAAGAACAAAAAAGGAAAGCAGTTGAAGGAAGCTGCCACAGGATATATCGTGAAAGACAACATAGAGTATGCAACCGGCAAGAACATACCCATCTGGATGTTCGGATTTATTTATTGATTATGTTCCAATGTCCACCCTTGTCCTTGCCTCAGCCATCTCAGACGGTGCGGTTTGTTAGCTCAAATTTCATTGGTTGTTATATAACATATTAATAATCAATATGGATATCTTTCTTCGAACTACGGACAGTTCAACCGCGATGGCCTGGGATTCCGCATCGGAGCCCAGTGGAGCCCTTCCGTCGCCGATATAGACAATTACCTGGGAATCCCCGTTGCATTTGCCTATAGGACAAAGGCCCGCAGCCTCGAGGGAAGGCTACAGTCCGGCGTCGCTGGGGCCATGGACGCGATAGACAATGAATCCGCATATGCCGAAGCCGGGGACATTGCACGGAACATGGCCGGCGGATTCCTGATGAGCCTGTTCAGCGACATGGAGTTCTTTGCCGGGCTTACGCCAGGCTATGTCGCGGGGTCATCGAACATCCCGTCAAAGTCGGCATGGGGCGATTCCTGGCAGTACCGGGCGGAGACATGGACAGAAAAGGGAACCTCCTTTTCGCTCTCCCTGGATGCCGGGTTATGCCTGAACTACAGCATATGGAGATTCGACATCAAGCTGATACCTGCATTCCACTACTGCCTGACTGACAACTACATCTACCACAAGTCTACCGTAGAAGAAGGTGTCGGCACGAGAGAATACAGCAAGCCCCTGGGCTGGTTCTTTACCTTCTGCGGCGGAATAGCCTACAGGTTCGACTGAACTTGCCGGCTGCGTTCACGGTGAAGAAGCCTGCGTCTCCGCATGGAAGATTCCATGACCGGAGCAAAAAAGGTGGTGACCAAGACCAGAAGCCACAGATTCCCCGTCAGAGGATTATAGGCAGCAAGAAGTTCCTGAATGTTATTGCCGCCGGAGAGTCCTGCCACGAACTCGAAGATGACAGTCAGCAGTGCCCAGACTACCCCCATTAGCCAGCGTTCCGTACGGATATTGTCCTTTATCAGGCGAGGCAACATAAACCACGTAATCAGGAAAATCAGGCCGCTTAAGATTATCCCGCTTGCAGGCAAAGCCCATTTCTGTCCGATGACAGGAACCAATACATATTCCCTCAACCCGCCGTTGAGGATAGCCGCAGGGATAAAACATATCCATATTATAAGGGACTTCATGATTTTCATAATATCTTCTCCATTACATAGTTCGTAAGGCACAGCCTGTTCGCCCTCGCTTTCTGCTCCTTCACGACAACATAGCCACGCGCCTCGAAGAAAGGGCGCGCGGTGATGCTCGCCTCCAATCCGATTCTGCCCACCCCGTACTCTCGGGCAATCTTTTCCACATCTGAAAGCAGCATACTCGCCACGCCCCTGCCCTGCCGGTCCTTGTGGACGAACATCGAGTGCAGATGACCGGCGGCGTTCATGGAGGAGAAGCCGATGAGCCTGTCTTGCGCGTCAAAGACGCCGATGAAATTGTTCTCAGCCAGCAATCGGCGCCAATGCTCCACACTGTCGCCGCAGGACGCCCAGTCCTCCACCTCCTCCATGCTATAGTCCCGCACATTGACATGGAGCACGGTGTCGCGGAACAGAGCCTGCATCTGAGGAATGTCGCGCTCCGTCAACGGACGTATCGACAGCAGGCGGGATGCCTCCCACTCCTCCTTTGTCAGCCTCATGAAATGCTCCGTGCGGACATCCCCAAGCGGCGACACAGTATCCTTTTCCGTATGATTGAAACTGAAGCCGCATTTATCCATTACGCGGCGCGACTTCGTGTTGCCGTCGTAATAGCAGCACCACACGGCCGTCATCCCCAGTTCCTCGAAGCACCTCCGGAGCAGGCAGCGCACCGCCTCGGGAGCCAGTCCCCTGCCCCAGTACGGCCTGCCTATCCAGTAGCCTATCTCGGCCTCGTCCTCCCGTATTCCGGCAACATGCGAAGCCCCGCCAAGCAGGATACCCGCGCTTCCGACTGGCGCGCCGCTTTCCTTCAGGACAACGGCGTATGTCTCCGGTGCGGAAAACACTGTGCGGATGACGTTCAGGCTGTCTTCCACGGAAGCGTGCGGAGGCCAGCCTGCGGCGGGGCCTGTCTCCGGATCACAGGCATATCTGAACAAGTCCCCGGCATCGCTTTCCCTCCAAGGACGCAATATGATCCGTGTTGAGTCTATATTCATTTTCTTACTGTTTTCAAGCCCTGTAAAGATAGTCAAAATATATCCGTCCCGCCTACCGGGAAGGCTCCGGAAGGCACACTCCCTCCAGTTCGAGCAGCCTGCGCTTGGTTTCGATTCCCCCGCCGTAGCCGGTCAGAGAACGGTCGCTGCCGATGACACGGTGGCACGGCACGAATATCGACATCGGATTTGCGCCGTTGGCATTGGCTACCGCACGTACTGCCCTCGGCATACCGATGCGCCGGGCGATCTCGCCGTAGGAGACCGTCCTCCCGAAAGGGATTTTCAGCAGTTCGTTCCACACCGCCTTCTGGAATTCCGTGCCCGTGAGCAGCAGCGGTACGTCGAACTCCCTGCGCTTTCCGGCAAAATACCCGTCGAGCTGCCGCGCCGCCTCTTCGGTGACCGGCGACATTCCTTCCTCGAAGCCGGCATGCAGCAGGCGTTCCAGCCGCCTTTCCACCCTGGCGTGATGCCTTTCCACCAGCCAGTCGCAAAGGCAGAGCCTGCCGCCAGACGAGCCGAGCAGCAATACGCCGCACGGCGATTCATAGCTCATTGTCGCGACAACATCTTTCTCCTTCATACTTGTCTTGTGCATTATCAGAATACGGTCTCAAAATAATCAGATTATTCCGCTTTCACAAGACATCCCCGGCAGACATCGATTTTACCCACCGATAAGTATTGACTGCCACCCCAGCCCGGAGTACCTTTGACCTGTATTCAAAACACCTTTCTATATGGAACTCAGGAAACGAATTGCCTTCTTATGGGCACTGGTCATGGGCGGCTTCGCAATTCACAGCCTGGCAGACCTTATGCCCCTCTTCTGGAGTGAGGAGATCTCTGTTTCCGATGCCGGAACGGCACCAGTCGGGATGCTCGTATTCATGATGACGGTAAGCTACCTCGTACCGGTCGCCGGCATGCTCTGCGTACTGTATTCGTCATCGAAGACGGCGCTCGTCGTCAACGCGGTGCTGGGAGTGTTCACCGGACTGTTCTGCATCTTCCACATGGCAGAACTCGTCAGCGGATTCAATCCCGTGCAGCTGGCGATCCTCCCTGTGATGGCAGTTGTCGGAGTGCTGCTGGCAGTCGACTCGATAAAGGCGGCGAGGAAATAGATTTTTTTTCGGCAGAATCCGGGAAAAATGGTTATTTTTGAGCCAAAATGAACTATTATGCGAAACAACACTATCCTCGGAAAAATCATGACACTGCTGGTCCCTTTCATCCTTACAGGGACGATATGCACTGCTGCCGACACGGGTTCGCGCCGGCAGCTCTTCGATTTCGGCTGGAAGTTCGCCCTCGGCGACCCGCAGGGTGCCGGAAGCCCCGACTACGATGACAGTGCCTGGCGTACGCTGGACCTGCCCCACGACTGGAGCATCGAGGGGAATATCAGCCCCGACGCGCCCACGGGCAACGACGGAGGCTATTTCCCGGCCGGCACCGCATGGTACCGCAAGGCTTTCGACATGCCGGAAGGATACCGGGACAGGAAGGTAGGAATCTATTTCGAAGGAGTCTACATGAATGCCGAAGTATTCATAAACGGCAAGCCTCTCGGCATACAGCCCTACGGCTATACCCCCTTCTTCTACGACCTTACCCCCTACCTGGATTTCGGCGGACGGAATGTTGTCGCCGTGCGGGTCGACAACTCCCTCCAGAAGAATTCACGCTGGTACACCGGTTCCGGAATATACCGCCATGTGTGGCTGACCGTTACCGACAAGGTGCATATAGCGCACCAGGGCATATTCATCACCACGCCGGAAGTATCGCATGAGCAGGCGGCAGTGCAGATCAGGACCACCCTGCAGAACGATTCCGGCTCCGGGAGGCGCGTGACACTTACGACCGTAATCAACCGCGACGGAAGCGCTCAGGGGACGGCCGTCACGGAACAGATCGAGCTTCCGGCAGGCGGCTCGAAAGAGGTAACGCAGCTGATAGGGGTAGCGGAACCGGCTCTATGGAGTCCCGATACACCGGAACTGTATTCCGCCGTCTGCACCGTAACGGATGACGGCCGCACGCTCGACTCAGTCTCCGAGTCTTTCGGTATCAGGAGCATATCCTATTCCGCCGACGGGGGCCTGCTGCTCAACGGCAGGGCAATCAAACTCTACGGAGGCTGCCTGCACCATGACAACGGCTGCCTCGGAGCCGCCGCATACGACCGTGCGGAAGTGCGCAAGGCCGAGATGATGAAGGCGGCAGGATTCAATGCCGTACGCACCTCGCACAACCTTCCGTCGGAGGCGTTCCTCGACGCATGCGACCGTATAGGGCTTCTGGTAATCGACGAGGCGTTCGACGGATGGCGCGACGCCAAGATCCCGCACGACTATTCCACGCTGTTCGACGAGTGGTGGGAGCGCGATGTCACCGCCATGGTGCTGCGCGACCGCAACCACCCGTCCGTCTTCTGCTGGAGCATAGGCAACGAGGTCATCGAGCGCAAGAAGCTTGAAGTGATCACCACCGCACATAAACTGAAAGATGCCATTCTCAGACATGACGACACCCGTCCCGTGACATCAGCGCTCGCATCCTGGGACAGAGACTGGGAGATATACGATCCGCTGGCCGCAGTACTCGACATCGTAGGTTACAACTACCTGCTGTTCCACGCACCCTCCGACCACAAGCGCGTGCCTTCCAGGATGATCATTCAGACGGAATCCTTCCCGCGCGACGCGTTCAGGAACTGGGTAGCCGTCAACGACAACAGCTACATCTTCGGCGACTTCGTCTGGACAGCTGTCGACTATCTCGGAGAATCCGGCATAGGCCGCTACTACTACGAGGGCGATACCCCGGGGGAACACTACCAGCACGACCAGTACCCCTGGCACGGAGCATACTGCGGAGACATCGACCTTACGGGTTGGCGCAAACCTATATCCTACTACCGCGAACTGCTGTTCAACCCCTCGGAGAAGCTGCACCTCGCAGTCAGGGAACCCGACGGGTATTTCGGGAAGATCCGACAGACCTCGTGGTCGGTATGGCCCACATGGGACTGCTGGAACTGGCCGGGGCACGAGGGCAAGCCGATAGAAGTCGAAGTCTACTCGCGGTATCCTCGCGTGCGCCTCTACCTCGACGGAGAGCTGATAGGAGAGAAACCCACCGGACGGGAACAGGAGTTCAAGGCCGTGTTCACCCTGCCCTACCGCAGCGGAACCCTTAGGGCGGCCGGCATAGAGAACGGGCAGGAAGTCGAGACTCGGGAACTCTCCACAGCCTCAGATGCCTATGGAATAAGGCTCACCGCAGACCGCAGCGAAATCTCGGCCGACGGGCAGGATCTCTCCTTCGTAACCGTAGAGATAGTCGACCGCGAAGGGAATGTCGTGCCGCAGGCCGACGACAGGGTCACATTCGAACTGAAAGGAGAAGGAATACTCGCGGCAGTGGGCAATGCCGACCTGAAAGACGAGGACAGCTATGTCGGAAACAGCCGCAAGGTCTGGAAAGGCCGCGCTATCCTGGTGGTGAAGAGCACGAGGGAAAGCGGCACGATAAGGATCAAGGCTTCGGCTCCGGGACTGCGCTCCGCCTCCGCCACGATAAAGACCCGCTGAGTCCTCCGGACGCCTGGGGTGGGGCAAGACCCGGCCTCAGAAGTCCCGATCTCAGAAGTCCGGCGCTCAGAAATCCTGACAGATTCCGAGGCCTTCCCTCACGGCGGCTGCAATCTTCGCGTCTATTTCCTCAGGCGTGCTGTAGTCGAGGTTCTCGGCCGCTACGGTAATGACCTCTCCCCAGCCCCACAGGGCGGAGAGCGCCTTCAGATAAGGCGTAGCCGCCTCGAGAGGGTCGCCCGTATGCACATCCATGCCGCGGGTGGTGATGTAGAGCACCTTCTCGCTACGGCACAGGCCCTCGAAATGCGTACCGCTGTCCTTGAAGGTGATGTTGTAGAGCGACATGTTCTCTATGAACACCTTGAGTATCGCGGGGAAGCTCATGTCCCAGAACGGAGCGGCGATGACTATCCTGTCGGCGGCGGCGAGCCTGCGGGCGAGCGCCACCGTCTCCTCGGGGACATAGCCTCCGCTGCGCTCGGCAAGCACCCTGCGCCCGACGGAAGAGTAGTCCTCGCCGTCGAGCCTGACCGTCTCGATCTCGTATCTCTTTTCAAGCTCGGCCACCAGCGGAGCAAGTATCCTGCGCGTGCGCGAAGCCTCGTCGCGCATGCAGGCGTCTATCACCATGAGCTTACGCATCTTTCGTTTTTTGACTTGGACAAATATAGTTATTCACCTGAGTTATCAGACAGGAAAGAGACTGTCTCCACAAACCACCTTTCCATATCGGCGACATAAGGGGCTGAAGTGCCTCCGTGCCCGGCCCCCTCGAATACGGAGAGCCTCTTGTCAATCCCGTCCGGCAGGGCGTCGAATATCTTTTCCGACATCCACAGCGGGGTCCTGTCGTCTTCCGAGCCCACGACGAGCAGCACGGGTTTTCCGAACTCTCCCGCTATATATGCGGGCATCATGTCTCTCGGGAAATCGTCAGGCACGACAAGCTCCGCCTCAGTCTTCCCCTGCGGATGCACCTTGACAAGCTGCGGTATCGCATCCTCGAAAGAAGAGGGCGTTCCGCAGAGGATGCAGCCCTTGACGCCGGCATCGGCATACGCCGTAATCATACTCAGATACGCTCCGGTCGACCAGCCCATAAGATAGATTTCCCCGGAATCGACTTCCGGCTGCCTTCTCACCTCGTCCACGACCGCCGCATAGTCCGAGAGCATCTCCGTATAGCACAGGTAGTCCGGATCCATTTCGAATTCCGAGCTCGCGCCGAAGCCCCTCCAGTCGAACGTCACCACGTTGACTCCGCATGAGGCATAGAACTCTGCCATCCAGACCTGCTGGTACGACATGTTCCCGGCGTCGCCGTTGCAGATAACCAGGGTAGGACGCTTCTGAGCGTCGAGAGTCCTGTATGGAAGCATGTCGTCCTGCCCGGCTCCGTCCACGGGCATGTCCTGCGCGGGATAGAACCAGGTCTCTATCCCGTAGCCGTCGTCCGTCACTACATCGAGTTCCCTGTATATCAGGCCTTCCTGCTGAGGGAGGCGGAGGTATTTCCTGTCGGGGATTATCGCATGTGAGCTGAATGCGAGAAAAATCCCGGTCAAGGCAAGTGCAAAGCGTTTCATACTGTAAAGATAATGCTTGTCCGCAATATTACCAGTCCCGTCCGTCCTGCTTCCTCTGTATTTGGCAGTAGCTCGGCTTGGTCTGCGGTATAGGCCTGCGGGATACTTTTCTCCGGGGTTTATGTATCCCGCAGGCCTATATCGCAGACTATCAGCATTGCTGCCTTTATGGAGCGAGCAGGCATATGAACGGGCGGGGCCGGTAGGTAATATTGCGGACAGGTATCTTACAGGCTGTCCCCTGCGGACTCCTGCCACCGGGCGTCCACGGTATCGATGGAGATGCCGAGCAGCCGCATCTGGCGGAAGAGTTCAGGCAGCCTCTCCTCCATGAACTCCCGACGCCTGTCGGCGAGGATAATCCCGCGGGCGCCGTCCGAGACGAAATAGCCCATGCCGCGGCGGGTATAGACTATCTCGCGCCGCAGCAGCTGGTCGTAGGCCCGCACCACGGTGTTGGTGTTGACCTCCAGTTGCTCCGAGAGTTCCCTGACGCTCGGTATCCTGTCTCCGGCACTGTAGCGGCCGGAGAGGATGCCGTCGCAGATCCTCTCGTACATCTGCATGTATATCGCCTTGTCCTGTCTGAAATCAGTCATTTCCGTCAGAGTCCAGTTCAACCTTTCTGAAAAGCCTGTACGACCAGGCGACATATACCACCGCAAGGAATACCGCGACCGCGGCAAAGAGCATACTTGCAGACTCCTTGTCAATAAGGCCGGCCTCGCGCAGTATGACAGGAAGCATGAGCAGAAGCGTCATGCCTGCGAGCACGGACCAGACAGTCGCCGAGTAGAACTTCCTCTTCGCGCGGGACGGATTCTTCTCCCGCACGGAACGCCTCCTGCCGATAAAAAGGTGTATCCATATCATCATCGGAAGCATGAACAGTCCGCCCAGTACGCCGGAGAGCTCGAAACCCTCCCTTATGAACAATATGACGGGCGGTTGCACCGAAGACTCCCTCACCAGCGCCACAAACGTAAAGAACACCGAACCTACCGGAACCGACAGCACGAGGTATACGGCCATTGTAAGAAGCGCCTCCACATAGATCGCCACATATTTCTCGGCGGTCGAAACCGGAATCATCATCCTGTATGCCACGAGGTCCGCATAGAACGCTACCGACGCCACGAAAGACAGCACGAAGAGCATACGCTCGGCGAATCCCAGGCTTTCCTCCAGGTCCTCGCTCTCGAAAATCAGCGCGAACACCAGCACGACAAATATGGAAGCCAGCATACCCAGGAAGGTCCTGCGCAGGTTCTTTCCATACATCTCGCCTATCTGCAGACGGCAGAAAAGCATCATTCTCCTAAGGCTGAAACTATTCATCATTCTATTGCTCCTTTGATTACGGCGTTGAACAATATCTCCAGCGGAATGTCGCTCTCGGCTCCGGTCGCGTTCCTGCCGAGCACCCGGTATCCCTCGGCGCAGCTCTCGCAGTAGAGGGCACCGTCCGCCGAAGACGAAATGCCGAAGCTGTACCTGCGCGAAATGGAGTCGAGCGGACTGCAGAAAAGGGCGCCGTCGTCCCTGAGGACTATCACGTCCGATACTATCCTCTCGACATCCGACATCACATGGGTGGAGACGACGACAGACTGGTCGTCCCTCAGATGCCTCATCAGCAGCTTCCTGAACATGCCGCGCGAAGGCAGGTCCATTCCGTTCAGCGGCTCGTCGAGCAGGATGAGCCCCGTTCCCAGCGAAAGCAGGAAGCCGAACATGAACTTGTGCCTGTTCCCGAGCGAGAGCTCCTCGAGATTCCGCGTTCGGGGGTCGATGCCGAACTCTCCCAGACAGTCGTCCAGCACTTCGCGGCTGAAGCGCGGGTAGAATACTGAATTGAGCTTCACGAACTTCTCGAGGCTTTCCTTGCGCAGGTCAAACTCCGAGGGCATGAAGACAATGTCCTGAAGCGTCTCCACCCTCCTGTCCGCGACATCTACACCATTATGGAGCACCTTCCCCCTTTTCGGGAAGAGCAGGCCCGAGGCAAGCTTGAGCAGCGTGCTCTTTCCTGCTCCGTTGAGTCCGAGAAGGCCGTATATCCTGCCTTCCCCAAACTGCACGGACGCATTCCTGATCACGGTATGGCCGTAGTCATACCAGTACCATACATCGTTGAATTCCGTCATACCTTATCGATTCTGTCTATAAAAGTCGTCTTGCACTGTACCACCGTGGTGGAACAGTGCAAAAGTACAACAAAATTCCGGAAATGCAAAAAAATTATGCTTCCCTCAGTCGGAATGTCCGAACATGAAACCCAGGTAAAGCCGGGGACCGGTCACGAAGTCGTCCTGAGGATTGGAAAGGTTGATCAGGTAGTCTATCTTAACGACGACATTGACCTTCCCGCCAAAGGGGATTTCGAGCCCGGCGAACGGGGCGAGCGCAGCGAATCCGTACTTGCGGTACGAGACAAACTCCTCGGCCGCGTAGTCGTCCCCTACGGGAGACAGCAGGGTCGTGTTAGTCTGGCTGCCTCCGCCTGCCGTGCCCCCGACGAACAGCCGGCATTTCCCGAGATCCCATACGCAGTCCGCAAGCAGTCCGCCCCAGCCGGTCTTGGCATGGCTGGAATACTCGCCGTAATGCAGGGTGGACACATATCCTTCGGAACCTATCCTGAGGTGCTTGCCGAACATGAACCTGATGGCCCCTCCGATTCCGAAGGGAGCGCCGCGTACTCCGACGGTACGGGACTCCCCTCCCGGAGATGTTATGGTAAGGTCGGAACTGCCGACATAGCCCGTATGCAGCATCATCCCGCCTATAAAGCCCCTGTACTGCATCTTCTTCGCGGAATCTTCCGCACCCGCGCGCCCTGAAGCGCAGGCAGGGCACACGGAAAGACATGCTGCAGCCAAGGCCAGTAGTAGTGCTTTCTTCATGATATATTTTCTAAACGGCTATCCGCAGTAGTAATAGCGGGCTACGAGCTCAGCCTCGAGCTTAGGGTTTTCTTTCAGGCGCGCACGCAGGTCGGCATCACCGAAGCCGCGGAGCCTGTCTATTATCCCGTCTATCATCACTGGCGAGAAGATCCCGTCCTTCTCATAGACCCCACGCTGCCTTTCGAGCTGTGCGGCCGACTCGTGGCATGAGTCGGGCAGGTGGTCCAGAGTCGCGGCACGCGCCTCTCCCGACTTCTTGTGTATGTCCACATCGACATAGGTCCTCTCGGCCACATCGTCGGCGTCCGGCATCTCCAGTCCGTGCATGCACGCGACGCAGAGCACCGAGAGCAACTGGTAGATATCCGCAGAGCAGTCTGCCGAGCGTATCTCGACCGTCTGCTTGGAGACGGTGCCACCGCCTGAAGGGACGGAAGCCTCGGGGCCGTTCACCTCGGCGCACATGTCGGTCTGCACCGACCAGCCGAGAGGCACCCTGACAAGCACAGAGCGGTTCCTGTCGCCCCAGCAGATGCTCGTAGGAGCCTCCTGGTGCGGCACGAGCCTCAGATACGACACCGGATTGGCATTGCCGAACGCGGTTATCGACGGAGCGAGCATCATCATGCCGGCAATCGCGCGGCGGGCGGTCTGTGAAAGGGAGCCGCTGCCGTCTACAAGCATGTTCTCTCCGACTTTCGTTATCCTCATGTGGACATGCAGCCCCGAGCCGGCCTTTCCGGCCGTAATCTTGGGAGCGAAGCTCACGTCGAGTCCGTACTCTGCCGCAGTGTTGCGTATTATCCATTTCGCCAGCATCAGCTGGTCGGCGGCATCCACGACATCTACGGGAAGGAACTCTATCTCGTTCTGCTCGTAGAGCCTGCCGTCGAGGGTAAAGTTGCCCACCTCCGAATGGCCGTACTTGATCTTCCCTCCGGCCTTCATTATCCTGTACATGCATTCCGTCCTGAAGTCATTGAACTTCGCGAACGGAGCAGACTCGTGGTAGCCTTTCTGGTCGGAGGCGGGGTACATCTCGAGATCCTCGTCAAGCGGAGCCGACACATAGAACTCCAGTTCTCCCATAGCCTCGAAATCCATTCCCGTCTTCCGCCGGAAGGTGTCGCGAGCCTTGAGCAGCGTATATTCCGGAGAGCATTCCAGCCTGTGTCCGTCCTTGTCGAGGAACGCGCACAGGAAACATGCGGTGGGACGGGAGGCGAAAGGGTCGAGGAACATGGTCCCGAGCCTCGGAACCACATAGAGGTCGCTGTTTCCCGCTCCGATGAACGGGAACAGGCTCGAGCCGTCCACCCTCTCCCCATAGCGGAGTACGGAAAGCAGGTAGTCGCTGTCGTTCACGGTGAAGTTCAGGGTCTTGAGCCTGCCGTCTGCGGCAGGATACATGAAATTCACCAGTTCGATTCCGTTCGAACTGATGAAATCTAAGGTCTGCTGGATGTTCATGAGTGGTATCGTTGTGTGTTAGTGCCAGTAAAGATAGGCATTTATTCTATTATTATCCGCAATCTTGCACTGCCTGCATCGGAACGGCAGCAATCCGGTTTGTCCGAGGTATATGCCTCCGGGAGACATAAACCCCGGAGAACAGTCTCCCGGAGGCATATACCTCGGACGCAACACAAGACTGCAAAACGCAGATGCGGGGACAAGATTGCGGACAATAATAGACTATTCCGGCTTGACCGCACGGCGTATCGCCTCGATCGCAGCCGCCTGGCGCTCTTCGGGCAGGGAGGCAATGGAACTGACGCAGCCCAGCATCGCGGCCCCGCCGAAACCGAGGCTCCGCAGATACGGCAGTCTCTCCGGGGTGACGCCGCCGAGGGCGACGACTCTGGAATCTATTATTCCGGATGCGGCCGCGCGATGCAGCTCTCCTGAGCTGAACGCCGAGGCGTAGCCCTGTTTGGAGATGCTGTCGAATACGGGGCTGAGGAACACATAGCCGCATTCCGGCTTGAAGCACCGCACTTCCTCCAGGGAATGGCAAGAACGGCTGAGCTGCCCGCGGAAACCTTCGGGCACGGACGGATTGCGGGAATTCAGATGTATGCCCATGAGGCCGTAGCGTGCGGCCAGGCCGAAATGGTCATGGACCACGACCCTCGCACGCTCGTCCTCCGACAAGGCCTCGAGAAGCCCCGCACATTCCGCCTCCGCCGAGCCCGGCTTGCGCAGGTGCACCACATCCACCCCGCCGGCAAGCAGGCGGGATATGAAGGCGGCCTCTCCGTCATGGAAGGCCGGCGGCGTGACGGCTATCCACAGCATAGGCTCCGGCTTGCGTGCAGGCTACTTCTTCAGCTTCGCGATGATGAGTTCGGCGACCTTCCTGCCGGACATCAGCATTCCGCCGAAGATGGGTCCCATACGGGGAGTGCCGCTGACAGCCGAGGCGGCCATTCCGCAGACATACAGTCCGGGATAGATCTCCTTGGTGCCGCTTACGACCTCCTGCTCACCGGCAACCACGTCGAGGGAACGCTCGCCGATGACATCTCCGGTATCGGTCGCGAGGCGTATCCCGTTCTTGCGTGCCACGGTCCTGCACATCTCGCTGTCGTGTCCGGTACCGTCAATTACGCACTTCGCCATGATGTTCAGCGGGTCTACATGCAGTCCTTCGCGTAGCACGGGAGTCCAGTTGACCACCACGCCGCTCACGACATTGTCCTTGAACACCACGTCCTCGACCGAATAGCAGTTGAAGATCGTCGCGCCCTCGTGCACCGCCCTGTAGAGCAGGGCGGAGGTACTCTCCACCGAATCCATCACATAGAGTCCGTCGCCGTAGGGCCTGTAGTTGATTCCGAACTCCTTTATTATGTCGATCGCCTCCTGCTGGACGACTATCTGGTTGAACATCATCGCGCCTCCCCACATGCCTCCGCCGGGAGAGAGCTTGCGGTCGAACTGGGCCACCTTAAGCCCCGCCTTCGCGAGGTAGTATGCAGCCACGATACCCGACGGACCGCCGCCGACTATGGCGACGTCGAGGTCGAGGTTGTTTTCCAGCTTTTCAAAATAGGTACGGATTATACCCTGTGAAACTTGCTTTTCAATCATATCGCTGTTTTTCTTTTAGGATTTCCATATTTCATGTCTTCGCCCTGAGCCTCCTGCGCGGCGGCATTCTCTGAATCGGGGCAGTCCTCCCCGTCGCGGCGTATGTTCTGGCTTATGCGCATCGCGCAGAAGTTGGGGCCGCACATCGTGCAGTACTTCCCGCCCACATGGTTTGCCGTCTTGTAGTATTCGAGGGCGCGCTCGGGATCGAGGCTGAGGTCGAACTGGTCCTTCCAGCGGAACTCGTAGCGCGCCTTGCTGAGCGCGTTGTCGCGCACCACGGCACCGGGGTGCATCTTGGCGAGATCGGCGGCATGGGCGGCCAGCTTGTAGCTCACCACTCCGACGCGCACATCCTCCCTGTCGGGAAGGGCGAGGTGCTCCTTGGGAGTCACATAGCACAGCATGGCCGTTCCGAGCCAGCCTATCTGGGCCGCTCCTATGGCGCTGGTGATATGGTCGTAGCCGGGAGCGATGTCCGTCACTATGGGACCGAGGGTATAGAAAGGTGCGCCGTGGCACTTCTCTATCTGGCGGTCCATGTTCTCCCTGATCTTGTGCATGGGCACATGTCCGGGGCCCTCGATGAAGGCCTGCACGTTCTTGGCCCAGGCCCTTTCCACCAGTTCTCCCATGGTGTCGAGTTCCGCGAACTGCGCACTGTCGTTGGCGTCGTGTATACATCCGGGGCGCAGTCCGTCGCCGAGCGAGAGCGCCACGTCATACCTTGCGCAGATGTCGCAGATGTCGTCGAAATGCTCGTACAGGAAGCTCTCCTTCCGATGCTTCTGGCACCACATGGAGATGATGCTGCCTCCGCGGCTCACCATTCCGGTAAGGCGCCTGTCCGCAAGGTGTATGTTCTTGAGGCGTATGCCGCAGTGTATCGTGAAGTAGTCCACGCCCTGCTCGCACTGCTCTATCAGGGTGTCGCGGAAGAGTTCCCAGCTCAGGTCTTCGGCCTTGCCGTGCACCTTCTCCATAGCCTGGTACATGGGTACCGTGCCCACTGGTACGGGGCAGTTGCGGATTATCCACTCGCGGGTCTCGTGTATGTTCTCGCCGGTGGAGAGGTCCATAAGCGTATCCCCTCCCCACTTGCAGCTCCACACGGCCTTCTCCACCTCCTCGTCTATGCCGGAGGTGGTGGCGGAATTGCCTATGTTGGTGTTTATCTTCACGAGGAAGTTGCGGCCTATTATCATGGGCTCGGCCTCGGGGTGGTTGATGTTGGAGGGGATTACCGCCCGGCCTGCGGCCACCTCGTCGCGCACGAACTCGGGCGTTATGTGCGTCTCTATGCCCAGCTCGGCGCAGTTCATGTTCTCGCGTATCGCCACATACTCCATTTCGGGAGTCACTATGCCTTGCCTGGCGTAGTACATCTGGCCTACCTGGCACCCCTCCTTCGCCCTCAGAGGAAGGGCAATGTGCTCGAAGCGCAGGTGGTCGAGAGAGCGGTCGTCACGGCGCATGCGTCCGTATTCCGAAGATATCTCCTTCAGCCTCTCGACGCCTCCGCGCCCGAGTATCCACGGCTCGCGCAGCCTGGGAAGGCCTTTCCTGAGGTCTATGTCGACGGCGGGATCGCTGTATGGTCCGCTGGTGTCGTAGACATAGACCGGGGGGTTCGGGTGCTCCTTGCGCACCCCGTTCTCCATCGTCACGGTCGGCATCTGGTGCACGAGGCGCATGCCGACCCTGATGTCGGGATGTATGCTGCCTTTGAGGTATACCTTCTCCGACTCGGGATAAGTTATTCTGATCTTGCTGTCCATATATCGTTATGAATGTTTTCTGTCGTTCTGACCACAGTATCCGCGACCCTGCGCATCTCTCCGGCAGGATCGGCGGCACGCAGCACGCTTCCGCTCAGGGCTATGCCCGAGACTCCCGTGCCGAGGATTTCCGCTATGTCTCCGCAGGCGATGCCGCCTATGGCCACCAACGGTATGCCTATACCGCCGCGCCTCATCCGCGCCACGATGTCCCTGTAGCCTTCAAGGCCGAGCACCGGGGAGAGGTTCTTCTTGGTGGAGGTGAAGCGGAAGGGGCCACAGCCTATGTAGTCGGCGCCCTGCGAGACGAGCCGGCATACATCGTCGAAGGTATTTGCGGTACCGCCTATTATGAAGCCGTCTCCGGCAAGCCTGCGCGCCTCGTCCACCGGCATGTCGTTCTTGCCGAGATGCACTCCGTCCGCTCCGGTGCGGAGCGCGACATCGAGATTGTCGTCCACGATGAATACCGCGCCGCAGCTGCGGCACAGCGGAAGTATGCGCCTCGCCGTGCTCTCGAGCTCGTCTGCGGAAGCGTCCTTCATGCGCAGCTGGATCCAGCGGCAGCCGCCCTCGAGAGCCAGCACGGCCGAATCGTAGTAGGAATATCTGTCCGTAAAATGCGTTATGAACTGCATCCTCGCGAGTTCCCTCACGCTTTCCGGCATCACTTTGAGAAGATCCCGGCGCAGGAATCCCCCTCCGGCGAAGAAATGGTCTACCGGGCCGTGCCCCTCTCCGATCACGACACCTGCTCCGGTCACGAGCGCACGGTGCAGATATTCCTTGGCGCAGCGGACCGCGCTCTCCATGTCGAGCCCGCGGGCAAGCATCGCAGCAATGGCGGACGACAGGGTACAGCCCGTGCCGTGCGTGTTCACGGTATCCACCGACGGAGCGGACAGAACGGCCTTCCTCACGCCGGACGCGTCAGCCGTATAGAGGCAGTCCGTCTTGGTGCTGCCCTGCGCATGGCCTCCCTTTATCAGCAGGGCCCTCACGCCGAGCCCGAGTATGCGCTCAGCAGCCCTGTCCGTGTCTCCGGCATCGAATGTCCCGAGACGCACCGTTCCCCCGTCCTGCGATCCGGCTCCGTCGCCCGCGAGGGTGAACGCCTCGGGGAGGTTCGGAGTCACGATATCCGCCATGGGCAGAAGCTTCTCCTTCATCAGCCTGAGCGCGTCAGCCTGCATCAGGGCACAGCCGCTCGTGGAGACCATTACCGGATCCACGACTATATGGCGGGGCCTGTATGTCTCAAGGTCCCTTACTACCGCATCCAGCGTGGCGGCATCGTTCACCATGCCTACCTTCACCGCATCGGGGCGTATGTCCTCTATCACCGCGGCAATCTGGTCGTATACGGCCTGCGGCGGCAGGGCATGCACATACCTGACCCCCACGGTATTCTGCACCGTGACGGCGGTAACGGCAGTGGCGCCGTATACTCCGAGCGCCGAGAATGTCTTGAGGTCGGCCTGCAGGCCGGCACCTCCGGAAGGGTCGGATCCGGCTATGGAGAGCGCGGATACATATCTTTTCTTCATCTGACGGTTCATTAAGCCCGTACTTCGGAAGGCGGCCGCGC
This sequence comes from Bacteroides sp. CAG:1060_57_27, assembly GCA_001915575.1. Lineage (GTDB taxonomy): Bacteria > Bacteroidota > Bacteroidia > Bacteroidales > UBA932 > Cryptobacteroides > Cryptobacteroides pullicola. The sequence goes on along the minus strand of MNQT01000015.1, from coordinate 25,571 downwards.
GGACATGCACTGACCATAAGGAAAGAAAGCCACTAAAAATTCCCAGCGTCGGCATTATCCGTACTGGTGCGAAGTGTATCCTCTCAGCCGAAGGCAAGACTGCGCCGCCCGGCACCACCTTTTTAGTACGGTGCGAATATACGCATTTTATTCTAACTTTGCAGGCCCTTACCATAAACATCGATACGGATAATATGTTCAAGATACTGTCTGTACTGGCAGCCGGGGCCGTTCTGGGCCTGCTGCTGCGCAGGATAAACATAGTAAGGCGCTTCGGAGGCGCCCTGCAGTACACAGTCTACGCGATGCTGTTCGTGCTGGGACTGTCCGTCGGCACCAACCCCGGAATAATGTCCCGGCTGGGAGAGACCGGCCTCCAGGCGCTGCTGCTCGCCTCCGCAGGAATTGCGGGCAGCATACTCGCAGTACTCATCGCAGGACGGTTCTTCCCGGAAAGAAAGGAGGGCAGGCCATGAATGGCACGTTCATTGCCCTGGGACTCTTTGTAGCCGGAGTGCTGACAGGCTTCTCGGGCTTATTGCCCGACAGCTGGGATATAGGGCTGGCGGCTCAGCTCATACTCTATGTACTGATTTTCCAGGTGGGACTCGGACTTGGTGCGGACGGCGGCCTGGCAAAGGTCAGGAAAAGCCTCACTCCGCGCATACTGATGCTCCCGGTCTGCACTGTCGTCGGAACCATACTGTTCTCGGCCCTTGCCGGCCTCGCTATCTCCGAGTGGAGCACGAAAGACTGCATAACCGTGGGCTGCGGCTTCGGCTACTATTCCCTGTCGTCTGTCATAATATCCGGAATGAAGGAAGCCTCGCTCGGCCCAGACGGTGCCGCCACGCTCGCCGCCCTGGCCCTCATGACCAATATGGCGCGAGAGATACTCTCCATTGCAGGAGCACCCCTGCTGATGAGGCTGTGCGGCAGGACGGCTCCCGTCGTGGCGGCAGGCGTCACTTCAATGGATTCAGCCCTGCCTGCAATCAGCCGCAGCGCCGGATCCGACATAGTCCCAGCAGCCCTGGTCCACGGGATGATGCTCGAAATCGCGACTCCCGTGCTCGTCACCTTCTTCTGCAGTCTCTGAAAACACGGCGAAGATACACCGGGACTTGCTATTCTCCAGTTTTCTGCATACCTTACAAGCCGTTATTACCAATAAATCAAACAGCCAGCATCATGAAACATGCACTCACGACATTGGCCGCAGCATCAACGCTCGCGTTCGCCGTACTCTCAAGTTCCTGCAACAAGGCCACCGGTCCCTGGACAGACCCGGCCATCCCCTCAGACGCAACCAACCTGTCCGCCGCAGGAACGGCCAACTGCTACATAGTCCAGCCCGGCTCGGTATCGGTGCTCGACGCCTCAGTCAAGGGCAACTCGGCGGAGCCCGTAGGCGAAGTCGCCTCAGCGGAGCTGGTATGGCAGAGCGCCAAAGGCCTGGTGAAGCAGCTCGAATATTCATCTATAGAGAAGGGTATCGTAGTCCAGACTTCAAGCATAGACGGGAACGCCCTCGTCGCGGCGACCGACGCCGAGGGGAACATACTCTGGAGCTGGCATCTGTGGATAACGGACTACAGGCCCTCTGACTCGGACTTCACGACCGAGCCGAACGCCGCCGGAACGACATGGACCTTCATGGACCGCAACCTCGGTGCGCTGAACACCACGCACGGAGACCCTGACTCGTACGGCATGCTCTACCAGTGGGGAAGGAAGGATCCGTTCCCGGCGACAGTTTCATATACCATTCAGAACGATGACTACAGCTATGTGCAGGACGGCGAGCCGGTCTACTACGACATGGACGGGAACGAACTTCCCAAGTTCCGGGAGCTTGCACAGGGAGAGGGAACGGTAGAGAAGTCTATCCTCAATCCAGAGGTATTCTACACCGGACTGGCATACGCTACCAAGGACTGGAGCGATGAATCCGACGACGACCGCTGGGGAGGCGAGAGCATGACGAAGAGCGTCTACGACCCCTGCCCTCCCGGATACAAGGTTCCCGTATGCGACGCAGAGGGCAACACGCCCTACGACTACCTGACCTATGACAAGATAGTATGGGACGCCGAGGGGCAGGGAGCCGACTACGACGGAATATGGTTCCCCGCGACCGGTACGAGGGTATATGCGTCCGGCGGACTCGACTACAACGAGGGGTACGAATACAGCGGCCTGTGGATAGGCACGAAAGGAGATGCCTCCAAGGATCCGGCACACCCCGACCTCTACGGCCAGTACAAGTTCATAATCGACGGACGCTTCTTCAACCTGGTCAGCAAGGACTCCCGCTCCCAGGGCATGTCGCTGCGCTGCGTAAGGGAGTAGGCAGCAAACACGGACCCGATTTAACCATGACGATATGAAAAAGCAGACCACACCTACTTCAATCATGCTCGCGGCGCTCGCCATGGCAGGCTGCGGCAATTCGGAAAGCAGAATGGAAAGGCAGATCGACAGGCTCTACGACAGGATGCCGCAGGAAGAGAGGATAGCCCAGCTCAGGAGCACCTACATGGACGCACTCTTCGACGGGGACGGGAATCTCGACACGGCGAAATGTGCCGAACTGATTCCCTACGGAATCGGACACTTCTCGCAGTATGCGAGCCAGAAGTCGATGAGCGCGGAGGAGCTGCGCGACCGCGTGGCCGCCGTGCAGGACTGGCTAATGCACAACACTCCCAACGGCATCCCCGCCCTGTTCCACGAGGAGGTGCTCTCGGGAATCAACACCCAGGACGCCACTATCTATCCCCAGCAGATAGGTCAGGCCTGCTCGTTCAATCCCGAGCTCGCGGAACTGAAGACCCTCCAGACGGGAACCGCGCTGCGCAGGATGGGCGGAGTGCTCTCGCTCTCGCCCATGGTCGACGTCTGCCGCACCCCGAGCTTCAACAGGCTTGAGGAGTCATACGGCGAGGACGCCTACCTTTCCGCCGTAATGGGCACTGCGTTCGTAAGGGGACTGCAGCAGGGCGATCTCAGGAAAGGCGTCGGAGCCTGCTCCAAGCACTACCTCGGATACGGCGGGGGCGGCGATGCCCGGGAGAAAGAACTTATGGAGGAGATACTGTTGCCCCACGAGACCATGATACGCCTCGCCGGAAGCAAGGCCCTGATGCCCGGCTACCATGAGTTCCACGGCACCAAGTGCGTAGCCAGCAGCGAGATACTCACCGACATACTGCGCGGCTATCTCGGATTCGACGGCATGGTCGTGAGCGACTACACCGCAATCGACCAGATACCCGGGCCGGATACTCCCGCCGAGAAGGCCGCGGCGGCAATCAACGCCGGCAATGACGCGGACTTTCCAACTGGAAGCAACTACGCGCACCTGCAGGAGGCCCTCGACAAGGGGCTCGCATCCCCCGAAGCCTTCGAGCGCGCGGTGAAAGATGTGCTACGCTATAAGTTCCGCGCCGGACTCCTGGACGCCGAGCCCTACCTCTACGCCGGCGGAAAGCTCGCCATGGACACCCCCGAAGAACGCCGCACCGCATACGATATAGCGTCGCAGTCGATAGTGCTGCTCGAGAACGACGGTATCCTGCCCCTGAAGGGCGGCGGAAAGATATTCCTCACAGGACCCAACGCGAACTCGATATGGGCAATGTGCGGAGACTACTCGTTCCCCTCGATGGCCTATTTCTGGAAATGGGACACAGACCCGGGACACCCCTATATCGCAAAGCTGCTCGACGGAATGCAGTCACGCAGGCCCGACGGGTTCGAGATACTCTATTCGCGCGGCTGCGACTGGACCGAAGGGCTCGAGACCAGATATACCGACGCGGGCGACCAGCGCGCACGCCAGCGCTCCATGCTCAGCCGCAGGGTCGACTCAGGAGAGAAGACCGACAAGGCAGAAGCCCTCGCGATGGCAAGGCAGTCCGACGTGATAGTCGCAGCGATGGGCGAGAACGTCATGCTCTGCGGCGAGAACCGCGACCGCGACGGACTGCGCCTTCCCGGGAAGCAGGAACAGTACGTGGAAGAACTGCTCGCAACCGGCAAACCGGTGGTGCTGGTAGTGTTCGGAGGCCGCGCGCAGGTGATTTCCGGAATAGCCGAGAGGTGCGCCGCTGTCATCCAGGCCTGGTATCCTGGCGAGGAGGGCGGAAACGCGGTAGCGGACATACTCTACGGACACATCTCCCCTTCCGCGAAACTGTCGGTAAGCTATCCTAACACCGAAGTCTACGAGCCGCTGTGCTACAACTACTCCGCGGAGAAAGACCCGCGCGTGGCATGGCCTTTCGGATTCGGCCTGAGCTATACCAGCTTCGAATACTCGAATCTCTCGCTCGAGCGCGAGACCTCGACCGGCTCCGAGTCGGTAAGCCTATCGTTCGAAGTGAAGAACACCGGCTCCGTCAAGGCCGACGAGATAGTGCAGATATACATCTCCCCCACCGACGCATCCCAGCCGCTGCGGCCCATACAGCTCCAAGGTTTCGACAGGGTGACGCTCGAACCGGGAGAGAGCAGGACCGTCAAGGTAAGACTCTACACCGAACAGTTCGGCTACTACAGCAATGAAGGCACCAGGCAGTGGAATATCACTCCCGGCACCTTCACAATCAAGGTAGGAGCCTCGTCCCAAGACATAAGGCTCAGAGGAGAAGTCACTCTCAAGGGCAAGAAAGTCGTGAAGCCACTTAGGGACCGCTACTTCTCCGAAAGCACGGTAATCTGAGGCATCAGGAAGTCCGGTCTGCCTCCATAGAATCCTATTCCTTCACGCAGCGCACGGATTCTCCGTAGGCACGGTACATCGCATAGCTGCTGCCAAGATAGGTTCCCTGATGGTAATAGAAACAGCTGGCGTTATAACCGCAGCCGACCGTAGTACGCATCCAGATCGCTCCGACACCGTAAAGACCGACATAGCCGAGCCTTCCGGCATCGGCATCGCCCCATCTTGTACCGTCCAGCGGCCACCAGATGTGCTCTCCGGCCTCCGTCACATGCGTACGGCCTCCGTTTTCGGCATCGTCGTCCACGTTCCAGTAGCCGCAGCCCTCCCATGCACCGTCGTAAGCCACGCGGTATCCGGCAGGGCAGGGATCATAATTGGTCTTTCCGTCAGTCAGCGGATCATTCCACAGATAGTCGTCACGCTCGAGCAGCCAGTCGCAGCCGTCCTCGCCCTTGTCCGTATAGATGAATACGGTAGGGTTGGCCACGGCAAATTCCACCGTTCCGTTCGAGGGGGACTTCTTTTCCGCAGTCCAGCCGAAACCTTCGATGTCAGGATTGAACACGGTCGCAGCACGCGCCTCGGAAAACACGGACGATGCATCTTCATTGGAGCCTCCTCCATAAAAAGGGTCTTTCCTTCCCCACTGGTACTTCAGTCCATAGGTCAGCTCGACATCTTCAGGCTCCGCGCTCATGGCGCCGAGGTTCCTGTCCATGAAGACGGCACCGTTGTCGAGGGTCTGGAGGGCGGGCTGCTCAGTGAACCACAGATGCCAGCTCCACAGAACCTTCCCGTCAGCATCGAATGCACCGACGACAGCATTTCCCTTCCCCTGCACGGCGGTAAGACAGATATATCCGTCATTGTAGCTGACATCGCTTACGAGTCCTTCCGGCCTCACGTCGTCAGTCGACCATATCCAGTCGGCATAGGCAATGCCATCCACCGGAGAACCGTCCACACGTCTTGCCTCGAAGCAGTACTCTCCGCCCTCTTCCACTATATAGCTGTTCGCAAACGCACCGTCGGCAGAAAGGTTATGTCCTTCAGGAACGAACGGGGGAACGGTTCCCCCGCCCTTATCGCATGATGCGGCAACAAGGCACAATGCCGTCGCAACTGCAAAGATACACAACCTCATACCTACCCGGCTATCTCTATTCCGTCCACCGGCCCGTCGTATACGACGGTAAGGCTGCTTTCAGTATTTCCGTCGGACACTACGGCATCGAGACGGAAAGAATATTCCCCGTCGACAATATCTACGTCCAGAGTTCCGGAAACCAGGGTATAGTGATAATTCGTCCAGGCGTCGTCCTCCGTTACGTACAAGTCTACGGAACTGTAGTCGATATTCAGGTCGCCGTCTTCCGTCCCGTCGGAAACCGTATACTCGCCCGCGGTAAGATAACCGGCATCGATAGAATCGTCATCATAGAGGTCGAGAGATATTTCGTATTCCACGGCATCTACTGTTCCGCGCAACGTCAAGTTCCAGTTGTTGGTGCTGCCGTAATGTCTGCCGCTGGCACTGTCGAGCACGACTGCAGGCTCGGCCCCGGTAGTGGCCTCGACACTTCCAAGTGCTGTCTGGCCGTCGCCGGACCTGACTGCAACAACTATGAGATACTCCGTGGAAGCCTCCAGCCCTTCTACCGTCACATCGGAAGATACCGTAAGGTCGACAGGAACACCGTTCTCGATAACCTCCATGGCATCCGGCGCCGCACCGCTTCCTTCAAGGACCTCATAGAAACACTCCGCCGCATTCACGGCAGATACGGAGAACGAAACCGAACTAGACGTGACTTCACCTACGGTAACACTAACTTCTGGGACAGTAGATGCAGGCTTGCAGCCTACCCCCACCACCAACAGAGCCGCGCAAGACAACGCGGCAACAAAGGAAATTCTGTTCATCTTATACCTTTATTTAAGAAAATGAACGACTAATATAGCTATTCTCCATGTAAATTCCTAATCATATCCTTTCCCCGAGATAGTTCCTCAGGAACACCCGTATCGCATCGAAAGGTATCTTTCCAGATTGTCGTAGAGGTCGGCATGCAGGCTCCGGGGACTACCAGCAGGCGCTTGTCGTCACCTTATGAAACTCGTAACGGCGCCCTCTTCGTTCTCCGGCAGGGGAAGGCCTGAAGACGCGAAGCTCTTGAGCATCCACGCCATGTTGCGGCCGAGGGTACGCATGATCAGATATACTTTCCCGTGACGCTCCCGGGGCAGGCGCTCACCTGCTCTGGGGTTCCGGCCACCACTATCCGTCCGCCCTCCTCTCCGCCGCCCGGGCCCATGTCGACTATATAGTCGGCATTGCGTATCACATCGAGGTCGTGCTCGATAACTATGACCGTGGCGCCGTGGTCGACAAGTGTCTGGAACACCTGCAGCAGGGTCTGCACATCGGAGGGATGCAGGCCTATCGTAGGCTCGTCGAAGACGAACAGCGAGTCGTCCTGGCCGCGGCCCATCTCGCTCGCGAGCTTGAGCCTCTGTGCCTCGCCGCCGGAGAGTCCCGGCGTCTGCTCCCCGAGGGTGAGATAGCCGAGACCGAGATCTCGGAGCACCTTCAGCCTCTGGCTCACGGTCTTGAGGTCGCCGCAGGCAGCGAGCGCCTCGTTCACGTCCATTGCCATCAGCTCGGGCAGAGAGTGGAACTCGCCCGCCTCGTTCTCGCGCCGCACGAGGAAGGCCTGCCTGGAATAGCGCGAACCGCGGCAGTCGGGGCAGGGTATGTCCACATCCGGCAGGAACTGCACGTCGAGGCTGATTATGCCGGTGCCGTCGCAGGTCGGGCAGCGCAGCCGCCCCGTATTGTATGAGAAATCCCCGTCCTTGAAACCGAGCCTGCGCGCATCCGGAGTCCTGGCGTAGACCTTGCGCAGTTCGTCGTGCACATTGGCATAGGTCGCTACGGTCGAACGCACGTTGATCCCTATCGGAGACGCGTCTATCAGCTTCACCTGGCGTATGCCTTCCGCCTCCACGCTCCGCACATGTCCGGGCAGGGCAGTCCGGGATATCTTCGATTTCAGTGCCGGAATCAGGCTCTCGAGCACGAGAGTCGTCTTTCCGGAGCCTGAGACTCCGGTCACCACGGTCAGCCTCCCCTTGGGGATGTCGGCTTCGAGCGGCTTCACCGTATGTATCGCATCCGTAGAAAGGTGTATCCTGCCCTTCTCGAAAAGTCCGGCGGCAGAGCAGCGGCTTCGGACGCGTATTTCGGCCTCTCCCGAGAGGAAAGGCCCGATCTTCGACGCCGGATTGCATTCCACCTCGCGCAGCGTGCCCTCGGCAATCACCTGCCCGCCGGAAGAACCGGCACCAGGGCCCATTTCTATTATATGGTCAGCTCCGCGCAGCACCTGGGTATCATGGTCCACGAGCACGACCGAATTGCCGTCGGCGACGAGATCCTCCATAACCCCGGCAAGTCCGGCTATGTTCGCAGGATGCAGTCCTATTGAGGGCTCGTCGAGCACATAGAGCACCCCCGTCGTACGGTTCCTCACGGCACGGGCGAGCTGCATGCGCTGCCTTTCACCTGTAGAAAGCGTCGAGGCCGCGCGGTCGAGGCTCAGATAGCCCACTCCGAGGTCCAGAAGCCTCCTCGAGGCATCGAGCAGCGACTCGCAGATGTTCCGTGCCATGGGACGCATCTCCTCCGGCATGGTGTCCGGCACTCCGCGCACCCATTCCACGAGTTCGGAAAGGGTCATCCGGCAGGCGTCGGCAAGCGAAATCCCCCTTACGAGAGGAGCCCGCGCCGCCGCGCTGAGACGCGACCCTCCGCAGTTCGGGCACTCCTCGGTCTTCAGGAACCTCTCGACCCTCTTCATCCCCTTCTCGTCCTTGACCTTCGCGAGAGCGTTCTCGACGGTGTAGACGGCGTTATAGTATGTGAAGTCCAGCTCTCCCGCCTGGTTCGTGGTCTTGGACTTGTAGAAGATATGCTTCTTCTCGGCGGGCCCGTGGAAGACTATATCACGCTCCTTGGGCGTCAATTCCCTGAAAGGGACGTCGGTACGCACGCCCATCTCGCGGCACACGTCTGTCATCAGCGACCACATCAGCGTGTTCCAAGGCGCTACGGCACCCTCGTCTATGCTGAGCGACTCGTCAGGCACGAGTGTCGACTCGTCGACCCTGCGCACGAATCCCGTACCGTCGCACTCCGGACAGGCACCCTGGCTGTTGAACGAGAGCTCCTCGGCCGACGGGGCGAAGAAATGCGCGCCGCACTCGGGGCATACGAGTTCCTGTCCCGCCGCCACCTTCAGCGAGGGCTCGAGATAATGCCCGTTCGGGCATCTGTGGCTTGCAAGGCGCGAGTATATCAGCCTCAGGCTGTTGAGAAGTTCCGTACCCGTACCGAAGGTGCTGCGTATCCCGGGAATCGAGGGCCGCTGGTGCATGGCCAGCGCGGCAGGCACATACAGCACCTCGTCCACATCAGCCCTCGCGGCCTGCGTCATGCGGCGCCGCGTATAGGTAGAGAGCGACTCGAGATAGCGTCTCGAGCCCTCCGAATACAGCACGCCCAAAGCGAGCGAGGACTTGCCGGAGCCGGAGACCCCGGCTATGCCTACGATTTCGCCCAGCGGAACCCGGACATCTATGTTCTTGAGATTGTGTACCCTTGCCCCGTGTACGAGTATGGCGTCGGGAGCGCCTTTCTTACATCCTGCCATCTGTCCAGTCCTGATCGGGCATAAAGTTACACATTTTCCGTGAAATGATACTGTCCCTTGCCCTCCGTCGCCTTGCCGAAGCGTATGGCGTTGGCAGGACAATAGTTATAGCAGGCGTTGCAGGTCGTGCAGTTTCCCAGCCACTTCGGTCGCGAGTTCTCGATGACGATATTGTGCAGCGGGCAGACCTTCGCACACAGGCCGCAGCCGGTGCACGCGTCAGTGGTGTGCCACGGCCTGTCGGTAACGAGGAAACGGTAGAAAAGAGGCCTGACGACATAGGTATACAGCCACGCCATGCGGCCCTTAAACACCTCGTCGGCCGTCGCGCCGTCCCTTATCAGGGAGGCGACACGAGGCAGCTCTCCGCGCGTCCTGCCGATCTTGTCGCGGGCACCCTCCGGAGTGTCGAGCTTCATGCCCTTGATGTTGACATAGGTCTCGGGCATCACGAAGCCGAAAGAGGCGTCGAGCCTCAACCCGACCTTCATAAGAGCCTTTCTGAAGACTTCCACGGAGTAACCCGCGCTGTCGCCGTAGGTCAGAGCGAGCCAGCAGTAGCCCGGCTTTCCACGGAACGCCAGCCTGCGGACGAAGTCCAGCACCAGACGGGGCGGAGCCCAGCAGTACACCGGACATACGAAGCCGAGCCGTTCGCCTTCCTTCAGGGTCCAGCCGAACCTTCCCTCGCGGGCGGCCTCGGGAATATACACGAGTTCCTCTCCGAGCGTCTTTGAAAGGCTCTCCGCGACGAAACGGCTGTTGCCGCAACCTGAATAATAGAAAATCATACCGCGACCCGGAGCAGGCTATACCGCCATTCTGTAGATGTTCACCATATCCGCGCGTCCCAGGCGCTTCATGCCGCCTATCTCGAATGTCCCTCCGCGGCTGCACTTGTCTGCCATTTCCTCGATCTCGGCGTCGGTAATCTGCCTTCCTATGAGTTCGTGTATGCTGACCGGCATGTCCAGGCTCCGGAAGAAGTCCTCCAGGGCGCATATCCCCGCCTCGGCCGTGGCCTCCTGCGAGCGGAAATCCTGCTCCACGCCCATGACGTTAACGGCGAAGCGCACGAACCTCGGCAGGTCGGCATCCATGACATACCTGGCCCAGCTTCCCCATACGGCCGCGAGTCCTGCCCCGTGGCTGACGTCGAACATGCCGCTGAGTTCGTGCTCGAGCTTGTGCGTAGCCCAGTCGCCGGTGAGCCCGCAACCGGTAAGCCCGTTGTGCGAAAGGCTCGAAGCCCACATCAGCTGCGAACGCAGCTCATAGTTGCAGGGGTCGGCGAGCACCTTGGGGGCGACATTCAGCACGGTGCGCAGCAGGCCTTCGGCGAGAGCATCGGTGACGGCCATGTCCTCTCCTTTGGAGAAATACCTCTCCATGGTGTGCATCATTATGTCGACTGCACCGCAGGCAGTCTGCCATGCGGGCAGGGTATAGGTCAACTCCGGATCCATTACGGCGAACCGGCAGCGGTATCCGTCGGTGTTATAGCCTTTCTTGAGCCCGAGGGCGTCGTTGGTGATGACGCTGCTGTCGCTCATCTCGCTGCCTGCGGCGGGAATCGTGAGCACGCAGCCTACAGGAAGCCAGCTCGAGGGCACGGCCTTGCCGTCATAGAAGTCCCACACGTCGCCGTCATAGGAATATCCCATGCTTATGGCCTTGCAGGAATCTATGACCGAACCTCCGCCCACGGCGAGCAGGAAGTCGACGCCTTGCTCGCGGCAGAGCGCGATCCCCTTGTGCACCATGCTCAGGCGGGGGTTGGGAACCACTCCTCCGAGGGTGACATACTCTATTCCGGCAGCCTTGAGACCGGACTCGATCCGGGCGAGCAGCCCGGACCTGACGGTGCTTCCCCCTCCGTAATGCACGAGCACCCTGCTTCCGCCGTATTCCCTCACGAGCGAGGGCACTTCGTCCTCCTTGCCGCGCCCCAGCAGTACGCGCGTCGGAGCATAATAGTTGAAATCTATCATAACCAAAGGATTTTCAGTCCCTGTCCATAGGATATACCATACCCCACTCCTTGCGGAGCGCGTCCATCTGGCGCATTATCGAGAGCGTCTCGGCGTGGGGCATCATGGGAGATTCCGTCAGTCCCTCACCGATGCAGCGGCGGCACTCCATGACCTGGTACTCGTAACCGTTGACCATGCCCTCGGGCTTTCCGAAACTCTGCACGAGTTCGTAGTCGCGCCATACCTCCACACGCTCGGGACAGTTGATATTGTCTACCCTGATATACCCCTCGGTGCCGCTGATTATGCCCTGGCGGTCGTTAAGGCACAGCGCTCCGGCCTGAAGGTTGGCCATCCTGCCTCCGGCGTAGCTGAGCGATATGCACTCGTGCATGTCCATGCCCGTCGGGCCGAGCAGCACGTTGCTCACCGTGCGGGTTATGTCCGTTCCGAAATACATCCTCGCGAAGTTCAGGGCATACACCCCGAGGTCGAGCAGCGCCCCGCCGCAAAGCTCCGGACGCACGATCCTCTCCTTGTGCTCCATCATGTAGCAGAGCGTCGCGGTAAGTACGCGGGGCTCCCCTATGGCGCCGCTTTCCATCAGTTCCTTCACCTTATGCGAAAGCGGCATGTACCTCGTCCAGATAGCCTCGGTGATGAAGAGCCCGCGGCGCTGCGCCTCGTCCAGCAGCCTTTCAGCCTGGGCTGCGTTGGCCGTGAAGGCCTTTTCCACGAGCACGGGCCTGGAGTGCTGCAGTGCGAGCATCGCGTGGGGATAATGGTGGGAGTGCGGGGTGGCGATATATACGAGGTCCACGTCGGGGTCGTCCACGACTTCGTCGTAGCTTCCGTAAGCCTTGGGGATGTCCCATCTGCGGGCGAACTCCCGGGCCTTGTCGAGGCTCCTCGAGCCTATCGCATGCACACAATAGTCTTCGAGCGGGGCGAGCGCCTCCGCCATTTTGTCGGCTATCCAGCCGGCTCCTATGATTCCGAGTCTGAACATATCCGTATCTGGTTATCTGAGTTCCGCAAGGTCGTAGATGAGCCTTTCCGTCTTCTCCCAGCCGAGGCAGGGGTCGGTTATCGACTTTCCGTACACGCCCTCCCCCGCCTTCTGGCAGCCGTCCTCAATATAGGACTCTATCATCAGGCCCTTGACGAGCCGGTATATGTCGGGATTGCAGCGTGTGCTGTGGAGCACCTCCTTAGCTATCCTTATCTGTTCGAGGTATTTCTTGCCGGAATTGGAGTGGTTGGTGTCCACTATGACCGCCGGATTCCTGAGGCCGCTCCCGGCATAGAGGCCGCAAAGTATCTCCAGGTCTTCGTAGTGGTAGTTGGGGTGGTTGTTGCCCCTCGCGTCCACATAGCCCCTGAGTATGGCATGGCTCAGCAGGTTGCCCCTGCTCTCGACCTCCCAGTTGCGGTAGATGAAGGTCTGCGGGCTCTGCGCGGCCTGCAGCGCGTTCATCATCACGCCGAGGTTGCCTCCCGTAGGGTTCTTCATGCCCACGGGGATGTCGAGGCCGCTCGCGGTGAGCCTGTGCTGCTGGTCTTCGACGGAGCGCGCGCCCACGGCCACATACGACAGCAGGTCGGAGAGATACTTGTGGTTCTCCGGATAGAGCATCTCGTCCGCGCAGGAGAAACCGGTTTCGTTGAGCGCCCTCATGTGCAGCTTGCGTATGGAAATCAGTCCCTTGAGCATGTCGGAACTGGCTCCGGGATCGGGCTGGTGGAGCATGCCCTTGTAGCCTATGCCGGTGGTGCGTGGCTTGTTGGTGTATATGCGGGGCACTATCAGTATCTTGTCGGCGACCTTGTCCTGCACGATGCGCAGGCGGCAGATGTAGTCTATCACCGCATCCTCCCTGTCGGCCGAGCAGGGGCCTATTATCAGCAGCAGACGGTCGCTGCGGCCGGTGAATATGTCGGCTATGGCCTCGTCGTTGCGGCCCTTTGCAAGCCGGCCCTCCCCGGAAACGGGATACATCTCCTTGATTTCCTGGGGGATGATGAGCTTGCGCTTGAAAATCATGTTCATATTCAGTCTCCTTCTTCTATTTCCTTCTGCCTGTCGAACAGAGCGCGTCTCGAGGTGGAGAGGCGCATCATCGCCTTCATGGATTCCTCGTCGCCGCAGCGCAGGGCTTCGCGCAGCTCGGTGAACTTGCCGAGGAACAGGTCCATCTGCGACAGGAGTTCGTCCCGGTTGTCCATGAAGAGCTCGCACCACATGTCTTCGTTTATGCGCGCTATGCGCGTGAGGTCGCGGAACGAATCCCCGGTGTAGTCCACCAGGTGGGAAGACTCCTTGCAGGCCATAAGAGACACCGCGATGCAGTGCGTCAGCTGCGAGAGGAAACCTATCATCTCGTCGTGACTCTCGGGGCTGAGCCTCGAAATATGCCTGAAGCCCATGTCGCGGGCCAGAGTCTCCACCGCGGCCACGGCCTGCGGGGTGTTGCCTTCCGCAGGGGTCACTATGAAGTTGGCGTCGCGGAACATCGAGCAGTCGCTGTTCTCTATGCCGGAGCATTCCCGGCCGGCCATAGGATGCGCAGGCACGAACTCCACATCCTTCCTCAGTATCGGGGCGAGGCTGCGCAGCAGGCTGACCTTCACTCCCGTGACATCGGTTATCAGCGTCCCCGGGGCGAGCATGCCCTGATAGCGCCTTATCCATTCCACGAGCACATGCGGATACAGGGCGAATACCACGGTGCCGTAACGGCCCACGAAATTCTCCGTGACCTCCGTCGTCCCTTCGCCTATGAAGCCTTTCGAAAGCGCATAGTCTATAGTCTCCCTCTTACGGGCAATGCCGCCGACCTCGTAGCCTGCGCGGCTGAGCGCCTGGGCATAAGAGCCTCCGATAAGGCCCAGTCCGACGATCAGCACCCGCCTGTCCTTATGAGAGAGGGCGTTCATATTCCCTGAGAAGCTATCCAGTCGGTGCCGTACCTCTGCGCGAGGATGTCGCAGAGCACGACCGCGACTACGCTCGTCACCACCACGCATACCCTGCGCACTATCGCCGGGTCGTGCCGGCCTTTCAATTCGAGGGTCGCAGGGGTGCCGTGTATGAAGTCCACCGTCTGCTGGACCTTCGCGATAGAGGGCGTAGGCTTCACCGCCATGTTGAACAATACCGGCATTCCGTTGGATATGCCTCCGTTTATGCCTCCGTTGCGGTTGGTCCCGGTCACAACCCGGCCGTCCCTGATGCCGAATGCGTCGTTCGCCTCCGAACCGCGCATGGACGCCAGGGCGAACCCGTCGCCGAACTCTATGCCCTTGATGCCGCCTATCGAGAATACAGCATGCGAAATCAACGACTCGAGGGAGTCGAACCACGGCTCGCCGAGACCGGGGGGCAGGCCGAGTATGCAGGTCTGCACCACACCGCCGACGGAATCTCCCTCGGCGCGGGCCTCAAGTATCGCGTCCGTCATGGCCTCCCCGGCCTCGGGAAGCAGCACGGGAAAGCTGCTGCCCTCGATCGCGTCTATCTCGTCCACACTGCCTCCGAATCCCCTGTCATCCACTCCGGCGCAGGAGAGTATGTGCGTCGCAAGGCGTATTCCCTTACCCCTGAGCGCGTCTATGCAGATCGCTCCGGCAGCCACTATCCCGGCGGTGACCCTTCCGGAAAAATGTCCTCCTCCGCGGGCGTCCTCGAATCCGTGGTACTTCATGTATGCGGCATAGTCGGCATGCGAAGGTCTCGCGATTCCCTCGGGATAGTCCGAACTGCGTACATTCTCGTTGGGGATGCTTATGCAGACAGGGGTCCCGGTCGTGAATCCCCCGCGCACTCCACTCAGTATCGAATACCTGTCCTTCTCGACCCTCGGAGTGTCCGTGGGGCCGGAGGGACGGCGGCGGGAAAGCTGGGCATCGATGAAGGCGGTATCCACGCGGAGTCCGGGCGCAAGTCCGTCCAGCACGACACCTACCGCCGGGCCGTGGCTCTCACCGAAGACGGTGAGCTGCACGCTGCTGCCTATCGTGTTCTTCATATGCTCAGAAGGCGCCTACGAGTTTGAGCTTGTCGCAGATCGTTCCGAGTTCCAGCATCATGCTCCTTCCCTCGGAAGTGTCGACATTGCCGTCCAGCTCGATATAGAAATAGTAGTTCCACATCAGCTCCTTCATCGGACGCGAGCGGAGGCAGCTCATGTTGTAGCCGTGCGCGCCTATGATGTTCAGCGTCTTGGCAAGCGAGCCCGCCTCGTTCTTCACGGTGAACATCAGTATGAAGTGCCTGTCCATGTTGCGTCTCGGCGGATCGGGATTGAGCGAACGGCTGAACGCGGCGAAACGCGTGGTGTTGACGCTCGCGGCGTTGATGCGCCTGTCGAGCACCTCGAGGGAATAGAGCTTCGCGCACTCCTCGCTCGCTATGGCGGCTACCGTGGGGTCGTTCTTCTCGGCGACCAGCTTGGCCGCCGCTGCGGTGTTGTGGCAGCCGTGCGTGACATAGCCCCTCTCGCGTATGTACGCCGCGCACTGCGAAAGCGCCTGGGGATGGCTTACCACCTCCCTTATGCCCTCCCTGGTGGCACCGGGACAGCCCAGAAGGTTCTGCACGGCCTCTACCTCCACTACCTGGTTGACATAGAGCGAGCCCGAGAACATGAGATCGGTCACGGCGGAGACCTCGCCGGCATAGCTGTTCTCTATAGGGAGCACTACCGCGTCGCAAGCGCCGCCCTCGCAGGCCTTGTAGGCGTCCGCGAAGTCGGAGAAGCCCACCGCCTCGGCCTCGGGGAACATGCGCTTTACCGCAAAGTCGGCGAACGCGCCCTTGACCCCGCAGTAGGCGACCCTCATCTTCCCCATAAGGCGTTCCTGGTACTTCTTCGAAAGCGCGATCACCTCGCGTTCGAAGCTGACATAATATTCGCGTATGGTATCGTCGGAAATCAGGGAGGCGTTCCTGCGCAGCAGCTGTTCCTCCCTCGCGGCATCCTCCACCGGCAGCGCATGAGCCCTCTTGAATTCGGCCACGCTGCGGCATTCCAGCATACGCTGTTCGAAAAGTTCTGCAGCCCTGGCGTCGATCTCGCCTATGGCCTTCCTGCAATCTTCGAGGCTCTTCATCTGTGGTTGTGCTATCAAAAAGTACCCCCTAGGCGAATCGAACGCCTATCGTAGGAACCGGAATCCTAAATTTTATCCATTAAACTAAGGGGGCGTACATTCTGCAAATATACCGATATTTTTCCTATTTTTGCAGAAAAATGTTCAGATATGAAGACAGCATTCGTATTCCCCGGACAGGGAGCCCAGTTCTCCGGAATGGGAAAAGACTTATATGAATCCAGCAGCAAGGCAAGGGAGATGATGGAGAAGGCCGACGAGATACTCGGCTTCCGCATCACCGACATAATGTTCGAGGGCAGCGCCGAAGACCTGCGCGCGACCAAGGTCACGCAGCCCGCGGTATTCCTGCACTCCGTATGCACCGCCCTTTGCAGCGAAGGCCTGCCCCGGCCCGACATGGTAGGAGGACACTCCCTCGGAGAGTTCTCGGCCCTCGTCGCCTGCGGCGCCGTAGGCTTCGAAGACGCACTGAGACTCGTCTCCACGCGTGCCGTCGAGATGCAGAAGTGCTGCGAGGCCCGTCCCGGCCTCATGGCGGCGATCATAGGGCTCGACACCGCTACAGTCGAGAAGATATGCGCCGATACCGAGGGCCTGGTCATCGCGGCCAACTACAACTGCGACGGGCAGGTGGTCATCTCGGGCGAAAAGGACGCCGTAGAAAGGGCATGCGAGGCCATGAAGGCCGCAGGTGCGAAGAGGGCCCTCCCCCTGAGCGTGAGCGGAGCCTTCCACTCCCCGCTCATGGAGCCCGCACGCGCCGAGCTCGCAAAGGCCATCGACGCGACCGAGGTCAGGGCACCTTTCTGCCCGATCTACCAGAATGTCACCGCCGCCCCCGAGACCGATCCCGTCCGCATCAAGGACAACCTCCTCAGACAGCTGACTTCTCCCGTAAGGTGGACCCAGTCCGTGAAGAACATGATCGCGGACGGCGCCGGCAACTTCATCGAACTCGGTCCGGGCACAGTGCTCCAGGGTCTCGTGAAGCGCATCAGCGGCTCGCTCGGCGCAGAAGTGGCCATTTCCGGCCTCGCCTAACGGCCCGCTCCGGTCCTGAATCCCAGGGCCGACAGCACCCTTGCGGCTTCCGCGCCTGCGCCGCCGGACAGCCTGACTTCAAACGCGGACGGTTCCCTCCGCACAGGATAATCTCCCCTGAGCTTCTCGAAAAGCCCGGGGGATCTTTTCAACGCCAGGCTGTCTTCACGGACATCGTAGGCATACAGGACGGCCTCCGACACCGTTTCCATGACGGCACCGGTGCCGCATTCCAGCCCGAGCACGGGGTTCCTGCGCGGAGCGGGAATCTCCGCCGGACTCCAGTCCGCGGCAGGCAGTCCGAGCACGCGGCTCACTGCCCTCACTGCGGCCGCAGTACCCGCAGCCTTGCCGTCGGCGCTGTATCCGGCTATATGCGGCGTGCCTATGGCGACGGCGTCGAGCAGACCCGTGTCTATTCCGGGCTCTCCCTCCCACACGTCCAGCACCGCCGCAGCGATACGGGACTCCTCCAGCGCAGCCTTGAGAGCACGGCAGTCGACGACCTGCCCGCGGGAAGTGTTTATCAGAATCTGGTCCGGACGCATGCTCTCCAGCATGCGCGCGTCGAAAAGATGCTCCGTCCTGTCCTCTCCGGAGCGTATCAGGGGCACATGCAGGCTGATTATATCGCTCCGAGCGACTATCGTGTCCATATCCGTGAACCCCCCGGCCCCCTCGCGCCTTGCGCGCGGAGGGTCGCACAGCAGCACCTTCATCCCGAGGGCGCGGGCGGCCGCCGCCACCCTGCTCCCGACATTTCCGACCCCGACCACGCCGAGCGTCGTCTTCCGAAAGTCGAGACCCATGTCACGGGCGAGCACGCACAGCACTGAGCACACATACTGGCACACCGACGAGGCGTTGCAGCCGGGGGCGTTGAACCAGCAGATGCCGTGCGCTTCGCACCAGGCGGTGTCGATATGGTCGTATCCTATGGTCGCGGAAGCTATGACCCTGACACGCGAGCCCTCGAGCAGCTCCCGGGTGCAGGACGTGCGCGTACGGGTCACGAGGGCGTCGGCACCGGCCACGTCGGCCCGGGAAATCGCCGCTCCCGGCAGGTACACGACCTCGGCCCAGGGTTCGAACACGCCCCTGAGGAAAGGTATCTTGTCGTCACATACGATCTTTGGCATCATAATGGCAATGGTTTTATGCGAATTTAAGTCAAAATTACCCAATTTTGACTATATTTGTGTCTATTATGAATTATAGTCTGTAATCAGCAGATAAACAAACTAAAACCAAATATTATTGTTCACCATGGCAAAAGAAAAGAAATTCATCACTTGTGATGGTAACCAGGCTGCGTCGAACATTGCGTACCTGTTCAGCGAGCACGCGGCGATCTACCCGATTACGCCGTCGTCCACTATGGCCGAGAATGTCGACGAGTGGGCCGCCCACGGCAAGAAGAACCTCTGGGGAGAGACCGTAAAGGTCACCGAGATGCAGAGCGAGGCAGGAGCTGCCGGCGCCGTGCACGGTTCGCTTCAGGCCGGTGCCCTCACTACCACTTTCACGGCTTCACAGGGTCTTCTCCTGATGATCCCGAATATGTACAAGATCGCAGGAGAGATGCTCCCCGCGGTATTCCACGTGTCGGCCCGCGCCCTCGCGTCGCACGCCCTCTCTATCTTCGGCGACCACCAGGACGTGATGGCCTGCCGCCAGACCGGCTTCGCGATGCTCGCCTCCGGCTCCGTACAGGAGGCCCAGGACCTCGCGGCAGTGGCACACCTCTCCGCAATCAAGGCCTCGGTTCCCTTCCTGCACTTCTTCGACGGATTCCGCACTTCGCATGAAATCCAGAAGATCGAGGCCATAGACGAAGCCGACCTGAAGGCCATGGTAAGCGAGAAGGCCCTCGAGAACTTCCGCTCGCGCGCCCTCAATCCCGAGGCGCCCGTGACGAGGGGCACCGCCCAGAACGGAGACGTATACTTCCAGGCAGTAGAGTCGCGCAACGGCGTATACGATGCCGTTCCCGACATCGTGGCACGCTATATGGGCGAGATCGGTGAAGTCACCGGCCGCCAGTACCGCCCGTTCGAATACTACGGAGCGAAGGATGCCGAATGCGTGATAGTGGCCATGGGCTCCGTCACCGAGACTATCAAGGAGACCGTAGACTACCTCTCCGACCACGGCCGCAAGTACGGCGTCGTGACCGTACACCTCTACCGTCCTTTCTCCGAGAAATACTTCCTCAAGGTGCTCCCCAAGAGCGTGCGCAAGATCGCGGTGCTAGACAGGACCAAGGAGCCCGGAGCCCTCGGAGAGCCCCTGTTCCTCGATGTCAAGGCCCTCTTCCAGGGCAAGGAGAACGCTCCCCTCGTAATAGGCGGACGCTACGGACTCTCTTCAAAGGACACCACACCCGCCCAGATCATCGCCGTATATGACAACCTCGAGCGCAAGGACCCCAAAAGCGACTTCACTATCGGAATCCTCGACGACGTCACCTTCAAGAGCCTTCCCACGAAGGCAGAGGTGTCTATCGTGAAGAAGGGCACGACCGAGTGCAAGTTCTACGGCCTCGGCTCCGACGGTACCGTGGGCGCCAACAAGAACACTATCAAGATCATCGGAACCCACACCGACCTCTACAGCCAGGCGTACTTCGACTACGACTCCAAGAAGTCCGGCGGCTACACCTGCTCGCACCTGAGGTTCGGCAAGGCTCCTATCAAGGCGCCATACCTCGTGAACACGCCCGACTTCGTGGCCTGCCATGTGCCTTCATACCTCGAGAAGTACGATGTCCTTAAGGGCATCAAGGAGGGCGGCAGTTTCCTGCTCAACTCCCTGTGGAACGAGGAGGAGACCGTAAAGAGGCTCCCCGACTTCGTGAAGGCCGTGATAGGACGCAAGAAGATCAGGTTCTACATAATCAACGCCACCAAGATCGCCGCCGAGATCGGCCTCGGAGGACGCACCAACACGATACTCCAGAGCGCGTTCTTCCGCATCACCGGAATAATCCCCGTGGATGACGCCGTGAAGTACATGAAGGATGCCGCCCTGAAGTCATACGGCAAGAAGGGCGAGAACGTCGTGAACATGAACTACGCCGCAATCGACCGCGGAGGCGAGTATGTCGAGGTCAAGGTTCCCGCGGAGTGGGCCGGCATCAACGCCAAGTTCATCAACCACAACGCCGGCCGCCTCGCGACTCCGTTCGTCAAGGAAATCGCCGACGTGGTCAACGCACAGTGCGGCGACACCCTGCCCGTAAGCGCGTTCCTGCCCTATCAGGACGGCACGATGCCCGCAGGCACCGCAGCCTATGAGAAGAGAGGCGTCGCAGTCAACGTGCCCGTATGGGATCCCGACAAGTGTATCCAGTGCAACACCTGCGCGTTCGTCTGCCCCCACGCGGCGATACGGCCGTTCCTGCTCACCGCAGACGAGGCCGCCGCAGCGCCCGTAGGCATCAAGATGGCCGACGGCAAGGCGAACCTCAAGGAATACAGGTACGCGATTTCGGTATCCGTCGCCGACTGCACCGGCTGCGGCAACTGCGTAGACGTCTGCCTCGCCAAGGACAAGGCTCTCAGCCTCGCTCCCTATATCGACAACACCGCGGAGCAGGACAACTTCGACTACCTCAACTCCAAGGTGGGCTACAAGACCCCGTTCGACCCCAAGGCGAACCTCAAGAACTCACAGTTCGCACAGCCCCTGTTCGAGTTCTCCGGAGCCTGCGCGGGCTGCGGCGAGACCCCTTACATCAAGAACATCACCCAGCTGTTCGGCGACCACATGATGATCGCCAACGCCACCGGATGCTCTTCGATCTACGGTGCCTCCTTCCCCGCTTCGCCCTACTGCACGGACGCCCACGGACACGGCCCCAGCTGGCAGAACTCGCTCTTCGAAGATAACGCCGAGTTCGGCCTCGGAATGCACATAGGTTCCGACAGGATACGCGCGACCGTCGCCTCCCTTATGGAGAAGGCCCTCGGATGCGACAAGTGCAGCGACGAGATGAAGGAGCTCTTCGGCAAGTGGCTCGGAGCGCGCAACGACTACGCTACCACGCGCGAGGTGGCCGACAGGCTCGTTCCCCTCCTGGAGGAGTGCGACTGCGAGTCATGCAAGTCCCTGCTCAAGCTCAAGCAGTACATACCCGCCCGCAGCCAGTGGATATTCGGCGGCGACGGCTGGGGATATGACATCGGCTACGGCGGACTCGACCATGTGCTCGCATCCGGCGAGAACGTGAACGTGCTCGTGCTCGACACCGAGGTATACTCCAACACCGGCGGACAGTCGTCCAAGTCCACCCCTGCGGGAGCGATTGCCAAGTTCGCGGCATCCGGAAAGAAGATACGCAAGAAGGATCTCGGAATGATGGCCATGAGCTACGGCTATGTATATGTGGCCCAGGTTGCAATGGGCGCCAGCCCCGTACAGTACCTCAACGCCATAAAGGAGGCCGAGGCCTACGACGGACCTTCGCTCATCATCGCCTACTCTCCCTGTATCAACCACGGTCTCAAGGCCGGCATGGGTCTGAGCCAGAAGGAGGAGAAGCTCGCGGTAGAATGCGGATACTGGCATCTCTACCGCTACAACCCGGCCCTCGAGGAGCAGGGCAAGAACCCGTTCACGCTCGATTCCAAGGAGCCCGACTGGAGCAAGTTCCAGGACTTCCTCAAGGGAGAGGTGCGCTTCGCGTCGCTCTACAAGCTCTTCCCCGAGAACGCCGCCGAGTTGCTCGAAAAGACTGAGGAGTTCGCGAAACTAAGGCTCGAGACCTACAAGAAACTTGCAGGAAAGTAAATCCAAACAAAATATTCTAATGAGCATTATTAAAAAACTGCTTTTTGTGGCTGCGATGTCCCTGGGCATCGCAGCCCTGGCAGCCGGACAGGAACTGCCCCAGCTGCCCAACGACCCGGCCGTGCGCACGGGAAAACTCGACAACGGACTGACCTACTATATCCGTCACAACGCCAACCCCGAGAACAGGGCCGAATTCTATCTCGCGACCAATGTCGGCGCCCTCCAGGAGGAGCCGGACCAGGACGGTCTCGCACACTTCCTCGAGCACATGTGCTTCAACGGGACCAAGAACTTTCCCGGCAAGAGCATACTCAACTGGCTCGAGAGCATAGGCGCCTCATTCGGCGGCAACGTGAACGCCTCCACCGGAGTGGAGCAGACCATATACCTGCTCAACAACATTCCCCTAGTGAGGCCCACAGTCGTGGACACCTGCCTGCTGATAATGCACGACTACTCTCATTTCGTGACCTGCGATCCCGAGGAGATCGACAAGGAGCGCGGAGTGATACTCGAGGAGAAGCGCTCGCGCAACGACGCATCCTGGAGAATCAACGAGAAGCAGAAGCCCTACATCTTCGGCGACACCAAGTATGCCACCACGACCATAATCGGCAGCGAGGAGAACCTCAAGAACTTCAAGCCCGAGAGTCTCGTGAACTTCTACCATACCTGGTACCGTCCCGACCTGCAGGCGCTCATCGTCGTGGGTGATGTCGACGTAGACGAGGTGGAGGCCAAGATAAAGACTATCTTCGCCGACATCCCCGCACAGGAGAATCCCAAGCCCAAGGCCGTGATTCCCATTCCCGACAATGAGGAGCCCATAATCGGCATAGTCACCGACCCCGAGACCAGCAGCATCGCATATACCGCGTTCTGGAAAAGCGAGGCCACTCCCGAGGAACTCAACAGCACCTCGGTAGGCTACCTCACCCA
Organism: Bacteroides sp. CAG:1060_57_27; assembly: GCA_001915575.1. Taxonomy (GTDB): domain Bacteria; phylum Bacteroidota; class Bacteroidia; order Bacteroidales; family UBA932; genus Cryptobacteroides; species Cryptobacteroides pullicola. The sequence goes on along the minus strand of MNQT01000015.1, from coordinate 2,268 downwards.
GGTTATCAAGAGCATCATCAGCCGTGTGATGAACGAGAGGTTCACCGACCTCGGAGCCGCCCCCGACGCGGACTTCATCTCGGCCGGCTTCGGCCTCGGCAAGATATGCGAGACCTGCGAGGTGGTAATGGGAAGCGTGAACTGCAAGGATGCCGACAGCTCCCTCGAAGCATTCGAGACCCTGATGACCGAAATCGAGAAGATGAAGCGCTTCGGCTTCACCGACAGCGAAATCGACAGGGCCAAGTCGCAGCTGCTCTCCAACGCCGAGGCTGCCGTCAAGAGCGCAGACACCCGCAAGAACAGCGAGTTCGTATATCCTCTGATATACAACTTCTTCGACAACGAGCCCTACATGGAGCCCCAGGCCGAGTACGAGCTTATGGAGCAGCTGTTGCCCATGATAAACGCGCAGCTCATCAACCAGGTGCTCGCACAGCTCATCACTGACGAGAACCTCGTGGTGCTCTACGAAGGGCCGGAGCGCGAAGGCGTATCGCATCCCGAGGAGGCACAGATCCTCGGGATCATCGAGAGCGTAAGGAATGCCGACATCGCCCAGGACAACGCCGAGGACATTCCCACCGAACTTCTCGACGCCGGCGCCATAAAGCCCGGCAAGGTGAAGAAGACCTCCGAGGGCTATCTCGGGAGCACCGAACTCACCATGAGCAACGGAGTGAAGGTATATCTCTATCCTTCCGAGCTTGACAAGGACAGGATCGACATCCGTCTCTACAAGAAGGGCGGAATGAGCCTCATCTCCGACGAGGACATGTACTCGTTCGAGAGCAACATCTGGGCGCTGTTCATGCAGAACTGCGGTATTTCGCAGTTCCCCCTGACGACGCTCAACAAGATGCTCGCCGGAAAGAACGTGTCCGCTACTCCCTTCATCAGCTCATACGCCCACGGAGTGAGCGCTTCCAGCACCGTCAAGGATGTCGAGACCGCGTTCCAGCTCGCCTACCTGCTGATCACGGATCCCCGTTTCGACCAGAACGAGTACGACCAGAGCATCGCCCAGATCAAGGCCGTACTGCCCAACCTCGTCGGCCAGCCTAACTACAAGCTCCAGGAAGAGCTCTACAAGACTGCCTACAGCGGCAACCGCAACCACCTCATCAGCGACGAGGTGCTGCAGAAGGCTAGCCTTCAGACCATTGAAAAGAACTACCGCGCCCTGCTAGGCGACGCCGCAGGAGCAGTGGTGATCATCACCGGAGACTTCGATGTCGATGAAATCACTCCCCTCGTGGAGAAGTACATCGGCTCCCTTCCCAAGGGAAGGAAGGCTACCGACTGGAGCTACCGCAACGACGGACTGGTATCGGGCGAAGTAGTCAACGACTTCAAGACCAAAATGGAGACCCCCATGGTAACCGTCGCCCAGGTATACAATGTCGACATTCCCTACAGCGAGCAGGCAGAGGTAAGCTACGAGGCGCTCTCCTACATCCTCAACATGATCTACACCGAGACCCTGCGCGAGGAAGAGGGCGGCACCTACGGAGCCAGCGCATACTCCAATGTGATGAGGGAGCCCCACGAGAACGCAGCTCTCCAGATAGTCTTCCAGACCAATGTCGAGCAGGCAGACGCCCTGCGCGAGCTTGCAAGGAGCGAATTCGAGGAAGTGGCACAGAACGGCCCCAGCGCCGAGATGTTCGACAAGGCCAAGAAGAACCTCGAGAAGACCCTCTCAGAGAGCAGGCAGAACCTCTCGTACTGGACTTCCGCCATTATGTACAACTGCCTCTACGGCGGTGACGACTACGACACACTCTACGAGCAGGCTGTCGAGGCCCTCACACCCGAAATGGTCCGCGACGCGGCCAAGGCCCTCATCGACTCGGGCAACTTCATCGAACTCGTGATGAGGCCCGAAGAGGTGGCTGCCGAGTAGCCTCCGCACACAGGTTCCCCGGGACATATTCCGCAGGGAACCCCATATACACTTCATCCGGAAGGCTGGCGAAAATGCCGGCCTTCCTTTTTGTCTTATGCCGGGCAGGGAGGCATAAGTTCCCGTCATTTTCAGGTATCCGCCATTCTATGGCAATATATCAGTAAAACAGTCACAATCCTCCGTGGAATTGTTACGCCCTTTTATATCATATATCGTTACTTTTGCACAAAAGAATACAGTATGACAATCAAGGAATTCAAGGCCTAGTTGACAAAATTCATGATGAAATGATGGGAAAAATTCACTAGTTGACAAAAATCATGATAAAAGATCAATAATGTCGTGATATATACTCGTCG
>MNQT01000003.1 GCA_001915575.1 Bacteroides sp. CAG:1060_57_27 | reverse complement strand
ATACTTCCCGTCAATCGTACCCCGATAGGTATTGATGCCGGTTTCCTTGTCCTTGGCCTTGAAGATGATTTTTCCCGTACGTCCCCATTGGGCTTGGTTCACGGGAGTTATCACCGGCGGAACCGTATCCACTGCCACGGTATAAGTCCCCAAATCCCGTATACGCACTTTCATGACACCATCCTCATACTTACCGCCGATGCGGTATTTTCCACCGCGCGCCGTTACGCCCGCCACATAATATTTGGTCATATCCTCTACCGGACGCCGGCGCAAGCCGATACGCAAATCGCAGGCATCGTGCATCGGAATGCGGGTATCGTTCAACTGATAGGTGAAAGCTATATCACCGCTATCAGCCCGCACGGAATAGTTCAACAGGACGTTATCGTAGAGCATTCCTTTCGGAATGACCAATTCTAACCCCGGTTCCTGCAGATAGTTCACCTTGTCCCACTTGAGGGCGTATTTCTCACGATGTTCCACCGGAGCAATTGTCGTCTTCTGCCCCTGCACCGTGAAGCAGACCTTGGAGGTATTTCCCAGCGCATCGCTCAGCGTATAGACAAACCGGTAAGGGCGTTCTTCGTTGATGTCCACCAGTCCACGGTTACCGTTGGATGCATGCAGCATGCGTAAGTGGTTTCCCGGCTCGATGAAAGACTTCATATACTGGCCGTGTGTCCACGAATTGATATAGCGGTTTTCCTCGTATGCAAAGCGGTCTACCGTACTGCGGAAGACTTCCTCGCCGTCCACTTCGAGAATCACCGTCTTCACGCCATATTTATTCTGCACTCCGTCCATATAATCATAAGCACGGATGCCTGCACCAATCAATCCCCAGGCGGTAATGGGTTTCGTAGGATGTGCCGGAAAAGCCCGTCGCGTCTGCTTACCTTCCACCACTCCTTTGCCCGGCTGAGGAAACAACATGATACCTTCGGCACGCGGGGCAGTCTTGTCCTTCACTTTGTCCATGAAGAAAGGCAGTGGGTCTATATATTCGTCCGTAGCCGTCTCTATCATATCCAGATGCAGGTGCGGACCGAAAGAGTATCCGGTGTTTCCGCTTAAAGCTATTATCTGACCGGCTTTCACGGGATATTCGCCCAAGATATGCACCCCGAGATTATTACTGCCTCTATCTCTATCGTCTCCCTCATCTGACACGGGAGCAGGCTCGGGAATTATCTCTACTTCCCAGCTTTCCTTTTCGTACTGAAGAGCCTTCACTCGCTTTGCCACTTCACCCACAAAGGCGCTAAGATGACGGTAGATGGCGGTATAGCCGTTATCATACACCACATCGAGCACATAGCCCGAGCCGTGGGTGACACGGATACGCGAAATATATCCGTCCGCCAGCGCACGTACCGGTTTGCCTATGGCGCCACCGGTCTTGAAATCCAGTCCGCCATGAAAATGGTTGGCACGTATCTCGCCAAAGTTACCGGAGAAAATGATGGGAAAATCAAAAGGCGGAGTGAAGGAAGCCTCTTGTGCCCGAGCCCCGACAGATATAAAGAAAAAAGACAAAATGACAGATTTTATGTATATATTCATTGCAGTAACTTCTTATGATAAACGCAGGCAAAGATAAAAATAATCCCTATCTTTGCCATACAAAAGAGAAAATAAACAATGGAGAAAATACATTACTTCCGTCCCCTCTATCTTGCTCTGGCACTCACCATAAGCCTATTTTCCACCGCAAGCACCCCTAACCGATACAAAACCTCCGCTTCCCTGCCCGACAGCCTGCTGACCGAACAGCATATCCGCAGCATCTATTACACCCTGCCCGACAGCGCTCTGTCACTGCTGGACGAAGCCGAAGCCCGCCGTCTTCCCCACCTGCCGCAATTCCGCATCGACATGCTGCGCGGCACAGTCTACGAACGTCAAGGTATGTACCACCTCAAGGAGCGGTACATCCGCCGCGCCCTGCAAAGCGACTCCGTGCAGCACACTCCTCTCCGGAAACTGCAAGTCCTCACGCAGCTCGCCACCGCCCTCGACCGCCTGAACAAATACGAAGAAGGCATCCGCATCTGTACCGAAGCCATCGAGCTGGCACAGGAGCAAGGACAGAAGGCCAAAGAAAGCGAACTGCTGTTCACTTTGGGCCGCATGTATCAAGGCATGAAGCTCGACGACAAAGCGTTCCGGTACATGTACCGTTCCATCGAACTGCTGCAAGGCACGGACAATGTGCGCGAACTGGCCCAACTATCCACCTCCTACGGCGACTTGTCCGCCTATCTGGCCGAAAACGAGCGTTTGGACGAAGCCATTGCCCTCTGCGAGAAGCGTCTCGACGTTATCAGCCGCATGAGCCTGCTGCCCGGACCGCCGCCCGGATACATAGACCAGCAATACGGTTACCTCTACTCCAAACTTGCCTGGTACTACCTGCAAAACGGACAAAGCGAAAAAGCCGCCGAAACCGCCCGGAAATACCAAAGCACCGGCTTTGCACAATCGCAGGCAGGACAAACAGAAATCGTCCCCTACCTGCTGGGTACGCGTCAGTACCATAAAGTGCTGCAACTTCTTGACGCCTCTTCCGCCCTGGCCGAACCGGCCGATACCTTCAACTACGGCCACCTGATTCTGCTGGACCGCTATGCCCGCACCTACCGCGGACTGAAACGTCCGGAACTGGCCGACAGCTACCAACAGCGCATCACCATGCTGACCGACAGCATCTATGCCCGCGAAAAGGCCGGCCAGGCACACGAATTCGCCATCATCTACCAAACCCAGGAAAAGGATGCGCAGATACGCGAAGCCCAACACAAGCTGGCACGGCAACGCGTACTGTTCATCACCACCAGCTTCATCGCCATCCTGCTCGCCATCCTGCTATGGGAAAAGCACCTCCACCTGCGCCGCACCCGCGAACGCAACCAGATAGCCGCCCGCCAGATAGAAGAGCTTCTGGCACAGAAAGAAGAACTGCGCAAGGCATACCGCCGGCAGCCGCTTCACCCGGAAGATGCCCCTAACGAAGAGCCGCCTGCCGCTCAAGCCAACACTTCCCCCTCCGCTGCCGACGATGAAGACAACCGCCGCCGGTTCATGCAGATGGAAGATGCCCTACTCACCGACCTGCCCTTCCTAAACCCCGACTTCAACCGCGAAGACCTGATGAAGATAACGGCCTTGAGCAAGAACCGCCTCAACCCGTTCCTGCGCGAATATGCCGGTGCCGACGGCTTCAGCGACTACATCAACCGCCTGCGCGTGGAGCACTCCATATCGATGCTGAAAGACAACAGAATGTATTCCATAGATGCCATAGCCACCGCTTCGGGCTTCAAGAGCCGCAACACCTACTATGTGGCGTTCAACAAACTGCTTGGCATGACACCCGTGCAGTACCGGGAGACTTTGCCGGACAAGTCCGCAGAACCATGCACAGAGCCTATAGTTTAACAGATTGCAGGCCGTCAGTTACAAGAACTATTCGTATATTTGTGCGTTGCAAGTAATATATAAGAAAGTTACAGGTAATATATAAGAAAAGTGATATATAAGAAAGGAGAACCGGAAATATGGAACCCATACAGAGCAACAAAATCTACCCCATCGGCATACAGAACTTCGAGAAGATGCGCAAAGGCGGCTATTTCTACGTCGACAAGACCGCCCTTGTCTACCGGCTGGTAAAGACGGGCAGCTACTACTTCCTAAGCCGCCCCCGGCGCTTCGGCAAGAGCCTGCTCATCTCCACCCTCGAAGCCTACTTCCAGGGAAAGAAGGAACTCTTTGAAGGGCTGGCGATGGAGAAGCTGGAGAAAGACTGGATAAAACGCCCCGTGCTGCACATCGACCTGAATATAGGGAAGTATGACACCCCGGACAGCTTGGACAAACAGCTGGAAAAAGCTGTGACAGAATGGGAACAGCTTTATGGCACGGGAATGGCGGAAAGCACGCTTGCCCTTCGCTTCGCCGGAGTGGTCAGGCGTGCCTGCGAGCAGACGGGGCAACGTGTGGCCATCCTCATCGACGAATACGACAAGCCCATGCTGCAAGCCATCGGCAACAAAGCGCTGCAGAACGAGTTCCGCAACACCTTGAAACCCTTCTACGGCGTACTGAAAACCATGGACGGATGCATCCAGTTTGCCCTGCTGACGGGGGTCACCAAGTTCGGCAAGGTCAGCGTGTTCAGCGACCTCAACAACCTGAACGACATCTCCATGGACCGGCGATACCTTGCCCTTTGCGGTGTCACCGACGAAGAGCTGCGCCAAGAATTCGCCCCAAGCATCCGGCTGCTGGCGCAGGCGCAAAACATGACCTACGAGGAAACCTGCCAACGCTTGCAGAAAGATTACGACGGTTACCACTTCACACACAACTCCATCGGAATCTACAACCCTTTCAGCCTGCTCAACACCTTCGACAAGCAGGAGTTCGGCAGCTATTGGTTCGAGACGGGCACCCCCACCTATCTGGTGGAACTGCTGAAACGCAACCACTACAACCTGGAGGAGATGGCCCATGCAGAAACCTACGCCGACGTGCTGAACAGCATCTATGGCGACGAAGACCCACTGCCCGTCATCTTCCAAAGCGGATACCTCACGATTAAGGAGTACGACCCAAGGTTCGGACTCTACCGCCTCGGCTTCCCCAACCGGGAAGTGGAAGAAGGGTTCGTCAAGTTCCTGATGCCGTTCTACACCCGCTTCAACAAGATAGAGGCACCGTTCGAGATACAGAAGTTTGTACGTGAGATAGAATCCGGACAGCCCGATGCCTTCTTCCGCCGCCTGCAAAGTTTCTTTGCCGACACCCCCTACGAACTTGTCGGCGACCGCGAACTGCACTACCAGAACGTGCTTTTCATTGTCTTCAAGCTGGTGGGATTCTATACCCAAGTGGAATATCACACCTCCGAGGGACGTGTGGACCTCGTGCTGAAGACAGACCGCTACATCTACATCATGGAGTTCAAGTTCGAAGGCACTGCCGAAGAAGCGCTGCGGCAGATTGACGAAAAGCACTACGCGCAACCCTTCGAAGCCGACGGTCGCCCACTGTTCAGGATAGGCGTGAACTTCAGCGCCCGGACGCGCAACATAGAAAGGTGGCTGATAAAAGCATGACTTCCTCCCCATAAGGACGGATTTTCATCCTCCGCACTTCCCTTCGCACCCCCTCCGGAAGCACTTCTGAGAGGGGGTGCGACAATTCAGGACAACAAGGCGACAATGCAGGACAAGCACCGAGGGGTAAAATTAGGCAGTTTATACCATTATTAACAACTTTGCAGACACATTTGCAAAGGAACATTAATAAAACCTATAACAACCCAAATGGAGAACTGCATCATGAAACGACTGACCTCACAGGGATGGGAAACGCTGCGCACACTGACCGCCATCACGGCAGCCATAGGTACCATGATATGCCTGCTGATACTGGCAGGATGCACCAACGAACTGACCGGGCAGGACGAAAACCGGGGAAACGGACAAGCGCTGACGCTGGGAACCGTAAGCATAGAAGGAGGAAACACCCGTGCCGCCAATGCCGTGCCCGGCGTGGCATCCGGCCATAGCTTCAGAGACGACGAAAAGCTGCACGTAGCCCTCACCGCCGGAAGCGCCCAATCTGCCGGCACCTACTATACGACGGCAACAACAGCAGCTGGAGTTCCACCAAGACCGAGCGCGCCTACTGGCAAGGGAGCGGCAACCACACCCTCACCGCCTGGTGGGGACCCGCTTATTCTTCCTCCTCCCCTGCCGTTTACGACATGCCCTCCGACTACGAAACCAACACCGCCGCAGGGAGCACCCTGAATGCCTGGGACGGCAAGCAATATACCGCTGCCGCCGATAAATGGCACATCACCGACCTGCTGCACTACAGCGGTACACATTCCGCCACATCCTCTTCCATCAATCTGCTGCTGAAGCACAGCATGGCGCAGCTATGCGTCAACCTGCTGCCGGGCGACGGCATCACCGCCGAACAGCTGCAGAAGGCCACCGTACACCTCAAGCAAGCGAAAGCCTACTTCACCATGAATACCGACGGAGAGCCCGTCATCCATAATCACGACGGCGAAGCCTCCACCCCTACCGATGTCCGCCTGCTGAAGAACGGCAATACCTCGTCGGCATACTACGCCCTGATGCTGCCGGGGCAGACCTTTGCCGCAGACCGACTGATGATAAGCATCCACATCGGAAACGACATCTATAAGTACCTCCCCACCAACGACATCACCACCCAAGCCAATACCTGCCACGAGCTGAAACTGAAAGTAAACAAAGCAGGGGTGAGCGCATTGAGCGTAACGTCCACCGGATGGCAAAGCCCGACACTGGTGGAGGCGACGGAAGCAGAAAGCTTCGTAACAGTGGAGAACGAAACAGCGGGAAGCCTGCTGGCAGATGGGTCTGCACTGAAGACTGCACTGGCAAGCGCCGGCCAAGACAGCCCCATCAAGGTAATGATTACGGGGGAGATTAGCGACCAGGACTTGGCGAATTTGAAAGAGCAGATGATCGGTGGTAGTAATGGTAATAAATACTTCAAGGTCAGCCACCTCTACATCACCGCAAGCGGGGCGACAACCATACCGGAGGGATTTTGCAAAACGGGGGATAACACAAATACCGCACTTCAAGAGGTGATACTCCCCGAAGGGATAACAAGTATAGGAGAGCGCGCATTCCAAAGCTGCACGACACTAAAGAGCATTCAACTGCCAAAGAAAGTGACAAAGATAGGAAAGTACGCATTCATTAATTGCCGCCAGCTAACAAACATCCAACTGCCGGACGGAGTGACAGAAATAGGAGAATACGCATTCGTCGACTGTAGCAGCCTGACAGAAATCAGCATCCCCACGGGAGTAACGAAGATAGGAGAGAGGACATTCCAAAGCTGCGCGAATCTGACGAGCATCCAACTGCCGGAGACAGTGACAGAGATAGGCCAAAGCGCATTCAACTACTGTGGAAGTCTGAAGGAAATCAACATACCGAAAGCAGCGACAAGCATAGGAAGCTACGCATTCCAGTATTGTAGCAGCTTGACAGAAATCAGCATACCCAAAGCAGTGACAAGCATAGGAGTCTGCGCATTCTACGACTGTATTTAGCCCCTTATAACTAACCATAACTTACTATGACTAACCAACCATAAAGTCTTGATTTTCAATACTCTTTGATTTTTAACACTTTCTAAGTGC
>MNQT01000010.1 GCA_001915575.1 Bacteroides sp. CAG:1060_57_27 | reverse complement strand
GTATCGGTTCATGTCGAAGGTCTGTGATTCGAGCATCCCGTGGCAGCCCTTCACCACGGGCGAGAGCACCGTGTTGATCGTGCCGATGACGAAGGTGGGAAAGAAGAGGATGCACAGCCCGATGGCGAACGGGCGGAGCAGCGGGTACACGTCGATGGGTTCGGCACGGGCGAGCGCCTGCCACACCTTGGCGGCTACGTAGAACAGCGCACCCAGCCCGGCAATTCCCTTGGCTACCCCCGTCAGCTTCTCGCAGAGCGGCATCATGTCCTGATACAATACCTGCAATATCTCGTGCAGGTTCGTGAAGTCTATCGCTAACAACATAGTCCTGTATTATATTTATGTACGTGAACTTCTTCGCCCGCAGGTAGCTCACCGAGATGTTCTTGTCCGTGTAATACTGCACGAGGTTGCGGTACTCCAGCAGCCGCTTGTAGCTCTGGTCGATGATAGCCAGCCGTTCGGCGTCCGAGAGCGACATCCCCGTCACGTTCACCACGTTCTTCAGGTCTTGCAGGATGTCCGCACTCTCGCTCAGCAGCTTGGCGTACCCGAACGAGATGGTTTCCAGCTCGTCCGGCGTGTAGTTCGGGTCGCCCAGCATCTTCTGGTAGTTGCGCACGTAGATTTCCGAGATGTCCGCCACCAGCCCGATGGACTTCTTCACCTTCACGCCGCCTTTCACCACGTCATGCACCGCCTTGAGCGCATCGTAATACTTCCGCCCCTGCTCGAATATCTTCGCCGTCTCCCTGAAGCCGTCCAGCGTGTGCTGTGCGGTGGCGGAGGTCTCCACCATCTCCTTAGCCGTGTTGATGATGCCCTGCGCCAGATTGCCGGGGTCGTGTACGACCCATTGGGCGTTGGCCGCACCTGCCGTCAGGCACGCCACGCCCAGAATGATTGCCTTTATCGTTCTCCGACAGCCGGATGCGGTCTTTCTCCCGGTCATAGTCCATCATCACGGCGAAGCCCGTCTCGATGAACAGCACCCCTTCCGTTTCCCGGACGAGGTAGGTCTCCGCTTCACTGCCGCCCGTGTGGTTCCTGTGCATGACCGTCACACGGTACTTGCCGTCCTCTTCCCAGAGGGTGAAGGGCGGCTTGCCGCCCGTGCTGACCCATTCGCCGCACATCTTTTCCAACCGTTCCGCATTTGTCTCCTTGCAGGAAATGACAAACGCCAGTGCCACTGTTACCGCCGACAGCAGCAGGATTAAATTCAATCGTTTCATCTTGATTCCGTTTTTTTTGTTTTACAAAATTTTATTCTCTCCATTCCGTTTAGCCGTTTGTACATCCAGCCGTTTAGCCAGCCAACCGTTTAACTGTTTAACTGTTTGACCGTTTAGCCGTTTGGTCAATCATCCGACCCTTCAGCCGTTCGTCCGGTCAATCAACCACCCGTCCGGCAGCCTGTCCGCCGTTCTCTGTCAGCACATCGGCACATTATTTATACTTCGTCTCCGCCAGCCGCTTGATGGCAAGCTCCAAATCCCCGCCCAGCTCTTCCGCCAGTGCGAACACCTCCGTCTTCTCGCTCTCCTCGGTGGTATAGGTCAGGTACTCGGCTGCCGATACCTCCGTGGCATACACCGCCGACTGCACCCCGTTCAGACCGATCCACACCTCCTTGTACGTTGGCGAGGTTGATGGAGAGTATCTGCGACTTCTCCTTGTCCGTCAGACCGAGCATCGACTGGATGCCGTCGAACTTGTTCATGTACTTCTTCTGGTCGAGCAGGATCTTGCAATCCGAGTTGGTGATGATAGCCTCCTTCACGATGGGGGACGAGATGATGTCGTCCACTTCCTGCGTGACGACAATCGCCTCGCCGAAATATTTCCTGACGGTTTTGTACATATATTTCAGGTATTCGCTCATGCTCGGCGAGGAAAGGGCTTTCCAAGCCTCCTCGCAGAGGCTTTCCAAGCCTCCTCGCAGATCAGCATCTTCCGCACCCCTTTCAGGCGGCGCAGCTTGTTGATGAAGGCTTCCATGATGATGATCGTAACCACGGGAAACAGCTCGGCATTATCTTTTATACTGTCAATTTCAAATACGATGAACCGCTTGTGCAGCAGGTCGATGTTCTCGTTCGAGTTCAGCAGGAAGTCGTAGCGTCCGCCCTTGTAATACTGCCTGAGCGTGGTCAGGAAGTTGTCGATGTTGAAGTCCTTCCGGCTCACCTTGATGTCCCTTGCAGCCAGTTCCTTCCGGTAATCGTTCAGCATGTACTCGTAGAAGGTGTCGAACGAGGGGACGATGTCCCGGTTCTGCTGTATCCGGCGGATGTACGCCGACACCGCACTGCCCAGCTCGCCGCTCTCCGTCTTCGTGATTTTCTCGTCCTCGCCCTTCCACAGCGCCAGCAGCAGCGTCTTGATGCTGTCCTTCTTCTCCACGCTGAACTTGTAGTCGTCCGTGAAGAAGGGGTTGAAGCTGATGGGCTTCTCCTCCGTGTAC
>MNQT01000023.1 GCA_001915575.1 Bacteroides sp. CAG:1060_57_27 | reverse complement strand
ACCGAACAGAGAAGTTAAGCCCGCCGGCGCCGATGGTACTGCCCCACCAGGTGGGAGAGTAGGACGCTGCCGCTCTTCGGGACTCCGGAGTAGATGAGAGAATCATCTTCTTCGGAGTCCTTTTTTTTGTATCTCGGTCTAACTAAAACTTTTTCATATTTAACTAATAATATTAGTTGGAAGTTCGGAATCTTTATTCTATATTTGCCTGTGGATGATTGAATGTAATGAACTGGATATTCCTTCTGTTATGAAAAGGCTTGCTAAGAAAGAGCTTGAGATAATGAACCACTTTTGGGACAAGGGACCGATGTTCGTCAAGGAACTGCGCGAACTCTACGATGAGCCCAGGCCCCATGTCAACACCCTGTCTACGCTCGTGCGTCTGCTGGAATCGAACGGATTCCTGTCACACAAGCCGTACGGCAACACTTATCAGTATTTCCCCCTCATGAGCCGCGAGCAGTACGGAAAGAACACCCTTTCTGGCGTAATCGACTCCTGCTTCGGGAATTCCTACCTGCGTGCAGTCTCGACTCTCGTGCAGGAGGAGAAGATTTCGGTCGAAGAGCTCAGGCAGCTCATCGAGCAGATCGAGAATCAAGATAAACGATGACTGCCATGGAATTCCTCGCCTATCAGTCCAAGGTCGCGGTCTGCCTTGCCGTCCTGTACCTGTTTTTCAGGGTACTGATGGGAGGTGTGCGCCTGCATGCGCTGAACCGCTGTCTGGTCCTTCTGTCCATGCTTCTCTCCGCAGTCCTGCCGCTGGTGGTGATTACCGTACATCTCGACTGGAACTCGGCTATGCCCCTCGTCGCACAGGTACGCCAGGCCGCGGTGGCTGCCGAGGCCGGTGGCGCCGCATTCCCCTGGAGGGAACTTCTGTGCGCGCTGTACTGGGGTGGCTTCGTTGCGGTAACGGTCTCGATACTGATGTCCGTGCTTTCACTGCTGCGTCTGATACGCCGCTGCGAGAAGGTGAGACAGGATGACGGAACTACGGTCGTGCTGCTGGACAGGAGCATAGTCCCCATGAGCTGGATGAAATATGTGATAGTTTCGAGGGAGGACTACGCCTCGGCTTCGTCTTCCTTCATACTTGCGCACGAAAAGGCCCATATAAGGCTTGCACATTCGCTGGACCTGATGCTGGCGGATATATTCACGGCCTTCCAGTGGTTCAATCCTGCCGCGTGGATGATGCGCGACGACCTCCGCGCCATCCATGAATATCAGGCTGACGAGCACGTACTCAATTCAGGCATCGATGTCAAACAATATCAACTCATTCTCGTGAAAAAGGCTTTCGCACTGCACGGCCGCAGCGTCGCGAACTGCTTCAACCACGGAAAACTTAAAAAACGCATTACTATCATGACACTCAAGAAATCTTCTGCAAGATACGCCCTCAGGGCCCTGTATCTTGTGCCGCTGGTCTGTGTGGGACTGGCAGCAAATGCCCGGACGGTATATGACCTCCCAGAATATTCTGCCGACGGCGATGAGCCGCAGATCACCGGCAGCTATGTGGTGAACGGAACCGTAAGTATCGACGGCGATCTTTCCGAGATACTCGATGAAGTAAAGATCTATATCAACGGGAACCTTGTCTCTCCCGAGGTATTCAAGGCTCTCGATGTCGAGGATATAGCTTCTGTCAACGTTGTCAAGTCCGATGAAGGGAACAGCGCCATATACATCTATACCGAAGACGCCGATAAGCCGCTCAGTGAAGTGGATATCAAGGTTATCGGAGTTGCCTCGCAGAGCAAGTCCGGAGCGGACTCCTCCGATGTCCGCATCGTTACCATGATGACGGAGGAAGGCACGGCAGACTTCAAGGTAAAGCCCGGCTCGGATATCGTCCAACTGGTTTCAGGTGGAGAGCCCGAGATCTATGTGGACGGGGTCAAGACCACTGCGGAAGTCTTCGACCAGCTCACCCCCGGCGATATCGTGTCTGTATTGGTATCCAAGGAGGAAGGCGTCGGCCGCGTCGAGCTGACTACCCGCAGGCAGAAGTAGTTCTCTGCAAAACATCTTCCACGCAGGCACCGCCTGTGGCCGTATGTGAGGCAGGTGGCCGGTGCCGGTGTAGCGAGTTTGAGGATATCCGCCATATTTGTGTGGCTCACAGGTCATTGGAAGACATGCCGGTGTGGCGGATGTTTTGCTCGAAGGCATTTTGCCGTCATCGGAAACATTTCCGGACGAACGCATTGTCCGGGGCAGGCCGCATTTCGAATCATTGCAGCGGCTCGAGATTCCAAGTAATTTTGAGGTCGTCCTCCTTTTATAATTTAAGAGGCCCGGAAATCTCCGGACCTCTTTTCATGTGTCGGGATGATCTGACTCGAACAGACGACCCCCACGTCCCTAACGTGGTGCGCTAGCCAACTGCGCCACATCCCGATTCCCTGAACGGGACTGCAAATGTAATCAAAATTCTTGAATGTTGTTACTGTTAGTATGTGTTTTTTGGAAAAAGTAATTCTTATCCGCAAAAAATATCCTTCTATATTGTCGTTGACAGGTAGTCATCAGAAAGTAAATACCTACCTGCAAAATGCCTAAAACCTGCGATTGACGGTAAACATGCAATTTGGGAAATTTGCATCCGGAAAAATCAATAAAGGACAAAGCCATGAAAACAAAATTCATTTCAACCCTGGCACTGGCCGTTCTCGGGATGACGGCCGTCGCCGCATGCAACAAGCCTGAACCTGAAATCGACGGGGCAGCCGAGGTGGCAGGATCGTATACCGGAACTACTAGCGCGTCCTTCCAATACAGTCCCGATCCCATGGTGACCGAGAACGAGACATTCGACATCACGGTTGCCGGCGAGGGAATCGTGGATGTAAGCTATGAGTCCTCTACCTAGGGGGCTTTCAGTTTCGAGGGCGTAAGCGTTAGCGGAACAGACCCCTATAGTCTCAAGGGCGAGGGTACTACCTTGATGGGAATGGGTGAAACCAAGAACGAGTATGCTGCCACCTTTGAAGGAACCGTCGGAAAGAAAGCCGGAACCGCCGAATTCCTTATCACCGTACCTGCCGTTATGGGTGGTATCACCATCGAATTCACGCTCGCCGAATAGAAGATGAAACGCCTCTTTTTCGTAGCATTTATAACGCTGCTGCCGTCCTGTAACGGAATATTCTCCGGGATATATGATTCGGGAGAGGGCGAACTGGTTTCCGATTACGGTTTTCTCGAGTTCAATCCCTCCGACAACACCGGGACAGTCTATATAGATGCCACAGGCTATACGCAGTGGGTCTATCTCGACTTTGAAAGCAGGACGGCTACGACGGCGGGAATGTCGGAGGAAGAGGCTCCGTCTGACTGGGATATCGCTGTGCACCGCTACGATGTGAAGACGAACGGTGCTTCCGTTCTTGAGACGGGCATGACCGGTCTGGAACTTTTCATGAATTCCGGCAAAATGCCCGAGGGCGATTATGTCGCGGACGTGTGGACGACGCAGCAGATTATAGTCGACATGTCGGGAATGATGGACGGCAACATAGGTTACAGCGAAAGTTGGTACAACCCCGAACTGTCCAAGTGGCTGAAAGTCGATACCGGTACCATGCCGCCGCTCTATTCTCTGTCGCATAAGGTCTATGCAGTAAGGCTTCCTGACGGGACTGACCTGGCGCTGAAGCTTTCCAACTATATGGATGCTACGGGTGTCAAGGGTTACATGACCATAGACTATGTTTATCCCGTTGAATTCTGATTCATGAAAGTCAAGGTCTTATTCTGCACCTGTATGGCTCTGTTTGCGACATGCAGTATCCAGGCTCAGATACATATACGCGGAACTGTGACGGACGAGAAAGGAGTAGCCATCCCCGGTGCAGCCGTGACAGTGGAAGGGATGACCGGAACCGGCGGCGCTTGCGCGTCCGACGGGAGCTACGGGTTCGAAATTCATCAGTCCGGCCAGAAAAGCATAGTGCTGGTCGCCTCTGCGATAGGATATGATACCATGCGCCGCCGTATCAGGACACCTGATGGTTCTTACGAAGAGAACTTTATTCTCTGTGAGTCGCAGGAGCAGCTCGAGACGGTGGTGGTAACGGCTACGCGTACTCCCAAACTGCTGAAGGATGTACCGATAATCACAAGGGTCATATCGGCCGGGGAGATAGAGCGTGCCGATGCCGTGCATATCGGTGAACTGCTCGAGGCGGAACTGCCAGGACTGGAATTCTCCTATTCGATGGACCAGCAGGTTTCGCTGAACATGCAGGGGTTCGGTGGGAATTCGGTGCTCTTCCTCGTCGACGGGGAGCGCCTTGCAGGCGAGACTCTCGACAACATCGACTACAATCGTCTGAATCTCGACAATGTGGAGAGGGTGGAGATAGTCAAAGGTTCCGCATCCTCGCTGTATGGTTCCAACGCCATAGGCGGAGTGGTAAATATAATTACTAAGGAGCCCTCTGAGCCATGGTCGGTCAATGTCAACACTCGCTACGGTACGATAGGAGAGAGTGTCGCCTCTCTTTCTGCCGGGTTCAAGGCAGGAAAGCTGTCGGGAATCACGAACGTGCAGTATGTCCGGAACGACTCGATTTCCCTCAAGAACGACGGCGACTATTCCAAGGTGTACGGCAGCTGGAACTACAATATCAAGCAGCAGCTGGTCTACAGGCCTGCCGACAATCTGAAAATCACGGGCAAGGCCGGCTACTATTTTCGTCAGAGGGATGCCTCGGAGGATGTCAAGGACAACTACAGGGACTCCGGCGCGTCGCTCAAGGCGGAATATGACTTCGGTGAAAACGACAACCTGATGGCCAGCTATACCTTCGATCAGTACGACAAGAGCAACTTTATCGTGGCAGGGGGCCGTGACGTGCGTGAGTACAGCAACGTGCAGCACAACCTTCGCGCCCTCTATTCACACAGTTTTGGTGAAAACGGCAACCTGATAGCCGGAGGAGACTTCATGCGCGACTATCTGATGTCGTACCAGTTCGAAGACGGCCCCAGGATGCAGTATACCGGCGACCTGTTCGGACAGCTCGACTGGAGTCCTACGGAAAACCTGAATTTCGTGAGCGGTCTCCGCTTCGACTATTTCTCGGACCGTAGGCTCTTTCACGCCTCTCCGAAACTAAGTGCCATGTACAAGCTCGGTCCAGGCTCCCTGCGGGCTTCCTATGCAGGAGGTTTCAGGGCACCGACCCTCAAGGAGATGTATATGAGCTTCAACATGGCAAACATCTTCATGATTTACGGAAATCCCGACCTCGAAGCGGAAGAGAGCCACAACTTTTCCCTGTCGGCCGAATACATGTCGAGACGCTACAACCTTACGGTTACGGGCTATTACAACCTTGTGGACAACAGGATTACCACCGCGTGGAGCGAGGCACTGAAAGGGCAGCTCTATACCAATATGGCTCCTCTGCAAGTGGCAGGCTTCGACTTCAACTTCTCGGCCTCGTATGATTTCGGCCTCAAGTACAGGATTTCCTATACCTTTACTCACGAAAAGATAGAGAAAGGAGAGCCCATAACCTCGTCCACGCGCCCGCACAGCGCGACCGTGAAGATAGAATACGGCAAGGAGTGGAGAGCCTACGGCTTCGATGTCGCCCTGACGGGAAGACTGATGTCGGCGGTTACCTCCGACGTGTACACATCGCTGACGGACTACACCCAGACCGAAAGCCAGACCTATCCCGGGTACACGATGTGGAAACTGTCGATAGCCCAGAGAATCTGGCGCGGAATCAGACTGAATGCCGTGATAGACAATCTCTTCAACTATATCCCAGAATACTATTACAACAACACTCCGGCAACGGTCGGCACGACACTCTCATTAGGACTGTCGCTCGACCTGCAGGAGATTTTCGACAACAGATAATCCTACGATGAAAACCCGAGCAAGAGTACTTGTATCTACTTTCGTGCTGGCCGTGCTCGTCGCCGTCTGCATCGTGTGGTCGGCATGGCTGTCTCCTGTAAGGATAGGCTTCGTCAACTATCAGATGCTGACACTGGGCCAGATCTCCAAGGCAAATACCAGCAGGTTCATAAAGATATGCCAGCTGGACGGCGAAGGACTCAGGAAGATTTCGCGCAGCGATTTCGTATTCGTCAACGGCATGGGCATGCGCATCACTGAAGACGAGCGTGCCATGATACAGAGGGCGGCGGATAAGGGAGTCCCCATGCTGACGACTATGGCAACCAATCCGGCAAATGACATCAGTACCGTGGATTCTCTACAGCGTGTGACGCTGGAGGCTTATCTTTCGGGTGGCGGCCGCGACAACTATCGCAGCATGCTCGAGTATGTCAGGCGTGAGATCTGCGGCAGGAGGTTGCCGGACATAGAGCCGCAGGAACCGAGCGTTCCTGAATACGGCTTGCTGTCCCATGCCGATACCGGAGATCCCGATGCCGGCGACCTTCCGTTCGGTTCCTTGAAGGAATACGAGGACTGGCTGCGCTCTCGGGGCATATACAGGGAAGGTGCGCCTTCAGTGGTCGTGACGGGCCCTATGGGCGATCCTACGGAACTCGTGGCCGCGCTGGAGGCTGCCGGGCTCAATGTCTATCCTGTGAATAACATGCGCATCTTCATACTCCGGCACCACGCCGATTCTCTTGAGATTTCGGCTCTCGTGAATATGGCGCACGGAAGGATGGGCGACTATATCGTCGATTTTCTCAGGGAACATGACATCCCTCTGTTCTCGCCGTTGAATGTCAACACCCTTGTGAGCGAGTGGGAGCAGGACAGGATGGGTATGAGCGGAGGTTTCATGTCGCAGAGCGTCGTGATGCCTGAAATCGACGGCGCCATACGTCCGTTCGCGCTCTTCGGACATTACGAGGACAAGGACGGGCTCCAACATGTCAGGGCCATCCCCGGTCGGCTGGAAGAGTTCGTGCAGACCGTATGCAACTATATCGGACTGAAAGATATGCCGAACAGCGGTAAAAAAGTCGCGATATTCTACTACAAGGGGCCGGGGCAAAACGCTCTGACGGCTGCAGGAATGGAGGTCTTGCCTTCACTCTACAATTTCCTCAGGAGGCTAGCTTCCGCCGGTTATAATGTCGAGGGGCTGCCAGCGGACGAAGATTCTTTCGAGGAACTGATACAGCGTCGCGGTGCGGTCTTCGGAACCTATGCAAAAGGCGCCATAGGACGCTTCATCAGCGATGCGGATCCCCTGATAGTGTCGCGCGAAGACTACGATAGCTGGGCCTCTGACATTCTCGGCCCCGAGATGGCGGCAGAGACCGTCGAGGCCAACGGGAATTTTCCCGGAAGCTACCTCGCCACGGGGGACGGACATCTCGCTCTCCCTAGAGTCGAACTTGGCAACATAGTGCTGATTCCGCAGCTTGCTGCCGGAGTCGGTGACGACGAGTTCAAGATTGTCCACGGGACAGGCAATGCTCCTCCATATCCATATATCGCCTCGTACCTTTGGGCGCGCAAGGGTTTTGGTGCCGATGTCATGATACATTTCGGGACGCACGGAAGCCTTGAGTTCACTCCATACAAGCAGGTCGCTCTGAGCAGCCGAGACTGGCCGGACAGGCTCGTCGGCACCATCCCGCACCTCTATGTCTATACAATTTCCAATGTCGGTGAAGCCATGATTGCGAAACGCCGTTCCTATGCCGGTATACAGTCGTACCTGACGCCTCCGTTCATGGAAAGCGGACTCCGCGGGACATACAAGGAGCTGAAAGACGCGATAGGTTCCTACTATAGGGCGGTCGAATCAGGCAATGACGGAACCGCAGAGTCGAGAGAGGTCAAGGACCTCGTGTTGGAGATGGGCATACACCGCGACCTGCGTCTCGATTCCCTCTCGGTCTCCGGATATATGTCGGAGGAAATTGCCCGAATCGACAACTTCGCGGAGGAACTCACGAACGAGAAGATAACGGGAGAGCTTTATACCATGGGTGTCCCCTATGAGCCCGCACGGATACGCAGCAGCGTGTCGGCCATGACGAGCGACCCGATAGCGTACGCTATGTACTCGCTGGACCGCCTGCGCGGTAAGGCTCCGGAAGGTCTTGAGGAGAACGCGCGTGTATTTTCTCGAGACTATCGCGATCCGGCGAAAGACATTGTAGACCGCATCCTCGACCGTCCTTCTCTCGCCGGAGACAGTTTCATCTGTTCTCTTGCCGGTGTCGGTTCTGATGAACTTGCCAAGGCAAGGCGGACCGTGGCACGGCTCGACAGGCCGAAAAGCATGATTGAGATGATGACGGGTGCCTCCGATGCCAAGGAAGAGCCTGTCATGGACGAGAATCAAGAGGCTTTCTTCCGCGCGCTGGTGCAGCTGGCAACAGCTGTCGGGAATGTGGACGCCTATGCCAGAGCCTTGCGTGAAAGTCCCGAGAAGGAATTCCGCTCATTGCTGAATGCGATGGACGGTGGCTATGTAGAGCCTTCGCCGGGCGGAGACCCGATAGTCAACCCCAACACCTTGCCGACGGGACGTAACCTCTATGCCATCAATGCAGAGGCTACACCTTCCGAGCAGGCATGGGAAGAGGGGAAGAGGCTCGCCGTGCAGACTATCGAGATGTACCGCCGCAACCATAACGACTCCATACCGCGCAAGGTCAGCTATACTCTATGGAGCGGAGAATTCATAGAGACCGAAGGGGCCACTCTCGCCCAGGTGCTCTACATGCTCGGTGTCGAACCGGTGCGCGACGCATTTGGCCGAGTTACGGACCTCAGGCTGATTCCTTCGGAGGAACTGGGCCGGCCGAGGATAGACGTGGTAGTGCAGACGAGCGGACAGTTGCGCGACATAGCCGCATCGCGCCTGTTCCTTATCAGCCGGGCGGTGGAGCTGGCTGCCTCCTCGCATGACGATATATATGACAATCTGGTGGCCTCGGGAGTCGTTGAATCCGAGAAGGTACTTACCGATCGGGGTGTCAGTCCTGTCCAGGCCAGGAAACTATCCAGATACAGGGTGTTCGGCGGCGTGAACGGAGGTTACGGGACCGGGATTACAGGAATGATACAGAACGGCGACAGCTGGGAAGATAGCGATGAGATAGCCGGACGCTATATGCAGAACATGGGGGCATACTACGGCAGCGAGGACGAATGGGAGAAGTTCGGCGAGTTTGCGTTTGAAGCGGCGCTCGGCGGGACCGACGTCGTAGTCCAGCCGCGACAGAGCAATACCTGGGGTGCGCTGAGCCTAGACCATGTGTATGAGTTCATGGGAGGACTCAACCTGGCCGTCCATAAGGTCACGGGAAAGGAGCCCGACGCCTACCTGAGCGATTACCGTAACCATAACAACATGCGTATGCAGGAGCTCAAGGAGGCCATAGGTGTCGAAAGCCGCACAACCATCTTCAATCCGGCGTATATCAGGGAGAAGATGAAAGGCGGTGCCGGAGCGGCAGCCGGATTCGCCGAAATCGTGCAGAATACCTATGGCTGGAACGTTACCAGGCCCTCGGCGGTGGATGACGAGATGTGGGACGAGATATACGATGTCTATGTAAAGGACAAGTTCGGGCTCGGCATCGAGGAGTTTTTCGAAGACAAGAGCCCTGCGGCTCTACAGGAGATAACCGCCGTGATGATGGAGACCGCCCGAAAGGGAATGTGGGAGGCAAGCGAACGGCAGCTCAAGGATATAGCCTCGCTGCACACGCGTCTGGTCGACGAATACAAGCCTTCTTGCTCAGAAACGGTATGCGACAACGCTCCGCTGCGGAATTTCATATCTTCTAAGGTGGACGCTGCCGCTGCAGGACGTTACAATGCCGGTATCGACAATGTCCGCGAAACTGAACTCTCTGGTGGCGACGGTGTAGTCATGAAAAGGGAGTCTCTCGAGGTAGGTGCCGGAGAGCATAAGGCGGTTCTAAGCAATGCTGTAGTCGTGCTGCTCGCTGCAGCGGCCGTGGCGGTGTCGGTACTATTGGTACACAACAGGCGCAGAAACCGTCAGGAATAATGGCATGGAGACGGTAGTCAAGCTCATAATAGTACTCGTATTCTTCAGTTTCGTGCTGAAGCTCACCGGATATAAGCCGTACCAGTTGCTTGTGGCGGTGCTTGCATGCGTGCTCTTTACGGGCTTTTCCTGGTCCTTTGCCGTGCAGCAGTCCAGGACGGAAATCGCCTCATGGCTGTCCGACCGCGGCCTGATGCAGGATATGGCGGTGGTCCTGACCATCGATGTGGTGCTGCAGATGACATATTGTCTGATGGCCGTGAACCTGATGGGCAGCGGGGTCTTGAAACGGAGTACGATATGGATTTACAGGCTGCTCCGTGCCTTCCCGGGAATCATGGTCTTCCTGGTGCTTTTCGGCCTGCTGGTCAGCTGTGTGTTTGCATTCCCGGGAGTACCGTTCATGCTTATCTCGTGGGGTATGGCAGCGGCGGTGCTTATCGTGGTGCCGCTTGCCGTGTTTCTGGTAAGGAAGCTGCTGCCTGAGAAAGAAATAAGGCTTGAACTGCTTTTCCTCTCTAACGCGCTTACCGCCGCGCTCGGAATAATAGCGACAGTGAACGGTACGACGGTTTCTGGCAGCGCAGGCTCCATAGACGGTCGCGCCCTTGCCGCCGTATTCGCAATAGTGATGTCAGGAGCCGTCCTGGGCTTCCTGCTTTACCGTCTCAAGTTGCGCAGGAACAGATATAAATAGGTAATAATCAATAAAAAGATACGATGGAAACGATTTCGAATGTGTTGTTCTGGATTTCAAACGGACTTCTGGTGCCGGACATTGTGCTGCTGATACTGCTGTTCTGCAAGTCTCTGCTTCTTGTGGGCGGATTTTTCGGACAGTATATCAACATCCGCAAGACAGACAAGCTTGTCCATGACGAGATAGAGAGCCTGCGCACTTCGGGTCTCGAGGCATTCAGGAAGAAATTGCCCGAGAAGAATCCCTCGGCGGTTGTCGCGTTTGCGAAGAAACTCCTCGACGCCGGGACAGACAGGGCGTTGAAGGACAAGCTGCTCTCCGAGTTCGAGATTTATGCCGACAAGGATATGGCATGGCCGCGCTATCTGGCGAAACTCGGGCCGATGCTCGGCCTGATGGGCACACTTATTCCCATGGGCCCTGCTCTTGTGGGACTGTCTACCGGAGATATCGGCTCTATGGCGTATAACATGCAGGTCGCTTTTGCGACTACGGTAGTCGGAATGGTGTCTGCCGCGATTGGATATTTTACCGAGCAGGTTAAACAGCGCTGGTATCTGAGGGATCTCACAGCCCTGCAGTACCTTTCTGATGTGCTCGACGGCGGCTCCTGCAATAAAGATGGAGGAAGTACGGAATGAAACGCCACCTTCTGAAAAGACGCGAGGAAAGCGACCCGATGGGGGTGGTCAGCAACCTCTTCGATGTAGCAATGGTCTTTGCAGTGGCCCTGATGGTCGCGCTGGTGACGCGCTACAGCATGACGGAGATGTTCAGCCAGGAGGACTTCACGATAGTGAAAAACCCCGGTAAGGAGGACATGGAGATTATCACGAAAAAGGGCGGCAAGGTCAACCGCTATACTCCTTCCGAAGACCAGAGCACCAGACCGGAGACCAGAGGACGCCGCGTAGGCATAGCCTACGAGCTTGAAAACGGCGAAATAATCTATGTTCCCGAGGATTAGAGCTCGTCCTTGATATTGTACCTGTTCCTGTCGGAAGAGCTGCGCGAAACCATTTCGCCGAGGAATCCGGCGAGGAACAGCATGACGCCTATCACTACGGCGACGAGCGCGAGATAGAACAGCGGCTGGTCGGTGACGGGCCTGAAACTGAGCCCGTTTGCCTGGCTGACAAGCTTGTCGGCGATTACCCATACCGTTAGCACGAAGCCGACGAGGAACATCAGCAGTCCGGTGTAGCCGAAGAAATGCATGGGACGCTTTCCGAACTTCGTAAGGAACCACAGCGACTGGAGGTCGAGGAAGCCGTTCACGAACCTCTCCAGCCCGAACTTGCTCTTGCCGTATTTTCTCTTGCGGTGGACTACCGGCTTCTCTCCTATCCTGTCGAAGCCCGCGTTCTTGGCGAGGTAGGGGATGTAACGGTGCATCTCGCCGTAGACTTCGATATTCTTGACCACCTCTTTCCTGTATGCCTTGAGCCCGCAGTTCATGTCGTGCAGCCTGATGCCCGTCATGAAGCGTGCCGTGGCGTTGTACAGCTTCGAGGGAAGGTTCTTCGTAAGCGCGTTGTCCTGGCGGTGCTGCTTCCAGCCCGAGACGAGGTCGAAGCCCTCTTCCGTTATCATCCTGTAGAGCTCCGGAATTTCGTCGGGCGAGTCCTGGAGGTCGGCGTCCATGGTGACCACCACATCGCCTTCGGCCCTTTCGAAGCCGCAGTAGAGCGCGGCCGACTTGCCGTAGTTCCGCCTGAAGGAGAGCCCGTGCACCTGCGGGTCATCCGCCGCTATGGCCCGGATTTCCTTCCACGAGCCGTCGGTGCTTCCGTCGTCGACTATTATTACTTCATAGCTGAAGGAATGCTCCGCCATGACCTTTGCTATCCATGCGCAGAGCTCGCGGAGGGATTCCCTTTCGTTGTATGCCGGAACTACTATCGAGATGTCCATAGCGCGTCAGAAAGGATTGTCGGGGCAGATCTTCCTCGAAAGGATTGCGGAGAGCACCGTGCCGTAGAGCCAGCAGTAGATGATGTTGGTGAAGAACATCGTAGTAGGCATCTTGGCCACGATCTGTTCGGCGGTCGAGAGCATCTCGTCGGTGAACTGGGGCATGCTCCTGTAGATATCCATAAGCGAATCGTACATGTCCGGTGCTATCAGGGTGCTGTAGGCGAGGTTCGCGGCCGAATATACCACGGCCGAGAGCAGGCCTACGAGCGAGCCGAACCTGAATACGCGCGTCCTTCCGGCCTCGGGCTCGGAAGACGCGAACTTCTGCAGGAAGAAGCGCATCAGGTAGATGCAGCCGAGGAACTTGGCGAGCCACAGGATGAAGTTCACGAGCGAGAGCAGTATGTTCCCTGCTACCGACACATCGTCGCCGCTTCCCTTGACGAGTCCGAGGAGCGCCGTGACGGCAAGATATACGATAGAGGCACCGCCGAGGGCGAGCCCGGCCTTGGCGGCATGGTCCCAGTATGAATTGTTGTCTGCCATAATGTTATTCTTGAGTTAGGAACACAAAGATAAGAAAATAATTCCTATCTTTGTGGGCTTAAATGAATAACGCTATGTTGACGATTGCATTTACAGACGGCAGCGTCCGTCCCTGGGACGATGCCGAGGCGAAAAAGATATTCTGGCACTCTTCGGCCCACCTTATGGCCGAGGCACTGGAGTCGCTGTATCCAGGAATAAAGTTCGGCGTAGGCCCGGCCGTGGAGACGGGTTTCTACTATGATGTCGACCTGGGAGGAAGGCAGATTTCCGAGTCCGACCTCAAGGCCGTGGAGGACAAGATGATAGAGCTTGCCCGCAGCAAGGAGACCTTCGAATGCAGGAAAGTGTCCAAGGCCGACGCCATGAAGTATTTCACCGAGAAGGGCGACAACTACAAGTGCGAGCTCATAAACGACCTCGAGGACGGCACGATAACCTTCTACACGAACGGCTCTTTCACCGATCTCTGCCGCGGCCCTCATGTGAAGCATGTCGACGACATCAAGGCGGTGAAGCTCACCAGCATAGCCGGTGCGTACTGGAAGGGTGACCAGAGCCGCGAACAGCTCACCCGCATCTACGGCGTGACTTTCCCCAAGAAGAGCATGCTCGACGAGTACCTGAAGATGCTCGAGGAAGCCAAGAAGCGCGACCACCGCAAGCTCGGCAAGGAAATGGAGCTGTTCACCTTCTCGCCCCGCGTAGGTCTGGGTCTGCCCCTGTGGCTGCCCCGCGGTGCCGTGATGCGCTATGTGCTCGAGGGTTTCCTGCGCAAGAAGCAGGCCGAACTCGGATACCTTCCCGTCGTCACCCC
This sequence comes from Bacteroides sp. CAG:1060_57_27, assembly GCA_001915575.1. Taxonomy (GTDB): domain Bacteria; phylum Bacteroidota; class Bacteroidia; order Bacteroidales; family UBA932; genus Cryptobacteroides; species Cryptobacteroides pullicola. The sequence continues at coordinate 258,773 of MNQT01000023.1, read as the reverse complement.
TCACATCGGCAACAAGGACCTCTATGTTACTTCGGGCCACCTTGCAAAATACGGAAAGGATTCGTTCCAGCTCATAAAGACCCCGCAGGAGGGAGAGGAGTATATGCTCAAGCCCATGAACTGCCCCCACCACTGCGAAATCTACCGCAGCTCACCCCGCTCCTACCGTGACCTTCCCCTCCGCTTCGCGGAGTTCGGAACCGTCTACCGCTACGAGCAGAGCGGCGAGCTCCACGGACTTACCAGGGTCAGGGGCTTCACCCAGGACGACGCGCACCTCTTCTGCCGTCCAGACCAGCTCCAGGAGGAGTTCGAGAAGGTGATAGACCTTATACTATATGTATTCAAGACCCTCCACCTCACCGACTACATGGCGCAGATATCGCTGCGCGATCCTAAGGACAAGGTCAAGTACATCGGTTCCGACGAGAACTGGGAGAAGGCGGAGAACGCAATTATCGAGGCTACGAAGAAGAAGGGACTCAAGACCGTAGTGGAGCTCGGCGAGGCTGCGTTCTACGGTCCCAAGCTCGACTTCATGGTCAAGGACGCTATCGGACGCCAGTGGCAGCTCGGAACGATACAGGTCGACTACAACCTTCCGGAGCGCTTCGAGCTCGAGTATATCGATGCCGACGGAAGCAGAAAGAGGCCGGTCATGATCCACAGGGCTCCGTTCGGCTCCATAGAGAGGTTCACTGCGGTGGTGCTGGAGCATACCGCAGGCCACCTGCCGCTCTGGCTTGCTCCCGACCAGGTTAAGATACTGCCAATCAGCGAAAAATATGCTGATTATGCCGAAAAAGTTTGCGAATTGCTTAAAAATTCCGAAATTCGCGCTTCCGTCGACGCGCGTAACGAGACCCTCGGCAAGAGGATAAGGGAAATCTCCCTGCTCAGGGTGCCTCTGATTGCGATAGTCGGCGAAAAGGAAGTAAACGAGGGCACTGTCTCCGTGCGTCGCGAAGGCGTCGACCAGGGCAGCATGCCTGCAGATAAATTTGTTGAATACATCAAGTCGGCCATAGCCGACGAGCTAAAGGATTAGGAGGAACAAGCCATCGCATTGCCTTACAAGCCGAAGCCCGCGGGCTTCAATCCGGGAGGACGCAGACCGGATCCTCGTCAGATGCGCAAGCGCGACGAGAACGAACTGAACATCAACGAGCAGATCACGGCCCGTGAAGTACGCCTCGTGGGAGACAACATCCCCGAGCCCGGTGTATATCCGATAGCCAGGGCCATGCAGCTGGCCGATGAGCTCGAACTTGATCTGGTGGAGATCAGCGACAAGGCGGATCCCCCGGTTTGCAAGATCCTGGACTACCAGAAGTATCTCTATCAGCGCAGGAAGAAGGCGAAGGAGATGAAGTCCAATGCCGCCAAGGTCGTGATAAAGGAGATACGCTTCGGGCCCAACACGGACGAGCATGACTTCCAGTTCAAGCTCAAGCACGCCAGAGGTTTCCTCCAGGAGGGCTCGAAGGTCAAGGCCTCGATCTTCTTCCGCGGACGCTCGATAATGTTCAAGGACCAGGGAGAGAAGCAGCTGCTCAGGTTTGCCGTAGAACTGGAGGATCTCGGACATGCCGAGAACATGCCGGTGCTCGAGGGCAAGCGTATGACGATGATGATTGCCCCCAACAAGAAAAAGTAGGGGATCTTATATTAACAACTATTAATTTTCAAACAAATGGCAAAGCTTAAGACCAATTCCGGTGCCAAAAAGCGCTTCACGCTTACCGGATCGGGAAAAATCAAGAGGAAGCATGCTTACCACAGCCACATCCTCACCAAGAAGACCAAGAAGCGCAAGAGAAACCTTGACCACTTCGCCCTCCTCGAGAAGGCGGACTACGCAAGGGTAAAAGAATTGTTGGTTCTCTAAAAGTATTGAATTATGCCTAGATCAGTCAATTCAGTAGCCTCAAGGGCACGCCGCAAGAAGATTCTCAAGAGAACCCGCGGTAATTTCCTGTCAAGAAAGAATGTCTGGACAGTAGCCAAGAACACCTACGAGAAAGGTTTGACCTACGCCTACCGCGACCGCAAGGCCAAGAAGCGCAACTTCCGCGCCCTCTGGATCCAGAGGATCAACGCGGCTGCACGCCAGTACGGCATGTCATACTCGCAGTTCATGGGCAAGCTCAACGCCGGCAACATCGGACTCAACCGTAAGGTGCTCGCCGACCTCGCGATGAACAACCCCCAGGCGTTCGAGGCGATAATCAACTCTGTAAAGTAAGCTGTTTGAAGTGAAGTGGAAGGAGTTCACCTCGAACAAGTGGACAAAGTTCACATTCTGGGCTTTGCTCTATCTTGCGTGGGTGATCTGGCTTGGAAACTTCTGGTGGCTCTTCGGCCTCGTCGTCGTGTTCGACGCGACGGTCACGCAGAAAGTTCACTGGAACTTCTGGAAGAAGCGCTATAAGGAAGGGGAGAAGCACAGTTCGTGGAACGACTGGCTCGATGCCGTGATATTCGCGGTGATAGTCGTGACCTTCGTCAACATCTTCTTTTTCCAGGCATTCAGGATTCCTTCCTCGTCGATGGAGAGGACTCTCTATACCGGCGACCGGCTGTTCGTGAGCAAACTCGCCTACGGCCCCCGGGTTCCGCAGACTCCGCTCACTATCCCGTTCACGCACAACGTATTCTTCGGTAAGGAGTCGTATTCGACCCTTATCCAGAAACCCTACCGCAGGCTCAAGGGCTTCCGGGAGGTTCAGAGAGGCGACTGCGTGGTGTTCGGGTTCCCGCACGGGGATACGGTGCTGAGGAACGCCCCCTCGGAGGACTACTACACCCTCGTCCGGGTTTTCGGCAGGGACAAGGTCCGTTCGATGGGAGAGATCGTCGCGCGTCCGGTGGACAAGAAAGACCACTATGTGAAGCGCTGCGTGGCCCTGCCGGGCGACACCCTCGAGGTCAGGGACGGACTCGTATGGATCGACGGCGTGCAGCAGGAGGTCTATCCCGGCGTGCAGCTGTCGTACAGGGTCAGGACAAACGGGCAGAGGATCAACCCGAAGATCATAGAGGATCTCGGACTGAACGTGTCGGAACTCGTATACGACCCCCTGCTTCCCGGTTATCCGGCGATGTACCTTACCTCGGAGATGCTGCAGCGCGTCAGGGAACTTCCCAACGTGGTCGGCATCGAGGACAACCTCGACAGGGACGCTTCCATGAGCAGCCTCGAGATATTCCCCTTCAGCGAGAATTTCGCCTGGACCAGGGATTTCTACGGCCCGCTCCGGATTCCCTCGAAGGGCTCGACGGTGAAGCTGACCGAGGAGAACCTTCCGCTCTACGAAAGGATAATCTCGGTCTACGAGCACGGAGATGCCGCGCAGGCGTTGCGCGACGGAGAGTACACCTTCAAACAGGACTATTATTTTATGATGGGAGACAACAGGCACAATTCCCTCGATTCGAGATATTGGGGATTCGTTCCTGAAGACCATATAGTCGGAAGACCTATGGTCATATGGCTCTCTACGGACCAGGGAAAGGGCTTTCCCAAGAATATCAGGTGGGACAGATTCCTGAAATTTGTATAGGTTTCCATTTGGAAATCAAAAAATTATCAGCGATATTTGCAACCCTGTCGTTAGAAAAGAAATAAAAAGAAATATCATGGCAAAAGTTTGTCAAATAACAGGAAGGAAGAGGATGAAAGGCAACAACGTTGCCCATTCCAAGCTGCGCACCAAGCGCGACTTCTCTCTCAACCTCAAGAAGAAGCGCTTCTGGAGCGAGGAGGAGCAGAGGTACGTTACCCTCAAGGTTTCTTGCAAGGGTATGAGGATTATCGAGAAGAACGGCCTCGAGGCCACTCTCCGCGATGCCCAGAAGAAAGGACTGATTAACCTTGTTTAATTTTTATCGTTATGGCAAAGAAAGCAAAAGGAAACAGGGTGCAGGTCATCCTCGAGTGCACCGAGCAGAAGGCTAGCGGTGTGCCTGGAATGTCACGCTACATTACGACCAAGAACAAGAAGAACACTCCCGACCGTCTCGAGCGCAAGAAATACAATCCCTACCTCAAGAAGGTCACCGTTCACCGTGAAATAAAATAATCAGAGAGGAGATTGAATTATGGCAAAGAAAGCAGTCGCAACGTTTGCAGCCAAGGCCGGTGCCAAGAGTATGGTAAAGTGCATACGTATGGAGAAGTCGCCCAAGACGGGCGCCTATGTCTTCTCTGAGCAGCTTGTGGAGGCCGACAAGGCCAAGGATTTCTTCGCAGCCAAGAAGTAATCCGCCGCTATGGATGCTTTAAGGGAGGTCCCGGGTTCCGGTGCCTCCTTTTTTTGACGAAATAATTACTATCTTTGTCCAGATATGGCAATCAGTTTTCTACAGAGGATAAAAAGGGCGGTCGTGGGCCGGTCCAGGGTCGACGACGAGACTCTCGACCTTATGGAAGAGGCTCTGGTCGAATCCGATATGGGGGTCGATACCACCCTCAAGATCATAGACAGCCTTCAGGACAGGGTGGCATCCGACAAGTATATGTCTTTCGACGAGCTCGTCGGTATTCTCAGGGACGAGATATCCCGTCTCATAGACGACGATGCCGTGCCTTTCGACTTCTCGAAGAAGCCGTATGTGATGCTCGTCGTGGGCGTCAACGGCGTAGGCAAGACTACCACGATAGGTAAGATGGCCTCGATGCTGCGCTCCCAGGGGAAGAAGGTCGTGCTCGGAGCCGCCGACACCTTCAGGGCGGCTGCCGTAGACCAGCTTACGATCTGGGCGGAGAGGGCAGGGGCCGACATAGTCAAGCAGGCTATGGGGGCTGATCCTGCCTCGGTCGCTTTCGACACGGTCAAGGCTGCCGTGGCAAGGCAGGCGGATGTCGCGATCATCGACACTGCCGGACGCCTGCACAACAGGATAGACCTTATGAACGAGCTCACCAAGATACGCAACGTGATACGCAAGGTCGTCCCCGACGGCCCCCACGACGTGATGCTCATCCTCGACGCCTCCACAGGCCAGAACGCGTTCCAGCAGGCCAAGGAGTTCTCCCGCGCCACCGATGTCACTTCGCTGACCATAACGAAGCTTGACGGCACCGCGAAGGGAGGCGTGGTGGTAGGCGTATCGGACCAGTTCCATATTCCCGTCAAGTTCATCGGGACGGGAGAGGGTATCGGCGACCTTGAAGTGTTCAACAAGAGTGACTTCGTGCAGAAACTCTTTTCTGCGGACGATTTGAGATAAAAAAGACTATACGATATGAAGCTCAGTTACAATTGGCTTAAAGACTATTTGAAGTGCGACCTCAGCCCCGAGGCTGTCGCGGAGGCCATGACCTCCATAGGTATCGAGGTGGATTCCGTGGAGCAGCAGGACCAGATCCCCGGCGGCCTTGCCGGTGTGGTCGTGGCGGAGGTGCTGGAATGCACGGCTCATCCCGATTCGGATCATCTGCATATCACCAGGGTCAGTACCGGAGAGGGGGAACCCCTTACCGTCGTCTGCGGTGCTCCCAACGTCGCCGCGGGACAGAAGGTGCTGCTTGCACAGATAGGGACGGTGCTTCCCGGCGACTTCAAGATCAAGAAATCGAAGATACGCGGCGTGGAGTCTATGGGGATGATATGTGCCGAGGACGAACTGGGCATAGGCACGGGCCATGAGGGGATAATGGTGCTCCCCGACGATGCCGTCGTAGGCATGAGCGCGAAGGAGTATCTCGGGCTCGAGACCGAGGCCGTCATAGAATACGAAATCACCGCCAACAGGGTAGACGCCGCCTCGCACTGGGGCGTCGCCAGGGATCTGTACGCCTATCTGAAGCACAACGGGATTCCCTGCGAACTCGTGCTGCCCGATGTCAGCTCTTTCAGGGAAGGCGAAGGCGAGGGCCTCGAAGTCGAAGTGCTCGACCACGACGGCGCCCCCAGATATACGGGCATTACGATCCGCGGCCTCAAGGTGACGGAATCTCCCCAGTGGCTCCAGAAGAAGCTCAGGAGCATAGGACTGCACCCCATAAACAATGTGGTGGACATATCCAATTTCGTGCTCTTCGAACTCGGACAGCCCCTGCATACCTTCGATGCCGACAAGGTGCATGGCGGAAAGGTCATAGTCCGCAGGGCGGCCGAGGGCGAGCCCATAAGGACTCTCGACGGGGCGGACCGCAAGCTCCGTGCTTCCGACATGGTGATAGCCGACGACCGCGGCCCGATGTGCATAGCCGGAGTGTTCGGCGGCGAGGAGAGCGGCGTGAGCGGCTCGACATCGAGCGTGTTCGTGGAGAGCGCGTATTTCGATCCCGCGTCCGTCCGCAAGACCGCCAAGACCCAGACTCTCCAGACCGACGCCTCGTTCCGCTACGAGCGCGGCGCGGATCCCTCGATATGCATCTACGCCCTCAAGAGGGCCGTCAACCTGATACTCGAGTGCGCCGGAGGCGAGGTGTGCGGCAAGATACGCGAAGTCTGCCCCGAGCCGCCCGCAAGGAAGCGCATAGAGCTCGACTACGGCCGCATAGAGAAGTTCGCCGGCCATGCCATAGGCCATGACGCCATAGAAAGGATACTGGAATATCTCGGCTACGAGTTCTTCGAGAAGACACCCGGCGGCGCGGTGGTGGGCGCCCCGACCTATATGGTCGACGTGTACAGGGAGTGCGACGTGGTTGAGGAGATACTCCGCATCTACGGATACAACAACATCCCCCTGCCCCGCCACATGAAGATGTCGGTGAACTCCAGCCCGAAGCCCGACCCGGAGAAGATGCGCAACCTTATCTCTGACTTCCTGGCGTCGAACGGATTCGTGGAGACGATGAACAACTCCCTGACCAAGGGCGACTACTATAAGGATCTGGCTACCTGGCCTGCGGAGAAGAGCGTGCATATACTCAACCCCCTGAGCCAGGATCTCAACGTGCTCAGGCAGTCTCTGATTCCCGGTGGGCTCGAGACCGTTGCCTACAATATCAACCGCCAGAGGCCCTATCTGAAGATATTCGAGTACGGCGGCGTGTATGCCAGGATACCCGGAAAGAATCCCCAGACTCTGGAGGGGTACGAGGAGCACCAGTGCTTCTGCCTGATGATGTCGGGCACGCCCGAGAAGTCGTGGAGGAACGAGCCCGCAAAGAGCGACTTTTTCCTGCTCAAGGGCTATCTCGAACTCCTGTTCAAGCGTTTCGGCGCCGACATCTACCAGATGTGGACGGACGCCGCTCCTGAGGACATATTCTCCGAAGGACTTACCTACAAGCTGCCCGGAAGCGGGCAGGTGCTTGCCGTCATGGGCACGGTGAATCCCGCGCTCGCGCGCAGGTTCGGCGTGAAGCAGGCCGTATATGCCGCGGAAATCAACTGGACCTCGCTCTTCGAACTGATAAAAAGGGACAAGGTGGGCTATACCGAGCTTCCCAAGTTCCCCGAGGTGCGCCGCGATCTCGCGCTGCTGCTCGACGAGGGCGTCAGCTATGCGGCTCTCCGCAGCGCCGCCTTCAAGCAGGCGAAGAAACTGCTCAGGCAGGTCGGCCTGTTCGATGTGTACAGGGGCGACAAGATACCCGAAGGTAAGAAGCAGTATGCGATGAGCTTCGTAATCCAGGACAGCGAGAAGACCCTCACCGACCAGGATACCGAAAGGGTCATGGACAGGATACTCGACTGCTTCCGCAAGGATTTCGGTGCACAGCTGAGGTAGGACCGTGGGCCGCATCCTTGGGCATATCGTTGCTGCGGCAGCCGTGCTGCTCTGCGCTTTCGCCTGTTCGCAGAAGGCGAGGGTGATTCCGGAGAAGCAGCTGGAGGACCTGTACATAGACATGTTCATAGCCGACCAGTGGCTGCGCGACCATAACGATTTCCAGCTTGCCGCCGACACAAGCCTTTTCTTCGACCCTATCTTCGCGGAGCACGGGTATACTTTCGAAGACTACGACGCCACGCTGAAATACTATACCGCAAGGCCGGAGGTTTTCTCGGAACTGATGACGCGCGTGTCAGACAGGCTGTCTGCCATGGGCGGAGAGCTCGTGGAGCGCGGCAACGAACATGCGATGATCATCAGGGAGAACAGGCTCAACGAGGCCGACTACCGTCCATACGGCTTCGACCCTGCAGCCCTCCCGCTGGAGTTCCTGCGGATCTACGACAGTGTCCACACGGCGCCCCCGCTTGTAGACCTGCCCGAGGCGGCCGACACTTCGGAGACCGTGAAGGCTGTGCTGCCGGCAGACGGAACTCACAGGCCGGGCGTGCTTCAGGTCCGGAAAGAATTGAAAGACTGACGAAACCAATAATCGATAGTTGCTATGGAGTATTTGCAGAAATACGGCTATGTCCCTTCAGCTGAAGGGATAGCCTCCAATATCCAGACGATTGCGGCGAACCTGCCCGATCCCTGTTCTCCCGAGATACTCAAGACCTGCTTCTCGCTTATGGATCTCACGACTCTGAGGACCAACGATACCGAGGAGACGGTCAAGTCTCTGGTGGAGAAGGCGAACGGCATAGCGGATGCCTTCCCGGGCTACCCGCTGCCCGCCTCGATATGCGTATATCCCAATTTCGCCCATGTGGTGGCGGGATGCAGGAAGGATCCTGCCCTGCATGTGACCACGGTGGCCGGATGCTTCCCCTCGTCCCAGAGCTTTCCCGAGGTCAAGGCCCTCGAATGCCGCAAGGCGGTGGAGGACGGCGCCGACGAGGTGGACATCGTCCTTTCGCTCGGAAACTTCCTTGCCGGGGACGAGAAGGCCGCCCATGACGAAATCGTGCTTCTCAAGTCCGCGATAGACGCCGAGGCCGCCCGTCTCGGCCGCAAGGTGGTGCTCAAGGTGATACTCGAGACAGGACTTCTCGTAAGCCCCGAACTTATCGCCGAGGCGTCGTTCCTGGCTATGGAGGCCGGAGCCGACTTCATCAAGACCTCTACGGGCAAGGTGGATGTGAACGCCACTCCCACCGCCGCCTATGTGATGTGCGAGTGCATCAGGAAATATCACGAACTTACGGGACGGAAAGTAGGATTCAAGGCCGCAGGCGGCATATCTACCGCCAAGGACGCCCTCTGCTACTATTACATCGTGCTTTCTGTGCTCGGAGGGGAGTGGCTGTGCAAGGATCTCTTCCGCTTCGGCGTGAGCAGGCTCGGCAACAGCCTCGTAAGTGCGATAGAGCAGAAAACCGTGAATTATTTCTGATTTTTGAAGAATCTTTTCTTGACGGAGGACGGGAAAATGCCTTGCGGGCGCTTTTCCGTCCCTCTTTTATGTCCAGTCCTGCAAGATAAGCGCTTAATCTGAAGATAATCCGCTCGTTTGTCTCATCTTTGCCACCGGACATTAAACTTGCTTGACTATGAAAAACTTCATTTTTACCTTGTGTGCGCTGCTGCCGCTTTCGGGCTGCGTAGGCAGCTACATCAATTCCGCGTCGGAGATCGTCGATATTGAGGGAGTCCCCGCCGCCGAGGGGATGATAGTGCTCGGAGAGAGGCTGGAAGACCCGTATGCCGTCGAGAACATATCCGCCGCCCTCGCCTCCCTCTACCCGACCAAGGCCGACAGGGTGGTCGTCGACCCTACCGACCTGTATGTGCGCTTCCTGCCCGAGGACGACGGGCAGTATGCAGTGCTGGAGTCTCTGGGTCTGACGCTCTACGACCACCCCGTGGACTACGAGATCGTCCGTGACGGCGACTATTATCACGACCCTTCGGTCGCGGAGGACGACATTACCTGGCAGTACACCGTGGTTCCGGTGGACTTCGACTTCCCGGAGGGGATAAGGTACGAGCTGCTGCACGAGTGCTATCTGCCCGATAACGCCCCGGCGACCAAATCTGACGGAATCGACTGGAGCCTGGTGGAGGACGAAGCGTACAGGCTTACGGGCAACGGCGGCCTGCTGGAGCCGGAAGGGACCAGGGCGTCGGGAGGAGGAAGCGTGCCTTCGGGACAGATATGCATAGAAGATACCGCATCCGGAGCTGTCGAGGGTGTGAAGGGCGTGAAGATCTCGTGCAACAGCTTCGTGAAGTTCGACAATGCCTTCACCGACGGGGAAGGGCGGTACAGCATGAGCAAGAGCTTCAATTCCAAGAAGGTGCGCTACCGCCTGGTGTTCAAGAACAGGCACGGCTTTGCCCTGGGCTTCAACCTGATATTCGCTCCCGCCTCCAGTTCGACTCTCGGACGCGCTCCCTCGTCCGGACTCAGCATGACGCTCGGCCGCCAGACCGAGAGGAGGCTCTACTCGCGCTGCGCCGTGAACAACGCCGCCTACGACTACTACGAGCAGTGCGAGGGCGAGAAGAGCTCGATAAAGACCCCGCCGGCGAACCTGAGGATATGGCTGTTCCAGAACCTGCGTTCCAGCAGCGCCGTGATGATGCACCAGGGAGCCGTTGTCGAGGACGGGATCATCAGGAAGTTCCTCAAGGAATATGTACTGCTGCTCAAGATATTCCTGCCCGACATCACCCTCGGACTCTCGGAATGTACGACCTATGCCGACATGTATTCCCGGACCATGCACGAACTGGCGCACGCCAGCCATTATATGGTAGTCGGCAACGAATTCTGGAACAAGTACATAAACTATGTGATCACATCGTTCGTGACATCCGGCTTCATCACCTACGGAGCCGGGACGGAAGAGAACCACGGCTATTGCGAGGTCAGCGAGATGTGGGCCTACTACATGCAGTCGCGCTTGTACAACGACAGATACCCCGCCGATCAGAGGCTTTTCGGCACCGCCTACTGGTTCGCTCCGCAGATATTCTACACCCTTGACGAGAAGGGACTCGACAGATACCGGATCTTCGACGTGCTCGGCGACGACATAGTCGACAGGAAGATACTGCAGAAGAAGATGATAAGCATGTATCCGCAGTTCAAGACAGCGATCAACCAGGCGTTCATAAGGTATAAGTGAAAAGAGACGGAACTATGAGAAACATGATACTTGCGGCGATCCTATTCGCCTTTTCGGCCCTCTCGGCCGCGGGACAGGAGTTCGGAGTGTCTACCAACATCGCCGACTACGCCAACCTCGGCACCCTGAACCTGCAGGCCTCGTATGCGCTCTCTCGCCACTGGAGCCTCGCGGCAGACCTGAAATACAACCCTTTCAGCTATTCGACCCGCGAGGGTACCGTGCGCAACAGGCAGCGTTCCGTGAGCGCCGGAGCCAGGTACTGGCCCTGGCATGCATATTCCGGCTGGTGGCTCTCCGGAGCGCTCAGGTACCAGGAGTACAACACGGCGGGACTGTTCTCCGACGGTTCCACGCAGGGAGACAGGGTAGGCGCATCGTTGGGAGGGGGCTACTCCTATATGCTGACACCCTCGCTCAACCTCGAAGTCGGCGCCGGCGTCTGGAGCGGGTACGACTCCTACGCCGAATATGACTGCCCCGACTGCGGCCGGAAAACCTCTACAGGACAGAAGTTCTTCTTCCTCCCCGCCGAACTCGTGCTGGCGCTGACATATATATTCTGACCGGCACCAGGCGGGCACCCGGCCGATGCCCGGCCGATGCCGGACCGGTGCTGGACTTGCGCTGGAACTGCACAGGAACTGCACTGGGAGGGCATGGACGGGTAACGGATACACAGCCGTCGGGAGACTGTATATCCGAAAAAGCACAAGACCGCATGAGTTATGGGTGGGGAAAAAAGGTAATGTTGCGGATAATTAGTAATGTTGCCGGAAATGTTGCAATCCGCCCGTATGAGCCTTCCCGTATTCTGACCGGAGACACACACGAAAGGCAGATGTAATTACCTGGTTACAGGCCGCCTATGGAAGAAATTGACTGTCTGTTATTTGCAAATAATGCCTGTTCGTAAGTCGGCATTTTTAGACCGACTTACGAACAGGCGCTTCTAAAAATGTGCCCTGGAGAGGCCTGCAAGGCCGTTTTTGCGAACAGGCCGGTTCCAGCTACTTACATCCCGTTGCCATATGTCGTTGCGTGTCGGATGCAGGACGGCCTGCATCGAAAGACATGTTTTCGTGCAGGCCGCCTATGGTTATCTAATGATGATTATTTATCATCTGTTTACATCTTTTTTATTGAATATTGATGATCAATGAACTATAATCTTTCCATGCTTGTTTGTATGTGGTTGCATCGGGGACATATATTTTATAAAGAATCGTATCCCAGCCGCCGGGTTTCGGGAAAACACCGCGGGTGTCTGTCTTACCCGACACTGTTGTCCCGAGTTCAGGCGGGGTAGGATTTAAAATTTTAATCGTTTTAAGATTATCCATGGAAGGCCTTGAACTTCTTGAGTTAAAGGCTCGTCCTCCTATAAATTCGATACTGCTACCAATAGTTACATTTGTAAGTTCCCAACATTCTGTGAATGCAGTTTCTCCAATGGAAGTAACTCCATTCCCAATTATTACATCGGTTAGGCTTCCGCAAGTGGAAAACGCGCCCTCTCCGATTTCCGTTACGCTATCAGGTATAGTAACGGATGTTAAGGAATTGCAAACTTCAAAGGCATGATCTTCGATAATCTTTAATCCATCAGGGAAATTAATGTCTTCCAGACTCTTGCAGTTTGAGAAAGTACTACTCTCAATCACTTCAATCTTATTTCCTTTAAATGTTACTTTTTTTAAAGGTGAGATTCTACTTTCGTCTCCTTCAAAATCGAATGCCCCAGCTCCAATCTTTTCTACATTTTCAGGAATAACAATTTCTGTGAGATTTGTTTTAGAAAATGCAAATTGGTCGATCTCAACAAGGCTCTGAGGTAGTTGTATCGTCTCGATCGTACTGTTGATAAACGCATTGTCTCCGATATATTCTATTCCTTCCGGAAGAACTAAACCCGTTAAGGATTTTTCTCCATTGAATGCAGACATCTCTACTTCCGTCGGCGTTCCTGTGTACGCCCACCTGCCTTCTCCGCTTGCGAAATCGTAAGAGTCGTATTCGGACAAATACTTATAGTCTCTTCCCCAGAAACGGTCCCTTGCACTGAGCTGCTCCGTCGCCGTATAGCTGATATAGTTAATCTTCAGCAGGTCGATTGTGAACTTGCGCATGACCGTGGTCTTGTCGTCGGAGGCGAAGACCAGCACTTCGGTTCCGTCTTCGGCTTCGTCGGCCTTGGCGTCGGGCAGGCTGACAGTAATCTTTCCGCCTGCTGCGGAGAACTTGTAGGGACTGTGGGAGATGCATTCGATTGCTACGGCCGTGGGGTCGGGGGCGTTGAGTTCGTACTCCACGAATACATCGTCGCTGCCGCCGACGGTGTAGGTGACGGCGCTTTGCTTCAGCTCGAACGTGAAGCCTTCGGTGTAGACGGGGATCTTGATCTGCTCGCCGCTTCCGGCGAGAATGAGGGTGATGTAGGCATCGCCGTCGTTGTATACCACGTCTTCGAACATGGAATCTCCGTTCGCGCCGTCAGAGCCCTTCAGGGATTCGAGCCACTCCTCCAGGGTCCCTTGGTAACCGTTCTCCACTGCGAGTTCGTAGGCCGACTTTCCATCGGCGCCGGTTTGTCCGGAAGCGCCGTCATCGCCGATTGCGTAGCCGAGACGGTCCCAGGTCTGTCCGTTGTCGTATGAGACGCACCAGTAGCCGTCTTCGTCTATCTTGAGCTGAGGGGTGATTCCGTCATCGCCCTTCTGCCCGTCGTCGCCGTCGTTCCCGTTGTTGCCGGACTCGCCCTTGAGTGATTCGAGCCACTGCTCGAGGGTTCCTGTATAACCCATCTCCACGGCAAGCTCGTAGGCCGACTTGCCGTCATTGCCGTCGCCACCGTTGAGGGAAGCGAGCCATTCGGCGAGGGTGCCTGTATATCCCATTTCCACCGCAAGCTCGTATGCGGACTTTCCGTCGGCGCCGGTGTTGCCCTTGAGCGACTCGAGCCATTCCTCCAGAGTTCCGGTATATCCCATTTCGACGGCGAGTTCGTAGGCAGACTTGCCGTCTGAACCGGTGGCGCCGTCGCTGCCGTTGAGTGATTCGAGCCACTGCTCGAGGGTTCCGGTATAGCCTTTCTCTACCGCGAGTTCATAGGCTGACTTGCCGTCCCTGCCCTGTGCGGGGATGCGCTTGCCTTCGTCGTCGGTGAGCCATTCTCCGTCGAGGGTCCAGTAGTAGAGCCCGTCGGTGTCTTTCTTCACGCCGATTACCGGAGTCTTTCCGTCATCTCCCTTCTCCCCATCCTTTCCGTGGTAGATAGTGACGGGGCCGCTCTTGCTGAAGTTGATAGTATATCCTATGGTCTCGCCGTTCTCCGTCACGGGTACGATGCCGGTCACGTAGTCGTTGTCCTGCAGGGCCTCGACTATCAGCTGCAGGGCACTGATGTTGGAGTTCATCTGCTCGCAGAGTTCCTCGAGGCGGCTGACGCGCTCTCCGAGGTCCTCGTTCTTGTTCCACATCGCAATCTCGTCATAGCTCGTGCATGAGACGAGGCAGAAAGCCGCAGCGGCCAGTATAGACAGTATCTTTTTCATAAGCTGTTCCGTTTAAAAGTTGAACCCGACCGTCACCGCGAGCCCGCGGGTCTTGACGTTGCTGTATCCTATCATTCCGCTGCCTTCTCCGTAGACGCGGTCTTCCCTGTCTATGTATATGAGGCCGGGCCTGTATGAGACTCCTATGCTGAAGCGTCCGACAAGCACCTCGAGGCCGCAGAACACTCCGAAGTCGTGGCGGGAGAAGCCGCCTGCGTCGCCGAATATGCCCACGCTTTCTCCACCGAACTCACGCGTGCCGCAGAGTCCGAGGGAGTAGTACAGTCCGGCGTAGGGTACGAGTTCGAACCTGTCGTCTACGGATACCGCGTAGTCGAGGGCGACGGGCAGCAGCAGACTGTTCATCACGGTGCGGCTGTCGTCGAAACCGCTGACCTTATAGCCCTTGCGTGCGAACTCCAGGCCGGTGCGCAGGTAGAGCGGTGCCTCGGGTGCTATCCTTATGCGTATGTCCGCCCCCGCGACGAACGAGGGCAGTGCGGACGATGTGAGGCCGTATGATTCCGCCCACGATGCGAGGTAGCCTGCATGGATGCCCCAGATGAAGCGTGCGGGGATTTCCCTGGCGGACGTCTGCGGTTCTGCAGTGGCCGTTACGACAGGCTGCATATATACCGTGTCCTTATGGAATACATAGACGGTATCCGGTTCTGCTGCGGCGGTCTCGTGTGCCGCCGGACCCTGTGCCTCTCCGGCATCCTGCCTCAGCTCGACATATACGGTCGCATCGCTGCGGCGCAGGAGAGGGAAGATGTTCACGAGCATGTACTCGTACGGCCTGCCGCCCCCGAGATCCATGAGCTGTTGCCTGCGGCCGCCTGTTATATTGCCGGCGTCGTCGGTCACCCATACCGGAGTGTTGTCGATAATATCGAGTACCTGCCTGCGTCCGGGCATGTCCTCGTCTGCCGAAACCATTTCGCGGAGCTGCTCCCAGGCTATGCCGTCTCCGCGGGCTTCGATGAGGCTGGTGGGTATTCCGGTGTTGCTTGCGATATATTCCTTAAGCGTGCGGGCCCTGCTTTCCGCGAGGCTTATGTTGCTGTCGTTCCCTCCGTCGGGAGAGGCATACGATGTTATGGTCACCTTTTCAAGTCGGTTCTCGCCGAATGCCGTTCCGATGATGTCAAGCAGCTGCGAGATGCGCTCTCCGTTGTTGCGGAAAGTGGGGTCTACGGCGTCTTTGCCGACGCGGTAGAATATCTTCAGGCTGTCAGTCGTGTTGCCGGCGTGTGATTCCTGCGCCGGGAGCGCAGCCAGCGCCAGTATCGTCAGCAAGACTCTGCCGAAAAGAGAATGCATTGGTCTTTTCATATTATTGCTTTATAATTTTTCTGCCTGCAAATATAATCATTGTCCCGATTTTATGGACAATGATGCTGTGTTTATGGGTTATGATGCCCGAATTTCGGGCTTAGGGAGGAAATACCCGCCGCTTCTGCGGCAGAGAGAAATACGCTTTGCAGATATAGAAAAAAGTTGTATATTTGCAGTCCTCATACGGGCGCGGGTGGCGAAATGGTAGACGCGCTAGTTTCAGGAGCTAGTGTCAATTGCGACGTGTGAGTTCGACTCTCATCCCGCGCACATACAGGAAAGGTGGCCTTCGAGGTCACCTTTCTCCGTTATCGCCTGTCTGCCGGTTGCGGCCTTGCCGGTAGTCTCTATTTCTTGTTATAGTAGATATGGTCTCCTGCCTGCAGGACAGTGTCGCCGCCGGGTATGATGTTGGTGCCGTTCCGCCTTATCAGCAGTATCTGTCCCTCGTCCGGACTGTACTCGCGTATCGTCTGCCCGCATAGCCGGCTTCCCTCCTCGATGTCCCTTTCGGATATGTTTATGGTGTGCTCTCCGGTGCAGGCCTGGGTACAGATTATAGCCGTGTCGCCGCTATGGAGTACGGTGTTGCCGTCCGGGACTTCGTCTGAGCCGTCCGGATGCACCAGCTTGCATATCAGTATGTGCCTGGGCAGGGAGAGTGCGCTCACCTTGCGGGCGTCCCACGAGTCGCCTTCAAGTATGGCAATCTGGCTGAAGGACAGGTCCGTCTCTTCGCTGAAGTCGGTGAAAGTGGTCATCACATCGTTGTCCTTGTCGATTATGTCGAGCTTCCTGGCGACGAAGGGCAGCAGGTAGCCCTGCAGCGAGATTGACAGCAGCACTATGCAGAACACTATGTTGAGGATGTCGTTCTGGATAGTACCGTCGCTGATCGTCGCGAAAATAGCGAAGACTATCGACGAGGCGCCTCTCAGTCCCACGAACGACACGAACAGCTGCTGCCTGAATGGATATCTGCGGAAAGCCGTCAGCACGGGACATACCGCGAGCGGCCGGGCGACGAGCAGCAGGAAGAGGAATATAAGTGCCGATGCCGCTATCACCTTGCCCATTTGCTCCGGCCGTGCGAGTAGCCCCAGCATGAAGAATATCAGCACCTGCATTAGTCCCGTGAGCCCGTCGAAGAAGTTCACCAGGCTCTTCTTGCCTTTCAGCTCGCTGTTGCCGAGCATGAGTCCTACGAGATAGGTGCTCAGGTAGCCGTTGCCGCCGATTAGGGACGGCAGGCCGTAGGCGAACAGCGCGGTGGCGAATATGAAGAGCGAGTCGAAACCGGAGGTGGAGAACCTTATATGTTTCATCGCGTATATGCCGGCCTTGCCTATCAGGAATCCGAGTCCGGCTCCGAACGCTATCTGTGCGAAGAACATCCACGCCACGCTGCCGGCACCCGAACCGGAGCCGTTCAGCAGGGATATCATTATTACCGTGAGCATGTATGAGAACGGGTCGTTCGAGCCGCTCTCGATTTCGAGCAGGGGAGAGAGGTTGTTCTTCAGGCCGAGCTTGTTCGAGCGTAGTATCGAGAATACCGACGCCGCGTCCGTAGAACTGATGACAGCTCCCATAAGCATGCTTTCGATCCAGTCCCACTTGAACACGAAGTGGCAGAAGAGCCCTGTGAGCATGGCTGTCACGACCACTCCCGCGCTGGCGAGTATTCCCGCCGGCAGTGCGGCACTCCTGGCAGTCTTCCAGCGCGTGCCGAACCCGCCGTAGAACATTATGAATATCAGCGCCACGGTGCTGAAGCTCTCGGCGAAGGAATAGTCCTCGAACTTGACGGGGTGCGGGCCGAAGTTGCCCAGCACTATGCCGAGTACTATGAATGCAAGCAGCATCGGCATCCCTATCTTCTGGGATGCGTTGTTAAGTATTACGCAGAGTACTATGACCAATGCTATGAAGCAGAGCAGGAAGTTCAGCATGGCCGGCCATCGTTGTTTTCATCTGCTTCGAGCGCCGCGTTGAATGCCTTGTCTATCTGCAGGAAGAGGTGGTAGTAGGCGTTGTCGCCCAGCTGCGAGTAGCGGCCGACTAGCGCGCGCACCTGGGTCATCAGGTACTTGCCGTCCTTGCGCCATTCGTCAGAGGTGGGACGGATGCCGTCCTTGCGCCTCGCGAAGTCGAGAAACTCCCTCTCGAGGTCTGACGAGTCGAGGTAGCCGAGCAGACTGTCGTAGTCAGAGATGTCGAGCAGTTCCTGCCTGTGTGCGTCGAAATACGCTGAGGCGAAGCGCATCGTGGTGGCCTTGCGGTTGCAGGCTATGTAGAACTGTCCGGCGCGCGTCGTGTCTATGGGCACGAATACGTCGGGCAGGATGCCGCCGTTCTCGACCTTCATGCTGTCGGCTTCGACCATCTCTCCCTCGCCGTAGCGCTTGAGCACTTCATAGTCATAGTCGTCGCTGTAGGGTTTCTGGATGCATCTTCCTGAAGGGGTGTAGAAGCGCGCCACGGTAATGCGCATGCCGGAACCGTCGCTGAAGTAGAACGGCTCCTGCACGAGACCCTTGCCGAACGAGCGCCTTCCGACCAGGAGCGCACGGCCGTTGTCCTGCAGCGCCCCTGCGAGTATCTCGCTCGACGAGGCGGAATTCTCGTCTATCAGCAGTTTCAGACCCAGATTCTGCAGCGGGCCTCGTCCGTCGGCCTTGAACTCCTCCCTCTTGCGGTGCAGCCCCTCCATGTATACTATCTCGTCGCCTTCGTGCAGGAACAGGTTGGCGAGGGTCAGGGCCTGGTCGAGGAAACCGCCGGAATTCTCGCGGATGTCGAGTATCATCTCGGTCATGCCTTCGTCGAGCAGCCCGGCGCTCGCCTTGAGGAATTCCTCTCCCGTGGTCCTCGAGAACTTGGAGAGCCGGACATAGCCGGTGGTGTCGTTCACCATGAACGCGGCGTCCACCGAGTGAGTGGGAATCTTACCGCGCGTGATTTCGAACGGAATGGTCTCCTGTCCGCGCTTCACCGTCACCTCGACCTTGGTGCCGGCCCGGCCCTTCATCCTGCGCACCATGCTGTCCTGGGGGAATCCGACTCCCGCGATGCAGGTCGTGTCTACCTTGATGAGCCTGTCGCCGGGCTGGAGTCCTATCTTCTCGGACGGGCCTCCGGGAATCACCTCTATCACTACGGCAGTGTCGTTGGGCACGTTGAACTGTATGCCTATCCCGTCGAAGTTGCCGGCGAGATCTTCCTCATGCTCCGCCCTTTCCCGGGGTACCATATATACGGAGTGAGGGTCGAGGACGCTCAGGGCCGCCTGGGCCACCGCGTCGGTGACCTTCTTCCTGTCGACCGAGTCCACATAGTTCTCGTCTATGCATCCGAGGACGAGGTTCACCTTTCGCCAGTCTTTCATGCCTGTGCGCATGATACGCGCCTTGTCTGTCACCGTCTGCAGGGTGAGGACGCCGAGCGCACCTATGGCGACGCCCAGCAGGGCTACCATATATGAAGATCTGTTCATCCTTCTGCTAATCTATCTTTTCCACTTCGATGCCGACCCTGCGGAGCAGGTCCACCCCGTCCGTCAGCCTGTATTCGTCCTTATAGACGACTCTCCTTATGCCTGCCTGGATTATCAGCTTCGAGCATTCTATGCAGGGAGCCGCCGTCACATACAGGGTCGCTCCCTCGGAACTGTTGCCGGACTTGGCGACCTTGGTTATGGCGTTGGCCTCCGCATGCAGCACATACGGCTTGGTGATGCCGTTCTCGTCCTCGCAGATGTTCTCGAAGCCCGAGGGGGTGCCGTTGTATCCGTCGGAGATGATCATCCTGTCCTTGACGAGCAGGGCGCCCACCTTGCGGCGCTTGCAGTAGGAGTTCCCGGCCCATATTTCGGCCATGGCCATGTATTTCTCGTCGAACTTATTCATTTGTCCTCTGGTAAAGGTAGCGCTTGATGCTGCGCTTGGGAGTGCGTTCGAAGTCTTCGGGAAGGAACTCTATCCTGCTTATCTGCGCATAGTTGGGAAGATGCGCGTTAATTTCGGGCAGGCCGTCCGCGATGCGCTTCTCGAGCTGCTCGGGGCTCAGTCCGTCCAGCTCGGCGAGGTGGTAGTCGGGATATACGAGGGCGGTGAGGCCGACCTTGTCCTGTATCACGAGGGAGTCTACCACATAGGTGACGTTGTTGATTACGGCCTCGAGCTCCTCAGGATAGATGTTCTGTCCCGACGGGCCGAGTATCATGCATTTCGAACGTCCCCTGAGGTAGAGGTAGCCGTCCTTGTCGACTATGCCCATGTCGCCGGTCCTGAACCATCCGTCTTCGGTGAAGACGCCGGTGGTGGCCTCTTCGTTCTTGTAGTATCCGAGGAACACGTTGTCTCCCTTGACCTGTACCTCTCCGGGAACGGTGTAGGGATCGGGGGAGTCGATGCGCAGCTCGCACCCGTCTATGGGCCTGCCGCACGAGCCTTCACGCGACTTCCACCATTTGGCGTAGGTGATGAGCGGCGCGCATTCGGTCATTCCGTAGCCTACGGTGAAGGGGAAGTGCATGCGGCGCATGAAATGCTCCACTTCGGGGTTGAACGCCGCCCCGCCGAGTATCACCTCCTCGAAACGGCCGCCGAACGCGGTTATCATCGCGTTACGTATTTTCTTGAGTATCAGCTGGTCTACTATCGGTATGCGCATGAAGGCCTTGTGTCTGTCGACGACGGGCTTCACCTGGCTCTTGTAGAGCTTCTCGATAATCAGCGGCACGGCTATGATCACGTCCGGATGAATTTCGGAGAATGCCTTCATTATGACCTTCGGGCTGGGCGTGCGGGTGAGGAAGTGCACGTGCGCGCCTATGGTCATCTCGAACAGGAACTCGAACATCATGCCGTACATGTGCGCCGAGGGCAGCATGGCCACCACTTCGGACTCGCAGTTCATCTGGGGCTCGGCGACGTTGGCAGCGAACCAGATGTTGATGTAGAGCGCGCGGTAGGGAATCATCACGCCTTTCGAGAATCCTGAAGTGCCCGAGGTGTAGTTTATCAGGGCCAGTTCGTCGGCAGAGTCTTCGTAGAAGTCGAGGTCGTCAGGACGGATTCCTTCGGGGTGCTTCTGTGCGAACGCTCCTACGATGGATTCCCGGACCTCCCCGGCATCCTGACCTTTGTAATAAAGGAACTGGAAGTCCGTCATCTGCACCACCGCTTCGAGCCCGGGCATCTCCGTCTCTGAGAGACCCTCCCACATGACCTCGTCGACGAACAGGACCCTGGCGTCGGAATGGTTGACGAGATAGTGGATGTTTTCGGGCTTGAACTCGTGGAGTATGGGCACCGGAACGGCTCCGTAGCTTAATGACGCGAGGAAGCACACTCCCCAGTTGGCCTGGTTGCGCGAGCATAGCGCGACCTTGTCGCCCTTGACAAGCCCGCACTTTTCGAAGGCTATGTGCAGAAGCTCTATCTTCTGGGCTATGTCCTTGTATTTAAGGGTTATACCCTCGTAGTTCGACAGGGCGTCCCTGTCCCAGTTGTTGCGTATGCTGCTCTCCAGCAGCTTGTTTACTGATTTGAATTCCATATTCTGATTCCGTTTTTGTCCCAGGCCATTATGCGGCCGGAACTCGATATTACGAAATGGCCGGGTCTTGAATGCCATTCCAGCCTTTCCTGTCTGTCGTCCTGCGCAGGGGCGAGCGCCTGCACGTCGGCCTCGCTGCCTATTATGTACCAGCCCCGGCTGCATGCTATCGCGGAGTCATCCCTTAGCCTGAATGCCGAGCCGTAGAGGGCATGGACGAAACCGGGGTAGGGGTTGGTGCGGACTCCGAAGTCTTCGGCCTTCTTTGCCGGACGCAGGAACACGGCCTTGTGCCCGTTCGAGACGACCAGTCCTATTTCCTTGAAATCAATCTCTTTCTCCCAGTCGAGGGGACTTTTCCCGCAGTTCTTCCCGAGGACTTCCAGATGCCTTCTGTATGAGCTGAGCCTGACTTCTGCGTCGAGGTACCCTTCGTAGGCGGCCCTGAATCCTTCAGGAAGGGCGAGCGCGACGACGGTCTCCGTTCCGGCAGGAAGCACTTCGCCGAGGCGTATCCTGCTTTCGGGCAGAGAACCCAGCATCTGGTAGTAGCAGATGCCTGCGGGGTAAGGCGTCGGAATGACCTCGACTGTCCCGTCCCCTTCCGGTACGAATGTGGTCCACTGGGCCGCGGTGTGCAGGAAGTCGCTAATCGCACCGGCCGCATAGACGCCTTCGAGAAGGGTCATGCCGGGCAGGCGGCGTGCTCCCGAGTTGCGCATTACCGTCATTTGCGAGGCTCCGTGTGCGGCGAACGCGGCCTGCCTGAAGTTCTCGGCGTCCAGTATCGAGCGCCCCTCGCCTATGTGCCTCCGGGCTACCCTCATCTGGGGGCTGGACGGAGTTATTATCAGCGCGCCTTCTCCCTCTTCGAGGGCCGGGGCGTCGGGAATGAACTCGACTTCCAGGCCTTTCGCGCGTGCGAGGCCCATAGTGCCGTTCAGCGCGGATGTGGAGTCCTCGGCCTCACGGCTCCTTATCGGGGCGAGGGTGAGCACGGGCACCGTCGAACCGTTGAAGCACAGCGACAGGGCCAGTCCCGTGCGCAGCCTTTCGAGTCCGAGGCCGTCGAACACGCTTGACGAGTCGATGCATGGCGGGAGGTGCCTGCTGCTTTCGGAGTATGTGACGCTCAGCGCGTCGGAAGGGACCGTGGACAGCACCTTTGCGGCTCTGTCCCAGCCTGCGGGTTCTCCCGACCCGTCGCCGGAGCCGCATCCCGTGCAGAACAGGGCGGCCGCAAGCAAGGCGATATGGCGCGGTTTGAGCATATACTTGCAAAGATAACAAATATTTCCGTTATGATTTTCCGCGGAAATCCGTAACTTTGCGCGATTCAAGAAGTATATGCAGGAAATAAGGAACATTGCGATTATCGCCCACGTAGACCACGGCAAGACCACTCTCGTGGACAGAATGATTTATCAGGCGAACCTTGTACGCCAGCCTGAAAATCTCGGACAGCTGATACTTGACAACAACGACCTGGAGAGGGAGAGGGGAATCACTATCCTCGCCAAGAATGTGTCGGTACTGTACAAAGGCGTCAAAATCAACATTATAGATACTCCGGGCCATAGCGATTTCGGAGGAGAGGTGGAAAGGGTGCTGAACATGGCCGACGGCGTGCTGCTGCTCGTGGACGCGTTCGAGGGCTGCATGCCCCAGACCCGTTTCGTGCTCCAGAAGGCCCTGCAGATGGGCAAGAAGCCCGTCGTCGTGATAAACAAGGTCGACAAGCCCAACTGCCGTCCCGACGAGGTGCAGGAGGAGGTGTTCGACCTGATGTGCAACCTCAACGCCACCGACGACCAGCTCGACTTCACCACTGTTTACGGCTCTGCCAAGCAGGGTTGGATGTCGCTTGACTGGAAGAAGCCCGGCACTGACATCACCCCGCTCCTCGACACCATACTCGAGGTCGTTCCCGCGCCGCAGGTAGTGGAGGGAACGCCCCAGATGCTCGTGACCTCGCTCGAATATTCGCCATATGTGGGCCGTATAGCCATAGGCAAGATCACCCGCGGCTCGCTCAAGACCGGCCAGCAGGTGAGCCTGTGCAAGCGCTACGACGTGGTGCAGAAGCAGAAGATCAAGCAGCTCATGGTGTTCGAGGGCCTGGGCAAGGCCAATGTCGACGAGGTACGCTGCGGCGACATCTGCGCCGTGGTCGGAATCGACGGCTTCGAGATCGGCGACACCATAGCTGACTACGAGAACCCCGAGCCGCTCGCGCCTATCGCGATAGACGAGCCCACGATGAGCATGCTCTTCACTATCAACAATTCTCCCTTCTTCGGCAAGGACGGCAAGTTCGTGACGTCCCGCCACATCAAGGAGAGGCTCGACAAGGAGCTCGAGAAGAACCTCGCGCTCAGGGTCAAGCCCGGCCTCACCGCCGATTCGTTCGTGGTCTACGGCAGGGGAGTGCTGCATCTGTCGGTGCTCATCGAGACCATGCGCAGGGAGGGCTTCGAACTCCAGGTGGGTCAGCCCAAGGTACTCGACAAGACCATAGGCGGACAGAGGTGCGAGCCTATAGAGGAGCTCTCTATCGAGGTGCCCGAGCAGTTCGTGGGTGCCGCTATCGAGATATCCACCCGCCGCAAGGGTGCCCTGATACACATGGAGCCGCGCGGCGACCGTACCCTGCTCGAGTTCGAGATCCCGACGAGGGGTCTTATGGGGCTCCGCTCCAACCTGCTCACCGCGAGCCAGGGAGAGGCGATAGTCGCGCACCGCTTCAAGGAGTACCAGCCTTACAAGGGCGAGATCGAAAGGCGCAGCAACGGTTCCCTCGTGTCGCTCGAGACGGGCGTTGCCGTTGCGTACTCGATGAACAAGCTGCTCGACCGCGGCCGTTTCTTCGTGGAGCCCGGCGAGGAGATATATGCGGGTCAGGTAGTGGGCGAGCATACCCGCGAGAAAGACCTCAATATCAATATCTGCAAGACCAAGAAGCTCACCAACGTGCGTGCCGCAGGCTCTGACGAGAAGATAGTGCTGCCTCCCGCAATCAAGTTCTCTCTCGAGGAAGCCCTCGAGTACATACAGGAGGACGAGCTCGTGGAGGTGACCCCTCACTACATGAGGATACGCAAGATTCTGCTCGATCCGCTGGCGAGAAAAAGAAATAGCGAGAACGAAGATTGATTATCTTAAATATTTTTACTACCTTTGCAATCCTTTATTGTCAGACTTGCTGATTTGCCGAAAGGGCGCAGCCTGCTGGAACTGTCCTTCGGCCGTGAGTTCTTTGATTCGTTCGGTAATTCCGAGGTTCTGGACGCAGACCTGAAGGCGGTCCTGCATGTCGACAACCACTCCTTGACCGTGGATGTCGCCTGCGAGATTTCCGGAAGCGTCACCGTCGAGTGCGACAGGTGTCTCGAAGACCTTGAAATACCGGTGGAGACCTCGTTCGAGGAAAGTTACGCTCCGCAGACGGACGAGCTTGACCTTAGTCAGGACATATATGACTATATTCTTGTCTCGCTCCCCATGCAGAGGGTACATCCCGACGGTGGGTGCAACGGAGAGACGATAAAGTATTTGAGTAAATAAATTAAAAGATAAGAACATGGCACATCCGAAACACAAACTTTCAAAGCAGCGTAGGGACAAGCGCCGTACCCATGATTTCGCGCCCGTCCCGACCCTCGCAACCTGCCCCAACTGCGGTGCTACCGTGATCTACCATCGCGTATGCCCCGAGTGTGGCTACTACAGAGGACGTCAGATCATCGTCAAGAACGCTGAGTAAGAGACGCTTTCGAGACCGGATGCCGGCCTCACGGTCCCTTAGTTCAACGGATAGAACGAAGGTTTCCTAAACCTTAAATACAGGTTCGATTCCTGTAGGGACTACAAAAAGACGACCCGGAAACGGGCCGTCTTTTCTGTTGTCTCCGTACATCTGCGCCGTTACTGCGGGACTGAGGAGTCGTTACCCGGCAGCCTGACGGGACCGTGGCCTCTCCTCATGCGGTTCACGAGTACGGGCTCGTTGTTCTCGTCGTGCGTGGGCATTCCGTAGCGGTTCGAGAGCATGCTCTTCGTACGCAGAGAGTCGATAGGCATGTTCAGCGGCCTCACGCCGTCGGGCAGCGGCCTGCCTGAGAAAGTCTGGAAATATCCTATGCAGGCGTCCCTCCACCACTCGGCGTCGTTCTTCTGGATGTCGAGCTTCTTCTCCACCTCCTTGAAGATATCTTCGCTTACATATGGTCTCAAACTCTCCCAGGTCTTCTGGTAGCCTTCGACCGCGCTTATTCCGTCGTCGTAGTGGCGGCAGAGTTCGTCCCATAGCGTGCTTCCGTCCTTCATCTTATAGTCCCAGGGGACATGGTGGAACCAGAGGAGCAGGTTCTCCGGGCAGGTCTCGAGCGAATTGTACATCGATGCGAGGGGCTCGTTGTACTGGTCGACATTGCGTGTGCCGTTGCGCGTGCGGTCGAATCCTATGCCTTCGGCGTCTGCCTTGTGGTAGAACACGGGCGACCAGTCGCGTCTCGAGCTGGTCTCCCAGGGGCCGGGCCCGTAGTGCGAGCCGGCGAAGATGTGGTGAAGTCCGAGAGGCATGGAGTAGCTGACGGTGGTCTCGCGTGAGCTCATCATTATGTCCTCGACGGGGCGGATGAACTTCTTGTCGAACGCCTTGTCGCTCATTCCGTCGGGCTTCTTGAAGGTCTGGCGCACCCATTCGTCGGCAATCCTTTCAGAGCTGAGCGTGGGATCCCATGCGAGACGGCCGAAGGCGTACCAGTTGGACTGGGCGAATATGTATCCGCTGAAGTTCCTGTCCTGTCCTGTGTTCGCGACGCCGGCGATACCCTTGACCATCTTCGCTACGGTAGAGCCCTCTCCGTCGCGGTAGGTGTCGCTGTCGAGGCACTCCTCATACAGCGGGGCGAGGTACACGAGGTGGTTGGAGAATCCGAGGTATTCCTGGGTTATCTGGAACTCCATCATCATGGGAGTCTCCTTGAGGCGTCCGAAGAGCGGGCTGAACGGCTCCCTGGGCTGGAAGTCGATAGGCCCGTTCTTTATCTGGACCATTACATTGTTGTCGAACTTGCCGTCGAGAGATTCGAACTCGTCGACTGCCTGGCTCGCCCTGTCGGAGCTGACGGGGCTGTAGACGAACGCCCTCCACATCACTATGCCTCCGTGGGGCTTGAGCGCCCTTGCCAGCATGTTCGCACCGTCGGCGTGCGTGCGTCCGTAGTCCTGGGGACCTGCCTGGCCCTCGGAGTTCGCCTTCACGAGAAAGCCTCCGAAGTCGGGTATGGCTTCATAGATCTCGTCGGCCTTGTCTTTCCACCACTTCTCGACCTTGGGGTCCAGCGGGTCTGCCGACTTCAGCCCTCCGAGCGTCATCGGGCTCGTCCACTTGATAGAGAGATAGGTCTTGATTCCGTACTCCCTGAGTATGTTGGCTATCTGAGCGACCCTGTCGATATGCTCGGCGTCGAGTATCAGGGCGTTGGAGTTCACGTTGTTGAGAACCGAGCCGTTGAGGCCCACCGATGCGCACAGCCGTCCGTACAGGTGTATCCTGTCCTTGGGAATCTCGGGCGCTGTCCATTCCCACATCGAGAGCCCGGCGTAGCCTCTCTCCACCGTGTCGTCGAGGTTGTCCCAGTGGTCGAGGATACGGTATTCGTAGTATGGTGCCTGCTGCATGTCGATGCCCGGGCCTGCTTCGCCGAGTACTTCGGCGCGCTGCAGGGCGTAGACTCCGTAGCGTATGCCTGCCGCGGAGCCTCCGTCGACATGGCGGGCGCCGTCAAGGTCGTATATATGGAACTCTTCCCTGCCGAGCTCCGGGTTGATTGCCGTCTGGACGGAGTTGAGCACTTCTTCGTAGCTCCTGCCGTTCGCGAACCAGAGTTCGCTGCCGTCCTGGGCCTGCGGTACGGGATTGCTGCATGCACCGGCGAGCAGGCCTGCGGCCGCAACGGTGAAGATCTGATAGGGTCTTAACATATGTTCTGTCGGTTTGAAGTTCCTGTTCTTATTTGACCAGTTCGGAAGACGGGGCTCCGAGATATGAGCGTTTCGCTCCTCCGAAGTCTATGACGATCTTCTGGAGCACTGGCCCCTGGTCCACGAAGCGGAAGCGCAGCGTGTGCCTTCCGGGTGCGCCGAAGTCGAGTTCCGCCTTGCTCACTATTATGCTTGCCGCCTGCCACGGCCCGAGCTCGCCCTGATAGTGGCCGTTGAAGTTCACGACCTGTTCCTCGCCTCCGTCGACGCTCACGGCGTAGCGCAGTCCCTTGCCGGCGTTGAAGTTCAGCGTGGGTGCGAGGTAGACGTTGAGTTCGGCCTTGCCGGAACTCTCGGTCTGGATTTCGAATTCTGCGTATGCGTTTTCGTTATGCTCCTTTGCCGGCAGCACCGTCAGGGCGCCTTCCGTCTTGCCGAGGCGCGGTATCAGGGTGACGCCGCCGCTGAGTTCCGTATTGTTGACGGCTTCGATGGATATGTATCCGCCGCTCTCGAGGTGGCAGAGGTGGGGCTGCCCGTCGCTGCGCCGTACCTCGGGCATCACCTGCATGCGGGGTTCCTGCCATATCCTGTAGCCTATGTGCTTCTGGTCCATCATGTGGTTCCACTTGCCGTTCGCGAGTTCGTGGTTGTAGAACGCGCAGAGCAGCGAGTCGCGCTCATAGAGGGTCTCCACCCGGTCTGCCCAGTAGTTGATTTCCTGGGGAGCCGTGGCCTTCTGGTTCATCGCCACGCTGTAGTACATCTCGTAGATGTTCTGCATCGCCTGGATGGGGAAGAGCACGAGTTCGTAGTAGGCGTCCTCCCAGCGGGGGTCGAGGCTCTGGAGCACCCTGAGGGCGTGCAGCTCGAGCCTGTTCCATTCGTCCAGCACCTTCGGCCATTCGCCGTAGTCGAAAGTGTAGGTGCGGGCGTTAAGCAGCTCAGGAGTCACCCTGCGGGCGTATTTCCCGTAGAGGCTGAGTATCTCGGCGATTTCACGGGCGTCGCTTCCCGGGAACTGGTCCTCGGCGAACTTGAGGGTGTGGTCGAAGATAGTCTCGGGTGTTATGGCTTCGGGATCCCAGGCCATGTCGAGGAAGAACTGGATAGGGTATTCCATGGGCTTGAGGTCGCCGACATTGACTACCCACAGCTTGCGGACTCCGTACTCGTAGCAGAGGTTCATCTGCTCCCATACCCTTTCGACCTGGTTGCAGTTCAGCCATTTGTAGTTCCTCGGGCCGCCCACGTAGTCGAAGTGGTAGTACATGCCGTATCCGCCGCTGCGCGGGGCGTCGTCCATGGCAGGGAGCTTGCGCACGTTGCCCCAGTTGT
Organism: Bacteroides sp. CAG:1060_57_27; assembly: GCA_001915575.1. Taxonomy (GTDB): domain Bacteria; phylum Bacteroidota; class Bacteroidia; order Bacteroidales; family UBA932; genus Cryptobacteroides; species Cryptobacteroides pullicola. Next base: position 230,065 of record MNQT01000023.1, on the reverse strand, counting down.
CGTCGCACAGCAGCAGGGTCACGTCGTCCGGAACCCTCATCCCTTTGTCGTAGTAGTCCTGTACCTCTTTATACAGCGCCCATACCTGCGGGGTCTCCGATGCGGGCTTGCCGGTGACATCGGCTATCATCCTGCGCTGGTCGCGGATTATCCTCTCGAGCAGCGCGATGTTGGTGCCTTCTTCCATTGCCATGTCGCCGTCGCCCCTCATTCCTATCGTCACAACGTCCTCGGTGTCCTTCATCCTCTCGATTCCGCCCCTCCAGAAGTCCATCAGAATGCGCCGGTTCTTGTTATAGTCCCAGGGGCCGCTGCCGTAGCGGTGCCATTCCTTCTGGGCCCTGGCGCAGGGCTCGTGGTGCGACGTGCCCATGATTATGCCCATCTCGTCGGCATAGTACATGTTGAGCGTGTCGTCGTCGTAGAATGCGGCGTCCCACATCGCGGGCCACATGAAGTTGCCCTTCAGGCGCAGCAGCAGTTCGAACACCCTGCGGTAGAAGCCGCTCTTGTAGCCGTCGGTGTTCTCGTTGACCCAGCCGGTGAGGGCCGGAGCCTCGTCATTGAGGAAGATGCCTCTGTAATATACCTTGGGCTCTCCCTCGGTATAGCTGCCGTTGAGGATGTATATCCTGTCCCGGTGTACGGAAGGGACGTCGGCCCACCAGTACCAGGGCGACACGCCTATCGCGGCGCTCAGAGCGTAGATGCCGTAGGTGGTGCCGCGCTTGTCGCTTCCGGCGATTATCACCTTACCGTCTCCGGAGGCCTTGAGTATGTACTTCTCCCTTGCGCCCTGCAGGGACGAGAGGTCCTCGGGGGAGAGATAGTCTTCGATGAATCCTCCGCGGCCTATGGTGCCTATGATTATAGTCGCTCCGGCAGGCCTGCCGGTAATGGGTGCACGGCGTCCGGTCACTCTCGCGAAGTCTTCGGAGAGGTTCTCCACTGCCCATTTGACGCCCTGCCATTCGTGCCCGCTGTCCACGGCGAGCGTGGCTATCTGCTTCCCGTCTGCGATGAGCGTGCGGGACTCTCCGTCCTCGAAGACTGCGAATTCGGGGGCGTTCGCACATAGCGGAAGCAGGGATGCGAAACAGATAAGGATTGCGGTCAGAAATCTTCTCATATTGCGGTATTGTAATTATGGTTGTCTGGGTTGTGCCCCAAATATACGGAAAAATGTGGCCGGAGCGAATAGTTAGAATAATTTTTCTTTTTTAAGATAGTCAATTATAATAATGTTTATTAATATACAGTTTATTTATAAAAATGATTTGTAATAAAATAAATAATAGTAAATTTGCTGGAAATAAATACCGGTAAAGGGGAAGGAAAAACTATCATATCCCTCCCGTTTCCTGTTGCAAATCCATATGATATACCTCCCGGGGAGCGTTTACCCTTTTTGAATAGCTCCCCGGGAGGTATATCATGTGGATACGACAATGGTGCAAGGATAGCAGTTGCCCTTCCTTGCGGACTGGCACTTACTTTACGGTGAGTTTCAGTGCCTTGAGGTCTCTGTCGTCCGACGAGCTGCCGTAGAGTATCTCGTATTTTCCGCTCTTGACGGCGAGGTCGTCGATGCTTGCGTCATAGTATTCAAACGACGAGGCGGGAAGCACAATCTCCGCTGTCTTTGTCTCGCCGGGCTCGAGGCTCACCCTGCTGAATCCCTTGAGTGACTTGAGTGGTGCCTCGGGGTCGTCGAGCCGCCTGACATAGACCTGCACGACTTCCGTCGCAGCCATGTCTCCCTTGTTGCTGAGCTGCAAGCTCAGGGTGACGTCGTCGCCCTTCGAGACAGTCTTTTCCGACAATCTGGCCTTGCCGTAGCGGAAGTCGCCGTAGCTCAGGCCGTAGCCGAACGGATACAGAGGCTCTCCCTCGAAGTATCGGTATGTGCGTCCCTGCATGTCGTAGTCGAGGAAGTCGGGAAGTTGGGAGGTAGACTTGTAGAATGTGATCGGGAGCTTGCCGGAAGGAGATACCTTGCCGCTGAGTATGTCGCCGACCGCGGTGCCTCCTTCCTGACCGCCGTACCATGCGCAGAGAAGCGCGTCATAGTCGTCCTCGTTCTGTTCGAGCGCAATTGCGCTGCCAGAGCAGAGTACGAACACCACCGGCTTTCCAGTCGAGTGCAGGGCCTCGAGCACCCTGCCCTGGATCTCGGGGAGCTCTATCCTCTCGCGGTCTCCGCCCTTGAACCCGTCCACTTCGACATTCATCTCCTCGCCTTCAACGAAGGGCGAGAGCCCCCCTACGAAGACTATCAGGTCGGCTTCGGCTGCCCTGTCCGCGAGTGCTGCGAGTGCCTCGGGGGTATAGTTGTCAGAAGACATGGGCACTGCGGCGTCCATCTCGTCCTGCTGCTTCTTGCGCAGCTCGGCCTGTTCCTCTTCAGTGAGACCCATGAATACCTCTACATTGAGGCCTCTGCGGGCGCGGGGATCAACGAACACGAATCCCTCCACGAGGTCGCAGCCCCTTTCATAGGTGACTTCGGCGTCGGGATACGCGGCCCTGATGCCGTCAAGTATCGTATTGGTATAGGAAGGGATGCCGTTGTAGTTGCCGAGCATCATCTTCTCGTCGTCGGCATTGGGGCCTATTACGGCGATCTTCTTTACTTCGGAGGGAAGTACGGGCAGCAGGCCGCCGTCGTTCTTGAGCATCACTATGGACTCCCTCGCAACCTTGAGCGCATGCTCGCGGTGTTCGGTGCAGTCGACGTTGGAGTAGGGGATGCCGCTCCAGGGAACCATACTGTCGGGGTCGAAGAAGCCGATCTCGAACAGGCCTCCGAGTATGCGGCGTATCGACACGTCTATGTCGTCCTCGGTAATCAGTCCGTCCTGATATGCGGTGATGAGCTCGACATACGAGCTGCCGCATTCGATGTCGGTGCCTATCTTGACCGCGTCGGCGGAGGCTGCCGCTGCGCTGGGATGTGTCTCATGGTGGCCCTTGAGGTAGAAGTCGTTGATGGCTCCGCAGTCTGAGACCACGAGCCCGTCGAAGCCCCACTTGCCGCGGAGTATGTCGCCGAGCAGGAAGTTGCTGGCGCAGCATGGAGCGCCGTTGTAGCGGTTGTATGCGCCCATAACCTCACGCACGTCCGCCTCGGTCACCAGCGCTTCGAAGGCGGGAAGGTATGTCTCCCAGAGGTCTTTGGACGAGGCCGTGACGTCGAAGGTGTGCCTGTTCCACTCGGGGCCGCTGTGTACGGCGAAGTGCTTGGCGCACGCATGGGTCTTGTAGTAGCGCTCGTCGTCTCCCTGTAGTCCCTTGACGGCGGCCACTCCCATTCTCGAAGTCAGGAACGGGTCTTCGCCGTAGGTCTCCTGCCCGCGTCCCCACCTCGGGTCGCGGAAGATGTTGATGTTCGGGGTCCAGAAAGTGAGCCCGAAATACTGGCGGCGTATTCCGTTGCGCACGGCGTCGTGGTATTTCGCACGGGCCTCGTCGGAGATGTAGGTGAAGGTCTGGAGATGTGTCTGCGGGTCGAAGGTCGCGGCCATTCCTATGGCCTGGGGGTAGACGGTGGCAAGTCCGGCCCTCGCGACTCCGTGCAGCGCCTCGTTCCACCAGTTGTACTCAGGTATTCCGAGCCTTTCGACTCCCTTGGAGCCGTTCATCATGAGGCCTATCTTCTCCTGGACGGTCAGGCGGGAGAGCAGGTCTTCGACTCTTTCTTCGCGCGGCATGGACGGATCCTGGAACGGATACTCGTAATCCTGTGCGTACAACGCTCCCGGCAGGGCAAGCAGCAGGGATGCGGCGGCGTAGGTAATGATTCTTTTCATATTATGTGGCTTGGCTTTGGTTGTCGGTGTGTCGGCTTATGCCGGTGTCCAGGCATAAAAATAGGTATAAAAATCCGTCCTGTAAGTGGATTTTCCGCCTATTGTGCTATAAATTCGTAGACTATGCTGCCTGTCTGCCTTGCGGGAGCGTCGGCCTTTATCGAGAACCTCGACATCCTTGCCGCCCTTACGGCGTAGGAGCGCAGGCAGGCGTCCTGAGACGAGACGTCCTCGTCGACTTTCGCGGAGATTACGTCTCCGCCCGGATTGACAGTTATGATTACGGTGACCTGGCCGCCGCCCATGCAGCGGTAGGCCGGAATGGGCAGAGTGCTGGCCTTCCTGCCCTCGAGCTCGTAGGAGATTACCGAAGGTCCGCTATATGCGGCCTCTTCTTTCCAGGGGTTCTGCTCCTGCCGTGTTTCGGGTGCCGCTATCGCTGAATTGTCGTCCTGCGGAAGTTCGTAGCCTTCGGCGAGTTCCTGCTGCAGCCTTTCTGCGTCGCGGTACAGCTGCTCGGCATCGGTGCCTCGGTCGTCCCTCAGCGCGGCCCTGTCGACTGCGACATTGCGGACTTCCGATTCCGCTCCGCCGCCTCCTGCTGCGGCGATCTCCCCTTCGAGCCTCCTGTTAATGCGTTCGGCGATTGCGGCCTGCCTTTCGAGCCTTTCGATTTCGGCCTGCATCTGCTCGTAGTTCGTGAAGTCGAGCACGAAGCTCTGCTCCCTGCTCAGGGCGTGTCCGAGCCCTGTCGCGAGCAGGACTATCAGCGCGGCGAGATGCGCGATGACGGTCAGGAGTATGCCTGCCTCCTTTTCTGGCGAGAGTCTCTTCACTTGCCTGTCTGCAGCTTTCTCAAGGACTTTTCGATTGTGTTCGTGATGATGTTTATGGCTACTTTGTTGTGTCCGCCCTGGGGTATGATTATGTCGGCGTAGCGCTTGCTGGGCTCGATGAACTGCAGGTACATGGGCTTCACCGTCCTGGTGTAGCGCTCTATTACCCAGCGCACGTCCTTGCCCCTCTCGACTATGTCCCTCGACATCACCCTCATCAGGCGGTCGTCGTCGTCCGCGTCCACGAAGATCTTTATGTCCATCTGGTCGCGGAGCTCCTTGCAGGTGAAGATGAGTATGCCTTCGATGATGATGACGTCGGCAGGCTCGACCTTCACCGTCTCGGTCTTGGAGCGGCTGCAGGAGATGTACGAGTATACCGGCTGCTCCACGCTTTTCCCAGCCTTGAGCTCTTCGAGCTGCGAGCAGAGCAGTTCCCAGTCGATTGCGTCGGGGTGGTCGAAGTTGTGCGTCCTCTTTTCCTCGTCGGTGAGGTCGCTGGAGTCCTTGTAGTATGCGTCCTGAGGTATGACCACCACCTTCTCGGCCTTTAGCTTCTCGGTGATTGCCTTTACTACCGTCGTCTTTCCCGAGCCGGAACCTCCGGCTATTCCGATTACGAGCATGGCCTTAGAATTCTGCGTTCTTGGGAGTACGGGGGAAGGGAATCACGTCGCGGATGTTCGCCATTCCGGTCACGAAGAGCAGCAGCCTCTCGAATCCGAGTCCGAAGCCGCTGTGAGGACAGCTGCCGAAGCGGCGGGTGTCGATGTACCATTCGAGCGTGCGGCGGCTCATCTTCAGCTCGTCGATGCGCCTCTCGAGCTTGTCGAGGTCCGCCTCGCGTTCCGAACCGCCTATGATCTCTCCGATCTTGGGGAAGAGTATGTCCATTGCGCGGACGGTCTTGCCGTCGTCGTTCTGCTTCATGTAGAAGGCCTTGATGTCCTTCGGATAGCCCGTAAGGATCACCGGCCTGCCGAAATGCTTCTCGACGAGGTACCTCTCGTGCTCGCTCTGCAGGTCTACGCCCCAGTATACGGGGTATTCGAACTGTACGCCGTCCTTCACCGCCTGCTCGAGTATCTTTATGCCGTCGGTGTACTCGAGGCGCACGAACTCCGTGTCGACCACGCCCCTGAGCCTGTCTATGAGCTCGGGATCGTAGCGGTCGTTAAGGAACTTGACATCGTCGTAGCAGTTCTCGAGGGCATACCTTACGAGGTGCTTTATGAAGTCCTCCGCGAGGTCCATGTTGTCCTTGATGTCGTAGAACGCCATTTCGGGCTCTATCATCCAGAACTCCGCGAGGTGGCGGGGAGTGTTGGAGTTCTCGGCGCGGAATGTAGGGCCGAATGTGTAGATCTCGCCGAGCGCGGTCGCACCGAGCTCTCCCTCGAGCTGGCCGCTCACGGTGAGGCTGGTCTGCTTTCCGAAGAAGTCCTTGCCGTAGTCGGGCTCGCCCTTCTTGTTGCGCGGTACGTTCGCGAGGTCGAGTGTCGTGACCTGGAACATCTGCCCCGCGCCTTCCGCGTCTGCGGCGGTGATAAGGGGAGTGTTCAGGTAGACGAAGCCCTTGGAGTGGAAGTATTCGTGGATAGCGAACGCCATCTGGCTCCTCAGGCGGAATACGGCTCCGAAGGTATTGGTCCTTGGACGCAGGTGTGCGACGGTCCTGAGGTACTCGAAGGAGGTGTCTTTCTTCTGGAGAGGGTATCTCACGGGGTCGCAGGTGCCGTAGACGGTAATCTCGTCCGCCTTGATCTCGACATCCTGGCCGCTTCCGACGGATTCGACGAGGTCTCCGGTGACTCCTATGCAGGCTCCGGTCGTGACTTTCGCGAGCACGGGCTCTGTCCGGGCGTTCTTGTCGACCACTATCTGTATGTTCTTGATCGTGGAACCGTCGTTGAGCGCAATGAATGCGATCTCCTTGTTCCCCCTCTTCGTCCTCACCCATCCTTTCGCGAGAACCTTTTGTCCGGCCTGCATCCTGAGCAGGTCCTTTACCTTGCTTCGTACTGTTTCAGCCATATTCTTTCGTTTTTAAAAAAGCAGCCCTCTCTCTATGAAAGGGGGCTGCTTCTATACATTGCTGTGGAGTATTACTCCGCAGGTTTTCTTGCAGAGTACATGATCTTGAGCGCGGAGCAGCGCCTGAGCTCCTGCTTCACGTCAGTGATGATACCCATTCTGATACTTTCGTCGGCTCTGATGCTGACAGTCATGAACTGACGGTCGGCCTCGTTCTTCGACTCACGCTCCGCGGCGATGAAGTTACGGATGTCTTCCGTAGTCCTGAAAGAGTCGTTCAACTGGATACGGGGCTCGGTTCCGTACTGACCCTGGAGTGCAGGGATAGGGGTTCCGATGTTGATGTACGAGTTGAGGTCCTTCCTTTCAAGCTTTACTACCTCGGAAGCCTCGGGAATCCTTACGACAACCATGTTCTCGCTGTCGCGGAACTGTGTGGTCACCATGAAGAAGAACAGGAGCATGAACACGATGTCGGACAGGGAGCTCGAGGTTATTCCGGGGACTTCCTTCTTGTTGCTTTCTTTAAACTTTGACATAATGGTTTCCTCCTGTTGTTATCTTCTTGTTACGTCCACAGGTTCTGCCTCGGAAATCAGCTGGGGAACCGCTTCCTGGACTATGTCCTGCTGCTCTGAAGTGAGGGAAGCGAAGTTCTTGCCGTAATTTCTGAACGCGAACTCGTCTCGGAGCTCGTTGATCGCCTTTGCCAGCTCGTTCTGTACCGCAATGTACTGGCTGTAGCTCGTACTACGGTCGTTCTGGAGGGAGATCACACCCTGTGAGACTGCATATTCGCCGAACCCTTCGATGTCCTTCATCTCCCTTGCGGGAAGGTTGGGATCGTTCGTGGGGTTTGTAAGGAATTCCTTGATCTTGTCTTTGAGCTGAGAGATATCAATGGGCTCACCACCTGCAAAAAGCCTGTTCTGACTGTTGATCCTGACGATGATGACGTTTCGGCTGTTCACCCTCTGGTTCTGCAGCTCCTGGCCTTCCTGGGGCATGGGAGGAAGTCGGCGTGACAGACCTGACTGTGATCCCATGGTCGTGGTCATGAGGAAGTAGCACAGCAGAAGGAATGCTATGTCGGCCGTTGAACTGGAGTTGATTGCCGGTGTTGATTTCTTGCCCATGATTATTTCTTGTTAGTGATTGCCATACGTATCTCACCGACGATGATTGCAACTATGGCGAGCACGCCGGCGATGTAGGTAAGGTTGAGAACGGTATCAGTAAGTTTGAGGACACCGGGGGTGTCTGCAGGGATGATGTTCTCCCTGCCCATTGCAGGAGTGCCCGGAGCCAGAAGATAGGATACCAGGCAGAGGGCAACGCCGACTACAAGGATTCCGCCAAGCTTGATGAGTGACCTGGGGTTGTTCTTGATGGCGATGACCAGTCCTACAAGTACCCATGCCGCAAGTGCTATGCCCACCATGATGTAGCCATAGTAGAGCAGGGCGTCCACAGCCTGTGCGTCGTTGGTCATGAAGCCTGCTGCGAAGCCCCAGATCAACAGCGCGACGCTGATGACAACCAGCACGAGCATGAATAGTTTGAATAATTTATTGAGTTTCATGATTGATTATCGGATTGCAGAATGATTATTTCTTCCCGTTGTATTTCGTGAGTACATCCACGAGTGAGATTGAAGAGTCCTCCATGTCTACGGTGAGGGAGTCGATCTTCGCGAGGATGTAGTTGTAGAATACCTGGAGAATCATCGCAACGATAAGTCCGCCTACGGTGGTGATCAACGCAACCTTCATACCTCCGGCAACGATGTTAGGTGAAATGTCACCTGCAGCCTGGATGGCATCGAAGGCCTGGATCATTCCGACAACGGTTCCGAGGAATCCGAGTGAAGGTGCAAGGGCGATGAACAGTGCGATCCAGGTAAGTCCCTTCTCCATTTCGCTCATCTGTACGGAGCCGTAGGAAACGACGGTCTTCTCGACAACGTCTACGCCCTGGTCGTAGCGGAGGAGTCCCTGATAGAAGATGCTTGCTACAGGTCCGCGGGTGTTGCGGCAAACGTCCTTGGCAGCCTCGATTCCGCCGTTGGCGAGGGCTTCCTCAACCTGGGCGACGAGCTTCTTGGTGTTGGTCTCGGAGAATGAGAGGTACAGGATACGCTCGATTGCGAGTGCAAGACCGATGATAAGGCAGATGATGATCAGGGACATGAATCCGGGACCACCCTCGATGAACTTGGTCTTGAGTGCCTGGTGGAGGGGAACCTCGGGAGCTGCAGCCGTAAGAGAGGTGAGGCTTGCGGGAGCCGCGGCTTCAGTTGCTTCGGGGGCAGGAGCGGCCTGCTCGTCCTGAGCAGATGCAGTGTTGGCAGCGAAGGCCATTACGCCGGCAACTGCCAATAACAGGAAAAACTTTTTCATAATGATTTTAATAATGTATTAGTTGTAATATTATTCGCAATTAAAATCAGTGCAATTTAGCAAAAATATTTCATATGGCAATAGTTATTTGGATATTTCTCCCTTGAGGTTCTTCTCGAGAAAGCTTTTCACCCGTCCGTTGTCGCTGCTGCTTCCCATGAGGAAGAAGAGTTTGCCGAGGGCGCTCTCTGTCGTTATGTCGTGTCCCGACACCACTCCCGCCTCCTTGAGGCTGCGGCCGGTCGCGTAGATGTCCATGTCGACGTCACCGCTGAGGCACTGGGTCACGTTGAGCAGTATCTTCCCCCTGTCCGCGGCTTCCCTGACGAGCCTGAGGAACCACGGCTTGGAGACCGCGTTGCCGGAGCCGTAGGTCTCGAGTATCACCGCGCGGCTTCCGGAGCCGAGGAGTATGTCTTCCACCACCTGCTCGGTCATGCCGGGGTGGACTTTCAGTATGGACACCCTCGTGTCGAGCATGGTGTTGACCTCGAGCGGCTTCCTGCGGTCGGACGGGTAGTGGATGCAGCTGCTGTTGTACTTTATATTGATACCGGCGGTGGCAAGCGGAGGGTAGTTGGGCGAGGCGAACGCGTCGAAGCCGGTCGCGTTGACCTTGGTGCTGCGGTTGCCCCTGTAGAGGTGCGAGTTGAAGCAGATGCACACTTCGGGCACCATCGCCCCTCCGCGGCTGTCCCGCGCCGCCGCTATCTCTACGGCCGATATCAGGTTCTCCTTGCCGTCCGTGCGCGGCCGCCCTATCGGAAGCTGGCTTCCCGTGAATATCACGGGCTTGTCGAGGTGGTCGAACATGAAACTCATAGCGGAGGCGCTGTAGGCCATGGTGTCGGTGCCGTGGAGTATCACGAATCCGTCGTAGTCGTCGTACCGCTCCCTGATGATCCCGGCTATGGCCTGCCACATCGACGGCTCCACGTCGGACGAGTCTATCAGCGGAGAGAAGGTGTAGTGGTCGATGCGCAGCGCGAACTTGCGCAGTTCCGGCACCTCGTCGAGCAGGCTGTCGAAGTCGAAAGGCCTGAGGGCTCCGTCGACGGGGTCTTCCTTCATTCCTATCGTGCCTCCCGTGTAGATGAGGAGCACGGCTGACTTCGATGCCGGAGCGTCTTTGAAGAAGTTCAGTCTCATGGGTCCTTCCTCCTGCCGTTAGAGTGAAAACAGTTGTCTTGCGTTGTATGTGGTAGCCTGTGCTATCCTTTCCATGTCTGTGCCCATGCTGCCGGCTATGAATGCGGCGATGAGCGGGATGTTGGAACTGTCGTTGCGCTCGCCCCTGTGCGGCGTGGGCGCCAGGTAGGGGGCGTCGGTCTCGAGCACTATCCTCTCCAGCGGGAACTCGGCTATGTGCCTGCCGATCGCGGAGTTCTTGAAGGTGACCACCCCTCCGATGCCTACATACCAGTCTCCGCCGCAGGAGCACAGCCGTCTGAACATCTCGATGCTTCCTCCGAATGCGTGGAGGTTGCCTCTGAGGTGGAGGTGGCGGCAGTCACGGATCACCGTGAAGAAGTCTTCCGTCGCGTCCCTGAGGTGGATGTTGACAGGCAGGTCCCATTCGGATGCAAGTTCGAGCTGTACCCTGAACGCCTCCAGCTGCTCCTTGCGGAAGTCCGTACCGTTGTGGTAGTCGAGTCCGATCTCGCCTATGGCGACGACGCCCCGGTCGCGGTATGCGGCGAGCGCGTCTATCTCGTCCCTCCAGCTGTCCGTCACCGAACCGGGGTACAGGCCCAGCATGGGTCTGAGCACACCCGGATTCCTGTCCACGAGCGCGAACATCGAGGGACGCTCGTGCGAGTCGATGTCCGCCTGGAGCATTATGCCGACTCCGGCGTCGACGCCCTTGCGTATTATCTCCTGTTCGCAGCCTTCAAAGGCGGGGTCGTAGTTGTGGGTATGTGTGTCGATGAACTCCATGGGAGAACAAAGTTAATCATTTTTAAGATTCAGCGAGCACCGTCCGGACAGGTCGCTGGAAATAATGTCTGCGCTTTCGAGTCGGGTGAGCATCGCCGAGACGGGTCCGAAGTCCTGCCCCGTGACGGTGCAGAGGGTTTCGGCATCGGCGCCCGGATACTCCCGCAGGGCCCTGAGCAGCGCGGAGGCGAGGGTTTGCTCCTCCCTGCTGCAACCTTCCAGGGCTGCCGGGGGCGTTGCGGCTCCCGCTCTGGCGGCATGCCCTTCCGAGGCGAGTCCGAGGGTGGTGCAGAGCAGCCTCGGGGAAATCAGCGGTTCGGCCGTCTTCTCCGCTATGAGCAGATTGCACCCTCCGGAGCGCATGTCGTCTATCCTTCCTGGTATGGCATAGACCTCCCTGCCGTAGCCTGAGGCGAGGCGCGAGGTCATCATCCCGCCGCCGCGTGTCCGGGACTCCACGAGTATCGTGCATCGCGACAGGCCGGCGATTATCCGGTTGCGGCGCAGGAAGTTCGACTTGTGCAGCATGGTTCCTGGCGGATAGTCCGTTATCAGGGCGCAGCGCGGCGTGGAGGCTATCCTGCGTGCGTATGCGTCGTGGCTTCTCGGGTAGGTGCAGTCGATGCCGCAGGGGAGTACTGCTATCGTGGGCAGCCCGTATTCGAGGGCGGCGAGATGTGCGCAGATGTCGGCGCCGAACGCCAGCCCGCTCACTATCGTCGGGGTCGCCCCCGTGTCAGCAAGCGCCCGAACGGTCTCGCGGCACCAGTGCCGGCCGTACGGACTCATGTCCCTCGTGCCGACCACCGATATCGGAAATCCGGCACCGCGTCCCGGAGTGCCTTGGAAAACCTCTTCCGGGGAGGATACGCTGCGTACATACAGCAGCAGGGGAGCGTCAGGACAGTCCCTGAGGAGGGCGGGGTAGCAGGCGTCGAATATGCTTACGAACCGGCAGCCTTCGCCGCCAAGGCGTCCGTATTCCCGCTCCGCCTTCCTGAAGAGGGCGTCTTCGTCAGGCACGCCCGCCCGCCGGCGGAAGGCTTCGAGGAATCTCCCGCCGTGTTCCCTGTCGAACGAGAACACTTCCCGTGCGGACCTGAATCCGCCTGCCAGTATGTCCTGTGTGAATTTCGGTGCACCGCCGAGCAGTGCGTGCAGCGCGATAGCGCTTACGGCCGACAGCCTGTCATTGTCCATAGAGTCTCCATAATCCAAGTCCTACGGACAAATATATGCTAAAATTTTCAGATTATCAGCATCGCGTCGCCGTAGGGGCCGAACTTGTATCCTTCCTCCAGCGCGCAGCGGTAGGCCTCCATGACCTTGTCGAAACCTCCGAACGCCGCCACGGTCATCAGCATGGTCGACTGGGGAAGGTGGAAGTTGGACACTATGGCATCGGGTACCGAGAACTCGTAGGGAGGGAAGATGAACTTGTTGGTCCATGTGTCGAGCGGCCGTATCTCCCGGTCTGTCGTGACATAGGTCTCCAGGGCCCTGATTACTGTCACGCCGACAGCGCAGATCTTGTGCCCGGCGCGCTTGGTGCCGTTTATCTCGTCTGCGGCCTCGTCGCTTATTATCACTCTCTCCCCGTCCATCTTGTGCTTGGAAAGGTCCTCCACGTCTACCGTGCGGAAGTGGCCTATTCCCATGTGGACCGTTATGAACGACTTCTCTATGTCGGCGAGTATCATCCTGTTCATCAGCTCCCTGCTGAAGTGCAGACCGGCTGCGGGGGCGGATACGGCGCCTTCGTTCCTGGCGAATATCGTCTGGAACTCCTCGGTGTCCTTCTCGTCGGGACTCTCCTTGACCCATTCGGGCACGGGTGTCTTGCCGAGGGCGAAGAGCGCCTGCTTGAATTCTTCGTAGGGGCCGTCGTAGAGGAACCTCAGGGTCCTTCCGCGCGAGGTGGTGTTGTCGATTACCTCGGCGACCATGCTGTCGTCATCGCCGAAATAAAGCTTGTTGCCTATGCGTATCTTGCGGGCCGGATCCACTATCACGTCCCACAGGCGCTGCTCCCTGTTGAGCTCGCGCAGCAGGAATACCATTATGTCGGCTCCCGTCTTCTCCTTCTTGCCGAGCAGCTTTGCCGGGAATACCTTGGTGTCGTTGAGTACGAACCTGTCGCCCTTCGAGAAGTATTCTATGATGTCCTTGAACTTGCGGTGCTCTATTTCGCCGCTGTCCTTGTGAAGCACCATGAGCCTGCATTCGTCCCTCCACTGGATTCTGCCGTCTACGATAGGCATCAGTTCCGTTGCAATCCTGTCTTTGGGAAGGTCGAAGTTGAATTGAGAGAGTTTCATGCTACGATATCAATGATACTTTTATTATACGGCAGCCGCGTCATAAAAGTTTCATTATCTTGAAAAGACTCAGACTTTCGCTTCCCGGAAGACTTCCGCTATCGAGGGATAGCTGTTCTTGAGGAACGGGGGCAGGCTCGAGCGGGCCACCCATGCGGCCTTGGAGATGTCCTCCTCGCGCTGCGGGGTGAGGTCTACCGGTGCGGTGTAGAGCATGTCGTACCACCAGGTGTGCTTGAGGTGCCAGATGCCTCCGCGCAGGTAGCAGTGGTCGGTCACGCAGATGAGGTCGCGCAGTTCCAGCTCGTCGACGCCGGTTTCCTCCCGGACCTCCCTCATCGCCGTGGTCCTGATGTCCTCTCCGGCCTCCCTGTGCCCCTTGGGAAGGTCCCACAGGCCGCCCCGGCGTATGAGCAGATAGTCTCCGCGCCGGTTAGAGACCAGCCCTCCCGCGGCGTCCACCTCCCGGAACTCCGTACATACCTTGCGGTACATCCATTCGGTGTTGTCTGAGGGGATGTAGATGCGGCTCAGCGATTCCGAAGCCTCGAACATGCCTACCAGGGTATGTATGCTGATCCTTTCTCCAATATGGAATTCTATGGAATTGGGGTCGGAGAGCGCCTGCTCGTCCGGGCTGCAGATTATTATGCAGCGCTTCTCGAAATATATCTTGTGCATCTGACTGGTATAAACTTGCATTGCACTCGGCTTCTGCCTATATTTGGCCTTACGGCCACATATATTTGTGGCCTATATTTGGCCTTACGGCCACATATATTTGTGGCGCCTCGGCAATTGCAAGTAAACTTGCATTGCACTCGGCTTCTGCCTATATTTGGCCTTACGGCCACATATATTTGTGGCGCCTCGGCAATTGCAAGTAAACTTGCATTGCACTCGGCTTCTGCCTATATTTGCAAAAGTAAGAAAATTATTGCAGTTATGACAGCACATTACGCCAGCAAGCACGGCCTCGTGTCGAAGCGCCCGGAAGAACTCTACATGATCTTCTGCGACATGCGCAACTTCTCCCGTCTGGCTCCTTCGGGGGTCCAGGCCGAGGTGACGGCCGACTATGACTGCCTCTCGATAGTCATACAGGGTTTCAGGATCAGCGTCAGGATAGACGAAAGGATGCCTTACAGCCTCATCAGGATGAGCAGTGCGGAGTCTCCCGTGGAGTTCGTGGGGGCGCTGCACTTCGACCCGTCCGCAGAGCCGGGCAAGACCGATTTCAGCATAGTGCTCGACGCCAATCTCAACTTCATGATGAAGTCGATGCTCGGAAGCAAGATCCAGAACGCCCTCGACAAGGCGGTCGACACCCTCGTAGGCATATCCGAGGGCAGGATGCCCGATATACCCGAGGAGTTCCGCAAATGATCCCCGTTTCGATAAGGCTCAATCCTTTCAAGGCTGCCGGGGTGGAACTGCCCATACTCGAGGGCTCCGTCCAGGTTCCGTGGTCTCCGCACGGCAGGATACTCGCGCAGCGTCCGGTGTTCACGCTGCATCCGCTGTTCCATGCCGGCTGCTACTATGTGCAGGACAGCTCTGCGATGTATGTGGGGCATCTGCTGAGAAAGCTGCTCGGGAATTTCGGCCCGGGGGTGAGGGTGCTCGACCTCTGCGCTGCGCCGGGCGGCAAGACGACCGACATCGCGGCCTCGCTGCGTGAGCGTTTCGGAGACAGTTTCCTTCTCGTGAGTAACGAGGTCATGAAGGAGAGGCTCCGTGTGCTTGACGACAACGTGGCCCGCTGGGGCGACCCTAATGTCGTCGTGACGGGCGTCGACCCCGCAGCTTTCGCGTCGCTCGGCGGCTTCTTCGACATAATAGTCGCGGACGTGCCGTGCAGCGGCGAGGGTATGTTCCGCAAGGATGCCGGCGCACAGGAGCAGTGGAGTCCGGATGTGGTGAGGCTGTGCGCGTCGAGGCAGAGGAGGATACTTGCCGACGTGTGGCCGGCGCTGCGCGAGGGCGGCCTGCTGATATACAGCACCTGCACCTACGAGGATGCGGAGAATGACGACAACCTGCTTTGGGCGGCGGAGAACCTCGGCGGCAGCGTGGTGGAGCCCGAGGACGAGTTTCCGGAATACGGGGTGCGTACCACGCGCTGCGGCTGCCTGCTCAGGGCAGGCGAGGTGCCCGGAGAGGGGCAGTGGGCCGGTGCGATGTTCAAGTACGGAAGCGCTGCGCCCGTGCGCCTTTCAGGAGGACTGTCCTCGCTGAAACCTGTCAGGGACGGTCTCGTCAAGGGGACGGCCAAGGGTCGCGACTTCGTGCCCTCCGCCGACTGGGCGCTGAGCATAAAATACGAGCGGGGCTCGTATCCAGAAGCCGGGGTGGACAAGCAGACAGCCCTGAAGTATCTCCACAGGGATACGATAGTGCTGCCCGATGCGCCCTCTGGCTATGTACTGCTGACCTACCGTGGCGTTCCGCTGGGTTTCGTGAAGAATCTCGGCCGCCGCTGCAACAACCTCCTTCCCCCGCGCAGGAGGATACTTATGGATATTGACAACGCTTGATATGATGAACAGATTTCTGAAAATACTGCTGCCGTGCCTGCTCGCTGCCGTGCCCTCCGTGCTCGGAGCCCAGTCCGCCCGGCCGGACGGATCACTGTCGGAAGAGTTCCGCTCGGACTACGAGCGGCAGGTGCGCAATGTCGGCGCCGCCGGCGTCGGTGTGGAAACCATAGTGAACCGTTGGCTGGAGGCCTGCCCCGACGATCCCGAGGCCTACGAGGCCAGGTTCAACTTCCTGCTCGCGAAGTCGGGAAGCACGCAGATAGTCCAGAAGGACAGGTTGCGCTACCTCGGGCAGAAGCCAGTGCTGACCCTCAAGGATTCCCTCGGACGCAATGTCAACTATTTCGAGGAGGTCAGCTATGACGACTCTCTCTTCGCGGATGCGCTCAAGGCCGCCCGCAAGGCCATAGAACTCTCGCCCTGCGAGCTCCGCTACCGCTACGACATGATCAGCGCCCTGATCTCCTACGAGAAGGAGAGTCCCGACATGGGCGCCGCCGAGATATTCTCTCTGATAGACGAGTTCGAGGCCGGGCAGGGCCTGAGGTGGACCTTGGATTCCGAGGTGCTCGAATCCTCTCCGGACGCACCGGACTACCGTTTCAGCCAGGCTATGGGCGAGTTCTGCTACCTTTTCTTCCACCTCGGAAGCGACCAGGGCTACAGCTATTTCCACGACATTTCCGAGAGGATGAACGAAATCGACCCCAAGAATCCCGTGTTTCTCGACAATATGGGCTCGTACTGGCAGGTCGCCGAGCGGAACGACCGCAAGGCTGCGAGGTACTATAAGAAAGCCCTCAGGCTCGATCCGGAGGACTATGCCGCCAGAACCAACCTGGAACTTATTCAGTCTTCACGGTCGAAGCAGGGTCGAGGTTCGAGATAAACAGCGAGGGAATCAGCAGCAAGAGCATGATTACGATGAAGGAGGCCGCGTCCGCAATCAGGATGCGGCCTATGTCTATGTGCACGGGCACATAGGACAGGTAGTAGTTGGCGGGATTGAGCCTTATCAGGTGAGTGCTTCCCTGGATGAGGCAGAAGAGCAGGGCGAGTGCGTTCCCGACGGCCATTCCCTTGGCGGCTATCCTGGCGCCTATCCTGAGGAAGACTCCGGCGACGGCCCTGTCGGTCATTCCGAGAGATTTCAGCGTGCCTATGGTCGATATGTTGCGGAAGAGCAGTATCAGCAGGCCGGACACCATGTTGAACCCTGCCACGAGAGTCATCAGCAGCAGTATCGCATAGACATTCACGTCTATCAGGTCCAGCCAGTCGAAGACTGCGGCGTAGCTGTCAGCGGCGCTTATGCAGGCGGCCATCTCGTCTTCGCCCGATGCTCCTCCGTCGGCGATGATTCCGATGCGGGCGGCCTCCCGCCTCATCCTTTCCGAACTGCGCAGGTTTCCGTCAAGGGTCACCTCGAGCGCCGACACTTCGCCCTCGCCCCAGCCCAGCACCCTCCGCAGGTCCTGCATCGGAACATAGACGACATATCCCAGGCCGGTCGATACGGGGGTGTCGTAGGTCCCTTCCACGGTGAACCTGCGTATCTTCATCCTGCCGGATACGGCGAAATACGCCGTGAGGGATTCTCCCTCCGCGATGCCCGCTCCCCTTGCAAGTTCGGCGGGGACCACAGCTCCGAGGCTCTGCATCCCTTCGCGTTCCACTCCCTTGAATATTACGCCCGTGATGTCACCCTCCCGCCTTATTATGCCGCTGCAGTATATTGCGGGCTCGACCTTCTCCACGCCCGGGAGGGCGAGTATGTCGGGAAGATAGGAGGGGGATTCCGATATCGGGGCGGTGTCGGTGGGAAGCGCCGAATATGAACTTTTGAGCACCACATCTCCGGTGAGCGATGCCACGCCCGCGCGTATCTGCCGGCTGAATCCGGACGATATGCTGAGTGCAAGTATTATCACAAAGAAAGAGATGGCTGTCGCTGCGACAGCCATCTTTCCTTTGAATCCAAGGCGTCCGGCGATGAATGCTCCTGCCTTCATTACCAGATTATCACCCTTTCGCTTTCAGGCCTCCACATGGGGTCGCCCTCCTCGATGCCGAAAGCATCGAAGAAGAAGGGAAGGTTCCTTACGGTCACGTTGACGCGGTTCTCCGCAAGCGAGTGCACGTCGAGCTTGGTCAGCATCTCCTTGGACTCGTCGGTGGCGTTCTCGGCCCAGAGGTGGGCGTAGCCGATGAAGAAACGCTGTGCGGCGGTGAGGCCGTCAATGGGTTCGGGCTCGGCTCCGTTCCCGAGGGAGTTGTGATATGCGGTCCATGCTATGCTGAGTCCGCCCTGGTCGGCTATGTTCTCGCCGAGGGTGAGTGCTCCGTTGGCGTGTACGCCGGGAACGACTTCAATTTCGTCGAACTGCCTGACGAGGATTTCGGTCTTGGCCTTGAATGCTGCCTCGTCCTCGGGAGTCCACCAGTTGGTCATGTTTCCGTTCTTGTCGAAGAGCCTGCCCTGGTCGTCGAAGCCGTGGGTCATCTCGTGGCCGATCACGACTCCGATAGCGCCGTAGTTGACTGCGTCGTCGGCGTCAGCGTTGAAGAAGGGCGGCTGGAGTATGGCTGCCGGGAAGCAGATCTCGTTGGTCGTGGGGTTGTAGTAGGCGTTCACGGTCTGGGGAGTCATGCCCCACTCCTCGGTGTCGGTCGGTTTGCCGAGCCTGCCGAGGTTGTCGGCCACATACCATGCGCTGGCG
Source organism: Bacteroides sp. CAG:1060_57_27 (assembly GCA_001915575.1). GTDB lineage: Bacteria > Bacteroidota > Bacteroidia > Bacteroidales > UBA932 > Cryptobacteroides > Cryptobacteroides pullicola. The sequence continues at coordinate 211,471 of MNQT01000023.1, read as the reverse complement.
GCGCGGAGGTTCTCGAAGTAGCTCAGGGCGGGGTCGACGCTCAGGGTGCTGTAGTCCTTCCACTTGTCGGGATAGCCTATCTTGATCTTGAAGTTGGCTAGCTTGTCCTGAGCGTAGGCCTTGGTCTCGTCGGACATCCAGTCGAGTGAGTCGATGTGCTGGCTCAGGGAGGTCTGGAGATTGTGCACGAGGTCGAGCACCTTGGTCTTGTACTCCTCGGGGAAGTACCTCTCCACGTACATCTGTCCCACTGCCTCGCCGAGTATGCTGTTGGGCACGCTCATCGCGCGCTTCCACCTGGGCTGCTTCTCGGTCACACCGCTCATCTGGGTGCTGAAGAAGTCGAACGCGGCGTCGTAGTAGGCATCGGAGAGGCTTCCCGCGGCACTGTTGAGCAGGCAGCCGGCCATATAGTCCTTGAGTTCGTCGAGGGAGGCGGAGGCGAAGAGCCTGTCGAGTCCGTCGAAGTAGGAGAGCTGCTGCACGATGATCTTGTCCTGCTCGGGGATGCCGAGGAGTTCGAAGAAGGTGCCGTAGTCGAAGTTCTTCCACCTTGCGCAGATCTCGGCGGTGCTCAGGGGGTTGTACTGCTTCGTATAGTCGCGGTTCTCGACGCTGGTCCATGAAATCGCTGCGAGCTGGTTCTCGACCTTGACGGCGTTTGCGGCCTTCTGTGCGGCGTCCTCATAGCCGCTGAGGCTGAAGAGCTTGGTCAGCATCTCGGTGTAGCCCTCGAGGAGGTCGGCGTTGGCGGGGTCCACATAGTAGTCGCGGTCGCCCATTCCGAGTCCGCCCTGGGCGAGATAGAGTATCTGTACCTGGCTGTCCATGAGGTCGGCCTGTACTCCCACGCTGAAGAATCCTCCCTCGCCGTACTTGTTCTCGTCGGCGAGCTCGGCAGCGAGGCCGGCCTTGTCACTGACCGCATAGAGCTGGTCGAGGTATTTCTGCAGCGGCGCTCCGCCCTCGGCGTTGAGCCTCGTGGAGTCAAGACCCTGCTTGTAGAGGTCGACGATCTTCTGGTCGACCGTGCCTGCCTCGGGAGACATTTCTGCCATTTCGGCGAAGAGGTCGTTGAGGCGGGCCACGTTGTTCTCGCGGAGCACGTCGAAGGATCCGAAGCTCGCGTACTCGGGCTTCAGGGGATTCTTGGCGATCCAGCCGCCGTTCGCATACTGATAGAAGTCATCGCCCGGCGACACGGTGAGGTCCATGTCGGTGAGGTCGATGGCGGGAACCTTCTCACCCTTGCCCTGGCAGGCCGCCAGCATCGCGAGGGGAAGTAACAACACTAATAACTTTTTCATATATCGATATGATTTGAAAATTGCCGTATTTTGCAAAATTACGGAAAAAGACGATATTTGGTTCCACTTTTCGGTTAAAATGCAGTTTTATGGGTTCAAAGGCGGGAAATATAATAGTCAGATATCTGGTCGCCAGCGTCGGCCTCTTCATGATAGCGTTCGCGATAGCGCTTGCAATCAAGTCCAACCTTGGCACTGCTCCGCTCTCGTGCCTGGCGTATGTGCTCAACCTCGACATGCCGGGGATTTCGGTGGGTGTCTTCACCTTCATAGTGAACATGTTCTATATCCTGGTGCAGCTGGCCGTGCTGCGCCGCCGTTTCAAGCCTGCGCATCTGATGCAGATAGTCGCCTCGGTACTGTTCGGCTATATGATAGACCTATCGCTCTGGATGATAGGGTGGCTTGAGCCCGAGGGCTTCGGCGTGCGGCTGCTGCTGATTCTCGCCGCTGCCGCGGTTACCGCGCTCGGCACCAGCATCGAGGTGGCCTCGAACGCATGGATGGTCTCGGCCGAGATGACGGTGGCCGCGTTCTCGTCCACCTTCCGCAAGGACTTCGGACGGGTCAAGATGTTTATGGATACCACTATGGTGGTGCTTTCCGCCCTCGCTGCACTGCTGTTCTTCGGCAACCCTTTCGGCAGCGGAGAGTTCACCGGCATGGCCGATGTGCTGCTTGCGCGCACGAGCGGTGTGGTGATAGGTATGGGAACGCTTCTCATGGCCTTCCTGCCCGGATATCTGATGCGCTTCACCGATCCGCTCGTGAGGCCGCTCAGGGACAGATTTTCTTGAAACGTTCGTAGACGGCCAGCACCCTGTCCACATAGGTCAGGGTCTCGTGTCCCCGGAAGGTGCCGTGCGAGACCACTCCCGTGTCGAGGACCGATTCGTCGGACATCTCCGGGATTATGTCCGCCACATTGCTCCAGTATCCGGTATCTGCTCCGCGGTATTCGGCGAGCCTGATGATGTCGTCTACCCTCGCTCCGCCGGCATTATAGGCCGCGAGGGCGAACTTGAAGCATTCCTCGTCGTTCGCCGCCACATCGTCGTACCTTTTCATCAGCGTGTCGAGCAGCCTCGCTCCGGCGCAGATGTTCTGCTCCGGGTCGAGGGGGTCATCCACGCCGAATGCGGCTGCAGTCCTCGGCATCATCTGCATCAGGCCGCTGGCTCCCCGGTGCGAGCGGGCCTCTATGTGGAAGCGGGATTCCTGGTAGACTACGGCCGCGAGGAATCTCCAGTCCCAGCCGAGCGAATCCGCATGGAACTTGATGATGTCGTCATAGGGGCTTATCGTCTCCCTCTGCCTGCTGCGGAAGGCGTTGTAGCGCTTGAGATAGCTGTCCCTCACCTGCTGGTAGTCGTCTTTCAGCGGCCAGCGGCCTATGAAGGCATCGAGGCTGTCGAGGTCGGCGACTGCATCGCTGCGCAGCAGGAATACGCTGATACTGTCGAGCGGCCTCGTGACGGCTATGCTGTCGGCGCATACGGCCGTGGTGTCGAGGGGAAGCACCAGGATGTCTATGCTGCCTGCCTTCAGCGAGTCGATGTAGTTCTCGTCCGCGCTTCTCCTGACTCCGATGTCTATGCCCTGGCCGTTATGGGCGGCATATTCTTCGAGAAAGGTATAGTTGTATCCTACCAGCAGCGCCCTCCTCGCTTCGGAAAGGCTGCCGAGGTCTATTATGCAGTCGAGATGCTCCTTGAGCCGTGGCGGCTCTCCGGCCGTTTCCCGGGGTATGAAGAGCGAAGCTACGGATACCGCGGCGCACAGGCATGCGGCTATCGTTGATACTATGCTGAGTTGCCTGTCTTTGAAAAAATTCATGTACTATCTTCTGGGGTGGCCCGTAGGCTGGGTATAGAACGGCCACCATATGCCTATCTTGAGTCCGTCCATGCCGCTCTGGGTCACTATGTAGCGGTCGGCGCTGAAGTAGTCGGCCCTGCGCATGGGCCATCCCATGCCGGCGTTCTGGTACTTTATGAATATGCATGCGCGCTTCCACTGCATGTTCAGGAAGATGTCGAAGTAGGGGCCGTTGTTGTATGTCCTCTGGTCCTGGTTGAAGAAGACTCCGAGGTTGGGGTTCCATGCGGGGGAGTTCCATGCCGTGTTCCAGAACGCGTTGGCGCCTATCTGCATCACCAGCACGTTGCTCAGCTTGTCTTCGCTCTTCTGGGCCACGAACTCCACATAGTATCTGAGGTTGAGCGCGAGGGTGGGCAGCGGCAATACCTGGGGGTTGGACGAGAACTGCAGCAGCGCCCTGTTGTCGAGGTGTACGGGGCCGAGCACGAACTCCTTGCGCAGCGAGGCGGAGAGCACGCTCATGGGGGTCTCGTTGCGTCGGATCATGCCCTGCGTGTCGTAGTAGAGGTTGCCCGAAAGCAGGGCGTATCCTACCGATGCGTCCAGCTTCCAGTGCGGTATGTCTATCTTCCCGGTGAAGGTCGTCGTCGATATCTTCGGGAAGTCGTTGTCCCAGCGGAAGTGGTTGGAGTTCATGTGCTGCTGGTAGTATGTCGGCTCCAGCAGGGTCGACCGCACGCGGAAGTCGAGCATCGCGGGACTCTTGCGCGCCCTGCGGAAGGGATAGACCGCGAGCAGTCCGCCTCCCTCTATCTCGAAGTCGCCGAAGTCGTTGCCCGCGAACACGTACTTCGCCTTGGCGTCCCAGTAGAAGTTGTTCCTGAACTGCCCCTGGGCGCCGGCATACAGGTACATCGAGTTCTCCACATGCCGTGTCGGCCTTACCGTAGTGCTGTCGAAATAGCTGCGCACATAGTCGCCCACTCCTAAGTCGAGTTTCGAGACGACGGCCTCGCTCGACCAGGGCTGGAGCCTGATGAACAGCCTGTTGTCTATCTTGCGCACGCGCATCGAGTCGGCGCTGGAGGTGGGGTCGTAGTTGAACACGTTGTTGTAGAACGCCCGGCCGGCATCGTCGTTTATCATGTCGGTGTAGGTTCTCGTGTATGTCGAGATCTCGCTGCTGTGGCCTATGTAGGCGGTCGTTATGTCCCGGTTGAGGCTGTCGGCATCGAAGGTGTAGGTGCTGTCCTTGCGCGAGCGCATCCTCTCGATGAAGGTGAAGGGTATGCGCAGCTGCTGCTCCAGATAGAAGGTGTGCTTCTTGAGGTCGGAGTGCGCGTCGGTCAGCGTCACGCGTATGTCGCGCGAGTCTACGGTGGTGTCGCGGATAAAGGTGTCGTCCTGCAGGCCTCCGTTCTCGTCGCGGGATACCCTGTTGTATATGTATCCGGCGTGCATCATGTACTTCTTGCCGAGGTAGTTGGTGTTTACGGCGAAGGTCTTGTTTATGGTCTCCTCGTTCTCCAGCATTCCGCCACCGCCGTAGCGGTCGTAGAGTATGCCGAAGTTGAGCTCGGGGGTTATGTTCTGCGTGGTGAATATGTGCAGGTTGTCCGACTCCTTCTCGTCCTTGGCGAGCAGGGTGCCGAAATAGGCGAGCTCGGTGTACGGGGTCTTGCTGTTGTAGTTGGGGAGGGTCCTCGGCGAGAAGCTCCATGATTCGAGCGCGTCGTAGAACTCCACCCTTTCGTCGCTGCGGCGGTTGAAGTAGTTGTAGTACTGCAGCGGCGAGCCGGCTACGCCCAGCCAGGTGGCGTTGACGTCCTTGCGCAGGAAGGGGTAGTCGTAGAAATGGTAGTTGTAGCTCGTGTCCGGTACGTATGCGGAGATGTCGTGGAAGTCCTGGTCTGTGGTCCAGGCGACCAGCCTCTTGTAGTGCAGCGAGTCCGGGAGGGCGAAGGTCTCGAGTATGCGCGGGGTCTCCGCGACTATGCTGTCGCGTATCTCCTGCCTGCGCTCCCTGTCCTTGCGCAGCGAGTCCGATCTGGCTATCCTTGCGTTCATCCTCTGCTCGGCATCGTATGCCTTCTGCTCCTTCCTGCTGAGCGAGGAGTACCAGGCTTCGAAGGCCGCCCTGGCCTTGGCCGTCGAGTCGGCTATGTAGATCGAGTCTATCTTGTCCCACATCGTGGAGTCCAGCAGGGCCTTGAGCGAGTCGCGCGGGCTCAGCTTCTCGGGAGGCAGCGAGTCGGAGATGCCGGTCTCGGCTATGAGGGTGTCTATCGTCAGGCTGTCGGGGACGGCTCCGTATCTGTATGCCGCCGCAGGGTAGATTACCGTGTCCCTTGCCGCCGCGGGGGAGTCTGCGGGGCCGGACGGGGTGATTGCCGCGCCGAGGCCCAGGCTTCCCGCGAGGGTGAAAGCCAGCACCGATGCCGGGAATAGTATGCGGGACATCAATTTCACAATCTGCAAAGGTAGAAACTTTTTGATAATACCCCAAAAGTGCGTAAATTAGCATTGATATGGACAGACTGTTGAAAATGTACGAAGGCCTGACGGGCTGCAGGGCCGGCGGGCCGCAGTTGCTGCCGCTCTCGGGCAGTGCCAGAAAGTATTACAGGATAAGCGGCGACGGCGGCACCTTCATAGGCTGCATAGGCACGAGCCTTGCCGAGAACCGAGCCTTCCTTGCGATAGACGAACGCTTCCGCAGCAGCGGCCTGCATGCGCCCGAGGTATATGCCGTCAGCGACGACGGCATGGCCTATCTCCAGGAAGACCTCGGAGACTGCCAGCTCTTCGAATATCTCCGCCCCGGCATAGACTCGGGAGAGTTCACGCAGGAGCAGCTCGACCGCCTGCACGACACGATGTGCCTGCTGCCCGCCGTGCAGTTCAAGGTGGGTGAGGGGCTCGACTGGGATCTGTGCTTTCCAGACAGGGAGTTCAACGACAGGATGGTGGGCTTTGACCTCAACTACTTCAAATACGATTTCCTCAAGCTTACGACGCTCCAGTTCGACGAGATAAGGCTTCAGGACGACTTCGACCGCCTGAGGCGCGATTCCCTCGACTTCGGGGGTGACACCTTCATGTACAGGGACTTCCAGGCGAGGAACATAATGATAAAGGACTCGGAGCCCTGTTTCATAGACTTCCAGGGCGGCAGGCGCGGCCCGGTGCAGTACGACCTGGCGTCGTTCCTGTGGAATGCCGGCACGCATTTCGGTGCGTCCCTGCGCGCCGAACTGGAAGACACCTACCTGCGTTCGCTTTCGAATTTCACCGAGGTGGACGGGGATGACTTCCGCAGGAGGTACCGCCTCCTTACCCTTGTGCGCCTGCTGCAGGAGTTCGGCGCATACGGCTACAGGGGACTTGTCGAGCGCAAGCAGCTGTTCATCGACTGCATCCCCACGGCTCTGAAGTGCATATCAGAACTCGTGTCGGTCCCGTTCGCTGAATATCCCTATCTCAGCTCCCTGCTCGAAAGGCTTGCGGGTGAATGGGACGGGTCGACCCTGATTCCGGGACTGAAGGTCGCCCTATGAAGGCGCTGGTTTTCGCCGCCGGACTGGGTACGAGGCTGCGTCCGCTCACTGACAGTATCCCCAAGGCTCTCGTGAGCGTGGGTGGAGTGCCTATGCTCGAGCGGGTCATACTGAAGCTGAAGGCCTGCGGCATAGACGCTTTCGTGGTCAACACCTGCCATTTTGCCGTCAAGATCGAGGAATTCCTCGCTTCCAGGCAGGATTTCGGAGTGCATATCGACCTTTCGTTCGAGCCGGGAGGTCCGTACGAGACGGGCGGAGGAATAAAGTTTGCACGCAGGCTGCTCGGAGATGACCGCTTCCTTGCACACAACGTGGATATGCTGGGAGGTTCCGACCTGGCTCCGCTCTTTTCCGCAGACGACCCCTCGTCGCTCGCGACCCTGCTGGTCACGGATGCCGAGGCCGGACGCTACCTGCTGTTCGACGACGACATGTGCCTTGCCGGCTGGACTGACGTGCGTACGGGCGAGGTCAGGAGTCCCTATCCGGATTTCGATGCCGCATCGTGCCGCCGCCTGGCGTTCTGCGGCATACATATAATATCTCCCGAGGTGTTCCCGCTTATGGAGGCCTGGCCGCGGAAGTTCTCGATAACGGACTTCTACCTGAGTGTGGCGGCGAGGTACAGGATACGCGCCGCGTATGTGCCGGGTCTGAAGATAGTGGATATAGGCAGTCCCGAAACCCTTGCCCGTGCTGGGAGGATGCTTGCGGCAGGGGAGATCTGAAGTCATTAGAAGAAGATGAGCGCCGCTCTGACCATAGTGCTGATAGCGTTTTTCGCCGCCCTCTCGAGTTTCGTGCAGAGGGTGACGGGCTTCGGCTTCGGCATAGTCATGATGACCATGCTGCCGTATGTGATGCCCACATACGGTGAGGCTACCGCGCTCTCCGGAATACTTGCCGCGTGCATGGCGATAGTCCCTGCCGTACGGCACCGCCGTTATGTCAGGCTGTGCAAGTTCCTGCCGATACTCCTGACCTTCCTCGTGCTGTCGTTCTTCTCCGTGAAGGTGCTGACAGTCGTTGACGGGCATTCACTGAAGCGTATCTTCGGCGTAGTGCTGGTGTTCGTGAGCATCTATCTTTTCTTCATAAGCGGCAAGGTGCATCTGAAGCCCACGATTCCGGTACAGGTCTCCATGGGCGCGCTGTCAGGTGTGCTCGGAGGCATGTTCGCGATGCAGGGGCCTCCCGCCGCAGTGTATTTCATGGCTTCTTCCGAGAGCAAGGAGGAATATATCGGAGCTACCCAGTGGTATTTCGTTACCGGCAACCTGATGATGACCCTCTACAGGTGGCACAGCGGCTTCGTTACCGTTCCCGTGCTCGAGTCTGCCCTTATCGCGCTGCCGGCCGTAGCCCTGGGCCTGTGGATAGGCACCGTAGTCTACGGCCGGCTGCACGGCAATGCGCTGCGCAAGGTGGTCTACCTGTTCCTCGCCGTCGCCGGAGTGTTGTCGGCGGTGTTGTAGAAGTGTACGTCCATTTGCGGGAAGGGGAAGCCTATGCCCGCCTTGGGCAGTTCGTCATAGACTTTCCTGTTGTAGTCGTACAGCAGTCCCCAGTAGTCTTCTTTCTTCACCCATGCCCTCACGGTGAATACTACCGCGCTGTCGGCGAGCTTGGAGAGCACTACCGCAGGGTCTTCGGCTCCGTTTCCGGCGGAGGCGTCGAGTACCCTGGCGTCGGAGCGCAGCAGCTTCATCAGCAGTTCCGTGCATGCGGCGGAGTCTGTGCCGTACTCAACCCCTATGTCCCAGCTGACCCTGCGCAGGGGATGCCGCGAGTAGTTGTCGATGTTGCCGTTGAACAGGGCGCCGTTGGGGAGTATTATGCTGCGGTTGTCGGGGGTGGTGAGGCTGGTGCTTACGATTGATACCGCCGTCACGGTTCCGGAGTAGCCCTGGGCCTCGATGAAGTCTCCTGCCTTGAAGGGCTTGAACGCCAGTATCATCATTCCGCCCGCGAAGTTCTGTACAGTTCCGCTCAGGGCCATGCCTATGGCCATTCCTCCTGCGGCAAGCAGCGCCGCGATAGAGGTGGTGTTGATGCCGAGGGTGCCGATGGTTATGATTATCAGCACTACCGTGAGCGTTATCGATACGAGGCTGGCGACGAACGATACGAGCGTCTTGTCGGCCTTCCTGCGGTTGAAGCCGTTGACTATCATCCGGCGTATGCGCTTGATGAGCCAGGCGCCCACTATGTAGATGATTATGGCTACCACCAGCTTGATGCCGAACTCTATGGCTTTCTGCACCAGGCCTTCCAGGGTCTCGGTGGGATGTTCCGCCATCTGCTGGGCGAACTGCTCGAGACTGACCATCGTAGAGTCGACCTTGCTTGCGATCTCCTCCTCTTCCTGCACAGTGCTGGCCTGTAGTATGGGAAATATCATTCAGTATATGTTTTTACCGTTTATTCCGCGTCCTCTGCCGTATAGGGCAGGCAGACGCCCTTTTCCTTGAAGCTCATCTTCGCGCTCTCCTCGCGCACGTCGTCTTCCGAATAGGTGATGGTCCATGTGTCCATGTTCATCAGCTCCCAGAGCCTGTCCTCGGTCATGGGCGCGGCGAACCTTATCTCGAGGCAGGGCACGAGACTGTCGTCGAGGGTCAGGTAGGTGCCTATGACTCCCTCCTCCTTGGAGAGGTGGTTGCTCAGGTAGGGCAGTCCGCGCATTACTATCGGCTTCTCGTAGTTCTGGTCGGAGATGCGGTATATCCACTGGGGCTGCCCGGCATAGACCTCGCTGCGCTTCCTGACCACGGTCTGCCCGTCCTCTTCGTAGCGTCCGTTATACTCGGCCTTGAAGTGGTCGAACATCATGTCGAGGTATTCCGCAATCGGCATCGTGCTCTCCTCTTTCTCGAGCCTTATGAACTCGAAGTCGAGGGGTATCTCCCTGACGCTGCCTCCGCTTGCGGGCATGTCGAGGGTCTTCTTCTCGACGGTCTGCCTAAACCAGTCCTCGTCGAGCTGTTCGGCGGGATCCATGTATACATAGATTATCAGCGGGCAGTCATAGACGGACTCGAGCCCGAAGATCTTCTTTCCGGTGAGCCGCATCTGCATTCCGAGATAGTTGAGGTCCATGCGGTCGTACATGCCCTCGGTGCGGAGCGTAAGCCTCTTGACCCGGGGATAGAGCGCGGGGTCGGGGCTGCTGACCCTGAAGGTCGACGGCACGAAGGCCTCCTGCTGTATCTTCTCGGCGCTGGTCCTCGAGGGGTCGAACGATACGACTACCCTGTGGCTGCCGACATAGGTCTTCACGCCATGCACTCCGGGAACGTTCTCCATTTTCGCCTTGAAGGCCTTGGAACTGCTGAAGCACTTTACCGACTTCAGACCCTCGAGGGTGACGGTCTCAATCTGCATGTCCTCCGTTATGCCCCATTTCTCGTCGATCGTGGGCAGTTCGAACCTGCCTCCGACGATGTAAGCCGCCGCTACGAGCACTACCGCGATAATCGCGGGCAGGAACCTGGTGAACCTGGATGCCTTGGGGCTCGGGCCTGACTTGACTCCTACGCTCAAGGCTCCGGTCGGGCAGGAGGCGAGACATTCGCCGCACAGCATGCAGTCTACGGCGTTGACCTTGCCCCTGAACGAGGGTACGTCGATGTTATAGGGACAGTTCTTGACGCACGAGCGGCACGAACGCGTGCACTTCGTCTCGTTGACTATGACTCCCAGCAGCTGCAGTTTCGGCTTGCCGCTCAGTATCTCGAGCAGATATCCCACCAGGCAGAGCGCTCCCAGCAGCCATATCCAGGGAATGCCGAGCCCGAGAAGCGAGAGTACCCAGTAAACCGCCACTGTCAGCAGCACCCACTCCCAGAACTTCAGCGTGTTGGAGACGGCTCCGAGGGGGCAGACATATTTGCACCAGAAGCGGTCTATGACGAGCCCGAACAGCAATACCACGGCGAGCGTCGCGAGGGATGCCCAGAGGGTGATCTCTCCCTTGAACCCGGTGGCTGCCGCGTAGTAGGGGTCGAAGTTCTTGCAGAACAGCTCGCTCGTCTCCATGGTGATGCGGAAGGTGACGAACAGCAGCACATACTTGACGAGCCTGAGCAGCTTGTCGGCCACGCTGCCGTCCCTGACCACGACTCCCTTGAAGCCCATGGCCCCGCGCAGCTTCTTGAGCAGGTCCTCGACGGTGCCTATAGGGCAGAGGTAGGCGCAGAACAGTTTTCCGAACAGGACTACGGCCGCTGCCAGGGCTATGCCCATGACTATCTGCACCGAGGTCATCGAGCAGGGAAGGGTGTCGCTGGCGAGGTAGGTGCCGAGGGCTTCCAGTCCGCCGAACGGGCAGTATCTTTCCGGGTCTGCCGGCTCAGCCTTGGGGAAGAGCAGGGTGTAGAGTCCGCTGAAGAAGAATATCAGCGCTGCGAGCGATCCCCACTGGAGGAGGTACTTGGGCCAGTTGCCCCTGATTGTCGATCTTTTAGCCATGTCGGTCCGGATTTATGTCAGTCATGTTTGATTCCGAGCTTGTCCAGCAGGGCGCCGGGGTCGGGGTCGTGTCCGCGGAAGTTGCGGTACAGCACGGCCTCGTCCTCGCTTCCGCCCCTGCTGAGTATGTTCCTGCGGAACGAGTCCGCGGTTTCGCGGCTGAAGATGCCGTTTTCGATGAAGGCGCCGTATGCGTCCGCGGCGAGCACCTCGGCCCATTTGTACGAATAGTAGCCTGCGGCGTATCCGCCGGAGAATATATGCGAGAATGATGTCGACATGCAGCATTCAGGCACGTCGGGCATTACTTCGTAAGGGGCTACGGCCGCAGCCTCCACCTCCTTGGCACCAAGCTCTATCGGTTCCTTGACGGCGTTCCATGCGAGGTCGATCATCCCGTACTGGAGCTGGCGCACCTGGGCGTATGCCGCCATGTAGTTCCTGGCCTCGACGAGGCTCGCGATATATTCGTCCGGAATCTCTTCGCCGGTCAGGTAGTGCCTTGCGAAGGGTTTGAGGTATCCGGGCTCGTAAGCCCAGTTCTCCATGATCTGCGAGGGCAGTTCCACGAAGTCCCAGGCCACGTTGGTGCCGGTGAGTGAAGGATAGCGGCCCTCTGCCATTATCGCGTGCAGGGAGTGCCCGAACTCGTGCAGGAAAGTGGTGAGTTCATAGTGGGTGAGCAGCGCGGGGGCGTCGGAGGAAGGCTTGGTGAAGTTCGTCACTATGCTTACCAGCGGGCGTGTCTCCACCCCGTTCTCGATGCTCTGTCCGCGGAATGTGGTCATCCACGCACCGCCCCTCTTGCTCTCGCGCGGGAAGAAGTCGGCGTAGAACAGCGCCAGATGCCTGCCGTCTGAGTCGCAGACTTCATAGACCCTTACGTCGGGGTGGTAGCCCGGGATGTCGGGCCTGGGAGTGAACTGCAGCCCGTAGAGCCGGGTCGCGAGTCCGAATACGGCCTCTATGCAGGAATCCAGCTGGAAATAGGGCTTGAGCATTTCTTCCGAGAGGGAGTACCGGCTCTCCCTGTATCTTTCCGACCAGTATGAGTAGTCCCAGGGCTGCATGCAGTCCCCGGTGTATCCGTTGTCCGCGGCGTATGAAAGCAGCTCCGCCATTTCCTGCCTTGCCGCGGGAAGCGAGGGCTCCATAAGCGTCTCCAGGAGCCTGTCGACGCCGGCCCTGTCCTTGGCCATCCTTTCTTCGAGCACATAGGCGTCGTAGCTGTCGTAGCCGAGCAGCCTGGCGGTCTCCAGCCTGAGATTGGCGATGCGGCGGCAGATGCCGCTGTTGTCGAACTCTCCGCCGAACGCCCTCGAGTTGTAGGCTATGTAGTATTCCTTGCGTAGGTCGGGCCTGCCGCTATATTTCATGAAGGCGGAGTATACCGGCTGGGAGAGGTCGAAAAGCCAGCCCTGTACGCCCTTTTCCGCTGCAAGCGACGCTCCCATGTCCCTGACATATCCGGGCAGGCCTGCGAGGCCGTCCTCGTCCTCGACATGCAGGGTCCAGGCGTTGGTCGCGGCCAGGGCGTTGTTGCTGAACTGGAGAGTGAGCAGCGAGAGTTCCTCGCGGTATTTCGTAAGGGTTTCCTTGTCTTCGGGCGACAGCTCGGCTCCGTTGCGCCTGAACGAGAGGTAGGTGTCCTCCAGGAGTTTCTGCTGGTCCTTGTCCAGGGAAAGGCTCCCGCGATTGTCCCATACGGCCCTTACCCTTTTGAACAGCTCCCCGTTGAGCGATATGTACATCGAGTATTCGTTCATCAGGGGTGCGAGCTGTTCCGCAATCTGCTGCATCTGGGGGTTGGTGTCGGCCTCGAGCAGGTTGTAGAATATGTTGCTCACGCGGTCGAGCGTGCGTCCCGAGTATTCCAGCGCCTCTATGGTGTTTGCAAATGTCGGAGCCTCCGGGTTGGAAGTTATCGCGTCTATCTCGGCACGTCCCTCGGCCATGGCCTCCTTGAATGCCGGCATGTAGTGTTCCGGCCTTATCCTGTCGAACTGCGGGGCTCCGTAGGGGAGCGTCGATTCCGCAAGCAGGGGATTCTCCATTTCTTTCATTCCGTCTATGCTTAGTTCATCCAGTATGTAGTCTGCGTGCATGTAGTTGCGCAGTGTCCACAGCACGAAGCGTATGTCTACGTTCACGCACTTGTTGTATCCTTCCGTCCAGTATACGTCCGATGCGAGGGATTCCTTGTTGCCGTCGAACGCGAGTCCCACGAGCCTTCCCTCGGCGTCGAGTACCGGACTGCCCGAATTGCCTCCCGTGATGTCGTTGTCGGTCAGGAAGTCGACGGGGAGGTCTTCGCCTGAGGCTATGCTCTTTTCGAGGGCCTCCTTCCATGCTGGCGGCAGATGGAAGTCGTATGAGCCGGGATCCTCCTTCGCGAGTATTCCGGATGCCGTGGTCTGCCATGGCAGCATGATGCCGTCACGCTCGAAACTTCCGACCTCGCCGTAGGTCAGGCGCATAGTGGAGTTCGCGTCGGGATACTGGGCCTCCCCGCGTCCAAGGCGCATACGGTACTTCGCACGGGTATATTCCCTGTCGAGTACGGTGCGGTCCCTGTCTCCCTCGATGCCGTCGATCACATCGTTGAACGCGCGTATCTGCACGTCGTTGAAGAACTTGTATATCCCGTCGTCCACAGTCATCGGCCTGTCTGTCCACAAGGCGTCGCACATCGCGTCCCAGTCGTTGCCGTAGCGGGCATATGTCTCTTTCTGGAAGGGACCCCAGTAGCTGCTGTCGACATTCTCGAAATAGGTCTGGAGGCAATACCTGAACAGGTCTTTCTCGACCCTGAGGTCGATGCCGGCGTACTGCTCCTCCATGTCGAGCGGGCTGCGGGAGTTCCTCAGCCGCATCGCTATCAGGCCGAGCTGCGTGCCGCGTACTATGGTCTCGCGGTAGTATATGCGGTTCTTCTCGGCTTCACGCACTTCGCGGTATGTGTCGTCGAGCTCGCGGAAGAGCTCCCTTTCGGAGCGCCGGAGCCTGCGGTCCTCGCGCCTTATCCGCTTCGGCACGTCGAAGCGCCGCACGTTCTGCACGAAGCCCTCGTCGTTCTCCTGCACGTTGCTCAGGGAGAAATACCTGTCGGAATATTTGAGCCTTATCCCGGGATCGGCGTCCATCCAGGACTTCATTATGCGCATCTGGTCGGCGCGCACCCTGTTGCTTATGGGCAGGGCGAGCGAGGCCCTGTAGTCTACTTTCGCCTCCGAGGAGTATCTCGCGGTGCTTCCCGGATAGCCCATTATCATCGTGAAGTCTCCGGGCTGCACGCCTTCGGTACTTATCTGGAGGTATTTCGCCGGCCTGAGGGGCAGGTTGCCCTCGGAATGCTCCGCGGGACGGCCGTCCGCCCCGGCATATATGCGGTACAGCGCGAAGTCGCACTTGTGCTGCGGCCATTCCCAGTTGTCTATGTCCCCGCCGAACGCCGCGATGCTCACGGGAGGCGCCGCAACCAGGCGGATGTCGGTGTAGACCTCGTACAGTGCGAGATAGTATCTTGATCCCGCCCACATGCTGCTGAGCGAGGCGTCGTAGCCGGTGGCCGTCGAGTATTTCCTTTCTATTATGCTGCTTATCCTGCGGCTGCCGTGGGGCCTTCCCGCCGCTGCCTCCTCCTCTATCAGGGTGTTGACTTCGTCGGTGACGTCGAGCACCTTCTTGAGGAAGTAGGCGCTCTTGCCGGGAATGTATATCTCCTCCTGCTCCGATTTCGCGAAGAAGCCGTCTTCGAGGTAGTTATGTCCGGCGGTGCTGAGGGCGTGTATGTCGGAATACGCGCAGTGGTGGTTGGTTATGAGCAGTCCCCGCTCGGAGACCATGCTGCCCGTGCAGCCGAAGTCGAGGGACACTATCGCGTCCTTGAGCGAAACTTCGTCTTCGCTGTATATCTCCCCGGCATCGAGTTTCAGGCCCGAGGCCTGCATGTTCCTCACCAGTGCCTCGGAAAGGGCGTTGACCATCCACATTCCTTCGTCGGCGTGGGCGGCAAAAGGCAGCAGGCAGAGGGCGATCGATAAGAATTTCCTTTTCATGTCCATAGCGAGAACTTCATAGTTTTCAAAGATGAGAAGAATCTCAAAAAAAGTCAAGTAAATGCCTTGGAAATACTTAAAAATAATGAAAATGCAGGCGCTGCCTTTGATTATCGGTGAAACTGGCTAAATTTGCGGTAGAGTGTAGTGTTTTTCCATAAGTTAGAGTGTATGGACAGCCCTAAGAAAGTCAAGTTCGCAGCCTTTTCCGCGTTCCTGCTTTGTGCGTGGTGCCTCGACGGCGCTGCCGCCCCTCGGGACTTCAGGGTCGGTGGCAGGGTGTACGATGCGTCGTCGGGCGAGTCCCTCGCGGGCGTCGTCGTGAACATCGACGAACTGTGGGCTATCAGCGGCGAGGACGGTACTTTCCTGATAGAAGGGGTACAGGGCGGCGAGTACGACCTCAGGGCGACCCTGCTGGGATATGTGGACTACTCCCTGACGATGACCGTCTCGCGGGACATCGACAACTTCGAAATCAGGATGAAGGAGAGCAGCCTCGCGCTCCAGGAGGTAGTGGTGACGGCGCAGAGGCCGAAAGACGGTATAGGTACTTCCCACGACATCGGGCGCAACGCCCTCGACCACCTGCAGCTGAGCAATATGACCGACATGGCGGCGCTGCTGCCGGGCGGCAGGACCTCCAATCCCGACCTTACTGCGGCGTCGAGTTTCTCCGTGCGCTCGGGCGGCACCGCGGCGGGCAATGCGGCATTCTCCACCGCCGTCGAGGTCGACGGAGTGCGTATAGGCAACAACGCCGGCTTCGGCGAGATGACGGGAGTCGATACGCGCAGTATCGCGGTAGACAACGTTGAGTCGGTGGAGGTGATATCCGGAGTCCCTTCTGCGGAATACGGCGACCTCGGCAGCGGCATGGTGAGGATACGCACGAAGAGGGGCAAGTCTCCGCTCAGCGTGACATTCTCGGTGAATCCGAGGACATACCAGGCCTCGCTCTCGAAGGGCATAGACCTGGGCGCGAAGGCCGGAATACTGAACCTCAGCGCGGAATGGGCGAACGCCACCAAGAAGCTCACGTCCCCCTATGAATCATACACCAGGAGGGGCATCGGGGCGGTGTGGTCCAACAATTTCGACGGAGGGCTGCGCTTCGAGCTCGGGCTCAACGGCAACATAGGCGGCATGGACAGCAAGGACGATCCCGACGCGTTCAAGGGCGAATACTCCAAGGCGAGGGACAACACCCTGAGAGCCAACACTTCGCTCACATGGCTGCTGAACCGCTCCTGGGTCACCAACCTGAATTTCGACGCATATCTCAACTATGCCGACAACCTCTCGCACCACCACAAGTACAACTCGGCCGCCTCGGCCCTGCCGGCCGTGCATTCCGAGCAGGAAGGCTACAGCTATGCCGTGCTGCTTCCGGAGGGCGAATACTATTCCGACGCCATGACCGACTCCCGGGAACTCGATGCGGGCGCTTCTCTGAAATACACGCTCAACCGCCGCTGGAACGGCATGCGCAGCGCGTTCAAGGCCGGCCTGCAGTGGAAGGCTTCCGGCAATGTGGGAAAGGGCGAATACTATCTCGACCCGTCCCTCGCCGAGAACGGCTTCAGGCCGCGCGACTATTCCGAGTATCCGTTCATGCATACGCTGTCGGCCTATGCCGAGGAGGATTTCAGCTTCCCCTTCGGCCTGAGGTTCACCGCCGGACTGCGCTACGACAGGATCTTCGTCAAAGGCACGCGCTACTCGGACGTGGGTTCCCTCTCCCCCCGCATGAACATCCGGTACGACATAGGCAGGAACCTCTCCCTGAGGGCCGGCTGGGGACTCGCCGAGAAACTGCCCTCGTTCTACATACTCTATCCCGAGCCGCGCTACAGGGACATACTCGTATCCAGCGGCTACGACGACGGGCATCTCTACTACAGGTACTATACCCAGCCCTGTCCCATAGAGTACAATCCGGACCTGAAATGGCAGCGCAACGAGAACGCCGAACTCGGGCTCGACGCCTCGCTCGGCGGGATAGGCCTTTCGCTCGTGGGTTATCTGAACATAACCCGCAACCCCTACAAGTTCTCCAACAGCTACCGCTATCTGGAACTTGACAGGGACGGCCTGCTCGACAAGACCTTCGTCGCCGTCGCGAGGCAGGACAACGGGGCCCCGGTGTACCGCAGCGGAGCCGAACTGACCGTGGACTTCCCCCAGATACGGCCGCTGCGCACCTCCTTCCGCCTCGATGCGGCCTACTCCTGGAGCAGGACCGACGACAGCAGTCCGTACTATTACTATAACGAAGGCTGGTCGCATCCCACGATACCCTCCCGTTCCTATCCCTATGTAGGGGTCTATGCGAACGGCGGCAACAGCAACCTGATGATAAGGGGCGAAGTGTCGTCTTCGCTGAACGCCAACCTTACCTCCATTACGCATATCCCCGAGGCGCGGCTGGTGATAACGGTGAGGATCGAGGCGTCGCTCTTCTCGCGCTCGCTCAACCTTCCCTCGGGCCAGACCGACGTGGTCTATCCGACGGCCTACCTGACCGTCGAGGACGGCGGGCAGACCCTGCATTTCTTCACCGACCGCAACAAGGAGCAGGACGAGTTCCGCGACCTCGTGGTGAGGCCGTCCAACGACTACCTTTTCGCCCAGGACGGATACGGTGCGTACGCTTCGGCCAACCTGAGCGTCACCAAGGAGATAGGCGACGCGGTGAGCCTGTCGTTCTTCGCCAACAACTTCACCAACGCCCGGCCCTATGTGGTCTCCATGGCTACCGGGGTCGGCGCCATTTTCACGCCGGCCTTTTACTACGGCCTTACATGCAGAATTAAGCTATGATGAAAAGGATATATGCATACTGCCTGCTTGCCGCCGCAGCCTTCTCGCTGCAGTCCTGCCTGGATATGGACATGGCCGGGCTGTACGACGGCGACCTGCATTCCCTCGAGATACTCCTGAGTCCGCCAGGGGATGCCGGCGACATCGTGTTCGACGGTGCCGTCGTGAGACTGCGCGAGATAAACAGCGACGCGGATTATACGGCCGCATGCGATGCCAGGGGCGTGGCGCGGATAAGCCTGCCGAACGGAATCTACATGGCTTCGACCAGCCTCACGGGCGGAGAATACCGTTACGGCGGGAGCGTTTCCGGCATCATTGTCGGAGGCTCCGACGCGAGCTGCTCCATAGCACTCGCAAGGACACGCGTGTCAGACATAGTCATAAAGGAAATCTACTGCGGAGGCTGCATGAAGTATCCCCAGGAGGGAACCTACCAGACCGACTCGTACTTCATACTGCACAACAACTCCGCGAATACGGTGTATCTCGACGGCCTGTGCTTCGGTACGCTCGATCCCTATAACTCCAATTCCGCCCCGGTCTGGGGCACGGATCCCGGATTCGTCCCGATAATCCAGGCGATATGGCAGTTCCCGGGCGAGGGGAGCGATTTCCCGCTCGGGGCGGGGGAGGACGCGGTGGTCGCCGTGTTCGGGGCGATAGACCACAGCGCCTACTATCCCATGTCGGTCGACCTCAACAGGGAGGACGTGTTCGTGTGCTACAACCCCACCTATTTCCCGAACGCCATGTGGCATCCCGCTCCGGGAGACAAGGTGAGTCCGGACCGCTATCTGTCGGTGGTGATAAAGACCGGACAGGCGAACGCCTATACCTTCTCCGTCAGCTCTCCGGCCCTGGTGATATTCCGTGCGGAAGGGGAGACGATACAGGAGTTCGTCTCCAGGAGCGAAAACGTGGTGCAGAAGCCGGGCAGTTCGCGCGACAGGGTGGTCTGCCTCCCTCCGGAGTGGGTGCTCGACGGGGTGGAGGTGTTCACCGGCGAGTCTTCGAGCAACAAGAAGAGGCTCGATGCGTCGATAGACGCCTCGTATGTGACGCTGAGCAAGACCTGCGAGGGACATTCCCTGATGCGCCGGGTCGACGAGGAGGCCTCGCTGGCGGCTGGCCGCGAGATACTGGTGGATACTAACGACAGTCTGGAGGATTTCTATGAAAGCGAGACTCAGTCACTGCATAGGTAGGCTGCTGCCCTTTGCGGCTGCCATTATGGTCTGCGCCGGTGCGCAGGCCCAGGTCTCGCGTTACGACAGGCTCGAGCGGCGCAACCTGTGGAATGCGGGGGAGAATGTGGCCGCCCTCAGACTCGACAGCCTGAGCTATGCCGAGGCGGCGCTCGGAGCCCGTTACGAGGCGGGGGCCTTCAGGAGCGTGAGCGACGCTTCGTCGCTGTGGAGCGCCGGAGTGCAGGCCCGTGCCGTGAGCACGCTCGGGGGTTTCTCGATGCGTGGGAGTTTCGGCTTCGAGAATACCGAAGGTTACGACATGTGCGGCTCCATGTTCATGCAGCCGGGATTCTTCCCCGTGGATGTCATGGAGTTCACGCCCGGACGCAAGTCGTTCCAGAAATATACCCTTTCCGGAGGCATCGCGGTGCCCCTTTCGGATAACTGGACCATAGGGGCGGATATGGATTTCGCGAGCGCCAACGCGGCCAAGCGCAAGGATCTCCGCTATACCGGCTACAGGCTCGACTTCAGCTTCGCCCCGTCGCTGATGTACAGTTCTGGCCCCTTCCGCGCCGGGCTTTCGCTGCTCTACGGGCGCAATACCGAGAAGATAGACGCCGAGCAGATAGGCTCCGCCCAGACCGCTCCCATGGCGTTCTTCAACGAGGGGCTCTATTACGGCAACTACCAGGTCTGGACGGGCAGCGGCACCAGACTCGACGAGTCTGGTGTCAGCGGCTTGCCGCTGAGCCAAAATTCTTTTGGCGCCGCCCTCCAGACCGGCCTGCGCCAGGGCTCCTCGGAATTCTACGCCGATGTCGGCCTTTCCTGTCTCAAGGGCAGGGCCGGAGAGAGGCAGACCGTCTGGTACCGCTACCGCGGCCCTCTCCTTTCGGCCAGGCTGGGCCTGCGCAGCGGCGCGCATACCCTGCGCAGCGAATTCCGCTGGAAGCGCATCACCAATAGGGAGAGCGTGCTCGACAAGGTCGTGCAGGGCGGTGTGACCACTACGGTGGAGTATGCCAGCAACCGCATCTTCACTTCGAACGAACTGGGGCTGAGGGTCGAGTATGAGTTTCTCTCGCCCCGTTTCGAGCTGCGGCCCTCCGTCGAGCTCGCAGACAGGCAGGGTTTGGCGCAGCCTCTGTACCCCTATGTTGCCGCCGAGGAGCTGCGCTCTCTGCGTGCAGGACTTGAAGCCCTGCTGCGTTTCGGCTCCTTCGGGTTCGCGCCGGAAGTGTCATGGTACTGCGGAAGCATCGACGCTTCGGGTGATGCTCCGGGCAGGATGGAGGAACTCTACGCCCTTGCCTGCGAGTACGAGACCGCGCCGAGGCTTTCCGCGGGTGCCGAGTTGAGGCTGGACTTCGCCGGGAGGTTCTTCGCCGCTGTTTCCGGCGGCTGCGTCAAGGCCTTCGGGGTGGAACATATGGACGGTTCCGTGCGCTGGGGCGCCGGTCTGAAGTTAGGTATGGATTTTTGATGTCAAACAATCAACCAATAATATTACGTATCATGAAAAAGTCTTTGATTCTTACATCTGTGCTTGCAGTGCTCGCGCTGTCGGCCTGCGAGAAGACTCCCGCTCCCGAGGGATTCGCGACTCCCAAGGACGGCGAGGAGGTGGACGTCCCCTTCTACGGCGCTACCCTGACCTATGTGCTCGAGACCAACTGCCGCTGGCAGATAAGCGCCATGTCCGACCTCGACGTCACTCCTATCAGCGGGCAGGCCGGAACCACAGACCTCAAGGTCGTGGTGTCCGGCAACCTCACTGACGAGGAGAAGACGGAGTATTTCACCGTCACGCTGACCAACGACGACGGGGCGACCGCCGAGTTCACCGTCGAGTTCAAGGTCCCCGCTCCCTCTCTCAGCTACGGCGGAGTGGACTACAAGGTGGCCTATATGCCTGACGGCAACTACTGGATGACCGAGAACCTGCGCTATGTGCCCGAGGGGATGAGCATCTCTTCCGATCCTTCCGACGACAGCGGCCTGTGGTATCCATATCAGGTAGCGGACAAGGCCGCCACGGCTCTTACCGACGACGCTTCGGTGGCAAAGTACGGCCTGCTCTACACTCCTGCGGTAGCTTTCGGAGAGGAAGTCTCGGAAGCCAACTACAAGAACCTCGAGGGCGCCCGGGGAATCTGCCCCGAAGGCTGGCACATCCCTTCGAGGAGCGAGTGGTTCGCGCTGGTGGGCGAGTCCAACAAGGCTGACGGAGAGGATTCCAAGCCGGAGAACAATACGGATGCCGCGTTCTTCGACACCGAGGCGGGCTATGCCACCGTGGTGAAGGCCGACTCTTACGGCTTCAACTTCACCTTCGCGGGCAGCGTGATAGGCGGCAAGTACAATACCGTCACCGTAGACGAGACCAAGGCTCCCGACCACGAGGAGTGGTACGGGGCGAACGCGATGAACTATGTGCTCGCCTCTACCGGCTACACCGGAAGCAAGCCCCAGATGTTCTCCCTGATGTCTTCGTTCACGAAGTCTTTCCCCGAGGGCAAGCTCAGCGTGGCCTATACCAATCTCGACAACGGCGTATCGGTGCGCTGTGTGCTCGACAGGCAGTAGATTGTATTTTTTGAATTGTGGCCCGGACGGCGGTATTGCCTTTCGGGCCATAATTCGTATATTGCGCTTTCGAATTATGGATCTGGCAAGGAAAATTTTCTGTGTGGCGGGACATCGCTTCGGCGTCTCCCTGCCCGATGGTGCGGATACGGACAGGGTTCTCAGGTCCTATCTTCCCTTTGAACAGGATGTTAAGGAGACTGAAAAGAATGACGGGAGCTCCGGACTCCTTTTCTCTCTGTGTGCGGAACAGACAAGGGACGGCATAGGAACTTGCGGAAGTGCGCTGAAGCGTCTGAACGAAGAGTCTCCCTATATCTGGATCAACGACAGGGATGATGCCCTGGTTTTCGGTTTTTCCATATCTGATGCCTGTCCTGCCTTCCTGGTGCGTGTGAGTCCTGACCTCAGTCTTGCCAGTATCGAACTGCCGCAGGCTTGCCCGCCCTCTCTGATGTCGTTTGCGCTGGACAATTCGGCAATGCTGGCCTATATGCTTGCGACAGCCTGCTCGGATACCCTGCTTGTCCATGCTTCGGTTGTGCGGTACGAAGGCCGCGGGTATGCCTTCACCGGACGCAGCGGTAGTGGAAAGAGTACCCACAGCAGACTTTGGCTGCAGAATATTCCTGGCACCGTGCTCGTCAACGACGACAACCCTGTGATACGCATGCTCGACGGACTCCCGGTGGTCTTCGGTTCTCCCTGGAGCGGCAAGACTCCCTGCTGGAAGAATACCAGCGCACCCCTGCAGGCGTTGGTGCACATATTCCAGGCGCCGGAGAACAGGATAGAAAGGCTTAGGGGCGTGCATGCCTATGCGTCTTTCATTACCTCATGTTCCAACCTCAGATGGAAAAGGGAAATCTCGGACGGCATCCATTCCTGCGTGGAGAAAGTGCTCGGGACATGCCGTTCCTATAAGCTTTACTGCCTTCCCGACAGGGATGCCGCTCTGCTCAGTTTCAGGATATGCGCGGAACAGCATTGAAATCCATAAGTAACGGGATGCTGTTCTCCGAAGTGCGCCGCCTGATAGGAGAGGGCAGGCAGGTGACGCTGTTGTCCAAAGGGTACAGCATGCTTCCTTTCATAGTCGGCGGACGCGACAGCGTACTGCTCGAGCCTTGCCGGGATGTGGCAGTCTACGATATACTGCTATGTGAAATATCACCCGGGAGATATGTGATACACAGGCTTGTCGGTATAGATGGCGGTACCCTGACGCTCATGGGCGACGGAAACCTGATGGCCACGGAACACTGCTCTCGTGCGGATGTCGTCGCAAAGGTAGTAGGGATAGTGAGGCCTGACGGCCGGAACATTGACTGCTGCAGCGCTTCGGAACGCCGTAAGGCACGGCTCTGGCTGCGTCTTTTGCCTTTGCGCAGATTCCTGCTGGCGTTATGGCGACGCACGCACCGTTCCCTCCTGCAGGATTGATTTGGAAATAAACACGGCAGAGCATAACTTTGTCTCAAATACTGTCATTATGAGAGTCAAGCAAGGTTTCGTCCTCCGCGACATGTGCGGAGAGCATATCGTGTCTGCCGAGGGTATCGGCAATTTCGATTTCAACAAGGTTATCAGTCTCAACGATACGGCGGCTTATCTGTGGAATGCCGTATCAGGCAGGGATTTCGACGAGGGCCTGCTCGCGGAGCTCCTTCTCGAGAGATACGCTGTCGATGCTCCGACGGCCGCGAAGGATGCATCTGCGCTCTGCGCCCGTTGGAAAGAGGCGGGACTGCTTGAATAGGAGGCGGTGATGACGGCAGGCAGGGGTATCCGCCGTTATCTCGGGTGGTTCCGACAGGTTGCCGCCGGGCAGGGCATTGCCATGGCCGGCAGTGTGCTCGCCAATCTTGCCGGCGTGGGGTTGTCGCTGTTTTTTGTCTATGTCTGCAAGTGCCTTATCGATATCGCTACCGGTGAGTCGGGCAGGAATCTGCTGCCGTGGTCATTTGTGCTCGTGGCGGTGATGGTACTGCAGATAGTGTTCTCTCTGCTGCGCACCGGTATCTCGGCACAGCTCGACATAAGGATAAAGAACGGCCTGCGCATGCGGCTCTTCTCCAACCTCATCTGCGTGTATCACGGTGGCCGTGGAGAAAGGCATAGCGGTGATGTCACCAACCGTCTCGAAGAAGATGTGCGCGTGGTGTCGGAATGCCTTGGCGTGGTGCTGCCGTCGCTGTTGTCGGCATCGGTGCAGTTCGTTGCCGCCTTTGCCTTCCTCATGGCATTGAACGGTACCCTGGCCTGGTCGGTCGTGGGCATAATGCCTGTCGCCATCGTGCTTAGCAAGCTGTTTTTCCGCAGGATGCGCAGGCTCACGCGCGATATACGCGACACTGACAGCAAGGTGCAGTCGCTGCTCCAGGAGAATCTGCAGCATGCGGTGCTTATCCAGACACTCGAACAGCAGGGACGCGTCTCTTACGGGCTTGGCCGTCTCCAGTCGGGACTCTATGACAGGGTCATGCGCCGCACGCGCTTCTCGCTGACCTCGCGCCTGCTTGTCAGCGGAGCCTTCGCCGCAGGCTACGCTACGGCCTTCATACTGGGTGTGCACGGGCTTCTGGAAGGAAGCATCGGATTCGGTACGATGACAGCCTTTCTCCAGCTGGTAGGGCAGATCCAGCGTCCCGTAGTTGATATGAGCAGCTACATCCCCTCTGCAGTGCATGCGGCCGCCTCGGCCGACCGGCTTATGGAACTTGTACACGACGGAGCTGAGAATGTGGTACGTTCCGTCCGTCTCGGTTCTCCCGCTGGAATCAGAATGACCGGCGTGTCGTTCGCCTATCCGGACGGGATTACGGAGGTGATAGATGGTTTCAGCCATGATTTCAGGCCTGGAAGCCGTACGGCCATAATAGGGGAGACCGGTGCCGGGAAGAGTACGCTGATACGGCTTATGCTGGCTCTCCTGAGTCCCCGGCAGGGCAGCATCGAGATTTACGATACGGAGAAGAGCCTGCCCGTGAGCAGTGCGACCAGATGCAATTTCACATATGTCCCTCAAGGCAATTCGCTGCTCAGCGGTACGATCCGCGACAATCTGCTTCTCGGAGATCCGGATGCCGACGAGCCCCGGATGAGAGAAGCCTTGCGCATAGCGGCCGCAGAGTTCGTGTTTTCGTTGCCTGACGGACTGGACACCCCGTGCTCGGAGAGGGGAGGAGGGCTCAGCGAAGGCCAGGCACAGCGAATCGCTATAGCCAGGGCCCTGTTGCGTGGCGGCGGCATCCTGCTCCTGGATGAATTCAGCTCTTCTCTGGATCACGGCACGGAAGCCAGGCTGATGGAGAATCTCAGTACGGCTCTGCCGGGACATACGATGATATTCATCACTCACCGGAAGAAGATAACGGAATATTGTGACGATATAATAGAAATGCAGGCGTAATCCGATATGGAGAAGAACACATTGATGCAGTTTTTCGAACTTGTCCGCTCGGGCCTATGGGGCCATCCGGCCGATTCCGGCCTTTTCTGCGGAGGGGCTGACTGGAAGACTTTGTTCCGTATGGCATCCATGCAGGCTCTTGTGGGCCTGTTTGCCGACGGGGCAGGAACGCTGCCGAAGGAGCTGATGCCTCCCTCGGAGCTTGTGCGCAGGCTTTACGTGCTTGTCGAGGCTACCCGCCGTGCGAACCTGCAGCTCGATTCGGTACTCGCCGAACTTGTGACACTGCTCCGGGAGAACGGCATCGAGGGTGTGCTGCTCAAGGGTCAGGGACTGTCGCGGGACTATCTCGTTCCCGGGCACAGGATGTGCGGTGACATAGATTTCTATGTGGCCGGTAAGGAAAACTATCTGCGCAGCTGTGAACTGGTGAGAAGCATGGGAGAGAAGGAAGGGGAGGAGTCGGAAAGTGACAAGCATTTCCATTTCAACCGCAAGGGATGCCAGATAGAAATCCACAAGCGTCCTGCGACCGACATCAATCCCTTTGCGGACAGGCGCCTGAAACGCTGGACACGCTTACGTCTCGGTGAAGGGTGTGGAATGCGTACTCTGGAAATCGGTGGGGTGGCGGTCAATCTTCCTCCGGCCGCCTTCGATTCGGTGTTCATACTGCAGCATATAAGCAACCACATGCTCAAGGGCGGCGTCGGACTGAGGCAGTTGTGCGACTGGTGCCGCTATCTGTATGTACATGGCGGGGAAATCGACTGCCTGCAATTGTCTCGGGACCTCGATATGCTGCATCTGAAAGAAAACTGGCAGCTGATGGGCTACATTGCCGTGAACATGCTCGGACTGCCGGAAGAAATGATGCCTTTTTATACTCCAAGGGCTGAGAAGAAGGCCATGCGCTGTCTTGAAATCATCCTGAGTTCCGGCAATTTCGGAAAATACGGCAAGAATGCCTCTGCGGGACACCATGCCTGTACGAATGTAATGCTGCGCAAGATGCACAGCTGCAGTCTGGTGCTTTCCCGACAGGCCGGATTGCTGAAAGTGATTCCACGGGATGTGCTCGCATATGTGCCGTGGTATATCCTTGACGGAGTCCGCCGGGCTATAGCGACGGATAAGGGATAGCACGTTCCAGATAATTTTCTGCCCGTTTTCTTGAACAATGTCGCAAAAAAATCAGTATATTCGCGACATGTCTAGCAACGGAACCGTCCTGATAACGAAGGGGGGGGGTAGAGTGGCGTAATATAAGGTCATTCCATCCCGTTCCTCCGAGAATAACCGGGGAGACACGGCGCTTCACGCGCCGCGTCTCCCCTTGTCGTTCGTATCCGGGGTCCGTCACCGTACCCGTACAGACCAACTTTTAAATACATAGGAAATGGAAAAGAACGACAAGATGAGGTATACGGCTCCCGAGGTGGAGATCGTTACCGTGATCCCCGAGACGGGGGTGCTTCAGGGCTCAGGCAGCCTGACCGATCCTGGATATACCGACTGGAATTAGGAGGAAAGACTATGAAAGGAAAGGTGAAAATAATCATGGGTGCAGCCGCCTGTCTGGCGGTGGCATCCTGCACGCAGGAACTTGTACCGCGTCCCGAGGGTGCGGTACGGATTACGGCGACGCGCGAGGGCTTCGTCGGAACCAAGACTGATATCGGGTCTGCCGAAGGCTCTTACCTTCTCTGGTCTGCCGGAGACAAGATCGCCGTGGTGAACGGCGGCTCGGTTTCCGAATACACGCTTACGGCCGGAGCCGGGACGAAGACCGCGACCTTCAGCGGCGATGTCGAGCTGCAGACAGGCGACCTGTATGCGTACTATCCCTGCGGAGGGTCCTACAAGGATGCCGTCCCTGTCGAGTTAGGCAGCCAGAGCCTGAAGTCCACGGAAGGAACAGGAAAGTATTACTACATGGTGGCCTATGCGGAGGTGAACGACCCCGATAACATGAGTGTCGTGTTCACCAATCCCCTGTCGGCTTTCGTGTTCAATATAGAGAACGGCCTCGACGAGAACATAGTGCCGAAGAAGCTTACTGTGACTGCACCCGAAGCTGTCTTCTATCAGAA
Source organism: Bacteroides sp. CAG:1060_57_27 (assembly GCA_001915575.1). GTDB lineage: Bacteria > Bacteroidota > Bacteroidia > Bacteroidales > UBA932 > Cryptobacteroides > Cryptobacteroides pullicola. Next base: position 184,148 of record MNQT01000023.1, on the reverse strand, counting down.
GGGAAGCATCAGCCTGAGCAAGGAGAATGCCGCCAATCCCGTGGTCGCTTCTCCGAGCGAAGCCGTCAGCACGGTCAGCGTAACACTTGACGGATTCACGCTCGAAGCAGGACAGAGCGCTTCATACCCGGCGGTGGTGATGCCTGTCGACCTGAGAGGCAAGGATCTCAACTTTGCCCTGACCTATAGCAAGGGCGACTCCTCTGCGGAACTGACTGTCACTCTCACCGGTATCGAGGGCAAAAACCTTTCGAGGAACAGTTTCGCGGGCATCAATTTCAAGCTCAGTGATTCAAGCATCGACACCGGCTTCGAGGATATGAAGAACGCCTTCGAAAACGGCAATTCATACACCCTTGAATCTGATATCGACATTACCTCGGCTACAATCACGGTTCCTGCAGGCAAAAACGTAACCCTCGACCTCAACGGACATGAAATCAAGGCGGCCAACACCTCGAGTGGACAAATCAAGGTATACGGCAGCCTGACCATCAAGGATGCTGCCGGAAACGGAAGGATTTATTCTTCATCCGATTATTCTGATGATGCAGGTACAGCTCTTATCACTGCAGAGGGAGAGAGTGCTCGGATAACCCTTGAAAGCGGTACTGTATATGCTGTACGCGACGATGCGGTAAATAAGGGACAGTCCGCCGTAGGCGTACTGGATGGCGGAGACTTTACCATGAATGGAGGAGAAATCGAGGCCGGCTGGTATGCGGTAAGCGGAAACGGTGACCAGCAGACGAGCAGTACGATTACCATCAACGGAGGAGAGCTGTCATCTACCGCGGACTATGCGATATATCTGCCCCATAGCGGCGTCACCACAATTTCCGGCGGTACCGTGACCGGTGGTGCAGGAGCCGTAGGCATGCGCAGCGGTAAGCTTGTCATCAAAGATAGAGCGACTCTCGTAAGCCTCGGCACGAGTTCTACCGGACAGTGGTCAGACGGCACTTCAGGCATGGACTGCGCAGTCGTATTCGTCGATCCCAAGACAAGCTCATCCGCTTACGGTGACTGTAATGTGACTGTAGACGGAGGAACATTTGACGCCCGTGGAACTTCCCTTTCAATCATTGCCAACGAAAACTCTGCCCATGATGTCTCAATCACTGTGAACGGCGGTACGTTCTCCGACGCGAGTGTCCTTCCCTATGTCGCCGAGAACGGAAATGTCACCATAAGCCTGGCGGATGATACTGAACTGGAAAAGTCCATGGTCGTAGAGCGCGGTTCGGCTACCGTAGACCTCAACAAGCATACCCTGACTGCAGCAAGTACTGCAGTAGTTGAAGGTACACCCCAGAAAGGACAGACTGTTGCGATATTTGTGAACGATGGAGCCAAGCTTACCGTAAGGGACGGCAAGATAGGCGACAGTACGCAGGGTCCGTTCTACGGTGTTTTCGGAAAAGGCAAGTCCGAGATAACACTCGACGGGGTGGAATTCAGCGAAATGGTTACATATGCCTATAACGGAGCCGGCGCAAGGCTCGACGCTGATAACTGTACCTTCAGAGGCTGGCTTTCAGGCTGGGGAAGCGGATCTGCGGCATTTGACGCCTGCACCTTCACTATCGGCAAGGCCTGGGCTCCTGCAACCATCTGCTATGGTAATACTACCTTTACCTCATGCAGTTTTGCAGATGTGGGCCGAGATGCCGATTACTGGGCCAACGGTGTTGAAGTTGACGAAAAGACCCACGAATACACCGGGCCTGATAATGACGGATACTACCGTTGGAACTATGTCGTGACAGGATGCAGTCATGCGACTGCAATAGCATTTAATGGATGCAAGTTTGTTGATGAAGATGGCACGAATGTAGGAGCTGTTACCGTGAACAATCATCCTTATCATAAATGCTCAGGTGATAGCGGCTGGGGAGATGGTACCATTTCAGATGCCAATGTTACGGTAGATGGACAAGTAGTAACCTCTTATTGTAGCGGATATAATGCCGCTCATCCTTCTGAGTAGCATTATCTAACAGGTATGTCGAGAACCGTTCTGGCCTAAAGCCTGAACGGTTCTCTTTTTATGCCTGCGTGGCCTATTCCAGCGAGCAGACCTGTTCCCTGCTCAGTCCGGTGAACCGGATGACCTTTTCCACAGGCTCTCCGTCTGCGAGCATTGCCTTCGCGATTCTCGTGGCCGCCTCGAGGCTGCCCTGCTCGATTCCTGCCTGCAGCCCCTCGGCCCGTCCCTGTTCTCGTCCGTCATCCTTGGCGGTCTCGATGATGTTGTAGTAGTCCCTTTCGGTAATCATCTCCTTCTCGTAGGTAAGTTTGACCTGGGGTTCGAACCTGGCGATCTCGCAGGCGTCGAAGAGCCTCCGGAAGGCCTCGAGCCTGAGCTCTCCGGGGAGGGCGTCGAGCGTTCCGACGTGCTTGAGCGCATAGCACCACCTGTCGAGGTCGGAGACGCAGCGGCCGAGGTCGCGGTCGAACCTGTTCAGTTCCAAAAATAGCAAATTAATCGTCTCGTCGGGCACGGCGAGCGTGGTTTTCTCGCGGAAAGTGTATTCGGAGAGGAAGTTGTCGGGGTCGTTCCGTTCACCGCCGCAATCGGTCTGGAAGTCCTGGAATGTTCCTGAGAGGAGGCATACGAGGTAGATGGGAGGGATGATGTAACGCTGTCCGTCAGCTTTCGCCGCCCCTGCGTCGTAGGACTTCGCCGCATAGAGCACGCACCTTCGGAAGAAGTTGGCCTGTCGGTAGCACTGGACCTCGACGATGAAGACGGTGCCGTCGTGGGCGGAGCAGCGTAGGTCGAGGCGTACGCCCTTGGAGAGCGGGGAGAACTGCGGGAGCTCGGTGGTCATGTAGGAGAGGTCGCGCACGCGTCTGTGCGGAGGGAGGACGACGTTGAGGAGGTCGATGAGTACGTCCTTGTTGCGCCGGTCGCCGAAGACGGCCTTGAATCCTGCGTCGGAGAGGATGTCGACGTAGCGCCGTGCGGACTCGCGGCTTGGTTGTCTGGAAGATTTCATAGTCAATCAAGTTTAAATATTAAAGTCTCGTGCAAAGGAAGGAATAATTTTCCGGAACTGCGGCATATTAATCGTTTAAGTTGCCTTGTGCTCTCAGTATATCCTCCTTGCGCGGAGTGTCCACCTTTTTATGTGGCAAATGGTGGAATTTAAATTATTATTGCCTAAATTTGGGTCCCTGAAAAGTGAAAGTAACACACAACTTCAGATAAACCGATGTCAACACACAATTCTTCTGTCAGGAATACCGTGATTCTGGCCGTGATCCTGGCCATAACGATATTCCTCTGGGCAGTTCCCGTGAGCTTCTTCGGAATAGAGGAACTGACCGTCGTCCAGCAGCGTATGATCGCAATATTCATCTTTGCCGCACTGATGTGGATCTTCGAGGTCATCCCCAACTGGACTACATCCCTGCTGGTGGTGGTGATAATGCTGCTGACGGTCTCCGACAAGGGTATAAGCCTGTTCTGCGACCCTAAGTATGGAACCCTGATCGACTACAAGACGATTATGGCTTCGTTCGCGGATCCCGTGGTCATGCTCTTTCTGGGCGGTTTCGTGCTTGCTATCGTGGCGTCCAAGTATGGTATGGACGCAGCTATCGCGAAAGTGCTCCTCGGGATGTTCGGCAAGAACTCCAAGTTCGTGCTCCTCGGCTTCCTTATCGTAATCAGCCTGTTCTCGATGTTCATGAGCAATACGGCGACGGCCGCCATGATGCTGGCGTTCCTCGCTCCCGTGCTCAAGGCCCTTCCCGACAGCGAGACCGGCAAGGTCGCGCTCGCGCTCTCTATCCCTATCGCCGCCAACCTCGGAGGAATGGGTACGCCTATCGGTACGCCTCCCAACGCCATAGCTATCGGAGCCCTGCAGAATGCAGGATACAATATCGAGTTCGGTTCGTGGATGGCCCGCATGATACCTTTCGTAATCGTGATGGTGCTGATCGCATGGCTGCTCCTGCTGGCGTTCTTCCCTTTCAAGAGCAAGACCATAGAGATAAAGATCGAACCCAAGCGCGACCGGAAGCGTGACTGGAGGACCTATGTCGCATGGATCACCTTCTTCGTCACCATACTCCTCTGGGTTACAGAGGCCGCGACGGGCATCAACTCCAACATAGTCGCCCTCATCCCCCTTGCGGTGTATACCTGCACGGGCGTATTCAAGAAGGAGGACATATCCGGAATCAGCTGGAGCGTGCTCTGGCTCGTCGCGGGAGGATTCGCCCTTGGAACGGGACTCAACAAGACAGGCCTCGCGGAGACCCTCATACATGCCATACCTTTCAGCAGCATGAACGTCGTCGTCGTGATGATCGTGGCCGGCTGCATCTGCTATGCCCTCTCCAACTTCATCAGCAACTCCGCGACGGCAGCGCTGCTGGTGCCCATACTCGTGGTCGTAGGTACGGCCCTCGAGGATCCGGCATCCGCAAACCATGCACAGTTCATCAGCATGGACGGAATGTATTCGCTGATTCCCTACATCGCCGTGTGCGCGTCGCTCGCCATGATGTTCCCCATATCCACGCCGCCTAACGCCATTGCCGCCTCCACCGGCCTCGTGAAGACGAAGGACATGGCCAAGGTGGGCATAATCATCGGCGTGATAGGCCTGGTGCTGGGATATCTCCTTCTCACGAAGGTGTTCCCCTTCCCTCAGGTATAGCCGTGACGGTATAATTCTGACAAGTTAGTTGGTATTACATATGAAACAGTTCATGAAATTGTTCCTGTGTACCGTGGCCGCGACAGCGGCCATAGGTGCCTATGCGCAGGACGGTTCTGCGCCGAAGATCAAGTTCTACGGCTTCGTGCGCAACTACATGTCGTTCGACACCCGCGAGAGCGTGGCCGGAACGGAAGACCTCTTCTATTACCTTCCCAAGGACCGCAATCTGTCCGGCGGAGAGGACCTCAACCAGGTGAACTCGTTCCGTTTCGCCTCGCTGACCTCGAGGCTCGGAGTCGACGTGACATATTCGTACGGCGGCTGGGATATGGGAGCCAAGATAGAGACGGACTTCTATAACGGCCTTAGCGGCAGTACCGGAACGGCGAACCTCAGGCTCCGCCAGGCATACATGACGCTTGCAAAGGACGGCCTGTCGATAAAGTTCGGCCAGGCCTGGCATCCGCTCGCGGCGGATCTCCCCGACGTGCTGTCGCTCAATTCCGGAGCTCCGTTCAATCCTTTCTCGCGCACGCCCCTGCTCAATGTCGACTACAGGCTGGGAGACAGGCTTACCCTGAACGTGTATGCTATCTGGCAGATGCAGTATACCTCGGCAGGCCCCGTGGAGGGTGCCGAAAGCGGGGTCAGCTATTCTGCGGACTTCATCAAGTACGGCTGTACCCCCGAGTTCTTCCTCGGACTCAGCTATAGCGACGGCGGCGGTCTCGTCAGGATAGGCGCCGACCTGCTCTCCATCAAGCCCAGGAGGTATGACAGCTCGCTGACGAAGAAGGTCTCCGACAGGATTACGACCGTGTCACCTTTCGTATATGCGCAGTATGTTGACGGAGACTTCTCGATAAAGGCCAAGACGGTGTTCGCGCAGGCGGGCGAGCATCTGAACCTCAACGGAGGCTACGGCGTCACTTCCTTCAACAGGGACGATTCGTGGAGCTACACTCCTACGCGCAACAGCTCTTCATGGGTGTCCGTGATGTACGGAAAGAAGCTGCAGGGAATATTCTTCGCCGGATATGTCAAGAACTTCGGAACGGCCGAGGACATAGTCGACACTGAGCACCTGTACTTCAGCAAGAACAGCTTCTCCAACATGAACCAGATGTACCGCATCACTCCGACCGTGGCCTACAACTTCGGCAAGCTCTCCCTCGGACTCGAGTATGAGCTCACCGGCGTGCAGTACGGAGAGTGGGGCGTCGGCGACAAGAGGGCGCTTGCGACGCGTGACCTCCACTGGGTGACGAACCACAGGGTGCAGTTCATAACGAAGTTCTCGTTCTAGTGGCGGCGCTGACCTGCCGCGTCTGCGGCAGGCTCCTGTAATAAGAAAAAGGTGACCTTCGCGGCCACCTTTTATTTTTTTTGCAGAAGTTCTTCTTTTGTGTCTGTCGGGATGATCCGACTCGAACGGACGACCCCCACGTCCCGAACGTGGTGCGCTAACCAACTGCGCTACATCCCGAAAAAAATAAACTTGCCTTACGCAAGTTTATTTATATGGACCGCTATGCCGCTCTTGAGGTTGGACGCCTTGTTCTTGTGGATGAGTCCGATCTTCGCGAGCTTGTCGATCATCGCATAGACCTTGGGGGCGTTCTTCTCTGCCGTAGCCTTGTCTGTGGTGTTGCGGATGTCGCGTATAGCGTTTCTCGTTGTCTTTGCATAATACCTGTTATGCAGTCTGTGCCTTTCGTTCTGGCGATCGGCTTTCTTTGCTGAAGCTGTGTTTGCCATTATGTTAATCTTTTTAAAGATCAGTAGTGGGTAGGAGAATCGAACTCCTATTGCAAGAATGAAAATCTTGAGTACTAGCCGTTATACGAACCCACCAGCGCTCCCGTTCAGGGCAAAAAACCCAAAATGGGACTGCAAATATAGAAATTATTTTCTATAAGACAAACTATTTCTCTGCCATTTCGTCCGCCTCCGGGCCGCTCCCGTTCCAGGCCCAGGTGTACAGCAGTGATTCCACCTGCCTCAGGTACTGGCGCTTGTTGTATCTCGGGGCGTAGACGAAGGCTTCGACGACTATGATGTCCTTTCCGTCGGGGCTGTAGAACGAATGCGATACGAACGGGCCTCCCATGTAGTCGTTCTTGACTTCCCACATCCCCCTGGTCTGGACGAAGTCGCGTCCCCTGTACCGCAGGTATTCTATCTGCGGGATGAAGAAGTCGCTGGTCGTCATATAGGTGTTCTCGAACATGCCGGGAACGTTCTCCTGCATGATTTCGTTGCGGTGGCGGATTATGTTCTCCGAGCTGAAGGGGTGCTCCTTGTCGGCGGGATACCTGTAGATGAGCACGTCCTGGTATACATACTGCTTGTCGTTCGCCACCCAGATGAAGTTTTCCGTGGCCTTGCGCAACTTGTATCCGACGGGGAAATGCAGCGTGCCGGGGAAGATCTCCGATATGGCCTTGGCTATGTCTCCCTCTTCGTACAGCATGGTGTTGCCTATCACCCTGTCGCGTTCCGCCTGTTCTATCGCGCTTACGATGACGCTGCCCTGCTGTCTGAGCAGCTCGGACGCGCCTTCGGCGTCATATGCGCATACCTGGACGACGATCTGCGGCCTTGCCCACTGGTTGTAGCGGTAGAATACGCCTGTCGTGTCGAGCTGGGGATTGACATCGAAGAAAACGATATTCCTGTGGATCTTGAACATGTCGGGGAATCCGGTGGGGGATATGTTGACCAGGGCGAACATCGGCTCCTGCATGACGAGGTACGGGCAGTCTCCGGCGAGGAGTTCCCTGGCCTGGTTGCCGAGCGCTCCCTCCCAGTTCTCGCGGTCCATGGCCACAACGACTTCTCCGGCCTTGCCGCTTACGCTGGGCAGCAGGGTCTCGGTGCCGCCCCTGCAGGAGGCGAGCAGCAGGACTGTCAGTAACAGTACGGTAAGTTTTTTCATATATCGTGATTTTTATAGTATCCTTCCTATGTCGTTTCCGAGCGCCAGCAACAGGAGCCCGAGTATCAGTACCATGCCTATCATCTGCGCCGCCATGAGGAACCTGTCGCTGGGCTTGCGCCTGGTGATCATCTCATACAGCACGAACAATATGTGTCCGCCGTCGAGCCCGGGTATCGGGATGAGGTTCATCACGCCCAGCATTATCGACAGCAGGGCCGTGATGTTCAGGAAACTGTACCAGTCCCAGGTCGCGGGGAACACCTCTCCTATCGCGATGAAGCTTCCCACCGACTTGTATGCTCCCGTGGACGGGGTGGCGAGCAGCTTGAGGTCGCGCAGGTATCCTCCGATAGTCTCTCCCGCCATTTTCAGTCCGGCCGGGATTGCGCTCAGGACATCGTAGTGCCTGACGCTTATCCCCGGTGTGGCGGCGTAGATGCCTATCCTCCCGCTGGAGTCCACCTTTACGGGTATGTCGAGCGTGTCTGCGCCCCTCACCACCGATGCGTTGACGGTGCTCTCCCTATGGCTCTCGAGCACCGGCCTCGAATCCTGCAGGAACTCGACCTTCTCCCCGTTCAGGGAGATTATCCTGTCGCCCCGGCGCAGCCCCGATGCGGGGTTGGGACCTTCCGCCCACACGGAATCGACCACGAACGGAACCGCCAGGTCGAACATCAGGGGTGAGTTGAGCACTTCGCTTATCATCGACCTGTCGATGTAGAGCGTGACCGTGTCCGCGCCCCTGAGCACCTTTGCGGAACTTACGTCCCTGCGGGCGAGGTCTGCCTGGAGCATGCTGAAGTCTTCGGGCTCGTAGTCGTCGAAGCTGAGTATGCGGTCTCCGTTGCGGAAGCCCATTTCATATGCGAGGTCGTTGACATATATGCTGTTCGACCGGTTGTCTATCACTGCCTGCCCCCATATTGCCATGATAGCCGCGTAGGCCAGGATAGCGAAGATGAAGTTGTTGAGTACGCCGCCTGCGAGCACCAGCAGCCTCTGCCACGCGGGGTGCGTGCGGAACTCCCATTCCTTGGGCTCGGACTGCATCTGCTCAGTGTCCATGGACTCGTCCACCATGCCGGAGATCTTGCAGTAGCCCCCGAAGGGGAGCCAGCCTATGCCGAACTCAGTTCCGCCCCATTTCCACCGTGCCAGGGCCTTGCCTCCGGCATCGAAGAAGAGGTAGAACTTCTCTACCCTTATCCTGAAGAGCTTCGCCCACATGAAATGCCCCAGCTCGTGTACGAAAATGAGGACGGACAGTGCGAGCAGGACCTGCAAAGCCTTAATTAATATAACCATCTGCTATGAGCGAAATTTCCTTGTTCGTTTCGAAGATGTCGTCGATCGAGGGGGTCGCTACAAAATTCATACCCTCCAGGCACCTTTCGTTTATCCTCGCGATGTCGTAGAATCCTATCAGGCCTTTCAGATAGGCGGCTACTGTCACCTCGTTCGCCGCGTTGAGCGCGCATGGGGCGTTGCCTCCGCGGCGTATGGCCTCGTAGGCCAGTTCCAGGCAGGGGAAACGCCTGAAGTCGGGAGCCTCGAAACTGAGTTTTCCCAGCGTGGCGAAGTCCAGCCTGCGGTTGCCGATCTCTATCCTGTCCGGATAGGCGAGGGCGAGGGCTATGGGCTCGCGCATGTCGGGCCAGCCGAGCTGGGCGATTACGGCGCCGTCCCTGAATTCCACCATGGAGTGGATGATCGATTCCGGGTGCACCACGACGTTGATCCTGTCGACATCGATGCCGAAGAGCCATTTCGCCTCTATGACCTCGAAGCCCTTGTTCATCATCGTCGCGGAGTCGATAGTGACCTTCGCCCCCATGTCCCAGTTCGGATGCCTGAGGGCGGTCTCGGCAGTGGCGGCGGCGATCTTCGGCCTGTCCCAGGTCCTGAACGGGCCGCCCGATGCTGTCAGATGTATCTTCTCCACGCGGTTGTCTCCTGCGCCAAGCAGGCACTGGAAGATAGCCGAATGCTCCGAGTCCACGGGCAGGATCCTGGCTCCGTGCTCCTTCATCACCGATGTCACCACGGCTCCGGCGGCCACCAGCGTCTCCTTGTTGGCCAGGGCGACGGTCTTGCCGGCCTCCAGCGCGGCGAGGGTCGGCCTGAGCCCGCTGAATCCCACCATTGCACCGACTACGATGTCGACGGAAGGCAGCCTGACTATCTCGCAGAGGCTGTCGGTCCCGTACCATACCCTGCATCCGCTTCCGGCAAGGCGCCGGCATGCTTCGGAATATTGCTGTTCGTCGCATATTACGACGTTCCCGGCTTTGAATTCCAGGGCCTGCCTTACCAGCAGGTCCACGTTCCTGCGCGCGGAAATCATCTCCACCTCGAAACGTTCGGGGTGGCGGCGTATCACGTCGAGTGTCTGTGTGCCTATCGAGCCTGTGGAGCCCAGTATCGCTATCCTCCGTCTCACTTTGTCGTGCGGTCTTAGAAACTTATGTATCTTGCGGCGTCGAGCGGTTCTCCGTCGTGCCAGAGTTCGAAATGCAGCCGTCCCGTCTGTCCGGTGCCGGAGCCTCCGGTCATGCCAATCGGCGTGCCGGCGCCCACCCTGTCTCCCGGATTCCTCAGGAGTTCGATGCAGCCTTCGCTGACGCTGACTATGTTGTTTTCGTGCTGTATTATGATTATGTAGCCCAGAGCGTCGTCCCACCTGGCCGATATGACGCTGCCGTCGAGCACTGCGCTCACCACCGATCCCGCAGGCGCGCTTATGTCGATCCAGGGGTGCGTGGCGGCGTCGAATCCGGCCGATACGGCGCCTTTCACCGGCGTGAAGAAATGCATGCCTTCTACCGGGAGGGTCCTCGAAGCGCCGCCGCTGATCCCGAAGCGTTCGCTCCGGCGTACGCTCTGGCGCAGCAGGGAGTCCTGCTCCCTGAGCACTTCTTCTCCCTTATCCGAGAGGAGGCTGCCGGTCGAGACCCTGACGAGGCTGTCGAAGTTCACCGTTGCCTCTCCTGCGAGCACCCTGCCGAGGTTTTCGGCATAGAGGTTCCAGCGGGTGATGACGCTCTCGAGGGAGTCTATCTTTATCGCGTTCTCCACGGCAAGCTTCTTCGCCGGGCCGCTGGGGTAGCCGGGTATGGTGTTGCGCAGGGGGGTGAAGGCGATAAGGCAGTAGATGAGCAGCACGAAGGCCACGACTGCGCACACCGCCGCCCCGGCCGCTTCGAGCCTGGTGAACCTCAGCGTCTTGATCCTGTCATGCGTCTGGTCGTTTACCAAAGACAGCCTGAAGAATCGTATGTCCTTGTCGTTGAATACTTTCATACCCGGTCGAACAGTGTTTTGGCGCGTGGCTGTTTGCGAAAGCAGTAGTTTTTGACTAATTTCGCACGGATGAACAGAACCATAGGCATAGATTACGGAAAGGCGAGGACGGGCGTCGCGGTGAGCGACCCTCTCGGCATTTTCGCTTCCCCCCTGGAAACTGTTCCGAGTGCAAAGATAATAGATTATCTCAAAAACTACGCCCGCACCGAGACTATCGAAAGGTTTGTCGTCGGCTATCCCTACAACCTCGACGGACGCCCCGCGCAGGCGGCTCCCGACGTGGAATGTTTCTTGCAGAAACTCCGCAAGGCCTTCCCGGGAATCCCCGTGGAGCTCGAGGACGAGCGCTTCACTTCGGTGCTTGCGCACAGGGCCATGATAGAGGGTGGAATGAAGAAAAGCGACCGCCGCGACAAGAACTCCGTAGACAGGATCAGCGCGGCGATAATACTTCAGAGCTATATCGACAGGAAGAAATGATACGTACTATTTATCTATACGGATCCCAGGTGCTGCGCGAGGTCGCCAGGCCTGTGGACATCGAAAAGGAAAGGGAGAGCACCAGTCAGCTTGTCGCCGACCTCTGGGAGACGCTCAAGGCCTCGGACGGATGCGGGCTGGCGGCTCCCCAGATAGGAGAGAGCCTCAGGGTGGCCGTAGTGGACGGCGATGTCATGGCCGATGTGTTCCCGTACCTGAAGGGCTTCAGGCGCGCGTTCATCAACCCTGTGGTGCTGAGCGAGAGCGACCGCAGCTGCGAGTACAACGAGGGCTGCCTCAGCGTCCCGGGAATCTATGCCGACGTGCGTCGTCCCGAGTCGATCACGGTGGAGTACTACGACGAGAACTTCGAGAAGAAGACGGAAAGCTTCGACAAGTTCGCATGCCGCATGGTGCAGCACGAGTTCTCGCATCTCGACGGGGTGCTTTTCACTGACCTCGTGGCGCCTATCAGGAGGAAACTCCTTACGAAAAAGCTGCAGGGCATAGCCCACGGCAAGGTCGGCACCGCATACAAGTCGAAAATCAAGTAACAAGTCTATAATACCATGGGAGCATTTCACGCATACGACATCAGAGGCGTATACGGTGTGGACTTCGACAAGGACACCGTATACAAGATAGGATATTTCATCCCCGGGCTGCTCGGTGCCGGAAAGGTGCTGGTCGGCAGGGACTGCCGCACTTCATCGCAGGAGATACACGACAGCCTGGTCCAGGGCATCTGCGATGCCGGTGCCGACGTATACGACATAGGCCTCAGCTCTACGCCTATGGTCTATTTCGCCACGGCCAGCTACGGCTTCGAGGCCTCCGTGCAGATCACGGCCAGCCATAACCCCAAGGAATACAATGGCATGAAGGTGAGCCGTGCGAATGCGCTTCCCGTGGGTTTCGACACGGGGCTCGGACAGATAAAGGCCTGGATAGACGAAGGGCGTCCGACCCCTCCCGCCCCTACCCGCGGACGCGTGTTCGACAAGGACATACACGACGACTATATAGACTTCATGCTCAGGTTCAAAGGCGACTACAGAAACCTGAAGATCGCCTTCGACCTTTCCAATGGCATGGCCAACCTCTTCGCCAGGGAGGTCTTCACCGATTCTGCTGCATATATCTGCGACACATTGGACGGGACTTTTCCCGTACATGAGCCCAATCCGCTGATCCCTAAGAATGTCGAACCCCTGCAGGATCTTGTGCACCGTACCGGTGCGGATGTCGGGGTCATCTATGACGGGGATGCCGACAGGGTGATGTTCGTCGACGACAGGGCGCGCTTCGTGGCTCCCGACCTGATAATAGCCCTCATGGCCCTGTATTTCTGTGACGAGAGGGGCGCGCGCAATCCCAGAGTGCTGCAGGAAATACGGAGCTCCAAGTCGGTAGGAGAGTTCCTGCAGGCATACGGGGCAGAGCTGCACACCTGGCGCGTGGGCAGGGCGTTCGCTGCTCCCAAGCTCCGCGAGATAGACGGGCTCTGGGGCGGAGAGCTGGCAGGACATTACTATTTCAAGGATTTCTTCTACTCCGACAGCGGCCTGCTCGCGTCGATGATAGTGCTGCGCATAGTGTCTGCGCTCAAGAGCGCCGGAAAGACCCTCAGCGCCCAGATCGACGAGATGAACCGCTACTGCAACTCCGGGGAGATCAATTTCCGTCTGGACGACAAGCCTGCCGCGATGAAGGCTCTCTGCGAACTGTTCAGCGCAGAGCAGAAGCCGCTTGTCACCATGGATTTCGACGGCTACAGGCTGGAGTTCGAGGACTGGTGGTTCAATGTCAGGCCATCCAACACCGAGCCTTACCTGCGCTTCATCTGCGAGGCGAGGGACAGGACGGTCATGGAGTCCAAGGTAAGGATGGCGGAGGAGCTCCTCGTGTCGAAGTTCGGAGCGGTGAGGTCGTAGGGAATGGCAGACAAGAGGAAATCAGCCTTTCTGCTGCCGGCGCTCGTCCTGATTCCCGCAGCATGGGCAGCGGCGGGCGACTACGGTACGGTCGATGCCGTGGCGGGCGATACGGTGGCGGTACATACTCCGGTCCCGCATCCTGAAGTGACATGGGTGCCGGAGGACTACATAACCGAGATAGGCTCTTTCAAGAGGGGAGACGGCGCCCCCGTCGATACCCTCGACATAGGCGACGGCTACCTGCAGCTGGTGCTTTTCGACGACTACTCGTGGCGCTACATAAAGAACATGAAGAAGGTTGCCGAGAGCGACGTGTTCACGGATTTCTGGAAGGAGAACGTGATCAACCCCTATGACGGGGTCGAACTCAGGGATCTGGGCTACCGCAACTCGATATGCCTCGTCGACTCGCTCAGCCAGTTCGTATGCCCGTACGCGGGGAAGGTGTATTCGCGTTTCGGATACCGCCGCGGACGCAGGCATCAGGGAACCGACGTGCCTCTGGTCACGGGGACGCCCGTCAAGGCCGCCTTCGACGGCAGGGTCAGGTTCTCCGGGAGGACTTCGGGCTACGGCAATCTCGTGATAATACGCCACGAGAACGGGCTCGAGACATTCTACGGACACCTGTCCCGGCGCAATGTCGAGAGCGGCGACTGGGTGCGTGCCGGAGACGTGATAGGGCTCGGCGGCTCCACCGGCAGGTCTACGGGGCCGCACCTGCACTTCGAGACCAGGTACAAGGGCTATGCCTTCGACCCGGAATGGATCGTGGATTTCGAAAACGGCGAACTGAGGGCGAACGTGTTCGTGCTGCGCCGTAGCTATCTCGATCCTTCGTCGCGCTATGTTCCCGGAACAATCGACGAGGAAGATGCGATATACGGCGAAGACGAGAAGATAATACAGGAAGAGATGCGCATCGAAGCCGAGCGTGCCGCGATGAGGTGGCATACCGTACGCAGCGGCGACACCCTCTCGGAAATAGCCGGAAAGTACGGCAAGAGCCTCTCCGCGCTCAGGCGTCTGAATCCCGGAATCAACGCCGACAGGCTGCGCATAGGCCAGAAGATAAGAGTTAACTGATTAGGTATATGCTGATTGTCCTTGAAGGTCTGGACGGGGCGGGAAAGTCCACGCAGGTAAGGCTGCTGAGGAGCTTCCTCGAAAAGGAATGTCCCCGCATGGAGTACATCCACTTCCCGAGGTATGACGCTCCCGTGTACGGCGAACTGATATCGGCCTATCTGAGGGGAGACTTCGGCCCCATGGACGCGGTGCATCCCCGGCTCGTGGCCCTGCTGTTCGCGGAGGACAGGCACGGCGCGCTCCCTTCCATACGCAGGACCCTTGACTGCGGCGGAACAGTGCTGCTCGACAGATATGTGTACTCGAACATAGCCTACCAGTGCGCGAAACTTCCCCAGGCTGAGGAGGCCGATGCTCTCAGGGACTGGATAGTCGCCACCGAGTACGGCGCTTTCGCCCTGCCGCGTCCAGACCTGAATATCTTCCTGGATGTCCCGATAGAATTCGTCGAAGGCAACCTGTGTTCGGGCCGCAGCGGCTCGGACAGGGATTATCTGCACGGAGGCAGCGATATCCACGAGGCGGATATCGCGTTCCAGCGCAGGGTGCGCGACATATACCGCAGGCAGGCGGTGCTTGACCCGTCCTTCGTCACCGTGGACTGCGGCGATGCGGACGGAAGGATGCTGCCTTCGGATGTCATTTTCGGTAAAATCAAAGCAGTATATGAGAACCATAAGAAGATTTAGCGCCGTCCTGATAGGAATAGTGTTCTTCGTGTCGGGCATGCTCAAGCTCATGGACCCGGTCGGAACATCGCTGATAGTGGAAGAATATCTCAAGTTCTTCCGCCTGGGATTCCTGCACTTCGCCGACTATGCGCTAGGAGCCTGCCTGGCCCTTGCCGAAACAATACTCGGCGCTGCACTGATTACGGGCGTGTGGAAGAAGGCGGTAGGCATTACGGTGCTCGCGTTCCTCGGCTTCTTCACCATAGTCACGCTCATACTGCTGGTATTCAATCCAGTCATGGACTGCGGATGCTTCGGTGAGGCGGTGCACCTGACACATCTCCAGAGTTTCCTCAAGAATCTGGTGCTGCTCGGACTCTGGGCCCTTGCCTATATACCCATGCGCTCGCTGGAGCCGACGAGAAAGATAAAATACGGAAGCTTCGGCCTGGTGGCCGTGTCGTCGCTGCTGTTCTTCCTGTATTCTTCCCTGTCGCTTCCCCTGATCGACTTCACCGACTACCGTCCCGGGACGGAGCTGATGTCCTGGGAGGATGCCGACTTCAGCTCCGGAGAACTGCCGACAGTGCTGTCCTTCAGCGATGTGGACGGCAACTATGTCGATTCGCTGGCTCTTTCCGGACCCGTGCTCGCCGTCTCGGCCTTCGATCCGGCTAAGCTTTCCGATGCAAAATGGTCGGATATAGAGTCTGTCGTGAGGTCTTCGCGGCAGGAGGGCTATCTTCCGCTGGTGCTGGTCAGCTCCACCCCGTCGCAGATCGAGGCCCTCGCAGGAGGCAGTCCGGACCTGCTTTCGAGCGTGTACTTCGCCGACAGGAAGACACTGCTGACCCTGAACCGTTCGAACGGCGGATATACCTATATCGCCGACGGGCAGATAATCCAGAAATGGTCGTCGCGCAAGGCTCCTTCCCGGGAGTACCTTGCGGAGATTTCCGACGACGACCCGGTGGAGGTGTTCGTGTCCACCAGCAATTCTTCGTCCCTGAAGTTCCAGGGTTTCATGCTGTATGTCTTTGCGGTGATGCTTCTGCTATAGGCCTATGTTCAGGATAATGGGCATAGTCAACCTGACGCCGGACTCGTTCTGGGCTCCGAGCAGGGCCACGGCCTCCGAGGCCGTTTCCCGCATGGCTGCGATGATTTCCCGGGGAGCTGACATCGTCGATCTCGGTGCCGTGTCTACGCGGCCGGGTGCGGCGGACGTGGATCTCGAGACCGAATGGGCGAGGCTAGAGCCGGTGCTGTCGGCCCTGGACGGAACGGTGCGTATATCGATAGACACCACGCGGGCCGAGGTCGTCCGCAGGGCATATTCCCTGGCAGGCGACTTCATCGTAAACGATATTTCCGCGGGAGAGGATGATCCGCAGATGCTTCCGCTTGTCGGCTCTCTCGGCTTGGAGTATGTCGCGATGCACAAGAGAGGGAATCCGCGTTCCATGGACGCGCTCTGCGACTATCCCGAAGGTGTAGTCGCCGCCGTACAGGACTATTTCGCCGCGTTTGCCGCAAGGGCGGAGCGCTGCGGGGTACGGAGGTGGATACTCGATCCGGGACTCGGCTTCTCGAAGACCGCAGCGCAGAACTGGGAGCTTCTTTCGCATCTCGGGGAGTTCGGCAGATTCGGCAGGCCGATACTCATAGGTGCTGCCGACAAGCGTTTCACTGCCGGAGATACCGAGAAGGCGCACAGGCTGGCCCTTGCGAACGGAGCCGGCATACTGCGCGTGCACGATGTCCCCGCGGCCGCCGCGCTCAGGGGCGCCTGAGGTCTGCGGAGTCGATGTCCGATTCGAAAAGCGGCGGTACCTTCCGGGAGGCTCCCGTGCGGTCGCAGGGTATCCTGCCGAACAGCCTTATGCATAGCACGGCCAGCAGCAGGGCGGCGGCGAACAGCAGCCAGTAGTAGTTTGCGGGAATCACATCCATCCAGGTATCCATGTCTTTCAGGGAGTCGATGTTGGAAAGCGCCAGCGACAGGGTGTTGTTGGCGAAATGCATCAGCATGGTAAGTTTCAGCGAGCCCGTCCGGTAGTATACATATCCCATAAGCGAGCCTATCAGGAAGGCCGGTACTGCCTGCCATGGGTTGAGGTGTATCAGAGCGAAGAACGCGGCGGATACGGCTATGGCCCAGACCGGCCTGACACCGTGCCCGAGAAGTCCGCGGAGCACCATGCCACGGCACAGCCATTCCTCGAAGACGGGAGCGAAGATGCTCACCGATATGAAGTTGAGCACGAAGTTGCTCTGGGTCATCGACTCCATGAGGTTCTTGAAGGTCTCGCTCGGCTCGGGAAGCAGGAGGGAGAACGCGTCCGAGCAGAACGCCACGCAGAATGTCGCGGCTACCGCGGCCGCCGCGCACAAGAACCCTCCCACGGGTGCAAAGTTGCCGTTGTCCAGCAGTATTCCGCCGCTGTTGTAGCTTTTCCGGCGGCTCTGCACGCTTGCATAGAGCATCGCCGGTATGAACATCACGGGATATGCCACCAGCATGGCCATAGACATTCCGGCTCCGGGAATGAGCGTGACTGCAAGGCTTGCAAGGTTGCCCAGCACTACCCCGAACAGCAGCATTCCGAGCAGGATGAACATGTCCGCCACCGACGGGACGAAGTAGGTGAAGATACCGAAGAAATCGTAGTTCTTAGCACGAGTCATACGGCAGCCTCCTGTTTTCCATAGAGTGGAGTAGGGTAGGTTCCGTCGGCCGCGAGTGCGGCGAACTTCGCGACGACGTCGGGCCTGTCTTCCTTGAAGGTCACCCCGAACCACCTCGACGGGGTGGGAATCACCTCGCAGCTGACCTCTCCCGACCTTATCATCACATCCACTGCATAGGGGATGTAGAACTCTTTCCGGGGATCGCTCGCACTGCTGTCGAGGAATGTGCGGAAGATGCCCTCGCTGCGCGGGAAATAGTCGGGGGTGAAGCACCACATGTTCATCGAGCAGAGGGCCTTGCCCTGAAGGGTGACTTTCTGCCCGGAGACTGAGTTGTCGCCGGTGACCTTCCCGTCGGCTCCCAGCGCTATGTTATGGTGCTCGACCACGTCTGTGAGGTGCATCTGCGCATCGTAGTGGCATATGCCCCTCGATACGCCCCCGGACTTGCTGAGCGTGTTGTCGAGCTCGAATCCCACTATGGCATACCGGCCCGAGCCTCCTTCATGCTCCATGCACCACTGTGCGGCGAGCGCGAACGACTCGCGTCCGTAGTAGTCGTCGCCGTTGATCACGACGAACGGGCCGTCTATGACATCCCTTGCCATGAGTACGGCGTGCGCCGTTCCCCAGGGTTTCTGCCTTCCGGGATCCGGGCTGTATCCTGCGGGAATCTTGTCGAGCTCCTGGGTTACGAACGCCAGTTCCAGGGGAGAGCCGTCGGGGCATCTCACTCCTCTGTACTTCTGCTCGGCCGCGGCCTTGAACTGCTCCAGGAAGTATTCCCTGACTATGTATACGACCTTCCCGAAGCCGCTGTGCACGGCATCGTATATCGAGTAGTCTATGATTGTCTCTCCGCCGGGGCCCAGGGGGTCCATCTGCTTGAGTCCGCCGTAACGGCTTCCCATTCCGGCGGCGAGGACTAAAAGTGTAGGTTTCATCTGCAAATGCGTATAAATAACAGGCAAAAGTATAAAAAATCGCTGATTTTCTCTAAATTAGCGGCTGAAACAATTCATCTTTAATTCTATGGCGAGATTCAAGGGCGATCTGTGGGACCGCAGCAAGGACGGAAACAGGCGCGAAGAGCGTTCGTTTGCGCGTTTCGCCATAATCGCCACGGCCGTGTTCGTGCTGTTTATGCTGGTCAAGAGGGACAGCGTGATAACCTGGCTGCGCGCCGGATTCACCCTGAGGCAGCAGAAGCACGAGATCGAGCGTCTGGTGGAGCAGAACGCCGAGATGCGGCAGACTATCAGGATGTACGCCTGTGACAGGGACAGCCTTGAGAAGTTCGCGCGCGAGACCTACGGCTTCGCCGAGCCGGGCGACGATGTCTACATGCTGGAGGAACGGTAGCTGAGCCTGAGAACCGAGGCCGTCCTGCCGTCCACCTTTACGCTTTCGTCTATCTTCCTGCACAGCAGGGCCGCCACATGGCTGCCCTCGAGTTCTATGACTTCGGCCTCCTGCTTCTCGTCGAGGTTGTACTTCAGTTCGGTGAGGATGTCGGAGAGTTTCTTGCGTCCCTTCATCCCGAGCGGTGTCATCCAGTCGCCGCTGCGCCACCTGCGTATCTTCAGGGGCAGGGGCAGCTTGCCGGCGTCGAGTATTATGACGCCGTCTTCCTGGACCAGACTGTCCAGTTCGTCGCGGGAGAGGGTCTCGCATACGAGCTGCCTGCCGCAGGCCTTCGACGCCCCGCGGAGCGTCAGCCTTCCTGCCGAGGCGATTACCGGCCCGAAGGTCTTTCCAGCATACTGCCGACCCTCCCTGAGGCAGGCGACGAGAGAGTTGAACTCCTCCCTCCGTATGCCGCTTCCCTCGAGCAGTCTCCACAGCAGGTATTCGCGGTGCCTGAGTCCGAGCAGCACGTCGAGCCTGATGTCGCCTGTGCCGGTCAGCAGGCCGTCCCTGACCGAGAGGAAGTAGTCTTCCGCTATGTCGTCGACCTGGGCGAAACGGCGCATGTCTTCGCGCAGGGTCTTTATGAAGGAAGGATTGATGCGCCTGAAGACGGGAAATACCTCGTTGCGTATAATGTTGCGCTTGACGTCGCACCCTGCGTTGCTGCTGTCTTCCCTCCAGCCGAGCCCGCGCTGCGACATCCAGTCCTGTATCTCCGCCCGTTCGATGCCGAGCAGCGGCCTTAGTATTCCGGGGCGGTCGCCCATGCCGCGTATGCCCTTTGTCCCAGTGCCGCGCAGCAGGTTCAGCATCAGTGTTTCGGCGTCGTCGTTGGCGTTGTGGGCCACGGCCACGGCCTCGTATCCGAATTCGTCGCAAAGCCGGGCAAACCACCCGTAGCGCAGCTCCCTCGCCGCCATTTCTATGCTTATGCCTTTCTGCGAGGCGTAGAGGGCGGTGTCGAAGCGGCGGACATGGCAGGTCATGCCGCGGTCGGCGCACCACTGCCTGACGAAAAGCTCGTCGCCGTCAGACTCCTCTCCACGGAGGGTGAAGTTGCAGTGCGCGACAGCAGCAAGGGCTCCGGGGAATAGATCCGAAGCCCTGTTTGCCATATACATGGAGTCTATGCCGCCGCTGACGGCGAGCAGTACTTTCTTCATTATTTCCTGTTGGCGATAGTGTAGGTGAAGTTGATCGTGAACGACTCCTTGAACTGTACTCTCTGGATGCCGTCGATCAGCACGATAGGGTCGTAGATGAGCCAGGTGTTTAGCGAGAGCTTGAGGTACTTGGCCACCTGCCAGCTGAACTTGTTGTCCCAGTTTACCCTGTTGTGGCGGAAAGGCTTGTCGAGATAGTCGGTGAAGAGGACGAGCTGGGTCTCGTAGGTGAACACGTCGTTGACAGACGTCTTGAAGTTCATCTTGATCTGGGCACCGAACTGGAACAGGGCGTCACGGTAGTTTGAGCCTACCGCAGGGTCGAGACCCACTTCGATGAGTTTCATTCCGTAGTTCTTCTTAAGTTCGTCGATAGTGCAGATCGTGAAGCCACCGGTGAGGGGGGCGATATTGACGTTGAACCAGTCGGTGGGCGTCCACTCCATACCGAGCGCTATGTTCGTGTATGCGGGGGAGAGGAAGCCTGACTTGAGGGTACCGCTCCATGTCTGGGTCGCTTCGTCGAGGGTGTAGGTGTCGTAACTGTTGGAGAACTGCGAGCGGAAGTCGAACGATGCGGTGTAGTTCCACTTGCTGGAGTTTGCAGTCTTGAATGCGAGACGGCTCTCGAGATAGATTACGTCGTTGCTCTTCTGCATCAGGTTCTTCTTGTCTGCAGACCAGAAGAAGCCGTACTGCAGCTGGAGACGGTTCTTCCAGCTCAGCAGGTCCTTGGCATAGTCGGCCTTGGCGTCGAGGCCTCCGTTGGCGGCCAGTGTGTTATATCCGCCGGCAGCCCAGTTCCACAGGCTGGTGTTGCTCATTCCAAGGTCGAACTGTGAAGATGAAGTCCAATACCTGGGCTGCTCCTCTTCCTGCTCGGCCTCGGGAATCCTGGACAGGGCCGCAGCAGCTTCCGCCGTGGCCTTCTGGACATCGTCCTGTGAATACGCAAGGGTGCAGGCGCATACGAGTCCTGCCAGTACACACATCGGTTTTTTCATCCGGAGTAGTTTTTCGGTCTAATTCTAATATGATATTGCAAATACTACTCTCCTTTCCGAGGGCTTGCCGGAATATATGTCCACGCCCTTCTCCTCGCAGACGCAACTGTCGATAGGGATGCAGCGTATCGTAGCCTTGGTGGCGTCCTTTATCGCCTGCTCGGTCTCGACCGTGCCGTCCCAGTGGCAGAGCAGGAACTTGCCTGTCTGGATCTTTGCCTTGAACTCCTCCCAGTCGTCGCACTTCTCTATGTTGGCATCCCTGAACCTGAGGGCCTTGTCGTAGATGTTCGCCTGGATGTCGTCGAGCAGGGAGCAGATGTGCTCCGCTATGCCTTCGAGAGGCATGGTCTCCTTCGTGAGTGTGTCCCTGCGCGCAACTTCGACGGTGCCTGCGGCAAGGTCCCTCTCTCCCACGGCGAGCCTTACGGGGACTCCCTTCAGTTCCCATTCCGCGAACTTGAAGCCGGGACGCAGCGTGTCGCGGTCATCGATCTTCACGCTGATTCCCTTCGAAGAGAGCTGCGCCTTGATCTCACCAAGCCTTGCGATTACGTCGGCATGCTCCTCGTCGCTGCGGTATATGGGCACCATTACGACCTGTATCGGGGCGAGCTTCGGGGGGAGTACCAGTCCGTTGTCGTCGCCGTGCGCCATTATCAGCGCACCCATGAGACGCGTGCTCACTCCCCATGAAGTGGCCCAGACATACTCGAGCTTGCCTTCCTTGTTGGTGAACTGCACGTCGAACGACTTTGCAAAGTTCTGGCCGAGGAAGTGGGAGGTGCCGGCCTGCAGTGCCTTCCCGTCCTGCATCATGGCCTCTATAGTGAGGGTGTCGAGGGCTCCTGCGAAGCGTTCGTTGGGGCTCTTGTGCCCTACGATTACGGGCAGAGCCATCACTTCCCGTGCGAACCTGGCATAGATCTGGACCATTTCGTAGGCCTTCTCCTGCGCTTCCTGCGCTGTGGCGTGCGCGGTATGTCCCTCCTGCCAGAGGAACTCGGCGGTGCGCAGGAAGAGCCTTGTGCGCATCTCCCAGCGGACGACGTTGCACCACTGGTTGCAGAGTACCGGCAGGTCTCTCCACGAGGTTATCCAGTTCTTGTAGGTGTTCCATATTATGGTCTCCGAGGTGGGGCGGACTATCAGCTCCTCCTCGAGCCTTGCGTCGGGGTCTACCACGACACCCTTTCCGTCGGGGTCGTTCATCAGGCGATGGTGCGTGACTACCGCGCATTCCTTGGCAAATCCGGCGACATGCTCGGCCTCGCGGCTGAAGAAGGACTTCGGGATGAACAGGGGGAAGTATGCGTTCTGCACTCCTGTCTCCTTGAACATGCCGTCAAGTATGCCCTGCATCTTTTCCCATATGGCATAGCCATAAGGCTTTATGACCATGCATCCGCGTACTGCCGACTGCTCCGCGAGGTCGGCTTTGAGCGCAAGGTCGTTATACCACTGTGAATAGTTGTCGGAGCGCCTGGTAACCGCTTTTGCCATATTTTCTTATTGAAAGTCTGCGTTTTTTTTCGAAATTTGCATCTAAGTTAAGAGTATCCCGTACTGCGGAATATCTGCGAGCGCAAAGATACAACTTTTATTTAGATAGGGAAAATGATTATGAAACGGAACACTACACTTTTATTGTCGGTGCCTGTGGCCTTGGCCCTGGCATCGTGTGGCATGACCGCGCAGTATTCATACCAGCAATATCAGGACGGCATATACAGTTACGGAGGTACATATGTCCCTCGGAAAGAGGTCACGATATACTCCGTCGAGGATTTCGAGGCGATGGCCGCGGCCCGCATAGCTGAAAAGCAGGGAGCGGCGCGGGACACCGTGTATGTTGTTCTCGAAGACGACCGCGACAGCGACATCTCCTTCAGCTTCGGCCTTGCCCCGTTCCTCCTGTGGGATTCATGGTACCTGCCGGATCCCTGGGAATACCGTATATGGTACAACCACTACCGCTGGTACGACCCCTGGTACGACCCATGGTATTACGGATATTCATGGGCGTTCGACCCCTGGTACCACCACTATTGGCATGATCCGTGGTATTATGGACACTGGTACGATCCCTGGTACCACGGGTATTGGCATCACGATCCATGGCATGTAGGTCCCCGTCCCCCGAAGCCGGGACTCTCGCCCGACGGCCGCCGCTATTTCGGCGAACGCCGCTTCACGCAGAGTCCGGGACGCAGGGAAAGGGTTCCCGGAACCGGTTCGAACAGGCGTAATCCCGGTTCTGTCACGCGGCCCGGTATAGGCGGAGGCGCATACG
The DNA here is from genome assembly GCA_001915575.1 of Bacteroides sp. CAG:1060_57_27. Lineage (GTDB taxonomy): Bacteria > Bacteroidota > Bacteroidia > Bacteroidales > UBA932 > Cryptobacteroides > Cryptobacteroides pullicola. The sequence goes on along the minus strand of MNQT01000023.1, from coordinate 160,484 downwards.
GATCCGCCGGCTCTACGGTTCTCAGGCCTTCCTCCGGCGGAAGTTCCATAGGTAGCGGAGCTGCTCCGTCACACAACTCGGGAGCGGCCGGCGGAAGTTCCGTCAGGACCAGGTATTCGAACAGGCAGAGCAGCCCCAGCATAAATATAGGTTCGGGCACGAGACCGTCACAGACCGGCGGCAGCAGTATAGGCTCGGGTGCCAGCCCCGCTCCGAACCGCGGCAGTTCGGTGCGCTCCGGCGGAACCTCCATCCGCAGGAACGACAGTTACCGTTCTTCAGGCTCCACTACTGTCAGGAGGAACCCTTCGACGCCTTCGTCCATTAGAAGCGGTTCGACTACCAGGAGCAGGTCGTCGTTCAGCAGTCCAGGCAGCTCTTCGAGACCTTCCAGCTCCTATTCGTCCGGATTTTCCAGCGGCAGCCGTTCAAGCGGCTCGTTCTCCGGGGGCAGCCGTCCTTCGGGAGGCGGTGCCCGGCGCAGATAGTCCGAAGTCATATCAATTTAAACCATCATTATGAGAATAAAGGGATACACAACGATATTTGCCTTGGTCTCGCTCTTTGCAGCGACAACCGCCGCCGATGCGCAGGGACTCGAGGATGCCGTGCGCTACTCGCAGAACGACTATTTCGGCACGGCGAGGTCTATGGCCCTGGGCAATGCGATGACCGCTCTCGGCGGCGACCTCGGTTCGATAGGAATCAATCCGGCCGGTTCGGCCGTGGCCTCATACGGGCAGCTCACGATAACTCCGGGGCTCAGCATTTCCAATGTCAGGACTTCGGCTCCGGGTGCGTCGTCGAGGAGCTCGCGCACCAAGGTGACCCTTCCGAACATGGGCCTTACCGTCAACTATTCCACCGGAAGGGAGAGGGGGCTCAAGGGCATAACGTTCGGAATCATAGCCAACCAGACTGCGCAGTACAACAGCTATGCTAACTCCAACTTCCTGAACAGCCAGACTTCCAAGGCCGCCGAAGCGGCGTTTGCCGCGGGAGGATATGCCGAGTCGGTGCTGGGCGACTATAACGCCTATGAGAACAGCGACGTTCCCTGGGATGTGCTGACCGCATATCAGGGCGGGCTCTTCGGCTCCTACAACGCTTACGGCAACCGCTATGTGGCCGTGACCGAGGCCCTTTCTCCCGGCGGGAGCTACCACTATGTGCCCGGCCCCCTGTCGCAGACCTCGATAGTGAGCAGGGAGGGAAGCAAGAACGACCTCATCTTCAACTTCGGCTTCAACATGTCCGACAACTTCTATTTCGGACTCAACATAGGGATGCCGTCGGCGAAGTACAGCTATACCGAGACTTTCTACGAGGCGGCGGTCAATCCCGAGCAGTTCCTCATGACCGTATATAACGAGGACAATATCCCCGAGGACGTGTATTTCTACAGCGCTTCGTACGGCTATAACCTCGTTACCGACGTGGACGGCCTGTACGCGAAGTTCGGATTCATCGTCCGCCCGCTGCCGGCACTGCGCCTGGGCGCCGCAATCCAGACTCCCGGAAGGCTCACCGTCTCTGAAATGTGGCAGTATACCGCCGGCTCGTCGTTCTCCGACGGCGATTTCAGCGCATCTTCGCCCACGGGCGAGTACTCTTACGGACTGCGTACCCCCTATGTGCTCGACCTCGGCGTCGCGGTGGTCCTGGGACAGTTCGGACTGCTGTCCGTTGACTACGGCTTCTCCGACTTCGGCGTGATGAGGTTCTTCGACATACATCCCGATTCTTTCGAAGACCCCTTCTACGACCTCAACGAGACGAACAGGCTCTTCGCCGGAGTCTCGCATAACCTCAGGGCAGGACTCGAGGCGAGGCTTACCCGCCATTTCTCGGCGAGGGCGGGACTGTCCTTCCTCAGGCGTTCGGAGCGCTGCTGGACCAACAGCCAGGGCAATATGGTCTATGCCGACCAGTTCATAAACGACTTCTACGACTATTACGAGAACCACCTGGTGGAGCTCGTGTCGCGCAGCAATGTCAATTCCGACACCTTCTCCTATTCTTTCGGCCTCGGATATTCGTCCGACAGGTCGTTCTTCGCCGACTTTGCGGTGAGGTTCACCAACTACCCCGACAGCTGGTTCTCCCCTTATTACGATTATGACAACTTCGATGCGGCAGGGAATACCGTGAACGCCGCATCGCCCGTATTGACCAACTACAGGAAGGCCGTGAACATGGCGCTGACCCTGGGCTGGCGCTTCTAATACCTTAGTTATATCTTATGAAACTTACTGCAAGACAGCTGGCCGAGATCCTGAACGGAACTGTGGAGGGAGACCCTCAGGCTACAGTCACATCGTTTGCCAAGATCGAACACGGAAAGCCCGGCCAGCTCTGTTTCTATGCCAATCCGAAATACGAGCACTATGTGTATTCCAGCAAGGCTTCGGTGCTGCTGGTGAATTCGGATTTCGTGCCCTCCGCACCGGTCACCCCCGCGCTCGTGAGGGTGGAGAACGCCTACAGCGCGCTGGCCGAGCTGCTTAAATATGTCTCGGAGCAGAAGAAGTCCTACCGCAGGCACCGCGGGCGCTGCCGTGTGGCGTGGAGCGCCAGGATAGGAAAGCGCGTGCACATAGGCGATTTTGTCACGATAGGCAAGCGGGTGGAGATAGGCGAATGCACGAAGATCTACGACAATGTCACGATAGGCGAGGGAACCAGGATCGGCTCATACTGCATCATATATCCCGGGGTGCACATCTTCCCCGGAATGGTGATAGGCGACAGGGTCATCCTGCATGCCGGATGCATCATAGGCGACGACGGGTTCGGGAACGCCCCGCAGCCCGACGGCTCGTGGAAGAAGATAGAGCATGTCGGAAACGTGATAATAGGCAACGATGTCGAGATAGGCTCGAACACGACCATAGACAAGGCTCCCATGGAGTCGACGATAATAGAGGACGGCGTAAGGATAGACAACCTCTGCCAGATCGCACACAATGTCGTGGTGGGCAGGAATACCGCCATTGCCGCGCAGTCGGGAATCGCAGGTTCTTCCAAGATAGGCAGCAACTGCATCCTGGCGGGCCAGGTGGGCGTGGCGGGCCATATAAGCATTGCCGACCATACGACCCTGGCGGCGCAGTCGGGCGTGATAGGCAATATACGCAAGAGCGGCCAGACTCTCTTCGGAAGCCCCGCGATCCTCCACAGGACTTTCCTGAAATCGTATGCCAAGTTCAAGCAGGCTGGAGAGGAATGAAATTTTTTACTATCTTTGCACGCTTATGAAGCAACAGACACTTAAAAGAGAATACAAGTTCGAGGGAAGAGGCCTGCACACGGGCAGATATGCGCATCTTGTCCTCTGTCCGGCTCCCGAGAACTTCGGCCTGCGCTTCCTGCGTACAGACCTCGGCCTGGAGATACCGGCCGTAGCCACGAATGTCACGAGAACCGACCGCAGCACCACACTGTCGCTCGGGGAGGAGTCGGTCATCACCGTAGAGCATCTCCTTTCCGCCCTTACGGGACTCGGAGTGGACAACGCCCTGATAAAGCTCGACAATACGGAAGTCCCTATCCTCGACGGCAGCGCCGAGACTTATGTGAGGGCGATAGCGCCTGATGGCCTGCATATACAGGATGCCCCGCGCAGGTACGTCGAACTGAAGGAGGAGGTCGAGGTCCGCGACGAGCAGACGGGTTCCTGGGTAAGGCTGACTCCGTCAGAGAGCTTCTGCGTCGAAGTCACCGTCGACTTCAATTCCAGAGTCCTCGGCGTGCAGCACGCATCGTGGTGCGAGAACAGCGACTATGTCGGACAGGTCGCGCCCTGCCGTACATTCTGCTTCTTCCACGAACTCGAGGCCCTCGCGCAGAGGGGGCTGGTGAAAGGCGGTGACGTGGACAACGCGATAGTGATAGTGGAGAATCCCGTGAGCGACGAACAGATACGCAACATGTGCGCCCTGTTCGGCCAGCCTGCGCTGTCGGTTACCGACAAGGGTTATCTGAGCAACATCAGGCTGCATTTCCCCAACGAATGCGGAAGACATAAGCTACTTGACCTCATAGGCGACCTGAGGCTTGTGGGAGGCTTCCCCAAACTTGCCGTAACGGCATTCAAGCCCGGTCATAGAATCAATACGGAAGCGGCCAAGGCCGTCCTTTCAAAACTGTAAGATTATGGCAAATATTCATCCTTTGGCAACGGTAAGCCCCAAGGCCATACTCGGAGCCAACGTAGAGGTGGGCCCCTATGCCTACATTGACGAGAATGTCGAAATCGGAGACAACTGCAAGATCTATCCCCATGCCACGATACTCCCGTATGTGAAGATCGGAAACAACTGCTCGGTCTTCCCCGGCGCCGTGGTGGGAGCAATCCCCCAGGACCTCAAGTTCAAGGGAGAGGTGACCTATGTGGAGATCGGCGACAATGTGACGATACGCGAGTGCGCCACTATCAACCGCGGTACCGCCGCGAGCGGCAAGGGCGTGACCAGGGTCGGCAACGATACGCTTATAATGTCCTATGTGCATGTCGCCCATGACTGCCGTGTCGGAAACCACTGCATACTCGTCAGCTATGTAGGAATAGCAGGCGAGACCGATGTAGACGACTGGGCCATTATCGGCGGAAACACTTCCGTGCACCAGTTCTCGCATATCGGAGCCCATGCAATGGTCGGCGGCTGCTCTGCCGTGAACAAGGACATCCCGCCCTATTCTATCTGCGGCCGTACCCCTATCTGCTATGCGGGTATCAATATCGTCGGACTCCGCAGGCGCGGCTTCAGCTCCGATGTGATAAGGACGATAAAGGATATATACGATACTATCTATTTCCAGGGCTACAACATCTCCGACGGATGCGCCAAGGTCGAGGCCGGCTTCCCCCAGTCTGTCGAGAGGGACACAATACTGGAGTTCATCAAGAATTCCAAGCGCGGGGTGGTCCGTGGCAACGACGCCTTCTCCAAGGGAGAGATCGAGTAGGAGAGTGACGCTCCAGATAGCATATTTTCCACCCATAGAATACTTTGCCGTCCTGGCAAGGTATTCTTCCGTTTATATCGAGGCCTGCGAGAACTATCAGAAGCAGTCGTACCGTAACCGTTTCCGTTTCTGCGCCGAGAACGGGATGCAGAGCCTGAACTTCCCGGTCAGGCATGAGGGAGGTTCGGTGAACGTGCCTGTGAAGGAAGTGGAAGTGGACTATTCCACCCCGTGGGTCGAGAAGACGCTGCGCTGCCTCGACACGGCCTACTTCTCGTCGGCGTACTATGAATACTACAGGGATGAACTGCGCGGCATAATGCTTTCACGGCCCAGGACCCTGTGGGAGCTCGACATGGAGATAATCCGTTTCCTGATACGCAAGACGGGGCTCGCGACACGGCTCGTGGAGACGGACTCCTACCGCGGGGATGCGCTGGACATACATCCCAAGTGTCCCAACACCATACTCCGCGACTACGGGCTGGAAAGGGAGTACTATCAGGTGTTCGCGCAGCGCAACGGCTTCGTCCCCGGCCTGTCCGTGGCGGATCTGCTCTTCAACGAGGGGCCGGCGTCGCTGGACTACCTGAGATGATGCCCGGGCGGTTCCCGAGATACGGCTCGGGGAGATCTGAAAAATTGGTATTTTCCAAATTAATTGCTATCTTTGCAGGCGTGTTGGAGATGGAAGGCCGGGCGGTCTTCCATTTTGTTTAGTGTAAATCTCTGGTACTTATGGACAGAACCTTGTTTCAGGGAGTGGTCGAGACTGCCTCGCGGGAAAGAGGTTGCAAGGTGCTCGACATCGACTTCAACGACGACGACAACATCTTCGAGGTCGTGCTCGGAAAGGACGGCGGTAGCGTCGACCTTGCCGACTGCGAGTTCGTGCACAGGGCGGTGCTCGCCGCCTTCGACAGGAATGTGGAGGACTATTCCCTTACGGTAGGCTCTCAGGGTATGGACGCGGCGGAGGCCGACGCCATGCTCAGGGACATGGACTGAAAATGAAAATATACAGATATGGAAAAAGAAAAAGTAATCACCCTGATCGATGCGTTCAAGGACTTCAAGGAAGAGAAGAACATTGACCGCCCCGTGATGATGCAGGTGCTCAAGGACGTGTTCCTGACCCAGATAGCGAAGACCTACGGTTCTTCGGACAATTTCGACGTGATCGTGAACGTCGACAAGGGTACCTGTGAGATCTACCAGAACTTCGACGTCGTCGAGGAGGTCGAGAACCCCAACTCCCAGATTACCCTCAAGGGTATCGAGGATGACGGCGGCGACGCCGCCGACTACGAGATAGGCGACCAGTACTCCAAGCAGCTGCCCCTTGCCGCTTTCGGCCGCAGAGGCATACTCAACATCCGCCAGAACCTCCAGGGCCGCATCATGGATATCGAGAAGGCCAATGTCTTCAAGAAATATTCCGCCAAGGTCGGCGAACTCTTCTACGGAGAGGTATATCAGAACTGGTCCAGGGAGGTGCTTATCCTCGACGAGGACGGAAACGAGCTCCATATCCCCAAGAGCGAGCAGATTCCCGGCGAGCGCTTCAAGAAGAGTGATTCCGTCAGGGCGATAATCAAGAGCGTGGAGATGCGTAACAACACCACTCCGTACATTACGCTCAGCCGTGTGACGGACGAGTTTCTCGAGAGGCTTTTCGAACAGGAGGTGCCAGAGATCGCGGACGGACTGATCACCGTCAAGAAGGTCGTGCGCGTCCCCGGAGAGAGGGCGAAGGTCGCCGTGGAGTCCTATGACGACCGTATCGACCCTATCGGCGCCTGCATCGGTGTCAAGGGCGGCCGTATAATGGGAATCGTGCGCGAGCTGCGCAACGAGAACATAGACGTCATCCAGTGGTCTTCCAATCCCAAGCTGCTGATACAGCGTGCCCTCAATCCCGGAATAGTCTCCTATATCGAAATGGGCGAAAACCCCGAGGACAAGGTCAAGGTGTTCATGCAGCCGGACCAGGTGAGCAAGGGAATCGGACGCCGCGGAGTCAACATCGAACTTGCCGGCAAACTCGTCGGCCGCGAGATAGAGGTATACAGGGAACTTCCCAAGGGCGAGGACAGCGATGAGGAGGACGTACTGCTCAGCGAATTCTCCGATGTAATCGACCAGTGGATAATCGACCGCCTGGAGGCCATAGGATGCGACACCGCCAAGTCCGTGCTCGCCCAGTCCCAGGAGGACATCGCCAAGAGGGCCGACCTCGAAGACGAGACCGTCGCCGAGGTATTCAAGATTTTGAAAGCTGAATTCGAGGATTAATTGAACGGAATGGCAGATATAAGATTAAATAAGATCATAAGACAATTCAACATAGGGCTCGACGACCTTGTGAACTTCCTCAAGGGACAGGGCGTCGAGGTCGATGCCAACCCCAACGCGAAGGTGTCGGACGAGTATCTTCCCGCTATCGAGAAGCAGTTCGGAAAGGATCTCGAACTCAAGCAGGCTGCCGACAAGGTCGACATCAAGATCACCGAGATTATCGAGAAGGGCCGCAAGAAGCCCAGGGAGGAAGAGGAAGAAGACGATGAGCCCGAGCACGAGACCATAATCAAGAGCAATACCTTCTTCAACTACAGGAAGGAAGCGGCGCCCGTCGAGACGGAAGCCGCAGCCGATGCCGTGCCCGAAAAGCCTTCTTCCGTGAAAGAGGATGCCGCTCCGCTTGCCGCAGAAAGCTCCTCCGAGCCTGAAGATGCGCCGGGCCAGGAAGCTGCGCCTTCTGCGGGCGAACCCGGGGAGATGCAGTCTCCGGTTGCGACGGATGAGGAGGACGAGGCTCCGGCCGCCGAGGAAGCCGATGATGGTGCGGTAGACGGCTCCGTTCCGGAAGATGCTTCCAAGCCTGAGGCCGAAGCCGCTCCCGAGGCATCTTCCGAGCCTGCCGCAGCCGTCGGGCAGACTCCCGCCGACCCCTCTGCTCCCGCGCTCAAGGTCGTGGGCAAGATAGACCTCAGCCAGTTCGACCGCAAGCCTTCGAAGAAGCGCGAGCGCATAAACAAGGGAACCCAGAAGGTTGATGTCGCCAAGGCCGGAGCGAATATGGAGAAGTCTTCGAAGAAGGACCGCCGTGGCGGGGCACAGCCCCAGCCCCAGCCGGGACAGGGCAAGCGTAAGCGCGACCGCGACCGTTTCAAGCCTGCCATGACGGAGGCCCAGCAGGAGGAGCTCCAGAAGGAAATCCAGAAGCAGGTCAAGGAGACCTATGCCAAGATGAACGAGGGCAAGAAGAACAGCTTCGGTGCGAAGTACCGCAAGGAGAAGCGCGAGGCTTCGGCCCAGCGTACCCAGGAGGAACTCGCGGAGGCGGCTGCCGAGAAGAAGATACTCAAGGTTACCGAGTTCGTGACCGTCAACGACCTTGCGACCCTCATGGACAACATGCCGGTGGTCAAGGTCATCGGTGCCTGCATGAGCCTCGGTCTCATGGTGTCCATAAACCAGAGGCTCGATGCCGAGACGCTCGTGCTCGTGGCGGAGGAGTTCGGCTACAAGGTCGAGTTCGTCACCGCGGACATCTCCGAGAAGATAAGCAGCGCCGAGCAGGTGGACAGGCCGGAAGACCTTCTGCCGAGACCTCCGGTAATTACCGTCATGGGCCATGTCGACCACGGAAAGACCTCGCTGCTCGACTACATACGCAAGTCCAACGTGATTGCCGGCGAGGCGGGAGGCATAACCCAGCACATCGGTGCCTATAACGTGGAGCTGCCCGACGGCCGCCGCATCACCTTCCTCGACACTCCGGGACACGAGGCCTTCACTGCCATGCGTGCCCGAGGCGCACAGCTCACCGACCTTGCGATAATAATCATCGCCGCCGATGACGCCGTGATGCCCCAGACCATAGAGGCTATCAACCACGCTCAGGCTGCGAACGTGCCCATGGTGTTCGCGATTAACAAGATAGACAAGCCGGGAGCAGATCCCGACAAGATACGCCGCCAGCTGTCCGAGATGAATATTCTCGTGGAAGACTGGGGAGGCAAGTACCAGTGCCAGGAGATTTCCGCGAAGAAGGGACTGAATGTCGACAAGCTGCTCGACAAGGTGCTGCTCGAGACGGACATCCTGGAGCTCAAGGCAAATCCGAACAAGCCTGCGATAGGTGCGGTCATAGAGTCGTCTCTCGACAAGGGCCGCGGCTATCTCGCCACGGTGCTCGTGCAGGAGGGTACTCTCAAGCTCGGCGACGTGATGCTGTGCGGAAGCTGCTACGGCAAGGTGAAGTCGATGTTCAACGAGCGCGGCCAGAAAGTTACCGAGGCCGGCCCTTCGACGCCCGTGTCCGTACTCGGACTCAACGGAGCCCCTCCCGCAGGCGAGAAGTTCAACGTGCTCGCCGACGAGAAGGAGGCCAAGAGCATCGCCAATAAACGCGAGCAGCTGCTGCGCATCCAGGGCATCAAGACCCAGAAGCACATGACACTCGAGGAGATAGGCCGCCGTATCGCTATCGGCAACTTCAAGGAGCTCAACATCATCGTCAAGGGTGACGTGGACGGTTCGGTCGAGGCCCTCTCCGACTCGCTCATCAAGCTCTCCACCGAGGAGGTCAAGGTGAACGTGATACACAAGGCCGTGGGAGGAATCTCCGAGTCCGACGTGCTGCTCGCCGAGGCTTCCGACGCCGTGATCGTCGGTTTCCAGGTGCGCCCTACCGTAGAAGCCCGCAAGGCTGCCGACAGGGAGGGCATAGAGATACGTCTCTACTCCGTCATCTATGACTGTATCAACGATGTCAAGGACGGTATAGAGGGTATGCTGGAGCCTGAGAAGAAGGAGGAGGTGCTCGGAATCGCCGAGGTCAAGCAGACCTTCCACATCAGCAAGGTGGGCACTATCGCCGGCTGCCTCGTGCGCGACGGAAAGATAGTACAGAAGTCCAAGGTGCGCCTTATACGCGACGGCATAGTGATCTATACCGGAGAGCTCGGCTCCCTGCAGATAGGCAAGGACGCCGTCAAGGAAGTCACCTCAGGCAAGGAGTGCGGTATGGCGATAGCCGGCTATAACGACATCAAGGACGGCGACGCCATAGAAGCCTTCCAGATCGTCGAGGTCAAGCGCACGCTGTAGCCGTAACTATATAAAAGTGACAGGCTCTTCCCGTGGTCGTTGACAGGAATACGGGACAGAGCCTGCCACTGTTGTTTCAGGCCTCCTATCTTCCGGCTACCGGCCTGTCGGGCGGAAGCTCGTAATAGGTAGGTGTAGCCACGGCAGCGGGAAGATGTCCTGCGGGCCTTCCGAATACCGTGAAGTCGATGATGCCCAGGGGCGTCCCCTCGGGCCAGTCCGTTACGGTGAGTTTCACGAAGCGGCAGACGGTGGGCTCGAAGTCGTCGTATACCGTGTCCTTGGGTATCCGGTTACGGGTCATGTCGACTACGGTAGTCCAGTCCTTGCCGTCTGAGGATACCTCGAGCCTGTATCTGTATACGGGGAGGGTGGCACCTGCCGATCTCCAGCCGCGGCTTTCTCCGTTGCCGAAAAGTATGCGCATGCCGTCGACTTCGAACAGCTGCACTACGTCGAAGCGGGTTGCCGGCGAGAGCTCTATCATCAGGTAGGGCTGCCTGTCGTCCGTCTCGGGAAGCCACAGGGTTCCGCTATAGTCGTCCACGGCATATGCGGCCGGGAATCCTCTCTGCTCGGACGAAGCCTCGGAAAGGGCGTTCATCGCATTCATCTTGTTGATTGTGACGGGTATGGACTTCAGGGCCTCTTTTGCCAGAGGAGCCTTCTGGGGCGTGTCGGTGACGGTGACATACATCAGTCCGTCATCGTCGAAACGCACCTTGTCCATGCCTATGCGGCGTCCGCCGGGAGGATTCGAGAGTACGGTCGTGTAGAACTGGTACAGCTCTCCGTCGGGGCCCTTGACGATCGAGCCGTGTGCCGTGCCCGTAACGAGTCCCTCGGTCTTGAGCAGCAGGGGATTGTTGGGGGCGTATGAATAGGGGCCGAGAGGCGAGGTGGCCGTGTAATAACCTTCGGCATAGCTCTTCCACTGGGTTCCCGAAGCCGAATACTCGAGATAGTAGATGCCGTTCCTCTTTATTACCCAGGGGCCTTCTATCCATGCCACTCCCGGGTATTCGTTGGCCTCTCCGTACCTTTCCCATGCGTGCATGGGGTTGAATCCGAACAGATGTACGGGCTTGTGCATGAAGCGCGTGAGGTTGTCCGGATCGAGCCGTACGCCGTAGATGCCGCTGATGCCCCTGCCGGGCCAGAACAGATAGGGTGTGTTGTCGTCGTCGACGAATATCTGGGTGTCGAAACCACCGTTCCAGCCGTCCTCCAGCTCATAGGTGTTGGTGAAGGGGCCGAGGCTCTCGAAGGGCCCGAGGGGGCTGTCGGATACATACAGGGTGTCGGTGTTTCCCGAAAGATAGTATCTCCCGTTGTATTTCGCGATGTCGGGGGCTACAGGCACTCCCTTGACGGCGTGGAACTCCCAGTCAACGAGATTTTCGGAGACCCATGCGCCTCCGCCGGTGCAGTACATGTAGTATTTCCCGCCGTCTTCGAGGACTGTCACGTCACCCGAGGCGTTGCCGCCGTGTCCTATGGGCATCGGAAGGGGGTTGCAGTAGCGCTGGCTCTGCGCCGACAGCGCGGCACAGATGAGCAGGGCCGCCGCTGAGCAGATAAGTGTTCTGTGGTTCATGATTTCCGGTATTTATCAGTTAATGTCCGTGTATGTGCAAATATACTAATTATCACCAACCCTCATGCTGCTCGAGGTTGGGATTGGCTGCAACCTGGTCGTAGGGGAACGGTAGGTACAGGTACTTGTCGTCCCAGCCCTTTCCGTTTCCGGGCGTGCTTACTATGTTCCATTCTGTAGTGCCCTCCTTGTATCCGTAGAAGGTGTACCAGGTCTTGCCCTTGTCTTTCAGGGCCTCTGACGCCTCGCCCCAGCGGACGAGGTCGAAATACCTTTCCTGCTCGGCGAACAGTTCCGCGCGGCGTTCATCCTTGATGATCTGGTAGGTCAGTGCGCTTTCTTCGGGAATCCGGGCGCGTCTGCGGACTTCGTTGAGCGCCGCAAGTCCGGAACCGTCGGCATCGTTGTTCGCGAGGAACTGCGCTTCGGCATACAGCAGGAGGACTTCCGCATATCTCATGTAGGCTACGTTGGACTCGGAATACTTCCACCAGCCCGGCATGTCTATGATGTCGTCCCTGTAGAGCAGTGTCTTGGCGTTGAAATATCCCTCGCAGTGGGGAATGCCTGCCGCGAATACGCCCGGGCCTGAACTGAGGGTGTAGTCCATGGCCATAAGCTGGTCGTAGGTCCAGATGCTGGCCTTGAAGCGGGGCTTGTCTATGCCTCCCTCGTGGGCCTCGAGGAAGCGTCCGAACTCTCCCGTAGGCACGCAGAATCCCCAGCCCATGGGATAGATCTGGTCGGGAAGGTTGAGGTGCTCGGGACGGGGCGTCCTCCAGATATGCCTGTTGTCGGTCTGGTATGAAGGATATCCGTCGTCCGGTGTGGCGTTATGTTCGAAGATGTACTCCTCGCAGAAGTCCGCTGCAGGGCGTCCAAGCATCGAGGGATCGTCTATGAGGCCGTACAGACCGGAGTTTATGACCTCCTTGAGCGGTTCTATCGCCCTTGCTACCATCTCGTTGTCGTTTGTCCTGGTGCCATACCAGACGGCAACCTTTCCGTAATATGCAAGGGCGGCATGCCTGGAAGCCCTGGCGCCGAACTCCTGCTGGGCACCCTTGGCGCTAATGGCGGGAAGTTTCTTTGCCGCGTCGTCCAGATTGGCGAGTATCCACTCGATCATCTCGTCAGTATCGCCGTTGGGCGCATATCTGTCTTCGGCAGTGTACAGGTGGTCGGCAAAGGGAGGATCCCACCACCAGCGTATAGCCTGGAACAGGCAGATGCTTCTCATGAAATTTGCCTCCGCCTTGACCCTGTTTACCGTCTCGTCTGTGGTCTCGGGTATCTTGTCGATGATGAGGTTGCAGTAGTAGATTACCTGGTAGAGTCCGGTATATACGTTCTTGAAAGCCCAGTCGCTCGACGTACAGATGAGATTGTTCGCCATCTGGTAGTCGTTCGAGTTGTCCGTGAAGGTGTTGCCTCCGGCATACAGGTCGTCGGAGAGGATGTCTATGAATATCGTGGCCTGCGCTCCCTGCGGGCCGCTGAGATACATGCTGTATACTCTTGCAATCAGGCTCTCTGCTTCGGCCGGGCCGGCTGTGGCATAGTATTCCTCCATGTCGAGCACGCCTTTCTGGGGTATGTCCAGCTGTCCCTGGCAGGAGACGAGAAGGCCGGCAGACAATATGGCGCCTATGAATATGTTACGCTTTTTCATGATTGATTGTGTTTTAGAATGATACATTGACACCGAAGACAAGTTTCCTCGGAATGGGGTAGGAACCGTAGTCGATTCCAAGACCTGCCGCGCTTGTTCCGGCATGGCTCGTCTCGGGGTCGAGACCGGGGTATTTGGTAAAGGTGAACCAGTCGTCGAGTGACACATAGGCGCGGAGCGAACTTATCTTGATCTTGCTGAGCAGCCTTTCCGGTATCGTGTAGCCGAGCTGGATCTGCTTGATCTTGAAGAACGACGCGTCGAAAATCCTTGCGGTTGATGCCATGAGGTATGTGTCGCTGTAGTCAGGCTTGGGATATTTGTACCCTGTCGACTGAGGGTTCTGCCATGCGTCGTAGTAGAATTCGCGCAGAGTGTTCTGCTGTGCGAAGTCGCCTCGGTTGAGCGAGTAGAGGAGTTCCGCTCCCTGCGAGCCTGCGCCGTATACGATGAGGTCGAAGTTCTTGTAGTTCATGGTAAGCGTCAGACCGTAGGTGAAATCAGGGATGCCGCTTCCGGCGTAGTCGCGGTCGTCGTCGTTTATTACGCCGTCAGGCTTGGTGTCGCGGTATATGGGAGCTCCGGTCTCCTGGTCGATGCCGTCGATGATGAAGGCTCTGAGGTACCAGAGGGGATAGCCCTGCTCGAAATAGGTCATGTAGTAGGATGTCCATATCCTCTCTCCCTGGACTCTGTCTGCCGAGGTGCCTTCGAGTACTTTGTTGTGCACGGTCGCGAGGTTTCCGCTCACGCTGTAGCCGAAATCGCCGATGTTGTCCTTCCATGATAACTCTATCTCCGTTCCGTGGTTGTTCACCTTTCCGGCGTTGATATACATCCTGGTGGAGCCGGTATTTGCAGGTGCCGTGGTACTTGTGATGAGGTCATGGGTATTCTTGTTGTACCAGTCCAGCGAGAATGCCAGCCTTTCATTGAAGAACCTCATGTCCACACCGAGGTCTATCTGGTGGGATGTCTCCCATTTGATGTCGGGGTTCGGAAGCACGCCTGAGGGAGCGACTCCGGCAACCATGACATTGTCTCCGAAATCGTAGCCGTACTCCATGCTGGACCTGAGTATATCCATATATTGGTAGCTGCCCATCGCGTTTACATTTCCGTTGATACCCCATGACGCCCTGAACTTCATGAAGGACATGCCGATAGTTGACTTGAAGTCCTGCATGAACTGTTCGTTGCTTATCGTCCAGCCGGCAGAGACGGAAGGGAAATATCCCCAGCGGTTCGAGGCGTCGAGCTTGGATGTGTCGTATGCGTCGGCCCTGAAGTTCGCCTGGAAGAAGTAGCGGTCGTCGTATGAATAGCCGATACGTCCGAAATAGGACATGTTGGCGCTTGTGGACGGTACTCCGCCGAGTCCCATGCTCGTCGAGTTCTCGGTATATTCCAGATATCTGAAGTTGGGATCGTCATCGGCGAGGAGGTTCGCGGTTCCATATACGTAGTCGCTCATGCTCTTCTGGAAGGACATGCCGACCATGGCCGAAATGCTGTGCTTCTTGATTGTCGTATTGTAGTTGGCGAAATTCTCCCACTGGTAGAACAGGCTGTTCTGCGACCTGCCGTTGATGCTCATGTTCTGGTTGGCCACGGAATTGATGTAGAGTTCGTAGTTGTAGGTGTGCGTATTCCTGAAGCCGGCGGAATATCCGAAGCGCGAGGTTATCGTGAGACCCTTGATAGGGGTGAAGTTGGCGTAGGTCGTTCCCATGAGATAGAAACTGTCGGAAGAAGAATCCGTCCTGTCTCTCATTATGGCAGGATGCCAGATGAGGCTGTTGCCGCTGAATATGGATGTGCCGTAGATGTTCCCGTTCGCGTCGGTAGGTAGCTGGTGTCCCTGGTCGAGCCACAGGCGCACCCTGTCGGGAAGGGTCTCGTCGGTGTATGTCCAGGGAGTTATGGGGTCGTATGTCAGGATGGCTCCCAGCAGGCTGGTGTTGGCTCCGCTGCTTTCCGATACCGAACTCGACTTCGTGCGGCTTAGAGAGTTGTTCGTCCCGATGGTGAGCCAGTTGTTGATCTTGTATTCGGCGTTGATCTGTCCGGTAAGCCTGTTGAACACGTCCTTGTCGCCGGCGATGATACCGTTGTTGTCGGTATATGACAGCGATACATACAGGTTGCCTCTGTCGTTGCCCGCCGAAGCGCCCACGGTATGACGGCGTATATAGCCTTTCTCGAACATCAATCCGGGCCAGTAGGTGTCTGTGACGCCGTCATAGTCGAACTCGCTCATGTCCTGGTTCGCTCCCGAAAGCAGCATATAGTCCATCCATTCCCGTGCATTCATAAGGTCGGGCATCTTCGCTACTGACTGTATTGAATTCTGGAAGTTGTAGAACACCCTTCCCTGTGAGTTCGAACCGGACTTGGTGGTTATGAGTATTACGCCGTTTCCGGCCTCTATTCCGTATATCGCAGCCGACGCGGCATCCTTGAGCACTTCTATGGAAGCGATGCTCTCGGGGTCGAGATAGTTGATGTCGCTGACTTTCAAGCCGTCTACGATCATCAGAGGAGTCGTCTTGGAGTTGGACGAGTAGCCTCTGATCTGTATGGACGATGTTGCGCCGGGGGCTCCCGAAGGATTTACTATCTGTACGCCGGCAGCCTTTCCCTGAAGGGCCTGGGCCACCGAGATTGCCGACCTGTTCGCGATGTCGGAGTCTTTCACAGAGGCTATCGCTCCTGTGACATCGCTCTTTCTCTGGACACCATAGCCGATTACGACCGTTTCTTCGAGGAACTCCGAATCCTCTTCCATCACGACATCTACCTTCGCCCTTCCGGCGATGTCTACCGTGACTGTCTTGTAGCCGATGCAGGAGAAGGTGAGTGAGGCATCGGGAGGCACGGAGATAGAGTAGTTTCCGTCAAGGTCTGTGGTGGTTCCGACGGTACTGTCGCTGCTCAGCATGACGCCTGCCCCGATTACCGGAAGCCCTTGCGTGTCCGAGACCGTCCCGCTTACCGCAGCGGTGCCCTGGGCGAATCCTGTCGGGACCGACAGGAACACAGACGCGGCAAAGGAATAGAAAAGCTTGGTCAACTTTTTCATCTTTGAACGTTTTTAGTGGTTATTAATCGTTTACAAAGTTTCTCGTTCGTGCCTAAAACGGGTGGATAATTCGCCGGGGGGGATTTTTGGCATCGGAGGTGGACAATGTGCCTTATATTGTTGCCGTGCGCAAGGGAAGCCCGGATACCACGGACTGTCCACGATACCGTCATATGTGAAAAGTATGGCTTCCCTTGTGCACGGCGGAAAAAAAAGACAGGCACCGGATATCTACCGATGCCTGTCTTGGGGGTTGAGACTTCCCTTGGAATTAGAAGATTTCTATGGCTCCGCTCCAGTCGAATCTGAAATGCCTGGGCTCCTGCTGCTGGTCTGTGAAGTCGAAGCTGACATTCCAGGTGCCGTCGTCGTTCTTTGTCAGGGTCATGGTTCCGCCGGCTGCGGCCGCGCCGCAGGTGACTTCACCGTGCTCCTCATGCCTGAACATGGTCGGCCAATAGGAGGGGTTATTGTAGTTGTCCTTTACTGGAGGTTCGAAAGTACCGGGCTCGACAGTGCCGGCCTGACCCTTGGTCTCGGATGTCGCCACCGTGTAGGTTCCCTCCTTGGGCTCGTCGGTATATTCGAGAGGACATACTATCTTGAGCGACAGCTGGTCGCCGTGGTATGAGTAGTTCTCGTCGTACTGGTAGAAGTTGAAGGTCCATGTGACGGCGTCGTCATAGTCCCAGCTGCTGGACATTCCGTTGACGTTGACCATCGTGGCCGTCTCGAGGGGGAACTCGCAGCTGTAGTCTTCTGTCAGGTAGTAGGGAGTGAAAGGGTTGGTGCCGGGAGCTCCGATTACGTCTAGTGCTCCCTTGTAATAGGCGTGGATATTCACGCCCTCCCTGGTTACGAAATTGCATTCCACGATATAGTCGCCTCCGTCCTCGGAGATGGTCACCTCGCCCTCGGTCACGAGCCCTACCATCTGCTGGGTGTTGTCGACATAGAAATATCTGATGTTCGTCCCGGAGGGGAAGGGCGAGTTCATGAAGCTCGCGCAATAACCCGAGGCAAAGGCGTCCTCAATCATGGCGTCGGAAGATATGGGATAGGTTCCGGGAACGATGTGGCCAGTCCCGTCGAAGTCGACGTTGCCCACGAGGATAAGCGAATATCCGGGTACTTCGACCCAGCCGCCTTCGCCAATCGAAGAGTACAGGGTGATGTTGAGGTTAGTGTTGCCGTAGTCCGTATCGCCCTCACCGTCTATGTAGGTGGCGGTTGCATAGGTCGCGGTCATGTCGACATCGTCGGTGATCCAGTCGATGCTGTAGTCCTCGCCGTACTGGGGACCTTCATATACCGCGTGGTGGACTGAGCCGTCGTCGAGGGTCAGCGTGAGCTCGAAAGTGGAATTGTCGATGCCTTCGCCGCTTACTGCGAGCGTGCCCGAACTGATTGTGTATTTCGTATTCTTGCTGACAACATAGCTGTCCTTTGCGGATATGGTCCAGTCCTCATAGCTGCTTTCGGGGTCGACGGTATATGTGCCTGAGCTGAAGGCTGCGGTGGCGGTCTGCTCGTCGATGTATCTGGTGAGGTAGATTATGTAGTATGTTCCTTCAGGATTGTAGGTGCCTGCCGTTCCAAGCTCGCTGTCGGCCATCATCAGGAAATGCGTGTAGGTCTCGTAGGCGTCTCCGAAGTAGGTGGAAAGGAATACGCTGCAGGGAGTGTCCATGTCATATTCGGGAGCCTCGAGGCCTGCCTGTTTAACGGGTACGCTGAAATTCAGATCTCCGTATTCCACACGCACGCTGCCCTCGCGGGCGTCGGTGGAGCTGTTGGGATCGACATGGAACTTGACTGTCCCGCCGGTTGAGCAGTCGAAACCATTGATCCATTCCTCTTCTGACAAAGCCTTTACCTCAGCGTCACCTGAGGGGTTGCTGAGTGTGTAGATGATGGAATAGTCTCCGCCTTCGGCGGTTGCCGAGACAGATTCGGTCTGTGGAAGCAGTTCCGTCTCCGGCGGAACCGCTTTCTGGCACGCTGCCGCAAATGACAATGCGGCGATGCTGGAAAGAAGAATAACTTTTCTCATTGGTAATACATTTCCCACAAAGAAATGAAATGGCAGGCAAAAAAAACATTGATGTAGTTTAAGATTGTCAGGGCCGTGGTGGAATATTCATCCTTAATTTTATTAGATTTGCCGAAAACGACGCCGATGGATGATTTCAAGATGCTGATACGCCGGGAAGGAAAGTTCGACATCCCCGAGACGGAACTCGACATGCTTCTCGATAATATGGAGGAAAGTTATATCCCCGCCAAGACCAATGTGATCGAGGTGGGGAAGATAAATACGAATGTCTATCTTATAAAGGAGGGCATATTCCGCGTGTCCTACCTGTCGGGCGACAGGGAGGTGACCTACGGCTTCGGAGAGGCCGGCTCGTTCTTCCTCTCGCCCCATTCGTTCTATATGAACAAGCCGGCTTTCATGCAGGTCGACACATGCAAGACGGGAGGGGTGGTCATGCACATGACAAGGGACAGGTTCTACACTCTGATGAACTCCTCGCATGTCTTCGCCCAGTGGATGTTCGACATCGCGATGTATCAGATATTCGGATGCGAGTTCAAGATATCGATGATCAACGGCACTGCCAAGGAGCGCTACCTCTCGATGATCAAGAACCGTCCGGAGGTTCTCAGGTACATCTCCAAGAAGAATATTGCCTCCTATCTCGACGTGACTCCCGAATATCTGAGCCGCATCAGTGTCGATGTCTGAGCCTTCGTGCCGTTCCATGAATCCTCCATACGCACAAGCTTTCCGAATGACTGGAAGGCCTTCCCCGAGGGCAAGCTCAGCGTGGCCTATACCAACCTCGATAACGGCGTGCAGGTGCGCTGCGTGCTCGACAGACAGTAGATTGGAGCCTACGGCCGGTATGTTATTCAGCCTTTCGAGTTGTTCCATGGTCGCGGCCTTCCTCGCGTCCGTCATGCTTGGCGGTTTGGATGATGTTGTAGCAGTCCCTTTCGGTAATCATGTCCTTCTCGTAGTTAAGCTTGACCCTGGGTTCGAACCTGTCGATCTCGCATGCGTCGAAAAGCCTTTGGAAGGCCTCTAGCCTGACACGCATGGAGGGCGGGGAGAACTGCGGGAGTTCGGTGGTCATGTAGGAGAGGTTCCGCACGCGTCTGTGCGGAGGGAGGACGACGTTGAGCAGGTCGATGAGGACGTCCTTGTTGCGCCGGTCGCCGAAGACTGCCTAGAATCCTGCGTCGGAGAGAATGCTGCGCAGAGCAGCAGCAGTATTCCGCCTATGGCGGAGATGACCTTGGAGGATCCCTTCATGTCTACAGCAGGTTGACGCTCACGGTAAGGCCGGCCATTACTATCGATACCATGCTCATCAGCTTGATGAGTATGTTCAGGGAAGGGCCGGAGGTGTCCTTGAACGGATCGCCGACCGTATCGCCCACGACCGTGGCCTTGTGGCATTCGGAGTTCTTGCCTCCGAGATTGCCTTCCTCCACATATTTCTTGGCGTTGTCCCAGGCTCCTCCGGAGTTGGCCATGAAGACCGCGAGGACGAAGCCCGAGCCGAGTCCGCCTATCAGCAGGCCCATGACTCCCGCGACGCCGAGTATCAGGCCTACCGCCACGGGAACGACTATGGCGAGGATGGACGGCAGGAGCATCTCCCTCTGGGCCCCCTTGGTGGAAATCTCCACGCAGCGCGCATAGTCGGGTGTGGCCTCGCGGGTCAGTATGCCCTTGATCTCGCGCAGCTGCCTGCGTACTTCGGCGACCATTTTCTGCGCGGCCCTTCCGACGGCGTTCATCGTGAGGCCGCAGAACAGGAACGACATCATGGCACCGATGAATACTCCGGCGAGCACCGTGGGGTTCATCAGGTCTATGTTGTAGTGTGCCATTAGGTCGGGAATCGTCGCCTGGGCGGCGTCTATCACCTCTCCCGCGGTGTTGGTTATCTGTTCTCCCACCCTGCCGAGGGCTATCTTTATCTCCTCGAGGTACGAGGCGAGCAGGGCGAGGGCCGTGAGGGCTGCGGAACCTATTGCGAAGCCCTTGCCTGTGGCTGCCGTGGTGTTGCCGAGCGCGTCGAGTATGTCGGTACGGCGGCGCACCTCGGGGTCGAGCTCGCTCATCTGGGCGTTGCCTCCGGCGTTGTCGGCTATGGGGCCGTATGCATCGGTTGCGAGGGTGATTCCCAGAGTCGAGAGCATGCCTACCGAAGCGATGCCTATGCCGTAGAGGCCGAGGCTGAGGTTCTCTGCGGTGAGCATGTTCTGCACGTCGAAGCCTATCGCGCACAGGTACGAGAGCATTATGGCCACCGCTATGGTTATTACGGGAATGGCCGTGGATATCATTCCGAGCCCGATTCCGGAGATTATGACGGTCGCAGGGCCGGTCTGTGAACTGTGCGCGAGCCTCTGCGTGGGCTTATACGAGTGAGAGGTGTAGTATTCGGTGGACTGTCCTATTATGACTCCGGCGAGCAGGCCGACGATTACCGAGAACGATATTCCCAGCCAGTTGGGAATCTGCAGCAGGTACAGCACGACGAACGTGGCTATCGCGATGAGTACCGAGCTGAGGTTGGTGCCGAATCCCAGCGACTTGAGCAGCTGGCTCATCCC
This sequence comes from Bacteroides sp. CAG:1060_57_27, assembly GCA_001915575.1. Taxonomy (GTDB): domain Bacteria; phylum Bacteroidota; class Bacteroidia; order Bacteroidales; family UBA932; genus Cryptobacteroides; species Cryptobacteroides pullicola. The sequence goes on along the minus strand of MNQT01000023.1, from coordinate 139,418 downwards.
GGCGCCCTCTTTCGTGCGGACGGTGTATATGCCTATTATCGACAGGAACACTCCGACGGCGGCTATTATCATCGGGGCGAACACGGCCTTGAGCTGCAGCGTCTCGCCTCCTGCGTAGAAGGCCGAGGCGCCGAGGGCCGCGGTCGCGAGGATCGAGCCGCAGTATGACTCGTAGAGGTCTGCGCCCATACCGGCCACGTCGCCGACGTTGTCGCCTACATTGTCTGCAATCGTGGCGGGATTGCGGGGATCGTCCTCGGGTATCCCGGCCTCGACCTTGCCCACGAGGTCGGCACCGACATCGGCCGCCTTGGTGTAGATTCCTCCGCCGACTCTTGCGAACAGGGCTTGGGTCGAGGCTCCCATTCCGAAAGTCAGCATCGTCGTGGTGATGTAGACAAGCTTCTGCGCCCCCGTCACGTCGACGAAGGTGTCGAGGATTATGAACCACATCGATATGTCGAGCAGACCGAGTCCGACTACGGTGAGTCCCATGACGGCTCCGGAGCGGAACGCCAGCTTAAGTCCCGAGTTGAGCGAGCGCTGCGTGGCGTTGGCCGTCCTTGCCGAGGCATAGGTCGCGGTCTTCATGCCCACGAAACCCGCGAGTCCCGAGAAGAAGCCTCCGGTGAGGAACGCGAACGGAACCCAAGGGTTCTGGATGCCGAATGCGGCCAGCACCGCAAAGATTACGGCAAGGATGACGAACACTATCGTCACTACCTTGTACTGCTGCTTGAGATATGCCATCGCGCCCTTCCTTACATACAGCGCGATTTCCTTCATGGTCGCAGTGCCCTCGCTCTCCTTCATCATCTGCCGGAAGAAGAGCCATGCGAAAAACAGTGCCGCAACGGCCGCGGCGGGAACGAGATAAAATAGGTTCATGGCTATCTGTTATGTGGTTGATTGACGAAGTTACCTATAATTTCCCAATTATCTCTAAAAATAGTGCGCTATCGTTCGGATTTTTATTATGAAAACGGCTTCCGCCTGTCCCGTGTGCCTGCACGTGTGTGGCGGAAGCCGTATCGGCTGCGGTCTTGTCTGCGTTCCTATCTGCTGCGTGTAACTGTATGCAGCACATTCCCTTCCTTGTCGAGCATATAGAGGTCGAGCTCGTTCTCGTCAACGGTGATGAGAGAATATCCCGACTCGTTGCTGCAGAATACCGTGCCGTCTATGGGCTGCACGTCGTCCCTGCTCAACGAACCGGAGCTGTTGACTACATAGTCGATGTCACAGCCTTCCCTGCGGATGTGCTGGAAGGTGTGGATATGTCCGCAAAGGTACATGTCTACGTTGCCGTATTTCCTGAGGATGGGGTCGAGCCTCTGCTGGAGGTCGCTCCTTTCGCTCTCATCTTTGTCGGTGTAGGCGAATATCGGATGGTGCCCGACTACCAGCACCCAGTCTTCGTCGGCCTCGGAGAGTACTCCGTCAAGCCATTCGAGCTGTTCGGTGTAGTCGGACTTCGAGGCGTCTGCGTACTTGTCCGTCTCCTCGCGGTACTTGTCTATCATGGGAGTGGTGTCGAGCATGACCACCCTCACCGTGACTCCATCCTCGTCCTTGACGAAGGTGTAGTACTTGGAGGGCATTTCCCAGCGGGCACTTATGCCGCTGTAGGCGACTACGGCGTCGGTGTTGCTCCTGTATTCATGGTTTCCGCAGACAGGATACCAGGGAATCATCAGGTCGGGATGAGAATAGATGAGCTCGTAGTTGGTCATCCAGAGGGGGTCGCTTACGCTCTGCACGCCCTCGAAGTGGTGTATGTCGCCGGCGGCCACCACGAACTCTATGTCTATGGCCTCGGCCATTCTCCCCATGGTCTCGGCCACTGTCTTCTGGTCGTAGTAGCCGTTGCGGCCGAGGTCGTTGGCAAGGTAGAAGTTCAGGGGCTTCTCCAGGGCCTTCCATTCGGCGCTGTGGTCTGCGGGAGCCTGTCCGGGATCGGCGCAAGAGGCTATGGCGCCGAGCGCCATAGCCGCAAGAAGTATGGTATTCCTTAATTTCATTTGTCAAATATATGGATTATTCCGCAACTCCGAATGCGCCGAACCAGGGCTGTACGGAAGGAGAGGTGTAAGTCTGTCCGTTCACGGTCAGGCCGGAGGTCGCGTAGAAAGGCTGCCTTGAGTCGTCTGAAGGAGTGTATGCACCCTCGAGCACGGGTGAACCTGCCTGCACATGGAAGTCCCAGCTGTCGTCCCAGCTGTATCCTGCGGGGTCGGTGTCGAGGCTGTAGTTCACGAACTTCGGATCGAGCCCGGCCGCCTCCTCAGCGGTGGTGGCTACGATGCTGTGGGAGTCGGCGGCAGGGTCGTACTCCTCATGTGCATAGGCATAGCCCTCATAGGGATACTTGACTCCTGAGTAGTAGAGGGTCTCTCCGTCGTCCTCATAGTCGCCTTCCCATACGATAGAGCTCACGGTGTTGCCTGAAGCGTAGTAGTTGTAGTCGATCATGGAGTGCTCGCCGTCATAGCAGTCCTCGCTGCCGGGTTCGTCCCAGGCGGGGGTGATAGCCCTGAACTTGCAGTTCACGAGGAGGTTGTTGAATATGCTCACATTGGCCATCTCCTCGACATAGATTCCGCCGCCCTTCTCGCCGTCACGCCTCCAGCCGGAGTTGATGATGGTGTTGTTGTAGGCCTGGATGAGAGCCTGGTGCCTTACCTCGCTCTGGTCCGAGCTCGAGAGCTTGAGTCCGTTGGTGTTGGGGCTGAACATGATGTTGCCGGCCACGTCCACCTTGCAGCCTGACTTTACGTTCACGGCCTCGGCTCCGTCGTATCCGGTGGCGCTGAAGATGTTGTGGGCGATGATGGCGTTGCCTCCCATCATGTAGATGCCGTCAGACCAGCCGTTGCGGATGATGCTGTTGGTTATTACATAGTTTCCGTCCGGGTTGTTGGTGGTGATCTGGGGATAGGCGTCGTCGCCGGCGGTGTAGTATCCGTTCTCGGCCGCGGGTGAGCCTTCGACCACCTGTCCGCCTGTGTACTCGATGATCGTATGGTCGATTATCATTTCCTCGCAGGTGGCACCGGCAACTATACCGCCCCAGAGTCCGGCGAAGGTGTTGTCAGGAGTCCTAAACTCCTCAGCCACGGTCAGGCGTACGGGAGCCTCTCCGGTACCGAGGCAGTAGAGGTTGCCGTCCACCGTGAATTCGATGGCGACATGGTTGACTCCGGTTCCTGCATCGCTGAAGATTACGGTCACGCCTTCTTCTATGGTCAGGCTCTTGCCTTCGGGAACCACGATGTGGCCGCTGACGTTCACGGTAGAACCGGCCTCCCAAATTCCCGATACTTCGCCTGAGATACCGTCCGTTCCCGGGGTATCAGGGTCTGTAGGCTGCTCGGTCTGGTCGTCGTTGTCGTCACCGCCGGGGTTTGTGTCCGGTGTGTCGGGATTGTCGGGGTTGCATGCGGCAAAGGCGCAGCTCGCCAGGAATGCCATGAAAAGATACTTGAATTTCATAAGTTGATAGATGGATTAATGGATTTATGTGTACTTGTCTCTATTTCTCCGAAAATCTGAATCTGAGTCCGACCGTTACGGTCTGCGCATGCCATTCCTTGCGCTCGATGACAGCTCCGCGCCAGGTGGGGTAGCCCTTCAGGGACGCGGTCAGGCTGTTGGGGTTGATAAACCTTACAATGGGGGAGTCGAGCAGGTTCGACGCCTTGGCGAATATCGACAGGCCGGACTTGAAGCTCTTTTCGATAGAGGCGTCCAGCTCGACATATCCGGCTTCCCAGATGTCGTTGTTGAACCAGTTGGAGATTTCGCTCAGCCTCTTGCCTGTGTAGGAGCCGGAGAGCTGGGCCTCGATGCCGTATTTGGGGAAGTTGAACAGCAGGGAGAGGTTGGCCACATGGGCTGCCTGGCCGTAGAGTGGCCTGGTCTGGTCCACGGTCTTGACCTCGGTGCCTTCACGTACCCGCTTGTTGGTCGTTATGCTCGAGTGCGTGTAAGTGTAGTTTGCCTTGATTCCGAACCAGTTGAAGTATTTCATTATGTCCACCTCCACTCCGGCGTTGGTGGCGTCTCCGAAGTTCATGGGGGTGATGAAGGTCGCCTGTCCCTCGTTGATGAGTCCGGTCTCGATGGGGTTCCGGAGCTTCTTCCAGAAGAGACCCACCATGAACTGCTCCGACGACTTCGGGAAGAACTCGTACCTTAGGTCGAGGTTGTCGGCTACCGTGTGCTCCAGGCCGGGGTTTCCCTTTTCGTCGTAGTCTTCGTTGAGTATGGTATAAGGCACTATCTCGAAGAAGCCTGGACGGTTGATCGAGCGGCCGTAGGAGAAGCGCAGGTTGGCGTCCTCGTGTATCCGATATTTGATGTGTACGCTCGGCAGTATGTCGACATAGTTCTGGTCGCCCTCGGATTCCGTCTGCCTGGGGAAGTCGAGCTTGTAGCCCTGGTCGGTATGCTCCGCCCTCACTCCGGCTATGAACTCCAGCTTCTGCCAATCGTATTTCGCCATGATGTAGCCGGCGCCTATGTTCTCCCAGGCGTCGTAGTTGAGAGGGTCGCCGATGTTGCCGTAGCGGCGCGGTTTGAGCAGGAGTTCGTCGAAGTTGTTCCAGTCGTCCCCGTAGTACTGGGGGTTGTAGATGTCGGTGGCGGAGTTGAAGGTGTATTCGTTGAAGAAGCTGTCGCGTATCTTGTTCCTGTACATTCCTCCGGCCTTGAGGGTCATTGTGGACTCGATGCCGGGGTAGAAGGTGTAGGAGAGGTTTACATAACCTGCGAAGTCCCTGTCGGAGTTGTGCTCCCAGCGCTTTTCCGCGGAGTCGGTGTTGTAGAGGTGGGGCACCTGCATGTTGATGAATATCTTGGCGTTGTCGGGAGAGGTGCTGTAGGCCTTGGAGTATACTCCGGACCAGTCGATCTTGAGCCTGCCGTTGTCGAGGAACGAATGTTCTCCTTTCAGGGTCGTGTTTATGATGTACTGGCGGTTCCACTGCATCTTGACTATCCAGTCCTTCCTGTTCTGTCCGTTGCGGACTTCGCTCTCGCGGAAGTCCATGTATCCGGCGTAGAGCATCAGCTTGTGGCGCTGGTTGAAGCGGTAGTCGAGCTTGGCGTGGGCTCCGAGACGGCTCTGCTCTTCGGAGTAAGTCCTGTGTTCTGTTCCGTCGCCGGACGAGCCCGGCATGTAGTAGAGTTCGGTGTCCTTGCCTCGGAAGAGATTCTGGAAGCTCAGCGCCGCCATCACTCCGAGCCGGCGGTCAAAGTATCTGTTTCCGAATGAAAATCCTCCGACGAGGTCGGGCCGCGGACGGGAGGATGTCAGACGGAGGTTCTCCGTAGTGAAGTCGTCCATGGTGACGGCATAGTCTTCGGGTCTTCCGAGCCTTTCGTAGGGTGACATCCTCTGCCCGGCCCTGTGGTTGAACGATTCGAAGTCCCTGTCGAAAAAGAGGGCGCTGTAGCCGGTCGCCACATTGGCGTTTACCTCCATCCTCTCCGGGGCGTCCTTCATCACGAGGTTCACGGCGCCGCCGATTCCGTCACCCTCCATGTCGGCCGTCAGCGACTTGGTCACTTCGAGCCGGTCGAGCATCTCGGAGGGGAATATGTCGAGCGGAACGAAGCGGTTCTTGTTGTCCGGGCTGGGTATCTTGACACCGTTCACGAGCGTGTAGTTGTAGCGCTTGTCCATGCCGCGCAGTATCGCATAGCGCCCTTCGCCGCTACTGTTCCTCTCAACGGTGACGCCCGACATCCTCTGGATGACATTGGCCACGGTCATGTCGGGTGAGAGCTCTATAGCCCTGGAGCTCAATATATTCACGACATTCATCGCGGCCTTTTCCAGGCCTCGGGCACTGGCCTCCGTCCTGCCGTGGTTCTCAGCCGACACCACGGCTCCCTCAAGGAAGATGCTGTCCTTGTCGAGACTGATGAGCAGGGGACCGCTGCCTCCGTCATATACTATTTCGGTGTCCTTGTATCCGAGTATCGAGCATTTCAAGGTCTTCGCCTGCCCGGATTCCGTCTTGAGAATGAAACTTCCGTCGAGTCCCGACATCGCCCAGAGATCGGGATCCTCGATGACCATTATGGCTACTCCTATCAGTTCTTCTCCTGTTTCGGCGTCGACTATCTTTCCGCGGATTTCCATTTCAGCGGCGCTTTCATAGGCAGGTGCAGAGTACGCTGCCGCCGAGGCAAGCATGAAGACTGCAGATAACAAACTTCTTAAGGACATAGGTAACTACTGCTAAACGGCGGCAAAATTATACCGTGGAGGTTGTGCCTTTATTAAAAGCTGCTAAAGTATTGTTAAAATCGGTTGCGAAACTGTAAAAATGGAAAATCTGCAGCTGATGCGGATACGCATATCGATTTTATCACTATATTTGCCCTGTAATTAACAATACTGTTAAACACATCTGTTATGAATACGAAGACAGGACCGAAAGATCACGGCAACTCCGAGAAGGCCATAATGGCGGCAGCCGAGCAGCTCTTTCTCGAGAACGGCTACAAGCTGACCACCACTACGATGATAGCGCGCAGGGCTGGGGTGACGCATGCGATGCTGCATTATTATTTCAGGACGAAGGAGCACATCTTCATGAAGGTGCTGGACAAGTATATGGACGAGCTGCTGGACTCGTTCAGGCCTGTAATGGGCAAGGACGCCCCGTTCTGGGAGACCCTCAGGACAGGTATCTCCACTCATTTCGAGTTCCTCGAGAAGCACCCTCTGCTGCCTGCGTTCCTCTATGACACGGCGAGGTTCAGTCCCGAGCTGCTGGAGGCATACAAGGGGCGCCTCAGGAGCACGCTGGTGGTGATGCTCAGGTTCCATTATGGAATGATAAGGAAGGAAATCGACGAGGGACGCATACGTAAGGTGGATCCCCTGCAGCTGATGCTCGACATAGTCACGCTGAACCTGTCGGCGTTCATGCTTATCCCGGTGGCGCACGGCTTTCTGCAGACCCCGGGACCGGAAGGTGAAGCCGCCGCGGCTCTTCCGGACGTGCTCGCATCGAGGAAGGAAGAGATCATAGAACTGATAAGGTCGAGGCTGTACGGCGGGGACGGACATGCTGTGCCCGACGGCGTGCAGCCGCCACAAAGCAGGCGATAATATGGAAAGGAGATTGAAATTCACGGCTGCGGCAGCAGGTATTGCGCTTCTCTGCTGCCTTGCGCCGGGTGCTGAAGCGCAGGTCACGCTCGAGCAGTGTATGCGGCAGGCCCGGCAGAACTATCCTCAGATAGTGCAGTTCGGCCTCATCGACGAGGCGGAGGGCTACGACCTCTCGAACGTGTCGCGCTCCTGGCTGCCGCAGCTCAGCGTCACGGGCAAGGCGAGCTACCAGTCGGACGTGGTGGAGATGCCCTTCGACATCCCCGGCTTCAGCTTCGACCTGCCCCACGACCAGTATTCGTTAGTTGGTGAACTGAGCCAGACCATATGGGACGGAGGGGCGTCGCGCAGCCAGAAGGAACTGCTTTCGGCAGGCGCGGAAGTCCAGAGGAACCAGCTCGAGGTGTCGCTCTATGCGATAAACGACAAGGTCGCAAGCATCTATCTCGGCATACTTCTCATAGATGCGCAGCTCGACCAGAACGGCATACTCGCCCAGAGCCTTGAAAGGAACCTGAGGCAGGTGCAGGCCTGCATCGACAACGGTACCGCATACAGGGCCGACCTCGACATGGTGAAGGTGAACCTTCTCGACTGCCGCAGGCAGAGGGAGGGGCTGCTGTGCGACAGGGCGGCCTATGTGGCCATGCTCGAGAAGCTTACGGGGACAAGCCTCGACGGTGTGGAGTTCACCGTACCCGACCTCGACTCGGACGCTCTCGTCCCCGAAAGCGTGACGAGGCCGGAACTCAGGCTGTACGACGCGCAGCTCGAGCAGAACGAGGCGCAGCTGCACCAGCTGGACGCGAGCCTGTCGCCCAGGTTCAGCCTGTCCGTGCAGGCGGGCGTGGGACGGCCGGGACTGAACATCCTCGAGAACAGCTTCCAGCCGTATTACACCGCCGGAATACATATGTCGTGGGATATCGGGGCGCTCTATACCCGCAGGAACGACAGGCGCAAGATAGACGCCCAGATGCGCACGCTTGAGTCCGACAGGCAGGCCTTCCTGCTCAACACCGAACTCAGCGCCGCCCAGATGAGGGGAGAGATAGACAAGGCCCGCACGCTTCTGGACAAGGACAGGGAGATAATCGCCCTCCAGGAGTCGGTAAGGGCAGCCGGAGAGGAGCAGTACCGCAACGGGACCATCTCCATGACCGACCTTATGAAGAGAATCGACGACGAATACAACGCCAGGGTATCTGAGTCCATTCACGAGATCCAGCTGCTCATGGCAATATATGACCTTAAAAACTGTATGGGATATGGAGAATGACAGATTGTTCAGGGTACGGCCGGCATCTGCGGCATGCATCGCCTCGCTTGCGGTTCTTGCGGTCCTTGACGGATGCCGCGCGACGACACCGGACTTCGATGCCTGCGGGCAGGTGGATGCCGTGGAGGTGACAGTCTCCGCGGAAAGTTCCGGCCGCGTGGTGGACCTCGGTATCGAAGAAGGAGACAGGCTCACGGAGGGCTGCTGCGTCGGCTGCATAGACACGGTTCAGCTCTATCTCCAGCGCGAGGAGCTGCTGAGCAGGAAGCGGAGCGCGGAGGTGAAGCTGGTCGACATCGCCTGCCAGATGCAGGCCCAGTACGCGCAGCTCGAGAACCTCCGCACCGAACTCGGCCGTGCATCGGCGCTGCTTGAGAAGGATGCGGGTACGCAGAAGCAGGTGGACGACCTGACATCGCAGGTGGCCGTGCTCGAGGCCCAGATCGCCGCTGCGGAGCAGAACTACAGGCAGAACAACGCCAGCGTGGAGTGCGAGATGTCGACCCTCGACGTGCAGATAGCCCAGACTTCGGACAAGATAGCCAAGTGCCGGATATGCGCGCCCATAGACGGTACCGTGCTTACTAAGTATGTCGAGCGCGGTGAGTCTGTCAGTTCGGGCAAGGCCCTCTTCGAGCTTGCCGACATGGACGCCCTCTATGTCAGGGCGTATTTCTCTACCGAAGCCCTTGCCGGACTGCAGGTCGGAGACAGGGTCAGGGTGTTCCCCGACGACGGTTCCGACCGTCTGACGGAATACGAGGGAACGGTGAGCTGGATAGCCTCAGAGGCCGAGTTCACGCCCAAGAACATCCAGACGCGCGACGAGAGGGCCGACATGGTGTATGCTGTCAAGGTCACGCTTCCGGCGGGCACCCCGCTCCGGCTCGGAATGTATGCATATGTACTTGCGCACTGAGCCATGAACGCTATCGAGACACGGGGGATATCAAAGGCCTATTCCGGCACGCCCGCTCTGAAGGAGATCTCGCTCGACGTGGCCGAGGGGGAGATCTTCGGGCTCATCGGGCCTGACGGGGCGGGGAAGACCAGCCTGTTCAGGATCATGACCACGCTGATGCTGCCCGACTCCGGCTCGGCGAGGGTCTGCGGAATGGACGTCGTCAGGGACTACCGTGCCATAAGGAAGGCCATAGGCTATATGCCCGGGAAGTTCTCGCTGTACCAGGACCTCAGCGTGAGGGAGAACCTGGAGTTCTTCGCGACCCTGTTCGGGACGACGGTCGAAAAGAACTACGGGACGATAAAGGAAATATATTCCCAGATAGAGCCGTTCCGCGACCGCAGGGCGGGGAAGCTCTCGGGAGGCATGAAGCAGAAGCTCGCACTGTGCTGCGCCCTCGTGCACAGGCCGTCCGTGCTGTTCCTTGACGAGCCTACCACCGGAGTGGACGCGGTGAGCCGCCGGGACTTCTGGACCATGCTCGGCAGGATAAGGGAAACGGGCGTGACGGTCTTCGTGTCGACTCCCTACATGGACGAGGCGGCGCGCTGCGACACCCTCGCACTGATACGCGACGGCGAGATCCTCGAGACTGGGACACCCTCGCAGATAGTCTCCCGCTTTCCGTACGGGCTGCTCGCCGTCAGCGGAAGCGGCATGTACCCCCTGCTCAAGATGTTGAGGACCCTCCCAGGCGTGGCGGGATGCTTCTCGTTCGGAGACTCGCATCATCTGAGCTACGACCCGGAGGTGACCGACGCCGGGACCATAGTCGCCGCCGCGAGACAGGCAGGATTCGGCGACTGCAGCGCGAGGGAGATAGCTCCCGGAATAGAAGACAGATTCATGCAGCTTTCAGGAAAATGGACACGGAAGGATATGCAATGCAGGTGAGGCACCTCAGCAAGAGGTTCGGCAGTTTCACGGCCGTCGACGATATCAGCTTCGACGTGCGCAAGGGGGAGATCTTCGGCTTTCTCGGCGCTAACGGGGCCGGCAAGACCACGGCCATGAGGATACTTTGCGGACTGAGCAGGCCTTCTGCAGGCGGAGGGCATGTGGCGGGCTTCGACATCTGCCGCCAACCTGAGCAGATAAAGCGGCACATAGGCTATATGAGCCAGAAGTTCTCGCTGTATCCCGATCTCACCGTGGGAGAGAACATACGCCTGTTCGGTGGAATATACGGCCTGGACGACAGGCAGATAGAGGCAAAGACCCGCTCGATGCTCTCCATGCTCGGCATGGCGCCGGAAAGGGACCGTTTCGCCGCCTCCCTGCCGCTCGGCTGGAAGCAGAAGCTGTCTTTCTGCATAGCCCTGATACACGAGCCCCGTATAGTCTTTCTCGACGAGCCTACGGGAGGCGTAGACCCCGAGACACGCAGGAGGTTCTGGGAACTGATATACGATACCGCGACGAAAGGCACGACCGTCTTCGTGACCACCCACTACATGGACGAGGCGGAGTACTGCGACCGTGTGTCGATAATGGTAGACGGGAGGATTGCTGCGCTCGGCTCTCCCGAGAGCCTCAAGAGGGAGTACTCGGGCATCGACATGGACGAGGTGTTCAGGACGGTCGCCGGAAGGGCGGAAAGGAGGGAATAGTCATGAAAGAGTTCCTGGCATCGGTGCGGAAGGAGTTCCGCCACATATTCAGAGACCGCAGGACGGTGCTCATAGTGATGATAATGCCTGTCGTACAGATAATACTGTTCGGCTTTGCCGTCAGTACGGAGGTAAACTGTGCGAGAATCGCCTTCTGCGGCGATATCCTCGACCCCGAGGCCAGGAAGATAGTGGACAGGATATGCCACAATCCGTATATGGAATACGCCGGGCTGCTTTCCTCTGCCGACGATATCGAAGACCTCTTCCGCAGGAACGGGGCGGACGCCGTGGTGTGCTTCGAGAGGGATTTCGGGATGCAGACGGCCTCGGAGGACGGTGCCCGGCTGAGGGTGGTCGGAGACGGCTCGGACCCCAATACGGCGAGGGTGGTCACCAGCTATGTGGCCGGAGTCGTGCAGGGCGGACAGCAGGCCGTGTCCATGACGCCTGTCGTCCAGCTGGCCTACAACCCCGCGATGAAGTCGTCGTATAACTTCGTGCCCGGAGTAATGGGCCTGATACTTATGCTGATATGCTCGATGATGACGGCCGTGTCCATAGTCAGGGAAAAGGAGACCGGGACGCTGGAGTTGCTGCTCGTCTCGCCGGTCAAGCCCGTGTGGGTAATACTCAGCAAGCTCATGCCCTACCTGCTGCTCTCGGCGGTCAATTTCGCGAGCATACTGCTGCTGTCGCACTATGTTATGGGAGTTCCGGTCAAGGGAAGCCTCGCGCTGCTCTCGCTGGTGGCGCTGGTGTTCGTGGTGGCGTCCCTTGCGATAGGCATACTCGTCTCGGTGGTCTCGTCGAGCCAGAGGACGGCCATGCTTATCTGCGGAATGGGGCTCACGATGCCTACGATGATATTCTCCGGAATCATCTTCCCCTGCGAGAACATGCCCCTGGCGCTCCAGTGGTTCTCCGACATCATTCCGGCGAAATGGTTCATAGTCATGGTCAAGAAACTGATGATACAGGGTGTCGGGCTCTCCTCGATAGCCGGGGAGCTGACCGTGCTGACCCTTATGGCCGCGGCACTGCTGGCCCTCAGCATAAGGAGTTTCAAGACAAGGTTGCAGTAAGGGAGGACGAGTCATGTGGAAATATCTTCTCGAAAAGGAGTTCAAGCAGTTTTTCAGGGATCCGGGCCTTCCGAGGATGGCCCTGGCCTTTCCGGTGCTGATGATGCTCGTGTTCCCGTTCGCCGTGAGCATGGACATCAGGAACATCGACCTTGCGGTCGTCGACAACTGCACGAGCCGCGAGTCGGCGCTGCTCGTGGAGAAATGCATTTCGTCGGGGTATTTCAGGCTCGTAGACGTGTGCCATGACGGAGCCTCCGCGCAGAAGCTTATGGACGACGGCAAGGCCGACGCCGTCCTGACGATAATGCCGGACTTCGACAGGGAGCTTGTCCTCGGGACGGGACTCCCGCTCGGAATCAAGGTCAACGCGGTGAACGGCTCCAAGGGCAGCATAGGCTCGCAGTACCTGCTCGGCTGCGTCAGGGACTACCTTGCCGGCAGGCAGGCTCCCGGCGGTACCATTGCCGCGGCTACGTCGGTCGTGGTCTCCGAGCAGTACAGCTTCAACCCCTACATGGACTACAAGCTGTTCATGGTTCCTGCCCTGATAGTCATAGCGATAACCATGATTACCGCCTTCCTGCCCGCGCTCAACATAGTCGCCGAGAAAGAGGCCGGAACAATCGAGCAGATGAATGTCACCCCGGTAAGCAAGACTGCGTTCATAGTCTGCAAGATGATACCCTACTGGGCCATAGCCTTCTTCATACTCAGCGCATGCCTGCTTATCGCATGGCTGGTGTTCGGCTATGTGTGCAAGGGGAGCCTGGCCGTGCTGTACCTCTTCACCACGCTCGACATGGTCGTCATGGCGGGGCTCGGGCTGCTTATCTCGAACTACAGTTCCAACTCGCAGCAGGCGATGTTCGTCATATGGTTCTTCGCCGTGGTTTTCATGCTGATGAGCGGCATCTTCACTCCGATAGCATCCATGCCGGACTGGGCGCAGGCCCTGACATACATCAACCCCATGAGGTACTATGCCGATGCGATGCGTTCGGTATTCTTGAAGGGAAGCACCCTGGCCGATGTATGGCAGGATACGCTCGGACTCGTTGCGATAGGCGCCGTCATGGTTTCATGGGCCATAGCGAGCTACCGCAAGTCGGAATAGGGAGTTTCCGGGACGATACGAATGAGGCGGCACCGTCGCGGGCCGCCTCATTCTGCTTGTCGTATTGGAAAAATGGAGTGAAGTGATTACCTGACCCATGCGGTCCAGTCGTCGTCGGCCGATACCGCTCCGCTCTCTCCGACCATTCCGACATACTTGTCGGTGAAGCTGATCTCATCTACGGAGCTGTTGCCCTCGGCTGCGAGGAAGTCGGCGTTGCTGTAGCCGCTGCCCTCTTCGTTGAGGAGTTCGCCGACGATTACGGTATTGGTGATTGAAGATGTGCCGTTATCGAACGAAGCGACTGTCTGTGCGGTCTGGAGGGTGATAGGATCGGGCTTGCCGCATACGAGGGCGTTGCTCAGGGTCACATAGGTTCCCTCGCGCAGGCGCAGGCCCCTGTGGTTCTCGGTGCTGTTGTTGCCGATGAAGGTGGCGTAGCGGATAGTGGGATGCGCTACGGGCTCGGCGTCGTTGTTGTCACCGTTGTTGTCGCACTCCATAAGGCAGTCGCACTCGTCTACGCTCTGGTATGCGATGATGTACTCGGCGGTGCCGTTCCAGCCCTCGGTCCAGTCGAAGGAGTCGTCGGTGCAGTTCTCGACGATGCAGTGGTCGATGTTCACGGAGCCGCCGAAGAACTCGATGCCGTCGTCAGAGCCGTCGACCACATGGATGTATGAAATCTCGGTGCCGTTGCCCACTCCGTAGAGGGAGATTCCGTTGGCCTCGTGCTCGGAGTCGAGGGCAAGGCCGGAGTATTCGATGCGGATGTACTTGAGGACTCCGGAGTTGTCGTTCTCGCTGTCTCCGCCGTATGCTGCGTTGCCGATTTCAGAAGTGGTGGCGCCGTCGGCGTTGGTGTGGGCCTTCCCGCAGATGTGGAGGCCGCCCCATGCGCCTGCTTCCTTGTTCTCGGAGGTCATCACGATAGGCTCGGAAGCGGTTCCTTCAGCCATTATCCTGGCACCCTGCTCGATGAGGATGTAGATGATGTTGTCGCTTCCCGCGCTCTCGTCGGCGATGACAGTCACGCCGGGTTCGATAGTCAGGGTCGCGGGTGCAACGACCTGGAGGCTGCTTTCGAGCCGGTAGGTCTCGCCTCTGTCGAGGGTGAGGTCTTCGGTGATGCGTCCGCCGAGGGTGTAGTCGTCACCGCCCGAGGTGGTGTTTCCTCCGTTCTTGTTGCAGGAGCTGAGACCTGTGACCACGAGCGCAGCCATAAGGGCTGACATGAGAATTTTGCTTGTTTTCATAAATTTTTTGTTTGTTGTTGGGTTTGTATCTTCAATATCTTATTGTCAGAGCGAATAGCTTATCCCGATTTCGAAGCCGGTTCCGACCTTCCACTGCTCCACCTCGACCGTGCGTCCGGCATTGGGGATATCCTGCGTGAACCGTATCGTGGTGTCGAGCAGATTCTTGAATGCGAACTTCAGTGAGAAGTGCTCGTCGAAGTTGTAGGCTCCGTTGAAGTCGAGGGTGTGTACGGGCATCTGCTTCACATCTCCCAGGCCCATCACGCCGACGGCGTGGATTCTGGGACCCTGCAGGTTGTAGAGCAGGGCGAGGCTGAGGCTTCCACCGTTGCTGAACGAGGGGGTGTAGCTGATGTCTGCGTTCGCGAGGTAGGGCGATGCTCCCTGGAGCGACCTGCGGTCGTTGGTGTATGAGCCGCCCTCGGGTAGGATGACGTTGGTGTACATCAGCGAACCGTTGGCGCTTACGGTGAGGTCTCGGACTATCTCCTTGCGGAACTCGAGCTCGAGTCCTGCCGCGAGGCCGTTCTCCGCATTCTGGAACGAATGCTCGGTGGCTCCTCCGGAGAGTCGCTGCGTCCTCTCGATAGGATTCTGCAGGAACTTGTAGTATGCCGTGGCGGCGAACATGTCGGTGCCCGTGTCAGAGAAGATCTCGTATCTGAGGTCCACATTGTAGTTGTAGCCGTTCATGAGGTTCTCGTTACCTCTTATCTGTGCGCCGCCGAAGCTCTCCTGGTAGAGGAACGGGGCCATCTCGACGAAGGAGGGCCTGGTGACCGTCCGCGAGAGCGAAAGCCTGAGCATGTTCCTGTCGGCTATGTTGTATCTGAGATTGACGGCGGGGAAGAGGTCGAAGGCGTCGAGCTTGCGGGTGAGATCCTCCACGTCGTCGTTGTAGTCGACACTCTGGCGGCTGGCCTCGAAACGCAGTCCGGCGTTGAGCTGCCATTTCTCTCCGAAGTGCAGGTCGGTCTCGACGAATGCCGCTCCGATGAGGTTCATGGCGTCGTACTGATCCCTGGCGTACTGGTTTTTCTTGATAGTTATGAGGCCGCTACTGATATTCTCGAAGTTCAGGTAGGCGTCGGGATTGTGGACATCGCCTATCTGCTCGTCGAGGTCCCGGAGATTATAGTAGAATCTCGTAGTCCTGAACGCGCGGGTCTTGTCCTTGGCGGTGAGACCGAAGCGCAGCCTGTTGTCGTCGCCGAAGCTGTAGCTGGCCTTGATGTCGGCTACGAGCTCGTTCTCGTCCAGGTTGCCGAAGTATCTCTGTGTCTCCTGCTGGTTGAGGTCGAAGAAGCGCAGCTGTCCGTCGGTGCCCCTGCGGTACATCACCTGCCTCCTGTCGGGCTCGTCGCTGGATGTGAGGGAATAGGATGCACCCCAGTCGATGTCCCACGCGTCGAGGTCGTGGTGGCCGGAGAGCTGGTAGTTCTGTAAGGTATAGATATGCGTCACCTGATTGCTGCCGACGAGGTCGTAGGTTTCCTGGTAGTCGAATCCCCGGCGGTCGAGGTGGGTGTCGCTGGCGTTGCGGGCGAAGAATGCCGTGAAGCCTATGTTGTCGCTCTCCCTGAGGGTGTAGTCGATGTCGAGCAGGGCTGCGATGTCTATTTTCTGCCTGTAGCTGTCGTAGTTGTAGTCACTCTTGAGTTTTCCCTGCGAGCTGGCTTCGTAGGTCCTGTAGAACGCGTCGGTCATGGTCTCGTCGCCGGTCTTGATGCTTGCCGAGGCGAGCACGCCGAGATTCTGGCCGCCGACTTCGAAGTTCCGGCCGAATCCGATACTTCCGTTGAGGTCGGGAAGCGCCTTCCTGCCGTAGGTGCGGAAGCTCGTGCCGAAGATGTCCTTGCTGCGGGAGTAGTCCTCGAATTCAGATGATGACATGCCCCTTACTGCGGGATCCAGCCCGGGTGTGAGGAACAGGCTTTTCCCGTCCATGCGGTAGAAGCCGTTGGAGAGGGTGTGGAAATATCCGCCGCTCGAGAACGAGATGTTGAAGAAGTCTTCGCTCTCGGCGCCCTCCTTGGTGCTGATGTCCACATGTGCGCCGGAGTAGTCGGCGAAGGAACTCGCCTCATAGACCTTGCTCACCGTGATGTTCTGGATTGTCGACGAGGGGAATATGTCGAGGGGGATGAGCTTGTTGTCGGGATTGGGCGACGCTATCGGCAGCCCGTTGAGCGTGGTGGTGCTGTACCTGTCGCCGAGGCCGCGCACTATCAGCTGGCCGGCGCTGGCTATAGATATTCCCGACAGTTTCGCGACGCTCTCTTGGGCGTTGGATATGCCCTTGATGCTCATTTCCTTCGCTCCCATGTTCTCTATTGCGAAGCCGGACATTATCCTCTCGTTCTGCAGCGCCTGCAGCGATTCGAGATTCTTCCTTGCCGTGACCACCGCGTCCTTGAGGGCTTCGTTGTCAGGCTCGAGATAGATAGTGAGTCCGCCTTCTTCTCCGTATGCGAGCGATGAGGGGTCCTCAGCTTCGACCTCTCCGGAGCCGTCGGGATTGATCGTCACATCGAGGCTCAGGGTCTTGTAGCCGATGTATGAGACGGACAGGTCGTAGCTTCCCGCCTCGAGGGGGAGCGTATACGCTCCGTCGAGGTCGGTCACCGCGCCTTCAGTCGTACCTTCGATGAGGATAGCCGCGCCGATAAGGGTTTCGCCCGTCACGAGGTCTGCTATCGTACCTCTGAGGCCTTCTTCGGCTTCCGTGATGTTTTCTGCGTGGAGTCTTTCAATAGGAAATAAAAACAGGGCTGCTGCGGCAGCGGATGCTGTCAAGAATCTAACCATACTTCAATTCACTGATACACTCGTTTTTCCGAGTGCAAAAGTACCTCGCGGTTATGAAGTAGATTTTAACGTTCAGGTATAAAAATGTTAAATCTTGTTACAGATCGGCTACCGGAATATGTCGTTTTTAACAAAAATATAGTTTTCCGTATGGAATTTTTTACGACTGTGCGCGATGCCGGCTTCGACTGGTCATCCTTTCTGCCGCGCGGCAGTGGTATTGACTGTCCGCTGTATGTGACTGCGGAGGCTGTTCTCCGGGGTTTATGCCTCCGCAGCCATATACACCGGACGAACTCCTCCGTGTGGTATTGAAATATCGCAGCTGCTGTTCATGCGGTGTCCGTGCCTGTGTCCGTGCTTGTGCTTGTGCCTTCGGGAGACATAAACCCCTGAGAACAGTCTCCCGGAGGTACAGGCCCGGACAACTCTTCCTCCATGTGCCCGCAGTTGCGGCAGATGTAAAAACCTGGAACCGGGTGCTTTACAAAAACGGCCATGCAGGCCACTCAGAGGCATATTTTTTGGAGACGCCTGTTCTTTGGTCGCCTCAAAAACACCGACTTGCGAACCTGTGCCAATTGCAAGCAATTGACAGCCATACATTTCCAAAAGCACCCGGTTCTCAGGTTTTTACATCGCGGCGGTGAACTGTACCAACAAAGTTGGACAAAGTCCAAAAGCAATGGTAAAGAGCAACAGTTTACGAGTCCACCTGCCGGATTCCGGCAGCGGTGGAGAGACAGTTGTTGAGGTACCAGGATTCGAACCTGGGCAGGCAGAACCAAAATCTGTAGTGCTACCATTACACCATACCTCAGTCCGAGCGACAAAGATACGAATAATTTATGCTTATCCGCAAAAATACCTATGTATCCTTATCGGTCGTGGCCTTACGGGTATGCCTCCACGGCAGCTATCCCAACGAGGGTAAACGCTGCCGGGGAGGCATACCCGTAAGGCTTGCAGCATGGGGACAGGAGTATTATACGGTAATTTCTGCGATAAGCATAGATTATTACCGTCTTGCCTTGAAGAACTCCTTTACCAGCGAGCTGCATTCGTCCTGCAGCACTCCGCTGCTGACTTCCGTTCTCGGGTGCAGCAGGCCGGGGGTGAAGAGGCTGTAGCCTCTCTTGGGGTCGGGAGCTCCGTAGACGAGACTTCCGAGCTGAGCCCAGCCGAGTGCGGCGGCGCACATGGGGCAGGGTTCGACAGTCACATACAGGCGGCAGTCGCTCAGGTACTTGCCGCCCAAGGCATTGGTAGCGGCGGTCAGGGCTATCATCTCGGCATGTGCCGTCGGGTCTGCGAGACGCTCCACCATGTTGTGCCCCCGTCCTATCACGCGTCCCTTGCATACGACCACGGCCCCTATCGGTATCTCGTCTTCCGCGAGCGCGGCCCTGGCCTCTTCGAGTGCGGCGCGCATGAACCTCTCGTCAGCGCTTATCTCAGAAAATCCGCTATGTCTTTCCATACTTTCATATTTTCGCCGTTGCCGGATCTTCCCCGGCCGTTGAGTATGTCGTGAGGCATTCCCGGATAGACCGCAATGCGCGTGTCGCGGTATCCGGCCTCCGTTATGCTGCGCACCATCCTTGCGAACGATGCCCTCGAGCGCATGTACCTGTCTTCCACCCCGGAGGCGAAAAGCACCCTGAGCTGCGGGTTGCGCGCCGTCCAGCTGTCCGCGGAGCCGCTGTCGCGCATCAGTGACGCGAGCGTCGAAAATCCGTTGACGGTGAATATGAATCCTCCGGGCCTGTCGCTGCCCGCGCCGCCGCTGCCGAATGTGAGACGCTGCAGCAGGCGGGAACGGTGCCTGTCGCCTTTCAGGCTTCCGAGCATCCTTGTCAGCGCCTGTCCCATGCTGCACCACGGGTTATAGCCCGGGCAGCCGCACAGTATCAGGCAGTCCACATCCGAGTCGTATCTCTTGACAACGCTGCGCGCGACGAGCGAGCCCATGCTGTGGCCGAGCAGGGCATGGCTGCATTCCGGGAAAAGCTCCTGCGCTGCGCGTCTCACCTCCAGGGCGTCGCCTGTCATCGCCTCCCAGCCTCCGGAGTACATGTACCCGAGGTCGGAGGCGTCCCTGATGCTGCGTCCGTGGCCGCGCTGGTCGTGTATGACCGAGGCTATCCCCTTGGAGGAGAGATATTCCATGAAGGGGATGTATTTTTCCTTGGTCTCGCACATCCCGTGCAGTATCTGTACGGCGGCACAGGGCTTCCCCGACGGCAGAGCCGCCAGGCAATCCAGTTCCAGGGCGTCCGAGGGAGAGAGCACTTTGAACGATTCCATAACAATATTCCGGGCCTGTGCAAAAATACGAATTACTTTCTTAACTTTGCCGACGATGAAATTATTTCTCATAGACGGCCACGCGCTGATTTTCAAGATGTACTATGCCTTCCTGGGCAGGCCTATGGTCAATTCCAGAGGGGAGGACGTGTCCATACTGTTCGGATTCGTCAAGTATCTCCTCGAGATGCTGGAACGCGAGCGGCCTACGCATGTGGGAGTGAGTTTCGATCCTCCCGGCGGGACGTTCCGCAACGAACTCTACCCGCCCTACAAGGCAAACAGGGGAGAGACTCCCCAGCTCGTGATAGATGCGCTTGACCCGCTCCGCGAAATAGTCTCGGCAATGAGGATTCCCGTGCTCATGGTGCCCGGCTTCGAGGCCGACGACACCATAGGTTCGGCTGCGGTCAGGTTCGCCTCGGACGATATGGACATATACATGGTCACGCCCGACAAGGACTACGGCCAGCTCGTGACGGAGCATATCTTCCAGTACAGGCCCGGCAAGTCCGGTTCCGACAACGAAATCCTCGGCCCCCGCGAGGTCTGCGACAAGTGGAAGATAGCCTCCTGCTCCCAGGTGATAGACATACTCGCGCTGTGCGGCGACAGTTCCGACAACGTGCCCGGCGTGCAGGGAATAGGTCCTGTGGGCGCGTCGAAGCTGCTGGCGAAATACGGCAGCCTCGAGGGTGTATATGCCCATATCGAAGAACTCACGCCCCGGCAGAAACAGAGCCTCGAGGCCGCGAGGGACTATATTTTCCTTTCGAAGAAGCTCGTCACGATACGCACCGACGTGCCTTTCGGCACCGGCCTGGAAGAGCTTGTGTTCGATACGGCCTATACTTCGGGTATAGATTCGCTGCTCGACAGGTATGAGTTCCCCTCGCTCAAGAAACTGCTGCGCAGGCTGTGCTGCGGCGCCGCCGGCTCTTCCGCCCTTGCGCCAGCCGCTTCCTCCGTTCCTGCGCCAGCCGGTTCCTCCGTCCCCGGGTCTGCCGGTTCTCCCGCTCCGGCCGCAGTAATGCAGTCTGAGGCAGGCTCTCCCGCATCCGTTCCCATACCGGAGTGCAGGCTGGCGGACGCCTCCCTGATACGCCCGGGCAGGGTGGCCGTGGAACTTTGCGGAGAGAGGCTCCGGGTGTGCGACGGCGTGTCTGTCGCGGAGGGGAGTCCCGAGGATTTCAGAGGCCTCATGGAAGATGCCGCTACGGTCAAGGCCGGCTGCTCCCTCAAGGCTGTAGTGAACTTCCTTGCCCGGCGTGGGATAAGCCTCGAGGGACGGCTGGAAGATGTGGAACTGCTGCACTACCTGCTCAATCCGGAACGGAGCCACAAGCTGGAAGACCTCGCGCTGAACTATCTCGGCCTCGATATCGACGGCGGTGCCGGAAGGCCGGAGCAGTCCGCGTCCCTTTTCGATGCCGCTTCCGACGATGCCGCAGGTACGGACTCATTCCTCCGTGTCCGCCTGCTGCTGCCCCTTGCAGACAGGCTCATACGGGAACTCAGGGCCGGAGACGGAATCCTTGCCGGCCTTTACGACAGGATAGAGGAGCCCCTGATCAGGGTGCTGTCGTCTATGGAGCTTGCCGGAGTCAAGATAGACCTGGACTCGCTCGACGACTTTGCCTCCTCGCTGCGTTCCAGGATGCTGGAGCGCGAGAGACAGATACGCGACCTTGCCGGGGAACCGGAACTCAACATAATGTCGCCCAAGCAGATAGGGACGGTGATATTCGAGAAGCTGCGTCTCGACCCGGCGGCGCGCAAGCCCAGGAAGGGCAGCTGGCCCACCGACGAGCAGACTCTGTCGGAACTTTCCGCTCGCAGCCCGATTATAGAGGCCATACTCGACTACCGTGCCCTCAAGAAGCTGCTTTCCACCTATATAGAGCCGTTCGCCGGATATGTCTCGCCCGGGGACGGAAGGGTGCACACCACCTTCAACCAGGCGCTGACCTCGACCGGAAGGCTGTCGTCGTCCAATCCCAACCTGCAGAACATTCCTATCCGTACCGATCTCGGCAGGGAGATACGCCGGGCGTTCGTGCCGGGGGCTCCCGACAGGGTGCTGATGTCGGCGGACTATTCCCAGATAGAACTGCGTATGATGGCCCACATGAGCGGCGACGAACATCTGATCGCGGCCTTCAACGCCGGTCAGGACATCCATGCGGCAACGGCGTCGAAGATATTCTCGGTGCCCGTAGAGGAAGTGAGTCCGGACATGAGGCGCATAGCCAAGACGGCCAACTTCGGGATAATGTACGGCATATCCTCGTTCGGCCTGAGCCAGAGGCTGCACTGCGGCCGCGAAGAGGCGAGGAAGATAATCGACGGCTATTTCGCATCCTTCCCCTCCATAAGGAATTTCATAGACTCCACGCTGCGTTTCGCGCGCGAGAACGGCTATGTCGAGACCCTCTTCGGCCGCAGGCGCTATATCGCCGACATCAATTCGCGCAACGGCTCGGTAAGGGCGATTGCGGAGAGGAACGCCGTCAATGCTCCCGTGCAGGGCAGCGCGGCGGACATAATCAAGCTGGCCATGATAGCCGTCGACTCGGCTCTGCGAAAGGAGGGGCTCAGGTCGAAGATGATACTCCAGATCCATGACGAGCTGCTGCTTGAGGTGCCGCTTGACGAACTGGAGCGCGTAAGGGAGATCTTAATCCGGGAAATGGAGGGCGTTACGGAGCTCTCCGTCCCTCTGACTGTAGAGTGCAACTATGGCAAAAACTGGCTTGACGCCCACTGACGAACTGGTCAGGAGGGCAGTACAGGGCGATGGAACCGCCTTCACAGAGCTCTGGGACACGAATATCGAGTCCCTGCGCGCATATCTGGTCTCGTCTCTGGGCATGATGGACGGATTCTTCATCGACGATATCTGTTCCCGCAGCTTCGAGAAGGCTTTCAGGCAGATATGCAGCTACGACCCCTCCAGGAGCAGGTTCTCCACCTGGCTCAAGGTCATAGCCCGCAACACCGCCCTCGATGTGCTGGAGTCCGAGAGCAGGGAGACACGCCGTATGGTCTCGATAGACGACGGCAATGTGAATGTCTCCGAACTCGACAGCCTCGAGGACAGTCCGACCTCCGCCCTCGAAGACATGATCAAGAGCGAGGACGAGGCCAGCCTGAGGGCAGGGGTCGAAGGCCTTCCGGACCTCTATCGCGAAGTGGCGTTCAAGCGGCTTATCGACGGCCTGTCCTACAAGGCCATAGCCGACGAGCTCGGACTCGAACTGAATACGGTACGGACCAGGATACGCCGCGCCAAGGCGCTGCTCGAAAATCTGAACGGTGATGCAGAAGACTGACTTTTCGCGCCTCATAGGGCTGTACGGAGAATGGAACGACAGGATAAATGTCATCTCCCGCAAGGACATAGACAATATCTACGAGCATCACATACTGCATTCGCTCGCGATATCGGAATATCTTTCCCGCTTCTATCCGCCTGGCGTGTGGGAGGGTGCAAAGGTGCTCGACCTCGGCACGGGTGGCGGCTTTCCCGGGATACCGCTCGCCATGGCGCATCCGGAGGCCGGGTTCGTGCTGTGCGATTCGATACGCAAGAAGGTGACGGTGGCGCAGAGCATCGCTCAGGAAATGGGACTTGCCAACGTGCGCTGCGTGAACGCGAGGGCGGAGAGCCTCGACGAGAAGTTCGGCTGGGTGGTGTCCAGGGCCGTGACTTCGCTCGAGAACTTCTATCCCTGGGTCAGGGGAAAGTTCGAAAGGAGCATACTCTACCTGAAGGGAGGGGATGTGAACGCCGAGATTTACGCCCTAGTGAAGAGATGCCGCGTGGCGCCGGGCAACATACGCGTATGGAGCATTTCCGACTGGCTGGAAGACGACTATTTTGCTGAAAAATTTGTAATTGAAATCGGAAAAGATTATCTTTGCCCTCCCAAATCCGAGTAATTAAAAAATAAAAGATAATGAAAAGGACATATCAACCTTCAAACCGCAAGAGAGTCAACAAGCACGGCTTCCGTGAGCGCATGAGCACTCCCAACGGACGCAGGGTGCTTGCATCGCGCCGCGCACACGGTCGCAAGAAACTCACCGTATCTTCAGAGGACCGTTTCTAAGCGGGAT
Organism: Bacteroides sp. CAG:1060_57_27; assembly: GCA_001915575.1. GTDB lineage: Bacteria > Bacteroidota > Bacteroidia > Bacteroidales > UBA932 > Cryptobacteroides > Cryptobacteroides pullicola. The sequence goes on along the minus strand of MNQT01000023.1, from coordinate 115,741 downwards.
CCTCAGTCCGATACAGCAGCAGGCTGGCCATGACAGTGGCCGGCCTGCTTCCGTATGCGGCCGTGTCGGGGTATTTCCGGGCGGCGTCCGGAGGGAGGAAGTGGTCGGAAAGAGAAATAAATTTGTCGTGCTTCGGGCTTTTTTCGTATCTTGTAAAGTTTTTCAGATGTGCGGTAAAGATGTACGGTGAGAATGACTTTTCGCGTTTGGAACTGAGCCTGTCCGGCCTCAGGAATAATTTCCGTTATTTCCGGTCCCGCCTTAAGCCGTCCACGCGGCTGCTGGTGCTGGTGAAGGCCAACGCATACGGGCACGGCGCCGTCGAGTTCGCATCGATGCTCCAGGCCGAGGGTGCGGACTACCTCGCGGTGGCTCTGCCGGTGGAGGGAATGGAACTCAGGCGCAACGGAATATCGTTGCCCATACTGGTGCTGACCGCCGGGACGGACTTCTTTCCCGAAATACTCGAGTACAGGCTGGAGCCCGGCATCCCGAACATGTACACGCTGCGTGCGCTCTGCGACTTCCTCGCTTCCCGAGGGGTCGAGGGCTATCCGGTGCACATAAAGCTCGACACGGGCATGCACCGTCTGGGATTCATGAGCTCCGAACTGGACGAACTGATCTCTTTCCTGCACTCGCATCGCGAGGTGAAGGTGATGTCGCTGTATTCACATCTCGCGGCGGCCGAGGATCCTGCCGAAGATGCCTTCTCGCTCGCTCAGATCGGGCTTTTCAGGCAGAATGCCGCCCGCGTGGGGGAGGCCCTGGACTACAGGCCGATGTGGCATATACTCAATTCGGCCGGCATAGAGAGGTTCCCGGACTTTCAGTTCGACATGGTAAGGCTCGGAATAGGCATATACGGCATCAGCGCCCTTCCTGGCGTAAGACTCGACGCCGTGGCCTCGCTCAAGGTCAAGGTGCTGCAGGTCAAGCACCTCATGCCTGAGGACGGTACCATAGGCTATGGCAGGAAAGGACATGTCGCTCCGGGCGGTTCGGTGATAGCGACAATTCCGGTAGGCTATGCCGACGGCATAGACAGGCATCTGGGCTGTGGGGCCGCATCGTTCAGCATCGACGGGCACAGGGCTCCTACCATAGGCAACATCTGTATGGACATGTGCATGCTCGACGTGACGGGGCTGGACGTGAAGTCCGGCGACACGGTTACGGTCTTCGGAGAAGATCCCACGGTGTCCGAGCTGGCGTCGATACTCGGCACAATACCGTACGAGATCCTGACTTCCGTGCCGCGAAGGATAGAGAGGATAATAGTAAGATAGGCTGACCATGGATATAACCGTATTGATACTGACAGTCCTGCTGGCTGCGTCCATAGCCCTGCTCGGAGTCCTCCTGCGCAGGACGGGCAGGCAGGGCTCGGAGCTGGCGGAGCTCAATTCGGAGCTTTCGTCCCTCCGCGCCGACAAGGCGCGCCTCGAAAGCCGGATGGAGGAGAGGCTGGAGGCCCAGAGGCGGCTGGAAGCCGAAAGGGAGAGCGCCCGGACCGCCATGGAGGAAGAGCGCAAGGCCCTGTTCGAGAGCCAGAAGAAGGCAATGGAGGAGTCGTTCAGGCTGCTCTCGGAGCAGAATAGTGCCGCCCTGCGCAGGCAGAACACCGAATCTATGGCAGAACTCCTCAAGCCTGTCGCCGAGAAGTTCGGAGAGTTCGACAAGTCCGTCAGGGCTTCGTCCGAGAGGGCTGTCGCCGGAGAAGCCGCCCTGCGCGAGATGATAAAGAACCTGACAGACCAGTCGAAGAGCGTGGGTGACGAGGCCCGCAACCTCGCGGACGCCCTCAGGGGCCGCTCGAAGGTCCAGGGCGACTTCGGAGAGATGTTGCTCGTGGACCTGCTCAAGAACTCAGGGCTGCAGGAGGGAGTCCATTTCGATACCCAGTCGGTGCTGCGCGATGAGCAGGGGCACGAGATACGCAGCGAAGGCGGCCGGGTGATGATTCCGGACGTGATAGTGTATTATCCTGACGATACCGAGGTCGTAATAGACTCGAAGGTGAGCCTCACGGCCTATGCGAAGTATATGGACGCGACCGGGGAGGCCGACCGCGACCGTTACGCCAAAGAGCATGTGGACAGCATAAGGCGCCATGTGGACGAGCTCAAGACCAAGGATTATGCCTCGTATGTGGCTTCCGGAAAGCGCAAGCTCGACTACAACATAATGTTCGTGCCCATAGAGGGTGCCTTCCGCCTGATGCTCGAGCAGGATCCCACCCTCTGGCAGAGGGCCAGGGATGCAAACGTCCTGATAGTCGGGCAGATGAACCTGATGATAGTGCTGAACATGATCCTGATGAGCTGGAAGCAGCACGACCAGGAGAAGAACATAGAGGAGGTCTACAATACGGCTTCCGCCCTGATGTCCCAGCTGAAAGGCTGGATGGATTCCTATGTGAAGATAGGCGAGTATATAGCCGGAGCTTCCAGGGCCTACGACGAGTCCAAGAGAAAGCTTGCAGATTCGAACCAGTCGGTCATGAAGAAGATCGACAGGCTGGAGAAGCTGGGTCTGTCTCCCAGGCGTTCGCGCGCGAAGATAGGTTCTGCCGCGCGTATGCCCGCAGGACGCGAATCCATAATCCCGAAAGAGCTCTCTTCGGGTCTTGGTCCGGCAGACGACGAGGACGATATGCCTGAAGCGTCATGACGCCTTTCCTGAAACAGGTTGCCGGACATTATTTCGACGGGGGTGGGATCTCCCGCTTGTGTTTCGTGCTGCCTAACAGGCGTTCCTGCGTGTTCCTGAAGAAATATCTGGGCGAATGTGCGGCGGCGCGCCGCATGCCGGTAATCTCTCCTGCCGTCGTCACCATAGATGAATTCATACTTGCGTGTACCGGGGCGAGACCGTGCGACCAGGTGACCCTGCTGCTCGAGCTCTACGGCTGCTACAAGGCTCTGAACCCGCAGTGCGAGGCTCTCGACGATTTCATCTTCTGGGGCGGCGTGCTGCTCTCCGACTTCGACGATGTCGACAAGTATCTGGCCGATCCCGAGAAGATATTCACCAACATATCCGATTTCCGGGGGCTGCAGGATTCGCTGGATTATCTGGACGAGCGCCAGAAGGCTGCGCTCGAGCGTTTTTTCAGACATTTCCACGGTGAAGGGAAATACAAGGAGGCCTTCCGGAGCATATGGAACCTGCTTCTGCCGCTGTATGATTCTTTCAACGCCGCCCTGGATGTGAAGGGCCTGTGCTATACGGGAGCGGCTTACCGCAGGCTTGCGGAGATGCTCGGGGAGCGCCCCGTCACGGATATACTCGGGGAACGCTTCAGACGCAGCGACCGCTTCGTGTTCGTGGGGCTGAACGCCCTCAGCGAGAGCGAGAGGCTGCTTCTCGTCCGTATGCGCAACGCGGGCGTCGCCGAGTTCTGCTGGGACTACAGCAGCGCGTGGATAAAGGACGCCGCCAACAAGTCTTCGTACTTCATGTCGCGCAACGTCGCAGACTTTCCCCAGGCATTCGAGCCCGATGCGCCGGAAGCCCTGCCGCACACATCATTCAACGTGCTCGGAGTGCCTTCTTCGGTCGGGCAGGCGAAGCAGCTTCCCGAGATATTCGCGCGTCTCGGAACCAGGGGAATGGACACCGCCGTGGTACTGCCCGACGAAGGTCTGCTCATACCTGTGCTCAATTCGATTCCCGGGCATATCTCCGACATCAACGTCACCATGGGCTATCCCATGCACGGAAGCAGCCTGTGGTCGCTTATGAACGACCTGGCCGCACTCCAGATGCATCTGCGCCGCAAGGACGGTAAGTGGTATTTCTATCACAGGCAGCTGTGGCCCCTGCTTTCCAACAGCATCCTGCGTTCGGTGCTTGACGACGACGCGTCGGCGAGGATTGCGTCCATACGTGCCGCTGCCGGGTATTATGTTCCTGTCGATGCCTTCGGGGGGACGGGTGTACTGTCGGAACTGCTTTCTGCGGTCGTGACCGAGCCCGACCGCGCGGACGCGGAGCAGATACGCCGTATCGGAGACTATCAGTGCAGGGTGCTCTCCCTCGTGGCCTCGCTCATCAAGGGCCGGCAGGAACTCTCGCTGGAGCTCGATTTCGCGAAGTCCTATTATACGGCGGTCCTAAGCCTGCGCAAGTTCTCGCTCGAAGTGCTTCCCGCGACATATTTCCGGCTGCTGGACAAACTGGTGAATTCCGTCAGCGTGCCGTTCGTCGGGGAGCCGCTGAAAGGCCTGCAGATAATGGGGCCGCTCGAGACGAGGGCGCTCGACTTCGACAACGTGGTCATACTCGGGTGCAACGAGGGCATCTTCCCGAGACGGAGCGTCAGCTCTTCGTTCATCCCTGCGGAACTGCGCCGCGGTTTCGGCCTCCCCACATATGAATACCAGGATGCCGTATGGGCATATTACTTCTACAGGCTCGTCCAGCGGGCAAGCAATGTCTGGATGCTGTACGACTCCCGTACCGAGGGTCTGCAAAGCGGTGAAGAGAGCCGCTATATCAAGCAGCTGCGCATGCATTTCGGGGCCGATGTGACAAGATATACCGCTTCGGCCGAGACCGGCCGCGGCATACGGCCTCCCGAGATTGTGAAGACTGAGGAGGATGTCGGGTTGCTGCGCGGCTCCATGCTTTCGGCGTCGGCACTGCAGAGCTACCTCGACTGTCCGGCCAAGTTCTACTATTCGTATGTCAGGCGCCTGCGTCCCGGTGACGAGGTGGCGGAATCGCTCGACAAGGGCATGATAGGCAATGTGTTCCACAAGACCATGCGCTGCCTGTACGATGTTCCCGGAGGCAAGGTCGCGGAGCCTTACCTCGCTTCGCTCCTGCACGGAGACAGGATAAGGGATATTGTCGACAGGTTCATCCTCGAGGAACTCAACGCCTTCGAGATAGAGGGAAGGAACATAATCTTCGAAGACCTGATCTGCCGCTATGCGCGCAAGTGCGTGCAGCGCGACATCGAACTGCTCAAGTCCTCGGGTTCCGAGGCCATACGCATACTCGGCCTGGAGACGACGCGCTACACGAGCCTCGGGGGCTTCACTTTCAAGGGTATAATAGACCGTCTGGATTCCGTGGTGCCGGGAGTGGTAAGGGTCGTGGACTACAAGACGGGCAAGGTCGGGGATTCCGACTTCCTGATCGATTCCTCGAACGCCGACAAGGTCGTGCAGGCCCTGTTCTCGAGGCAGCCCGGCAAGCCCCGTCCCAAGATCGCCCTGCAGCTCTATATCTACGACAAGATGGTTGCTTCGGACAAGTCCCTGGAGGGCAGCGTCTTCGTGAATTCGATATACAAGCCCTCGCGCCTTTTCGTCAGGAGCGTGGAGACGGTGAGGCTCGACGATACCTTCATGTCCCTCATGGACGATGCCGTGTGCACACTGCTCTCGGAGATAGCCGACACTTCCGTGCCTTTCTCGAGGACGGATGACGATAAGGTATGCAAGTGGTGTGATTTCAAGAACATCTGCTGCCGATGAAGATACTCAGGGCGAGCGCCGGCTCGGGAAAGACATACCGGTTGTCCAAGGCTTATATCGGGATCCTTCTCTCGTCAGGACAGAAGGATGCCTACCGTCATATACTTGCGGTGACATTCACCAACAAGGCTACCGAGGAGATGAAGGAGCGTATATTGGACGACCTGTACAGGTTGTCGTCGGAGAACCCCCGTGCCAGGGAACTCCTCGTCGCCATGCTCCACGACTACGGTTCGTTCTCCGTGAGCACGATCGACCATTTCTTCCAGCGTACCCTCAAGGCCTTCTCGCGCGAGATAGGACAGTTGGCCGACTATCAGATCGAACTGGACCGCAGGTCCCTGATACAGGAGGCAATGGACAGGATCCTGGATTCGCTTACCCCCGACGACAGGGAACTGGTGAGGTGGATCAGCGGCAGTCTCGAGGGCAGCCTTGAAAGGGGCAGCGAACTCGACATCGAGGGCAGTCTCTACGACATGGGCAGCCAGCTCAAGTCCGAGGAGTGCGGGAAGCTCGCCGAGAGCCTCGGAATCGACATGCTCGCCGAGTATTCCAAGGACAGGCTCGAAAGGCTGGGCAAGGCGTGCGCGGAGCTGCGCGATTCCTTCATCGACGCCCTGCGGAATGCTGGGCTGGAGGATGTTAGCCGCAGCGAGAGGTTCCGTCTCGAGGGCAGGAAGCGGGTGCTTAAGAAACTTCCCCGGGCCATGGAGGTTGTGGAAAGGGGTTTCCGTGCCTACAATACCGTCTGCGAGATAGGCGACAGGATATTCAGCCTCGGCTTCGCTGGCGAGTTCTATTCGGCTTTCGACGCCCTGCTCAGGGAGAAGAACGTCATGTGCCTCGACGAGTCCAACCTGCTGCTCAGGGACATAATAGGGGATTCCGACGCCCCGTTCATATACGAGAAGGTAGGCGTCAGGTACGACAGCTTCCTGCTCGACGAGTTCCAGGACACTTCCAACGTGCAGTGGGACAATTTCCTGCCGCTGCTGCGCGAGAGCGAGTCGCGCGGCGGGCACAACCTGATAGTGGGCGATGTCAAGCAGAGCATCTACCGCTTCAGGGACTCGGACTGGTCCCTGCTGGCGTCAGGGGTGCTCGAGGCGTTTCCGGATGCCGAGGTGGAGACCTTGCAGGGGAACTGGAGAAGTTCCCGCGAGGTGGTGCACTTCAACAACGGCTTCTTCCGCATGGCCTCGGAAAGGCTCGGCCTGTCCGACATCTATGCCGATGTGACGCAGGAGGTTATGCGTGGCGACGCCCAGGGCGGAAGGGTGGAGGTGGACTTCTGCTCCGACCAGCTCGAAAAGACCTACGGGTGCATCTGCCGCGCGCGCGACGCCGGGGCGTCGTTCGGAGATATTGCGGTACTCGTGCGCAACCGGAAGGCGGGCGCCGCAGTGGCCGACTACCTGCTCCAGAAAGGCGTCCCTGTAATATCGGACGATTCTCTGGATGTCAAGTCTTCGCCTGCAGTAAACCGCGTGGTGTCGCTGCTGACCGCATACGACAACCCTGACGACGTCATCTGCGCTTACATAGCGGGCAGCCTCGGAATAGAGTTCCGGCCCGAGTACCATTCATTGGTGGACCTTTGCGAAAGCCTGCTGCGTGCGCTGTGCGCTGCCTGCGAGGGCTTCATGGACGGGGAGACCCTTTTCGTGCAGGCGTTCATGGACGAGGTGCGCTCGTGGTCCGAAACCAACGGCAACAATATACGCCAGTTCCTCAGGCACTGGGACGAGACGGACCTGGCCATAGGCTCCCCCCGTAACGAGAATGCGCTCAGGATATGCACCATACACAAGTCCAAGGGCCTGCAGTTCCCGTATGTGATATTCCCCTTTGCCGACAAGGTGGAACTCTATCGTCCCGGGGTACGCTGGTGCAGCCTCGACGCCGCGAAATACGGATTGCCTGAGGTGATGTCGGGCATCTACCCCATGAACCTTGGCGGCGACAAGGCTGACACCTTTTTCGACGATGAACTGGAGCGGGAAAGGCGCCGTCAGCTCGTGGACAACATAAACCTTTTCTATGTGGCCATGACGAGGGCCGAGAAGGCTCTCAGCGTGATTTCGGCGCCGCCGACCAAGAAATTCGCCGCAAGCCTGTCGTCCGGAAGGCCCGAGTACTCGAGACTCTCCGACCTGCTTTACGAGTATGTCGGCGGCATGGACAGCATCTCTTACGGCGAACCTTACGACTTCGGCGCGATCGAAAGGCGTACTGCTGTGGAGCACGACTTCTTCTGCTGCTATCCGTCCGTCCCTCTCGGAGGAAGGCTCGCCCCGTCCGGCGATGCCGAGGATTTCTTCGGAGACGGATCCGTTACCGGTGTCGGGGCGTCCGCCCGCCTGCGCGGCATAGTGCTGCATTCGGTACTTTCGTCGGTGACCGGCCCGGAGTCTCTTGGCGCCGCGGTGTGCAATGCCTGTGCCGACGGCCTGCTGTCCGAAGCCGAGAGCCGCGAATGCATGGATTTCCTCTCGTCCAGGATAGCTTCCAGACCCGAGTGGTTCCCTTCCGGGAACGCCCCCGGAGTCGAGGTGCTCAGCGAGACGGGAGTCTTCGACTCTGCCGGCCGGGAGCACAGGCCGGACAGGGTGCTGGTGTATCCAGACGGGGTCAGGATCATTGACTTCAAGTTCGGAGACAGGAGGGAGAAGTCGCATCTACAACAGATAGAGCGCTATGCCGCACTCTATGAGTCTCTCGGATTCGAGGTGCTCGAGTGCTGCCTATGGTATGTCGAACAGGATGAAATTATATCGATATGAGAAAGATCTTCATTATGCTTGCAGCGCTGCCTTTCCTCTGCGCCCCTTGCCTCCTCCATGCCCAGATGCCGCTGGCCATGGACAACCGGGAGCTTCATCCCGGTGCTCCGTCCGTGCCCGAATATGTGGTGTTCGCTTCCGATACGGTGCGCTTCGACCGTCCCGACCTCTACGAACGCATGGACAGGGAGCTTATCACCTTTACCTACACGCATACCAATTCCACCCTGATGCTCAAGCGCTCGAAGCGTATCTTCGCGCAGGTGGAGCCTATACTCAGGGCCCAGGGCATTCCGGACGATCTCAAGTACCTGATGGCTATAGAGAGCAATCTCGATCCCAAGGCGCGGTCGGGTGCCGGGGCGGCCGGCCTGTGGCAGTTCATGAAGGCCACGGCCCAGGAATACGGGCTGGTGGTCGATTCTGAGGTCGACCAGAGGTACGACATAGAGGCGGCTACGCTTGCGGCATGCGCATACCTCAGGGACGCCTATGAGAAGTTCGGCGACTGGATGACGGTGGCGGCGAGCTATAACGGGGGACAGAACGGCATATCGAGGCGCCTGGAGAGCCAGAGGCAGGACAGTGCGCTCGACTTGTGGCTCGTGAGCGAGACTTCGCGCTATATGTTCCGCGTGCTTACGGCGAAGATGTTCTTCGAGAATCCCGAGCAGTTCGGCTTCTATGTCAGGGAGTCGGACAAGTATCCGGCAATACCGGTCCAGAAGACCGTGACGGTGAACGGAAGCATAGCGAGCCTCGTGGATTTCGCCGAGAGCAACTCCGTGAGCTACGCAGCCCTGAAGGAGGCGAACCTCTGGCTCAGGGACGACAAGCTGGTCAACAGGACCGGCCGGACCTACAAGGTGGTCATTCCCCGCGCAGGTCTGTGATTATCCACTCCCCGTCGAGCGCCGAGCAGTCGAAGTTGAACTCCGAGCCGTCTTCCGTCTGGGGAAGGTACTGCACATCGGACAGCTCCAGTTCGATTAGGCTGTCGCGGTACGACAGCACTTCTTCCACTCCGGAGGTATGCTCTATGTAGACTTCCTTCGCTGCGGGGTCTACGGTCCAGCGCAGTTCTCCGTTGCTTATTATTACGAGGCCGTTGCCTTCTGCTCGGTAGCATTCTCCCTGCGCGACGAGCGTGCCGCTTATGTCCAGCTTCGTTCCCGAGTCTACCGTGCAGCTATACCTGAGCTGAACGCGCTCCTGGCCGAGGCGCGAAAGAATCTCTTCGGCAATCGCCCTGGAGTCCTGCTGCGGGCCGTATGCCCCGGCTGCGAAAGCGCTGCGGCAGGGAAGGCAGGCGGAAAGTAGCACTGCCAGGATTATCGCGGGAAGTCTTTTCATCCTTTGTGCAGATATGCGTCGAGTATGGGTTCGAGCGAGTCGAGGTCGCCTATCAGCACCTGACGCGGCTTGGAGCCTTCCTGGGGGCCTACTATGCCTGCTGCCTCGAGCTGGTCCATGACCTTTCCCGCCCTTGCGTAGCCCATGCCGAGCTTGCGCTGCAGGTCCGAGGTCGAGCCTCTCTGGGAAGTCACCACCATTCTCGCGGCCTCTTCGAAGCGGCTGTCGAGACTGTGCATGTCTATGCTGCCGGGATCTGAACCTGAGCCGTCCGAGCCGGATTCGGACACTTCGGGCAGATAGTACGGCGTGTTGTACGACCTTCCGTAACCTTTCTGCTCCGATATCGAGCGTGTCAGGGTCTCTGTCTCGCTTCCGGAGATATATCCGCACTGTATGCGCTCAGTCTCGAGCCCGGGCGAGAACAGCATGTCGCCGTTTCCTATCAGCTTTTCGGCTCCGGGGGTGTCGAGTATCGTCGAGGAGTCGGTCCTGGACGCTGTCCTGAAGGCTATGCGCATAGGGAAGTTGCTCTTGATGAGTCCGGAGATGACATCCACCGAAGGCCTCTGGGTCGCGAGTATCACATGGAGTCCTGCGGCACGGCCCTTCTGCGCAAGCCTCACCACGGAGTTCGTTATGCTCCTGCCGAGCGCCTTGGATTCGGGGGCTGCGCCCTGGGTCATCGTGAGGTCTGCATACTCGTCTATGATGACCACGAGGTACGGCAGGTAACGGTGCCCCTGGTCAGGCCGCAGCCGGCGGTCCTTGTACTTCTGGTTATAGAGCTTGATGTTGTTGACTCCGGCACGGCTGAGCAGGTCGTACCTTTCGTCCATTTCCGTGCACAGCGAGCGCAGTATCTTCTCGGCATCCTTGGGCTGCTTGACTATCGCGCGCGCCTCTTCCTCCTCCTGAGAGCCGGCGTCGGGCAGTACTGCCAGGTAGTGCTGCAGTAGCGATGCGTAGGCGGTGAACTCCACCCTCTTGGGGTCTATGAACACGAACTTGAGTTCGGAAGGATGCTTCGAGTACAGTAGGGACGATACTATCACGTTGAGGCATACCGACTTGCCCTGCTTCGTCGCTCCGGCTATCAGAAGGTGCGGGGCGTCCGCCAGGTCGAATACCTTCACGGTCTGCGTAATGGTGTAGCCTATCGCGACGGGCAACTCGGCCTTGCTGGAGCGGAATGCGCCGTCGTTCAGCAGCGACTTCAGCGATACTATCGACGAGTGGTCGTTGGCCACCTCTATGCCCACGGAATCGGACAGGGTGACGACCCTGACGCCCTTTGCGTTGAGCGACATGGCTATGTCTTCCTGGAGTTTCTTGATGTCGGCGATCTTGACGCCCGGGGCGGGGTAGACCTTGTACAGCGTTACCGTGGGCCCCACCTTGGCCTTGACATCGGTTACCTGTATGCGGTAGTTCGCAAGGGTCGTGCGTATCTTGTTGTTGTTGCGCGTGAGCTCGTCGCTCGACACCTCGTACCGGCTGGATGCGTAGGACTGGAGCATCTCCAGGCTGGGAGGGAAGTCGAAGTAGGGAAGTCCGTCGGGAGGGTCGAGACGGTTGTCGATTGGCTTGAGTTCCTCCTTGACTTCTGCGTTGAGTGAATCATCGTGGATTATCTCGAAGTTCCCGCCCTCGGCGCTTCCGGTGCCGGGCTCTGCCCCCGTAGCGGCTTCCTTCGTTTCAGATACGGAAGTATCAGTCTCCGTCATGGCAGTCCGTTCCAGGGTTTCCGCGGCAGTCTGCCCGTCCCCGGATACCGGCTTTGCTTCTCCGGCCGGATCCTGCGCCTGCAGAACGGAACCTTCCTCATCCGTGCCTGCCTCAGCCGGCGTCCCGGCTTCCGGGGTGCTGCAGCCCGCTGCCCGGACTTTATCTTCTGCCTTTCCCTTCCTGCGGTGTTCCCGGCTCCTGCCGAGAGAGGACAGCCAGCGGCAGAACCTTCTGGACAGGAAGAAGAAATATACTGCTATGAGAAGGACGATCAGCAGTCCCGTCACCGCCGCTCCGAACTGCACTTCCGCCCAGAGTACGAGGGTCGTGCCGCAGCGGCCGCCGAGCCCTCCTCCGAACACCGTGTCGATTCCCGCGAGGTGTCCGCAGTATGCAAGCAGCAGGGAAGACAGCAGCGCACCGAACAGGGCCGCAAGGAAAGTCTTGAGCAGGGAGTAGTGCCACTTCCGTGCGAGCAGCCTTACGGACAGGGCTCCGAGAATCAGCGGCAGAGCCAGGCTGCCCAGACCGAACAGCTCTCCCACGAGCAGATGCCCGGTCCTGAATCCGAGCCTGCCTGCGGCATTGCCTATATCGTCTGCTGCAAGTTCCTGTCCGTCTGCCGAAAGCAGGCTCATGTCCTGCTTCCAGCTGAAAAGGTACGAGACCGTAGAAATGAGAATGAAGACCGTAAGTACCGCGATACAGATTCCGGTGATCCTTACGGCCGATTCTCTCTGCTCCTCGTCCCAGCTGTTCCAGATTCTCATTTCTTCTTGCCCATCCTGTGGATATTCTTCTGGCGGCGGTTCTTGCCTGCGGCCTGTCCTACGTTGATCCCGAGTCCGGGGCGCGAGAAGTTGGCGTCGCTGGCGATCTTGCCCAGCACCAGCCCTTCGGGAACCTTGAGCCTGTAGTCGGAGAGCTTCTCTATGTCGTTGAAGATAGTCTCGTCGGAAACGCTGTCCTTGTTCCAGATCAGATACTGCTGGCGCATGTAGACAGCGAGGTTGCGTATCATTTCCGTCTTGACTTCCCCGTCCGGCTCGCTGCACAGCAGCCCGATTATGCTCTCGATGTTGCGGCCGTAGTGCGCGGCCTTGACCTTGGTGCTTTTCATGGGTATGGTGACGGGGTTCTTTGTGAACTCTTCGGCCACGGGACAGGGATAGGGGGCGTCGATGTCCAGGTCGAAGCCTGCTATCATGTACAGCTGGTCCCAGAGCTTGTGTTCGAAGTTCTCCTGCTGGTGGACCTGCGGGTTGAGCGTCTCCATGACCCTTACGACGGCGTAGGCCTGCTCCGTGCGCTTCTGCCTGTCTGGAATCCCGCGCAGGTGCTCCACCATCCTGAGTACGTTGCGTCCGTATTCGGGCATGGCCATCTTTTCCCTCGATGTGTTGTAGTCCAGCCCGGTCGTATTGAAATCGTTGTTCTCCATATCCATAACTTAAACTGCAAAGATAGGAAAACTCGCCAACATACGGATAGATTTATCTCATGATTCTCCGCAATATCTCAGGACTGTTGGCAGTAATGTGTGTTGCCGGTGTATATGCCTTCGGGGGACATAACCCTGGAGAACAGTCCCCGAAGGCATATACACCGGCAAAGCATGAGCAGCACAAGAATATGATAGGGTGGGAGAGGGTAGGGATATTATGGAGAATCGTAGGTTGTTTCCGTAATTTTGCAGCAGCACTTCAAATCTGCATAGATAAAAAGGAGATTTTGAGAATGCTTCGGTTTCAGAAATCCAGGATTTCAATCGCAATCCTGGCGCAGGCTTCGGCATCGGCCAGGGCGTGGTGATGGTTCCGCAGGTCATAGCCGTAATATTGTGCGACGGTCTGCAGCTGATGATTGGGCAGCTGTCTGCCCAAAACCGTCCTCGATGCCCTGCAGGTGCAGTAAAATTTATAATCCGGATAAGTCATTCCGTATACTCCGAAGACCGCTTTCAGACAGCCCTCGTCGAAAGGGCTGTTGTGGGCGACGAGCGGCAGGTCCCCTATGAGCGCACTGACCTTTTCCCATACCTCAGGGAAAGCCGGTGCCGTCATTGTCGATTCCGCCGTCAGTCCGTGGATCTGAGTGTTCCAATACGAGTAATAGTCCGGAACCGGATGGATTAGACTGTAGAACCGGTCTGCTATCTTGTTGTCTTCCACAATGACGACCCCGACGCTGCACACGCTGGAACGGCACCCGTTGGCCGTCTCGAAATCTATCGCCGCAAAATTTTTCATATTATGGTACCCGAGACTTCGCCTCTTTAATGCAAAGATTCGGAATAATCTGGATTATTCCGAATAATCGTTCACTTCCGGCTGTCCCCTGAAGGTGACATGCCTCGATTTCCCGTCGGAAGTGAGGGCGATCAGTTCCACCACGCAGTCGTCGCCTTCCCACGACACGCTCAGAGTGCCGGATTCGAACTCCAGCACGGAGTCTTCTATCCTTATTGCTTCCTCGTCTGTCTCGTAATACATGCTGTATGAGTATGAGAATGTCCCGGACGGCAGTTTCACCTGCGCGCTTTCAGAGACCGCACCGTACATGTCGCCTATATAATAGAACGCGTCGGGATAGAAAAGTTCGTCTTCGCCGTGGAAACCCTTGTCGCTCAGATATAGGCAATAATTCCCCACACCCGAGTCGTACTCTCCGTAATAGTCGATGCCAAGTATTGCCGCCTCTACATCCACATCGTATGCAGGCCCTTCGTTGTCGCGGCCTTCACATGAACTCAAGGCGGCTGCCGCGGCGGCCATGGCCATTGCGAATAGAATCTTTTTCATAACCTGTGATATTTTCCTGTCTCAGAATGCAAGCACGGCCCTTACCCTGTACCGTCTGTTGTCCTTCAGGTTCTGGATAGTATTGCGCTGTCGCCTTCGGAGGCCTTTATGCTGGGCACGGCACCGGGGACAGACCTTATTTTTCTTCGAGCAGCGTGAAACCCTCCGATGCCCAGACTCCGTCGTCGCTGACGAGGAACGCCTCGAGCCCCTCGTGCTCTTCGATGAATGCCCTGGCCTTTTCGGGTCCCATGACCATGCAGGCCGTGGCTATCGCGTCCGCCTCGGCCGCCGTTGGCGCGACTATCGTGGCGCTGAGCAGGTTATGCGTTACCGGCCTGCCGGTGCGGGGGTCTATGGTATGCGCGTACTTGCGCCCGTCCTTGACATAGAACTTGCGGTAGTTGCCGGAAGTGACTATCCCGCAGGCCTTCCCTTCAGAGGACCAGACCGCGCGTATGTCTTTTCCGGGAGTATTGTTGCCGTCCACCGGGTTGTCTATGCCTATCTTCCAGCCCTCGCCGGAAGGGTTGACTCCATCGCAGTATATCTCCCCTATGTCTACGAGCATGTCCTCCACACCTATCGAGTACAGGTAGGAGGCTACGACATCGCAGCTGTATCCCTGTGCTATGGCATTGAAGTTCAGTATTTTGCCTGCTCGGCTGTCGCGCATCGCCTGTTCTATCCTCTCGTCCGAAGGAAGGCTGTCGGCGGTGAAGCCGAATCCCCAGATGTCGAAGAGCGGGCCGCTGTATACGTCGAATGCGCCGTCAGTCATTTCACCGTACTTCCGGGAAAGTTCCAGCAGCGCCGAGAAATGCCTGTCCGGAGTGATCTGCTCTCCGGCGTTGCGCCGGCTCAGGAGCGAGCCGTGGTTGTATCCGGAGATGCTGAAGTCTATCCCGGCGAGCAGGGAGTCTATGGTCTCTGCGATTTCCTGCGGCGGGGTGTGAACGCCATGCATGTTGGCCCTTACGCTGTATACGCCGCCCTGGGCGTATCCTGTGAAGGTCTCGTATTTACCTGCCGTGCCGCTGCAGGAGAGCATGCCCAGAGCCGCGATTGCGGGGAGAATGAATTTTATGAGTCCTTTCATGATATACGGCAAAATATTTGTACAAAGTTAACTGTTTTTGGTTGCGCTGCTCTCGGGTTTTGATTACCTTTGTGAGATTTATTTCAGGAACAGTATGAAATTGTCAAGGATATTCATATTTGCTGCCGTGCTGGCCGTGCTTGCAGCAGGATGCAAGAAACCGGAATCCACCACCAGGGAGTTCCTCGACGGCGATCTGACGCTGTCGGTTCCTGCGTATGTCGCTCCCGGTTCGGTAATGGAGTTCGATGTCGAGTCTCTGATGACGGTATCGAGAGGGGACGGCGGTCCTCTGGGCTACTATTTCAACAATCCTTTCACCGAGAAGTCCGACACCGTCGTCGATCCCCAGGGGAATATCCTTGTGCCTGTATATACCGTGACTGTCTCCGACACTCTCGGCCCCGTCACGCTGCTCTTCGGAGCCTCTGCGAGCGACAAGTATTACGGGACGACGGCCGAGGCCGAAATGACCGTGGTCAAGAGCGGTTTCGACGGAAACGGCTCCATAACCGGGTTCGTGAACCATGACGACGATCTGCTGTATACCGACACTAGGGAGGATATCCCGGTGGACTACAGTTATGTGCGCTGCGGCGACACCTACTGGATGCGTACGAACCTTGCCTGGGGCGGCGCAGGAGTCGCATATGAGGACTGCGACGTTATGGACGGGGTGTTCGGCCGCTATTACAGCTGGGAGGAGGCGCAGACCGCATGCCCTCCCGGGTGGAGGCTCCCTTCCGAAGAGGACTGGCTCGAACTGGCGCGTGAATACGGCAGCGGCGGAGAGCCGGAGCCCGGGTCTGATTTCAAGGGACTGGCAGGGGCACTCATGGCTGATCTCTATTTCAACGGCACGAGGATGTGGGAGTACTGGCCCGAAGTCAAGGTGACCGATGCATCCCGCCTGTCGGTGATGCCTGCAGGCTATGCCGTGATGTCCGTCGACGGCTACAACTTCGGCAATGTCTATTCCTATGCCGCATTCTGGACTTCCGAGGATGCCGGCGACAAGGGTGTGCTGCGCTATATCTATGTGGAAAAGGACATAGTCTACAGGTTCGAGGCCGACAAGAAGGGCCTTGCCGCCTCGGTACGCTGTGTCAGGGATGCGGAGTAGTAAGGCTCCGTCAAAACCCGCTGACCGTATCCATCGTCAGGATCAGTGCCTGTGAGAGCAGTTCGGTGAGCCTCAACATCATATCCGGGCATATTCCCGGCAGGCTCAGCAGTATGCATATTATCGAAACGATCATCAGCGCGGTGCTGAGGGGGACTCCTATAAGGTTGCTTATCAGAAAATAGGGAGGGAAGCTCCTGAAATACCACAGCACCGCCGGTGCCGTGTACAGCTGGCAGGATATGCTCAGCGCCGCGGCCGACCATATCTTCTTCACGGCCCGTCCGTCTTCTGCGCGGACGAGAGCGTCGAGTTTCGGATACAGCGTTATTATTGCCAGTACGGACAGATAGGACAGCTGGAATCCTACGGACCTGACGGCTCCCGGGTCTATTATCAGCTGTACCGTCAGTGCGGCGCAGAACACGTTCCCGCCCAGCCGTCTTCTGCCCGGGAAGTTCCTTGCCGCCTCGTTCACGCATACGAACAGCACTGCCCTTACGAGGGACTCTCCCGAACCTGCCATCGCGCAATAGCACGAGCACAGCAGTACGGACAGGATGCTCCTTGCCGCGAGTGCCGTGCGGTTGCCGCCTGTCCATGACAGGGCTGTGGAGATCATGGCGTACAGCACGCAGAGGTGCATGCCGGAAAGTGCGAGTATGTGCGAGGTGCCGCAGATGCGGAACGCCTCCACCGTGGCCGGATCCAGGCCGTCTTTCCTGCCCGTCACGAGGGCCTTGACGAGCCCTCCCGTCCCTGCGTGCCTGAACTCCAGCGAGTCTATCCGGGCGCAGAGCCGGTCCATTGCCTTTTCCGCGATGCCTCCTCCCGTGTGCACGCTGACTCCCAGCCCCGAGCAGCATTGGCAGAATATCCCTGCGAACAGCAGTGCCGACAGTATGAACGCCTTCCTGCGCCCGTCGTGCAGGAAGCACAGAGCAGACACTATGGCGCAGGGCAGGGAGACCGTGGCAGCGGCGGCGTGCAGATGTTCCGGGAGCAGGGACGGGAGGGCGACGCCTGCCGTGAACGGGATGCATGACAGACAGATGTCAGAACGAAGTCTCATAGTAGAAATTTTTCCGAATCTACATATTTATTAGTAAATTCGCGTGATTGTAATCGTTTAATATGATAATCCTGGTAATCAATTGCGGCAGCTCTTCGATCAAGTACCAGCTTCTCGATATGAAGAGCGATGATGTCTATGAACTTCTTGCCAAGGGCATAGTGGAGAAGATAGGCCTTCCCGAAGGGAAACTGACGCACAAGCCTACAGGCAAGGAGCCTTATCGTGTGGAACAGCCCATAGCCGACCATAAGGTCGGAATGAAGCTCCTGTTGGAGGCCCTCGTGGATCCCGGGCACGGAGTACTCGGAAGCTTCGACGATATCGAGGCCGTAGGGCACCGTATCGTACAGGGTGCTGACTTCTTCTCCGGAAGTACGCTCGTTAACGACGACGTTCTGAAGAAGATAGAGATCTGCTGCGATTTCGCACCCCTGCACAATCCCGCCCACCTGCTCGGTATACATGCGATCTCGCATGTGCTTCCTGACGTGCCGCAGGTCGTCACCTTCGATACGGCGTTCCATCAGACCATGCAGCCGCAGGCATATATGTACGCCCTGCCCTACGAGTATTATACGAAATACCGCGTGCGCCGCTACGGCGCCCACGGAACCTCGCACCAGTATGTGTCGAGGAGAGGAGCGGCTCTCGCAGGGCTCGATCTCGGCAACTCGAAGATAATAACCTGCCACCTCGGCAACGGAAGCTCGATAACGGCAGTCCAGGACGGCAAGAGCATCGACACCTCGATGGGATTCACCCCTCTCGAAGGAATGATAATGGGTACGCGCTGCGGCAACATCGACGCCAACATCGTGCCCTTCATCATGAAGAAGGAGAACCTCACTCCGGATCAGATGACCGAGGTGCTGAACAACAAGAGCGGCTTCATCGGCCTGTCGGGCAAGAGCTCCGACATGCGCGACCTCACGCAGCTCGCGTCCGAGGGAGACCAGAGGGCGAGGACTGTCCTCAAGAAACTGTGGCTCGACACGGTCAAGAACATCGGCGCGTATGTGGCTGAGATGAACGGAGTCGACCTGATAGTCTTCACCGCCGGCATCGGAGAGAACAACCCCGACCTGCTCCGCAAGATATGCGGCAGCCTCACCTATCTCGGAATCAGGCTCGACGACCATGCCCAGGCCAACGCCGCCGGGGAGATAATGATTTCCGCACCCGACTCGGCCGTCAAGGTGGCCATGATCCCCACGAACGAGGAGCTGGTGATAGCCAGGGATACGATGCACATCGTTTCAGAACTATAATAAAGGTCAGATATGGATAATTTTATAATCGAGACTTCGGCGCGCCACGTGCATGTTACACGCGAGACGCTGGATATCCTGTTCGGCAAGGGTTTCGAGCTCGAGGTCAAGAAACCTCTCTCTCAGCCCGGCCAGTATGCTTCGAACCAGAAGGTCGAGGTGGTAGGCCCCAAGTCCAGCCTCAAATGTTCGATTCTCGGCCCGGTGCGTCCCGAGAACCAGGTCGAACTGTCCTTCACCGATGCCCGTGCCGTCGGCATCGTCGCCCCGGTAAGGGAGAGCGGCGACGTGGCGGGATCGGCTCCCTGCAGGATAGTCGGTCCCTGCGGAGAAGTCGAACTTAAGGAGGGAGTCATCATCGCCCGCAGGCATGTCCACATGACCCCCTCCGACGCCGAGCGCTTCGGTGTCGTCAACGGCCAGATAGTTTCGGTAGAGGTGGAGCAGGAGACGGGCAGGAAGCTTGTCTTCGGCGATACGGTCATCCGCGTCTCCGACAAGGCCGCGCTGGCTATGCACATCGATACCGACGAGGCCAACGCCGCCGCATGCAGCGGCGAGATCAGCGGACATATCGTCCGGTAAGTGTTGTGGCGGCGGGAGTTAGCGCTGCCGCTCGAAAAAACTGAAATGCACCCTGCCGTAGGTCTTTTCCTTGACGAAGCAGGGGTGGTCCTTGAAAGAGTTCTCCGCACCGTGCTCCAGTATCAGGTAGCGTTCCGGGTGGAGTATGTCGAGTGAAAGGACCTTGTCGGGAATAGTCTGCAGACCTTCCAGCGCGTATGGGGGGTCTGCAAATATTATATCGAACTTCTCCCGGCATATAGGCAGGAAGTCGAATACGTTCGAATGTACGGCCGTGATGTTGCGGAGTCCGAGCCTTTCCGCCTCTTTGCGGATGAACGAGGCATGCTCGCGGTTCATCTCGACGCAGTAGACCCGCCCGGCTCCCCTCGAGGCGAACTCATAGCTTATCGAGCCTGTACCTCCGAACAGGTCGAGCACTTTCAGCCCCTCGAGTTCGTATTCGTTGTCGAGGATGTTGAACAGGGCTTCCTTGGCGAAGTCCGTGGTCGGCCTGGCCCCGTATCCCTGGGGCGGCAGTATCGTGCGACCTTTGAGCTTTCCGCCTATGATCCTCATACGCGGGCTACTGACTTGAAGTATCTGTACAGCGACATCTCTTCCGTGCGGCTCAACTCGCCGCTCCAGCTTATGGTCGATACCTCCGGATTGATCTGGAGCGATTTTACGGCGAGGAATATGAAGTATTCGGCCGTGGTGAAGTCGGCTGCGTCGAACGCGTTGACGAGCAGCAGCTGCTTGCCCTGCGCAAGCGCGAGGTAGATCCTTCCGGCGCTGCGTCTGCAGAGTATCTTGTTGTATTCCGGGCAGTCGGGCAGCCTTTGCAGCATTTCTGCTACCGTCGTAAAGGAAGCGACACCGTCCTCGTCTTTCGTGTAGACAAGGACGGCGTCGTATTGCGGAATGTCCATATGTCCGGTTCCGCTGCCTTCTATGACTTCTCCCGCTTCCTTCAGGGCGTCAAGCTCGCGGGCGGGATCGAAGAAGTTGGAGGGAACCAGCGTGAACACTGCTACTCCCAGTTACCTGCGTTGTTGTTAGGCGCGTTGATTGAGCCTACCTGCAGGCCTTCGTATCTGTTCTGGGTCCTGCGCTCGTCGTCGAGGTTGATCCTGAGCTGGTTGTCGAGACCCTTGAGCAGTGACTTGTAGGGCATCTTGGCCTCGAACAGAGGCACGGGAACTCCGGATACGGTCTTCACCGTGGATGCGATGATCAGGGTGTCTCCTGAGAAGGGAATGTACTTGAGCGAGTCGATGCTGAAGTCGGTGCGGCCCTTGAACAGGGTGTCGCGTACGGGAATCTTGTTGTCGATCGAGAACACCAGGTTCCTGTCGCCTGCGAGATACCTCTCGTAAAGCTGCTCGTTGGTTATCCTGCGGTTGGCCTTCCTGAGCTCTTCGGTGTGGGCTACGGCCGCCGAGTCATCGGGCGAGCCTATACTGAGGGTTACGACCATGTCTTCGTTATTGTAGAAGGACTTGAGAGAGTCTACGGTGGCGGCATAGTGTCCCTTCTCCGCCATGAATGCTACCTGGAGGGTACGTATGTCCTTGAGTCTCTGGATAGCTACGCTCTCGCGGTAAGTCCTCTGCTTCTCGAAGTTCACAGGCTCCATGATGCTGCTGTAGATTGCGTAGACCAGGCCTACGATGATTACGAAAAGCACCACTTCGATGACGATCTTTACTGGCTTTTTCATTTTGTTTTATGTTATTTTATTAATATTCCGATGAATATTCAAAGTCGTACAAAGTTACGAAATCGATTTATCATTTGCAATATTCTTATTAAATTTGCACTCGAATTGTGAGTATGGCGAGATTTGCGAAAAATTCCTGTTCCACCCTGTACTCGTGGTTTTCCGGGGCGCGCCGTGTTAGCCTTGCGGTGCACGCCCGCCCGGACGGAGACGCCATAGGTAGCGCTTCGGCGCTTGCGGAATATCTCCGGCGCAGCTTCGGGACGCAGGTGCGCATCCTCGTTCCCGATCCTTGTCCGGGGACCCTGGCTTTCCTCGTGGACGCTACGGAGGTGCTGGACGCCTCTGCGGACATGCCGGCCGCCATTGAATGGCTTGCGGGCAGCGACCTTCTGGTAAGCCTGGACCACGGCGATTTCAGCCGTACCGATGAGCTAGAACCGTATCTGCGGGAGGCGCAGTGCCGCAAGGTGCTCGTCGACCACCACCAGAACCCTTCGCTCGGAGACTACGGCCTGGCGTTCAGCAGCGTGGAAGTCTCTTCGACCTGCGAGCTGCTCTACGGCATACTGATGCAGATGCCCGGAGTCCGCGGGGCCGCCGACCTTCCGGCGCGCTGCGCGTACTGCCTCATGGCGGGAATGACCACCGATACCAACAACTTCGCGAATTCGGTCTTCCCGTCGACGCTGAAGATGGCTTCGGACCTGCTCGATGCCGGAGTCGACAGGGACGGCCTGCTGGACTCCTTATATAACAGCTACCGCGAGAACAGGCTGCGTGCCATGGGCTGCTTCCTTTCGGAGAAGCTGCATATAACGGAGGACGGAGTCGCCTATGCGGTGTTCGACGCCGCGACGCTCGCGCGCTTCTCCATAGAGGAGGGCGAGACGGAAGGGTTCGTGAACCTGCCCCTGGGCATCGGACGGGTCAATTTCAGCATCTTCCTCAAGGAGGACGGGGATGTGATGAGGGTTTCCATACGCTCGAAGAAAGGATATTCGGCCAGCCGCTTCGCGCGCCGGTACTTCAACGGCGGAGGACATGAGAATGCTGCAGGCGGCAGACTTGGCATTCCCGGCAACATAGTTTCGGCCGCAGCGGCGGGGGCTTATGTCGAAAAGGTGTCGGCGCGGTTTTTGCGCGAAGGAGCGGAGTCCTGCGGACACCCCGGCGGAAAAGACTGATTTTTGAAGATTATGAAAAGATTGACGATATTTATCGCGATTGCCGCGCTGGTGTGCGGCGGCTGTGCCAAGAAGGTCCAGACTCATGTGAACGAGTCGGCGAAGCTCCATTTCGACGCCTGGATGCAGGTGAACCATCCCGAGCTGGAGCCTACCGCGCTCGGTGCCTATGTGCTGGAGGACATTCCCGGCACTGGCGCCTCGCTCGCCTCGCCCGACGACTATCCCTATGTGAGGGTCAACTGCACCCGCCGCAATCTCGACGGGACGGTGGTCTATACCAACCGCGAGAGCATCGCCCAGCAGATCGGCGACTATGACGAGACCTATTATTACGGTCCCGCGGTATGGGTGCGCGGCGGTTCGGTGTATGCCGGCATAGAGGAGTCCCTCAAGGAGATGAAAGTCGGCGGCCGCAGGACCCTGATCATTCCCGGCTGGCTGCTCTCCTATACCGAGTATGCCACGGCCCAGGAATATTACGACAACGTGACCGGTACGGACGCGATATATGATGTGGAGGTCGTGGATGCTTTCGACGACGTGGTCGAATGGGAGATAGACTCGATAGGCACGTTCCTCGAGCGCAACTTCGGGATTTCCAAGAAGGATTCGGTCAAGTTCGGATGCTATTACCGCCAGACCGGCCAGCCCTCTTCGACGGAGGCTTTCCCCGACGATACGACGATCTATATCAACTATACCGGGCGCCTGCTCGACGGCAAGGTGTTCGATACCACGATACGCGACACGGCCAAGCGCTACGGCCTGTATTCCGATTCCAGGACATATTCTCCCGTGTCCATCTCGTACAAGAATACCGAAAGCTACTCGGAGATTACCATGGGCGAGTCGGGCAGTACGCTGATAGACGGTTTCTCCTATACCATTTCCAGGATGAAGAGCCACGAGAAGGGCGTGGGAATCTTCTACTCCGTCCTCGGATACGGTTCGAGCGGCTCCGGCAACGCCATACCGGGATTCTCGCCGCTCATGTTCGAGATCGAGGTCGTCGACAAGCCGGCCGAGGAGGAGGAATAAACCCTTCCCGGCCTTACCGCAGTCTCCGTCGCGGAGCTGCATATATGTTGGTTAGTAGTAAAATAGTGTAGAATGGCATCAACTTCAGCCGGTGCGGCTCCTACGGAGCTCGGCACCGAGAGAATCGGCAAACTGTTGAAGATGTATGCGGTTCCGGGCATTATCGCCCAGACTGCGGCATCCCTTTACAATATGGTCGACAGCATCTATATCGGCCATATTCCCGGAGTCGGCGCGGACGCGATAAGCGGGCTTGCGGTGACTTTCCCCCTGATGAACCTTGCTGCGGCGATGGGAACCCTCGTCGGCGTGGGAGGAATGACCCTGATATCAGTACTCCTCGGGCAGAAGAACTACGATTCGGCCAAGAAAGTGCTCTCGAACGTCTTCGCCCTGAACCTGCTGATCGGTATCCTCTTCTCGATAGTCACGCTGTCCTTCCTCGACCCCATACTCTATTTCTTCGGGGCCAGCGACAGGACCATATTCTACGCGAGGGAGTATATGTCCATAATCCTCTTGGGTAACGTGGTGACCCACCTGTACTTCGGCTTCAACAACCTCATCCGCTCTTCGGGGCACCCCAAGACCGCGATGGGGCTTACGCTGTTCACGGTGATATCCAACGCAATACTCGACCCGATACTGATTTTCGGCTTCGATATGGGCATCAGGGGTGCGGCTATCGCGACCGTGGCATGCCAGCTTGCGGCCCTGCTCTATACCTTCAGGTTCTTCTCGGACAAGTCGAGGCTGCTGCATTTCACCAGGCCCGTCCTTCAGATAGACCGCAGGATCGCGGGCCAGTGCTTCGCGATAGGCCTCGGCCCGTTCCTGATGAACGCCGCATCTTCTGTCGTGGCCATGATGATCAACCAGCAGCTCGGCAAGTACGGCAGCGATATGGCTATCGGCGCATACGGAATAGTCAACCGCGTGACGACATTCTTCATCATGATATGTTTCGGCTTCAACCAGGGACTCCAGCCCATTGCCGGATATAACTACGGCGCCCGTCAGTATCACAGGGTCAAGGAAGTGTTCATCCTGACGGCCAAGTGGGAGATGCTGGTGACGACGCTGTGCTTCCTCGTCTCGATGCTGATACCTAGGGTGGCGGTAGGACTGTTCACCAACGACGCCGGGATGATAGACATGGCGGCTAAAGGCCTCAGGATAATGAACCTGGCAGTGGCTTTCGTCGGATTCAACATCGTCGCCGGCAACCTTTTCCAGTGTCTCGGAATGGTCAAGACGGCAATCGTGCTCTCGCTTTCGCGCCAGCTGATATGCCTGCTGCCCTTCCTGTATCTGCTGCCGATATGGTTCGAGGCCAAGGGCGTGTGGATAAGCTTCCCCATAGCCGACGTGATAAGCCTTGCCATGGCCGCGATATTCATAGTGCGCCTTATGCGCAAGTTCGACAGGCTCAAGGACGGCGAGGACGCGTCGATACTCGGCAGTGCAATCAAGTAAAAAGACAGTCAATATGGAAAACAGGGTGATAATCAACATAGGACGCCAGTTCGGAAGCGGCGGCAGGACGGTGGCGAGTCTCATAGGACGCAAGCTCGGTATCGAGGTCTATGACAACGAGCTCCTGCTCAAGGCCGCCGAGAGCAGCGGGGTGCATCCGGAGTTTTTCAGGCACAACGACGAACGCAAGCGCTTCTTCACTTTCGGATATTCGCAGAATGCGATAAACGACGAGGGATTGTTCAAGATACAGAGCGACACCATACGCTCGATCGCCGAGAACGGCAGCGCCGTGTTCGTGGGCAGGGCGGCGGACTATGTGCTGCGCGACCTGAGGTGCCTGGACGTGTTCGTGAGCGCGCCTCTGGAATGGAGGAAGGCCCTTGTGGCGGAACGCTCCAGGCTCTCGTCCGAAGAGGCGGAGAAGCTGATAGTCAAGAAGGACAAGACCCGCGAATACTGGTATAACTTCTTTACCTTCGGCAACTGGGGCGTGGCTTCCAACTACGATCTCTGCGTCGACTCGTCCATTCTCGGGCTGGAGGGGACGGCCGACCTGATCATCGACTTCGCCCGTCGCGAGGGGCTGCTGTAGCTCTATATCGAGAAGTTGTGGTAGTGGGGCCCGAACCTGGCGAACGCTTCGCGGTCCAGGGCCTCCCTGTCATCGGGGTGGGCTATGCCTATAAGCAGCTTCGCCCTCTCCTGCAGGCTCCTGCCGTAGAGGTCTACGGCTCCGTATTCGGTCACTATCCAGTGCGCGTCCGCCCTCGGGGTGACGACTCCCGCCCCGGGTTTCAACGTGGCCACTATCTTGTTCTGTCCCTTGCTTGTGCGGGAGGCGAACGCCGTGATGCTCTTGCCTCCCTCGGACATGCACGCACCCCTTACGAAGTCGAGCTGGCCGCCCGTGCCGCTGAATATGCGCGAGCCGATAGAATCGGCGCTTATCTGCCCCGTGAGGTCGACCTCGGTCGCGGAGTTGATTGCCTTCATGTTGGGATTGCGGGATATCGTCCAGGGGTCGTTGGTGTATTTTATGTCCTTCATCAGCACGGAGGGGTTCCTGTCTATGAACGAATATACTTCCTGGGAGCCGAGCAGGAACGAGGCCACCACCTTGCCGGTGTCGGTCTTCTTGCGCGAGCCGTCTATGACTCCCGCCTTTATCAGCCTGAGCAGCCCGTCGGCGAACATCTCGGTGTGCAGCCCGAGGTGTCTGTGACCTGAGAGCTGGGCGGCGAGGGCGTTGGGAAGTGCTCCGATGCCCATCTGCAGGCAGTCTCCGTCCTCCACCAGGGCGGCGCAGTTCCTGCCTATGAGGATTTCCGTAGGGGAAGGCTCGGCGAATGCCGCTGTCACGAGCGGCGCGTCGTCGCTCACCAGGTAGTCGAAGCTGTCTATGCTGACAAGGTCGCCGTAGGCGTACGGCACGTTGGGGTTCACTACCGCTATGGCCATGTCGGCACATTCGACGGCTGCGACGGAGCAGTCTACCGAGGTGCCGAGGCTGACCATTCCGTTCTCGTCGGGCAGGGAGACATTCACGAGGGCGGCTCCCAGCCTGATGCATCCGCTGCGGTAGAGCTTCTGGCTCTCGCCCAGATGCACGGGCAGGTAGTCCGCATAGCCTGAGTTGACGTTCTTCCGCACGTTCGGACCCACGAAGAACCCCTGTTCGAAGAAGATGCCCTCGTATGCCGGATCGCTGTACGGGGCCGGGCCTTCCGTATGGAAGTGGTGGAAATGCAGGTCTGTGACGTCTCCCGCGTCGGCCCTGCGGCATAGCGCCTGCACGAGGCAGTGCGGCACGCTGGCGACGCTGCTCAGATGTACATGGCAATGAGAGGGGATGTGGCTCACGGCCTCATCGGGCGAGACGAAATGCAGCGTCTTGTTCATAAACGGAACGAGAATTTTATTAGTTTTGCGCTCGCAAAAATAAGAAAATAATCAGATGCATACAAAGGAAGAGAAACTGAAAGCCTTCTCGAGGCTCCTGGATGTTATGGACGCCCTGCGCGAGAAATGTCCCTGGAATGCGGAGCAGACCATGGACAGCCTCCGCGTGATGACGGAAGAGGAGGTGTACGAACTCAGCGACGCCATACTGTGCAAGGACGACGGAGCCGTCTGCAAGGAGGTCGGCGACCTGCTGTACCACCTCGTGTTCTATGCGAGGATAGGTCAGGAGAGGGGCGAATTCGACATAGCGGACTCTCTCGGCTGCGTCTGCGACAAGATGGTGTTCAGGCATCCGCATGTGTTCGGCCCCGATGCCGGAGGCCGCACCCTCAGCGCGAAGGAGATAGCCGATACCTGGGAACTCGTGAAGTCCAGGGAGAAAGGCGGGAACAAGACGGTGATGTCGGGGATTCCCGACACGATGCCCTCGATGCTCAAGGCGCTTTCGATGCAGGAGAAGGCCCGGGGCTGCGGATTCGACTGGAAGGAGAGGGAGGATGTCTGGGACAAGGTGTCGGAGGAACTTTCCGAGGTGCGCGAGGCCTGCGGCGAAGGTTCCGCCGAGCATGCCGAGGAGGAGTTCGGAGACCTGCTCTTCGCAGTAATCAATGCCGCGAGACTCTACGGTGTCGATGCCGACAAGGCTCTGAACCGTTCCTGCTCCAAGTTCCGCCGCCGTTTCGGCTATGTCGAAAGCAGGACACTCGGGAGCGGCCGCCGTCTGTCGGACCTCAGCCTCGAAGAAATGGACTCCTACTGGGATGAGGCCAAGGCGAAGGGCATGTAGGCGTTTGCCATAGTGCGGGAATTTGCTAACTTTGCCGTGAATTTATACAGTTATGGCAGACAACAAGCTATTGGAGAAGGTGCTCTCCCTACAGGACAAGTTCCAGTCGCTCCAGGACCAGCTTTCGAGTCCCGAGGCGATGTCGGACATGAAGAAATACGTACAGCTCAACAAGGACTACAAGGAACTCGAACCTATCATAGCGGCGGGAAAGGAATATAAGAAAATGGTAGACGACCTCGCCGCGGCCAAGGACATACTCGTCAACGAGAAGGACGAGGAGCTCCGCGAGATGGCCAGGGAGGAGGCATCGGAACTCGAGGCCCGCATTCCCGAAAAGGAGCAGGAGATAAAGCTGCTGCTGATTCCCGCCGACCCCGACGATTCCAAGAACGCGATAGTCGAGATCCGTGGCGGCACCGGCGGCGACGAGGCCGCGATCTTCGCAGGCGATCTTTTCCGCATGTATCAGCATTTCGCCGAGTCGAGGGGCTGGAAGGTCGAGGTCACCGACCAGACACCCGGAACTTCCGGCGGCTTCAAGCAGATAGTGTTCAAGCTCAGCGGCGGCGACGGCGTATACGGGGTCATGAAGTACGAGTCCGGCGTGCACCGCGTACAAAGGGTTCCCCAGACCGAGACCCAGGGACGTATCCAGACTTCGGCCGCTTCCGTGGCCGTGTTCCCCGAGGCCGGAGAGTTCGACGTGGATCTCAGCTGGGACGACATAAGGCTCGACCTTTTCTGCTCGTCCGGTCCCGGAGGGCAGGGAGTGAACACCACCTATTCGGCCGTACGCCTCACCCATATCCCTTCGGGTCTCGTCGTGCAGTGCCAGGAGGAGCGCTCCCAGATCAAGAACAAGGAGAGAGCCTTCGAGGAACTGCGTACCAGGCTCTACAACCTCGAGCACCAGAAGTACCTCGACGGCATAGCCGCCAAGCGTAAGACCATGGTCTCTACCGGAGACAGGTCTGCGAAGATACGTACCTACAACTATCCCCAGGGCCGCGTTACCGACCACAGGATAAACTGGTCGATGTACAACCTTCCCGCCTTTATGGACGGAGACATACAGGAGTGCATAGACCAGCTCCAGATAGCCGAGAACGCCGAGCGTCTGAAGGAGGCCGGAGAGGAGTAGCGGCGGACTATGGTTTTGAACAGACAGTTGCCGAGGTATCTGCTGGACAAGTACCAGCTGATGTGGACCGTCGCTTTCACGGCCCTCTTCGCCTTGGCGTCGCTGTTCGTGGCCGCCCCGTTCTGCGACAACATCTGGCTCGGGACGCATCCGCTTCCCGTGTATCTGTTGTCGGGGGCGTTCGTGCTCGTGGCCCTTCTCGTCATGATACTCGACAGGGTCGCGATGTACTGGACCGGCAGGAGGGGACGGCTCAGCATAGCCGCGTTCGGACTCTGGAACCTTGCCGAGATACTCTTCATAGCCGTAATATATGCCTGCTTTACCGCGCTGTACTGCCTCGTGGACGAGGATTCCGGCAGTATGCGCTGGCTGCGGGTGTTCTTGGGCTCCTGCGTGTTCGGACTGGTCGGGCTGGGAGTGCCGGCGCTTGTCTCGTCCCTGATAATGACCGTCGTCAAGAAGGACAACATCGTCCGGCTCACCGACTTCTCGAATATCGTGACCGACAGCCCCGAAAAGCCCTACGAGGACAAGAGGATAACCCTGTTCGACGGCAACGGCGTGCTGAAGATATCGATAAACGAGGACAACCTCTACTTCATCGAATCCGACGACAACTACATCAAGGTCTGGTATACCGACAGCGTCGGGGAGGTGAAGCAGTACATGCTGCGCTGCCCGCTGAAGACGGTCGAGGACAGTTTCGCCGGCAGCGTGCTTGTCAGGTGCCACCGCAAGTTCATAGTGAACATCAACAAGGTCTGCATACTCAAGGCCGAGAAGGAGGGCTACAAGATCACTCTCGGCCTGGACGGCGTGGACGCCATACCGATTTCCAGGACCTACGAGCGCAGCGTGCTGGCGCGTTTCAATTCTAGACAGTAACAAAGCGACAACCGATATGTGGCAAAGAATACAGACACTCTATCTACTGCTTTCGACCGGCCTTGTGGCAGCGCTCTTCTTCTGCGACAAGGCGGCCGTGATCGATGCGGGCGGAGCCGAACCCATACGCTTCACCTCGTATCTGCCTTATACCATACTCCTCGTCATAATCACCATACTCAACCTGCTCGCCCTGACGGGCTACAGGATAAGGGTGTTCCAGATGAGGACAGCCGTCTTCTCGGCCATAATCACGCTTGCGCTGCAGGTGTGGCTGGCCGTGGACTACTTCGTAACCTCTCCCGACAACGTGAGGTTCTATGTCACCGCGCTGATTCCGCTCGCGTCGGTGATACTGGACCTGCTTGCGGCGAGGAACATCTATGCGGACGAGCTGCTCGTGCGCAGCGCATCCAGGCTCCGTTCCGCAAAGCGCAGACAAAACACTAAACATTAAAATGACCAGGCCATGAAGATTCCCGAATCAGAACTTATCATCAACTCGGACGGGTCCGTGTTCCATATCCACATCAGACCCGGACAGCTTGCGGACAAGGTGATACTTGTCGGCGACCCCGGAAGGGTGAATGCCTTCCGTCCCCTGCTGGACAGCGTCGAATGCGAGGGCGCTTCCCGTGAATTCGTATGGATTACCGGAAAGTATTCCGGATGCAGGATCACCGTGCTCTCCACCGGAATAGGCACGGACAACATCGACATCGTGATGACCGAGCTGGACGCCCTTGCCAACATCGACTTCTCCACCAGGGAGGTGAGGCCGGAGCACCGGACTCTGGACATACTCCGCATAGGCACCTGCGGGGCCATACAGCCCGAGATACCCCTCGGCGCATTCATATTCTCGCACATATCCATAGGCTGCGACGGCCTTCTGAACTGGTACGAAGACAGGGATTCGATAGCCCTTGCGGACTTCGAACAGGCGTTCAAGGAGCATGTGCACTGGGACAGGCACCTCCCCGACCCCTATTTCGTCAGGGCGTCCGACAAGCTCATAGACCTGTTCTCGGACTGTACCGTGAAAGGCATGACCGTTTCCGCGTCGGGCTTCTACGGCCCGCAGGGCAGGGTTGTGCGCCAGGGTCTGGCGATGCCGCACATGCTCGAGGACTTCGAATCCTTCGAGTTCGGGGGATATAGGATCACCAACTTCGAAATGGAGGGTTCGGCCCTCGCCGGAATGGCGGCAAAGCTCGGCCATAATGCCGGTACGGTGTGCTGCGCGATAGCGCACCGCTACCTCAAGGATGCGAATACCGATTACAAGCCCAGGGTCGGTGAGCTGATAAGGCTGGCTCTCGACAGGCTGAGTTCCTGCTGACGGCCGTTCAGCTCGGATATATCTGGGAACTGTCCTCCGGGTCCATGGTGCGGGCGATGCCCTCTCCTACCGCCCGGAGGATTTTTCGTGCCTGCTCCGCATCGGACTCCTTTCCGGAATCCAGCAGGCCGTGCGAAGAGCAGTGGTGGAGGACTATGTCGTAGTCCAGCCCGTGCTCGTAGAGGAATACCGCGCTGGCGCTTCCGGCCGTCCTGCAGGCGGCCAGCACTACATGTACCGGCCGTACGGCGGTGTCTCCGGCCTTTATCGCCTCGTATATCGAGATGCACAGCAGCTTGTCGGCATCCCTGCCCGGCCTGATGCTTTCAAGGGCGTCGTACGGCAGGGCTTCCGGCCTGAATATCACGCTGTCGATGTAGTCCTTCATCTCCGCGCAGTCTATGCCCATGGAGCGCAGCAGCCTGCAGGCCGGACTGCCTTTCCTGCGCAGCAGCGCGAGCATGACATGGTCGACACCGATCAGAGTGTATCCCGTGCGGAGAGCCTCCGAGGCGGCGTCCTGGAAAATGTCGTACAGGTCCCGTGTGAAGTTGATCTTCATAAGCCGAAATCGGGACAAAAGTAGCAATTTAATCGGAATTATTTCTTAAATTTGCATATTTGGAAACAAGCCCAAGAACATTGAAATGGACAGTGAAGTAAAGAATACAGAAGAAGTTCAGGAGGCGGCGGGAATCATTGAACCTGTCGAGATAGACCACGAGATGCGTACCGCATACATCGACTATTCGATGTCGGTCATAGTATCCCGCGCCCTTCCTGACGCGAGGGACGGTCTGAAGCCCGTGCAGCGCAGGGTCCTGTTCGGTATGGACGGACTGGGACTGAGCTACGGCGGCCAGACCAAGAAATCTGCCCGTATCGTGGGTGAAGTACTCGGTAAGTTCCATCCGCACGGAGACTCCAGCGTATATGACGCAATGGCCAGGCTGGCCCAGAACTGGAACCAGCGCTATCCCCTGATCTTCGGCCAGGGAAACTTCGGCTCCATGGACGGAGACCCGGTGGCGGCCATGAGGTATACCGAAGCCAAGCTTGAGAAGATGGCGGAAGACGTGCTCGGCGATATCGACAAGGATACGGTCGACATGACGCTGAACTTCGACGATTCGCTCGAAGAACCCACGGTGCTGCCCACCAAGGCGCCGCTCCTGCTGCTCAACGGTTCTTCCGGCATCGCCGTCGGAATGGCCACGAACATGGCTCCGCACAACCTTTCGGAGTGCTGCGACGCCATATGCGCATTCATAGACGACCCCGACATCACGGTTGAAGGCCTTATGGAGCATATAAAGGGTCCCGATTTCCCTACCGGAGGCATAATAATGGGCCGTCAGGGCATCATCGATGCATACGGCACCGGCCGCGGCAGGGTGGTTATCCGCGCCAAGGCCGAGATCGAGGAGCTCGACAACGGCAGGGAGGCGATAGTGGTCACCGAGGTCCCCTATATGGTCAACAAGGCCGATATGATCGCGAGGATCAGCGAAATGGTGCACGACAAGAAGATAGACGGAATCTCCGACATACGCGAGCTTACGAGCCGCGAGGGGATACGCATAGAGTTCCTCGTCAAGAAGGACGCCAACGCCGCCGTCGTGCTCAACACGCTGTTCAAGTATACCGCGCTTCAGAGCAGCTTCTCGATAAACAATGTCGCGCTCGTCAACGGAAGGCCGCGCACGCTTACCCTCAAGGACATGATTTCCACCTTCGTGGACTTCAGGCACGAGGTTGTCGTGCGCCGTACACGCTTCGAGCTCGGCAAGGCGCGCCAGAGGGCGCACATACTCGAGGGCCTGCTGAAGGCGATCGATATAATAGACGAGGTGATTGCCGCTATCCGTGCGAGCCGTACCCAGGATCTGGCGAAGGAGGCCCTGATCGAGCGCTTCGGCTTCGACATGATCCAGGCTTCTGCCATAGTCGCCATGCGTCTGGGCCAGCTCACCGGGCTCGAGAAGGAGAAGCTCCAGGCCGAGTTCGACGAACTCGAGAAGTTCATAGCGCGCTGCGAGCAGATACTCGCCAGCACCGAAGAGCAGCTTGCGATAGTGAAGGACGAGTGCCGCGAGCTCAAGGCAAGGTACGGCGACGCCCGCCGCACCGAGATCACCCTCGCCGACGACGAGTTCAATCCCGAGGACTTCTATGCCGACGAAGACGTGGTCATAACGATCTCCCACCTCGGCTATATCAAGAGGACCCCTCTCGCGGAGTTCCATACCCAGGCGAGGGGCGGCGTAGGCAAGAAGGCCAGCGCCACGAGGGACGAAGACTTCATCGAGCACATATATGTCGCGAACATGCACTCTACGATGCTGTTCTTTACGGACAGGGGCATGTGCTACAGGCTCAAGGTATATGAGCTGCCCGAAGGCACGAGGACCTCGAAGGGCCGCGCGGTGCAGAACCTGCTGTCCATAGATTCCGGCGACAGGATACGCACCTACCTCAATGTCAGGTCTATCGAGGATCCGGAATATACCGCCGGCCATTTCGTCACCCTGGTGACCAGGAGGGGCGTGGTGAAGAAGACCGCGCTGAGCGAGTATTCCAACAGGCGCAGCCGCAACAAGGGCATCATAGCAATAAGCATACGCGAGGGCGACGAACTCCTCGACGCGCTGCTTACCGACGGAAGCGAGGAGATCATGGTCGCTGCGCGGCACGGACGCTGCTGCAGGTTCAAGGAGAATGAACTCCGTCCGCTGGGACGCAACTCTTCCGGCGTACGCGGCATCTCTATAGAAGATGACGACGAGGTTGTCGGTGCGATCGCATTCAATCCCGCCTCCGACGATGCTTCCGGCCACAGCGTGCTCGTGGTCAGCGAGAACGGCTACGGCAAGCGTTCCGACTATGACGAGTACCGCATTACCGCGAGGGGAGCGAAGGGTGTGAAGACCATAAACATCACCGACAAGACCGGGCCTCTGGTCGCTATCAAGGACGTGACGGAGGACAACGACCTGATGATAATCACGAGATCGGGTCTGACGATCAGGCTTGCAGTGCCGGAGATAAGGCTTGCCGGCCGTGCGACGCAGGGCGTAAGGCTGATAAGCATACGCGAGTCGGATTCTATCGCGGCCGTATGTCCCGTCGCCGGATCAGGGGCGGAACCCGACAGTGACGGCGCTTCCGGGCAGGGCGGTGAACCTGCAGCGGCGGAGGAATGACATGGATTTTTTGTTTGTTAACCGATAAGTTTTTATGAAAAAGATCTTTTTAGTACTGGCAATCGCTGCCGCCGCTTTCGCGGCTGTCGATGCGCAGGCTCAGAACAAGAGTCCTGAAGCTGCCATGGCTGCGGTCGAGAAGGCTGCCGCCGCTACTGAGAATCCCAAGCAGAGCGCCAAGCCTGCGACTTGGATCAAGTACGGAAACGCCCTTCTCGACGCTTACACCAATCCTGCGGGCAACGGCTGGCTCGGCATGTCGCTTCAGGAGATGATGCTGCTCGGAGGCGGTGAGAAGCCCCAGAGCGAGTCTACCGTCAATGTCGGTGGAAGGACTTTTACCAAGCAGGTCTACGAGACCAGAAACTACTACTTCAACGAGAACGGCCTGCTCGAGATCATCGAGATTACAAAGCCCGTGCTCGACAACGCCCTAGACCTTGCATTCGACGCGTTCAAGACTGCTGCCATCAACGATCCCGACGGCAAGAAGACCAAGGACATTACGGCCGGTCTCCAGACCGTAGCGATGAAGTTCAGCGACGAGGCCTACAGCGACTACACGCTCGGTGACTATTCTGCCGCTTCCGTGATGTTCGAGAAGGCTGCCGACGTAGCCGGGACAGCTCCCCTGAGCCAGCTCGACACCAACTCTATCTACAACGCAGCCTACAGCGCATGGGTGTGCGGAGAGAACGAGCGTTCGAAGGATCTCTTCCTGAGGGGTATCGACGCCGGATATTACGGAACTGACGGAGAGTCGTATGCCAAGCTTGCCGATATCGCCACCAAGCTCGGGGACGAGGCCGGAAGCCTGAAGTATCTCGAGGAAGGGTTTGCGAAGTTCCCCAACAGCCAGAGCATACTCGTGGGCCTTATCAACTACTATGTGAAGAGCGGAGAGAATACCGCGCGCCTGTTCGAACTCATCGACGAGGCCAAGAAGAACGAGCCCAACAATCCTTCGCTCTACTACACCGAGGGTGACATCAACGAGAAGCTCGGAAACGGCGATGCCGCCGTGGCTGCATACCGCAAGTGCGCCGAGATCGATCCCAACTACGAGTTCGGCTACATCGGCGAGGGAATCCACTTCTACAACCTTGCCGCCAAGATCCAGCAGCAGGCTTCAGAGGAGCTTGACGATGCCAAGTACATGGCCCTGATGGGCGAGTTCGAGACTGCCCTCAAGGCCTGCATCCCTCCTTTCGAGAAGGCATTCGAAGTTACCCAGGACAGCGAGGTGAAGCTCGGAGTCGCAGAATATCTGAAGAACGCCTACTACCGTTTCATCAGCGAGGGTGACGAGTATCAGCAGAAGTACGACAAGTACAACGACTACCTCAATCAGAACTAGTATCTGACAGTGGATTTGCGATAGAAGTGGCCGTGCAGACCCTTTCGAGGGTTTCAAGCATGTTGTCATAGTCAGAGGGAGTGAGCCAGTCGCCGCGGCGGCCGACCCACTCCCTTACGTATATGGTCCTGTAGCCGTGTCCCAGCATTCCCGGAAGCGTGCACCAGGTGAAATGGAGCCGGGGCGTGCATGCCTTGTCCCCGGATGCCCGGTCGACGACGAGCGTCAGCGTTACGGCGAGCCCGAGCCTGGTGTTCCTCGCGCTCATGTTCGAGACGGCGTTGCCCGTGGAATATATCACGGGAACCCCTCCTATGTGGCAGCTGTCCTGCACCACGTGCGGATGTGAGCCTACTATGGCGTCTACCCCCTGAGCAGCCAGCCATTCAGCCCAGTCCCTCTGGCTGTCGTCGTGCGTCAGGGAATATTCCCGTCCCCAGTGCGGAAGCGCTATAATGAAGTCGGCTCCTTGGATCCGTGCCCTGCGTATGCATTCGGAGACCTCGTCCTTGTCCAGCATGCCGACAAGCGGCCCGGCCGACGCCGGCGCGGGGATGTTCGTCCCGTAGGTGAAGTTCAGCAGGGCTATGCGTATGCCGTCCTTGAACAGCATAAGAGGATTGTGCCTGTAATAGGTCCCGTCTCCGGGAGAGCTGCCGCAATACGGCACTCCGAGGCTGTCGTAGACATGGAGTGTCCTTTCCAGGCCTTTCCTGCCCCTGTCGAGTATATGGTTGTTGGCCGTCAGGAAGACGTCGATTCCGCAGCCGTCCCTGAGGTATTCCGCGTAGCTGTCCGGAGCGGAGAATGCCGGATATCCGCTGTAGGGCCGTCCTCCGAGGGAGAATTCCGCGTTGGCGATTGCGAAGTCGGCTTCTTTCAGCAGGCCTGAGATTCCGGACAGGAACTCCCTGCAGTCGTATTCCAGCTGGCGCGAGTGCATCATCACGTCCCCTATTATCGCGAGCGTGACGGTATCTTTGGTGTGTATGGCCCTCGGAGACGGAATCTGCGGCTCCGGAAGGGCCTGGGCTCCGAGGTCCAGGCAGAGAAGCAGGGCCAGAGTTGCGGTCGGCAGTCTTTCCATATGGGGCAAAGATAGCGAAAAGCCAAAAACTTTTGTAAATTTGCACGATATGCGACTTCTCCTGTTCATACTGTCCCTGTCTGCCCTCTGCTGCTGCATGGGCAGTTGTGACATGTTCAGGAAAATTGCGGGCCGTCCCACTTCGGAAGACATCCTTGCCAAAAAGGAACTCATCCTCAGGGAACAGGAAGAGCACCGCCTGCGGCTCGATTCCGTCGAGACCGTGCGTAAGAAGCTCTCGGATTCGCTTGCCGTGCTGGATTCCATGAGACTGATGCAGGATTCCGTAGTCGAGTCCCGCGACCTTGCCGACGCCTCGAGACTCTCGCTCACAAGCAGGTACTATGTCGTCATAGGCGCGTTCGGCAAGGCTTCAAATGCGGAGAGGTTCGCTGCACAGGCGGAAAGCAGCGGCTACCCTGCGTCATTGATAAGATACCGCAACGGCTTTACCGCCGTCGGGATATGCCCCTCGGACAGCATCTCCGAGGCTTACCGTTCCATGATGCAGGTCCGCGACAGCGGTTTGTGCCCCGATGCCTGGATACTTGACAACAGGCCTTAGCTGGTTGTGTGATTTATGAGATTTCTGCTTTCATTGCTGCTGTCTTTCAGCTCCGTGTGCTGTCTTGCCCAGTTCCGTTCCCCGGATCTGGACGATCTCGGGCGCAGCGAGGTCGAGCTTGCCCTCAAGGAGCATGTCGGATATCTTTCCTCGGCGATGCTCGAAGGACGCGCGGCAGGTTCGGAAGGCGAATTGATGGCTGCGCAGTATGTCAGCTCGGTGCTCGAGTCCTACGGGATCGACGTGCTCAGCGGAAGCGACGGCGAGATGTTCGGCCTCCGCGGAAACGGGGGCGACACCTTGAGGTCGAGGAATGTTATAGCGTACATTCCCGGCTATGACGAAGACCTGCGCGACAGGTTCATAGTCATAGGAGCCCGGCTCGACAACCTCGGCTCGGCGCAGTTCGAGCACGACGGAGTGCCCCATGAGCGCATATTCTACGGGGCGAACGGCAACGCTTCCGGCCTCGCCATGCTGCTGGAACTTGCCAGGAAGCTGAGCATCAACGGAATCCTGCTCAAGCGCTCTGTGATAATCGCGGCGTTCGGTTCTTCCGGAATGTCCAATGCCGGTGCGTGGTATTTTCTGAACCGCTCGTTTTCCGGCGTTGACGACATAGACGCGATGATCAACCTCGACATGCTCGGCATCGGGTCGGGCGGCTTCTATGCCTATACCTGTTCCAATCCGGACCTGAACGACCTTGTGAACAGGCTTTCCGGCACCCTGCAACCCGTACTTCCGCAGCTCGTGTCCATGGAGCCCGTGAGCTCCGACCACAGGGCATTCTATGAAAAGGAGATACCCTCGATATTCTTTACTACCGGAATGTATCCTGAATATAATTCCGACAGGGATACGGCTTCTATCCTCGAATATGACGAAATGGAGCGCGAACTCGACTATATCTTCAACTTCGCCGTCGAGCTCGCCGCCGGTCCCAGGCCCGAGTTCCGCCGTTCCGACGCGCCTTCCGGCAAGCTTTCGGACGATGGGGAGGCCTTTGCGTTCGGCGACTGCGACGTCAAGCCCCGCTTCCTCGGATCTTCGGATCCCTCGGCTTTTCTGAGCCGCTGGGTGTATGTGTACCTGCGCTATCCCGAGCAGGCTGTGCGCAACGGAATACAGGGGCGGGTCCTCGTGAACATGGTCATCGACGAACGAGGGAAGGTGACAGATGTCAAGGTCGTGAAGGGAGTGGATCCTCTGCTGGATGCAGAGGCGGTCAGGGTAGTGTCGGCTTCTCCGGACTGGAAGCCGGCCATGGTGCGCGGCGAGAAGGTGAAGTGCGAGCTGTCGCTGTATGTCGATTTCAAACTTGAAAGAAGGAAATAATCATATGGAATACGATTTCAAGGCCATAGAGAGCAAATGGCAGGCATATTGGGCCGGACACGGCCAGTTCAAGGTCACTGAAGACAAGACCCGTCCCAAGTTCTATGTCCTGGACATGTTCCCGTACCCGTCGGGAGCAGGTCTGCATGTGGGACATCCGCTGGGATACATAGCAAGCGACATATTCGCACGCTACAAGCGCCTCAAGGGCTTCAATGTCCTGCATCCGATGGGCTTCGACGCATTCGGACTTCCGGCGGAGCAGTACGCGATACAGACCGGGCAGCATCCCGAGATAACCACGGAGCGCAATATAGCCAGATACCGCGAACAGCTCGACAGGATAGGCTTCTGCTACGACTGGGACAGGGAGGTGCGCACGAGCGACCCTGAGTTCTACAAGTGGACGCAGTGGGCGTTCCTCAAGATGTTCGACAGCTGGTACGATCCCGAAAAGGACAAGGCCTGTCCCATATCGGAACTGGTCTCGAAGTTCGAGACCGGGGGGTATGACGGTGTGAGCCCGGATGAATGGGCCGCGGCGGACGAAAGGCGCCGTTCCGACATACTGATGCGCTACAGGATAGCCTATCAGGGCGAGACTTCGGTGAACTGGTGCGAAGGGCTCGGAACAGTGCTCGCCAACGACGAGGTCAAGGACGGTCTGAGCGTCAGGGGAGGTTTCCCCGTAGAGCAGAAGAAGATGACCCAGTGGCAGCTCCGTGTGTCGGCCTATGCCGAGAGGCTGCTGCGTTCGCTCGACTCGCTCGACTGGACCGATTCGCTCAAGGAGATGCAGCGCAACTGGATAGGGCGTTCGGAGGGCACGGAGATGGTGTTCGATACGGTCTGTGACGGACGCCGCCTTCCCGTGACTATATTCACGACCAGAGCCGATACCGTGTTCGGGGTGACCTTCATGGTGCTTGCTCCCGAGAGCGAACTTGTAGACAGCCTTACCTCCGATGCCTGCAGGGCGGAAGTCGAGGAATATGTGAAGTCGGTAAGGAGGAAGACCGAGCGCGAGAGGCTGTCGCAGACCAGGAGCGTGACGGGAGTGTTTTCCGGCTCCTATGGAATCAACCCCATGACCGGAAAGCAGGTCCCGATATGGATTTCGGAATATGTCCTTGCCGGATACGGGACCGGGGCCATAATGGCCGTACCCGCCCATGACAGCAGGGACTATGCGTTCGCGAAGAAGTTCGGCCTGCCGATAGTGCCGATAATCGAGGGTTGCGACGTGAGCGAACAGAGCTTCGATGCGAAGGAAGGGGTGATGTGCAACTCAGGCTTCCTCGACGGCATGCAGGTGTCGGAGGCCATAGAGGCTGCCAAGGACTATGTGGAGGCTCACGGACTGGGCCGCAGGAAGGTCAACTACCGCCTGCGCGACGCCATTTTCTCGCGCCAGAGGTACTGGGGCGAACCTTTCCCCATATACTACAAGGACGGAATCCCGATGCCGCTTCCCGAGTCGGAACTGCCGCTCAGGCTGCCGGAAATCGATTCGTACAAGCCTTCGGCGAACGGCGAGCCTCCCCTTGCACGCGCCCGGGACTGGACATACGGAGGTTATCCCCTCGAGACGAGCACGATGCCGGGATTCGCCGGTTCCAGCGCATATTATCTCAGGTACATGGATCCGCACAATTCCGAGGCGCTCGTGAGCAGGGAGGCCGACGAGTACTGGAGGAGCGTGGACCTGTATGTCGGCGGTACCGAACATGCCACGGGACATCTTATCTATTCCCGCTTCTGGAACAAGTTCCTCTACGACCTCGGCTATGTATGCGAGGACGAGCCCTTCCGCAAGCTCATAAACCAGGGCATGATACAGGGCCGCTCGAATTTCGTGTACCGGGTAGTCGGAACCAACACTTTCGTCTCCTACGGACTTAGGCAGCAGTACGAGACCACGGAGATACATGTGGACATCAGCCTGGTCCATAACGACAGGCTCGACATCGACGCCTTCAGGAAATGGAGGCCGGAGTTCGCGGATGCCGAGTTCATCCTCGAAGACGGAGAGTACGTGTGCGGCTGGGCGGTCGAGAAGATGAGCAAGTCGATGTACAATGTCGTGAATCCCGACGACATCTGCGATACCTACGGTGCCGACACCCTCAGACTCTACGAGATGTTCCTCGGCCCCGTGGAGCAGAGCAAGCCCTGGGATACGAAGGGCATAGACGGAGTGAACCGTTTCCTGCGGAAGTTCTGGAGGCTGTTCGGCGACAGGGACGGCTGGTGCGTGACCGACGGCAAGGCTTCGGCCGAAGAGCTGAAGGTGCTGCACAAGCTGATAGGCAAGGAGCAGGAGGACATAGAGGCCTTCTCGTACAATACCACCATAAGCGCCTTCATGATAGCGGTGAACGAGCTCGGGGCGATGAAATGCTCCAAGAGGGAGATACTCGAACCTATGGTGATACTGCTCTCTCCCTTCGCCCCGCATATATGCGAGGAACTCTGGCACCGCCTCGGGCATGATACGAGCGTCATGGACGCGTCCTTCCCCGAATATATACCGGCCTATGCTGCAGAGGACAGCGTGACCTATCCGGTCCAGTTCAACGGCAAGATGCGTTTCACGGTAGACATGCCCCGCAGCGCCTCTCCCTCGGAAGTGGAGCAGAAGGTGCTCTCCATGGAGCAGACTGCCCGCTGGTCCGAAGGGAAGTCGGTGGTCAAGGTCATAGTCGTGCCTGGAAGAATCATAAACATAGTACTTAAATGATAATGCAGAAGAAGAATCTATTGCCCGTACTGAGGGACTATCTTGTCATCACCGTGGCATCGTTCATTTTCGCCATGGCGTGGGAGTGCTTCATGATACCCAACGGAATGGCGGCGGGCGGTATGATGGGTCTGTGCACGATAATCCAGTATGCCACGGGCGGTCTCATCGAGGCTCAGTATTCCTACATAGTGATAAACGCCCTGCTGATAATAACGGCGGTGCTGGCCATGGGTATCGGCTTCGGATTCAAGACCATATACTGCATAATCGTCTCTACGCTGGCAATGGGCCTGCTGGACAGCGCGACTTTCCTGCACAGCGTCGAGGGCAACTTCTTCTATGTGCAGGAGAGGGTTCTGATTCCCATAATCGCAGGTGTGCTTGAGGCCGTAGGCATAGGACTCGTGCTGCGCTGCGGAGGCAGCACAGGCGGAACAGACATAGTGGCGCTCATGGTGAACAAGTACTGGCCCCTGTCTCTCAGCACGGTGTTCTTCTTCACAGACCTCGCTATCTGCTCCCTGCTGCTGTTCGTGCCCGGAAAGAACTTCTCTGACATGTGTTACGGACTCGAGGAGCTCGTCATGTTCTCCATAATGGTCGACTTCGTCGTGGCCGGAAAGCGTTCTTCATACCAACTGCTCGTATTCTCGGAGAAGTACCGCGAGATCGCCGACCACATCATCCACAACATGAACAGGGGAGTGACCCTGCTCAAGGCGCAGGGCTGGTATTCCAAGCAGGAGAAGAACGTGCTGCTGATACTTATAAACCAAAAGGAGCTGCCTTCGCTCACCAAGGTCATCAAGGAGGCCGATGCGAAGGCGTTCATGTCGATTTCTCCCACGAGCAACGTTTATGGCGAGGGCTTCGACGAGATAAAGACGGGTGTGAGCGTAAAGAAAAAGAGTTCATAGCATTATGTCAGACATCAAGAAAAACGTGCTTGTTTCCTTCA
This sequence comes from Bacteroides sp. CAG:1060_57_27, assembly GCA_001915575.1. Lineage (GTDB taxonomy): Bacteria > Bacteroidota > Bacteroidia > Bacteroidales > UBA932 > Cryptobacteroides > Cryptobacteroides pullicola. The sequence goes on along the minus strand of MNQT01000023.1, from coordinate 73,651 downwards.
AGGAGTACCTGCTCATCATAGTCGGGCTGGTCTCCTATGTGCTGGGCTGGGTCATATTCCTGATTCCGAACAATCTGGTAGGCGGAGGAGTGACGGGTATATCCTCAATCATACAGTACGCCACGGGAATCCCCATAGGCTACTCCTATTTCGTGCTCAACCTGGTGCTGCTGATCGCGGCCTTGTTCGTGCTCGGCAAGGGTTTCGGCGGCAAGACGGTCTTCGCGATATTCTTCACCGCGATAGGCATGAACCTGGGTCAGGAATACCTTCCTTCCGACATCATCCAGCCCCTCGCGATAGAGAACGGCAAGCTGATGTGCACGATAATGGGCGCAATACTTGCCGGCTTCGGCATGGGAATGACCATATCCCAGGGCGGCAGTACCGGAGGAACCGACATAATAGCGTTGATAGTCAACAAGTACCGTAATGTGTCTCCAGGCAAGATGATACTCTGGATGGATGTGTTCATCATACTCTCGTCCATGCTCGTGCCTTCCTATACTTCCGACGGTTCCCTGGTGAACTGGTCCGACAAGATCACCACTGTGGTGTACGGCTTTATCTACATAGTCATAATCAGTACCGTGATAGACCTGTATCTTGCCGGTTCGAAGCAGTCCGTGCAGCTTTTCGTCCTGTCTCCGAAATACAAGGAGATAGCCGATGCCATTACGGGTGATTTCCACAGGGGTGTGACCGTGCTGGACGGCAAGGGCTGGTATACGCAGCACAGCGTGCAGGTGGTAATGGTGATCACCAGGAAGACGGACCTGAACCTGCTGCTCAAGTGTATCAATTCCATAGATTCCAACGCCTTCATATCCGTTTCATCCGTTACCGGAGTCTACGGCAAGGGCTTCGATACGATCAAGTTCAGAAAAACGGACAAAAAATAGAAATATCTCGTTCAGAAAAAGAAATATATCATATTACCGCCGCATAGAGTGCATTCTGTGCGGCGGTCTTTATTTTATATTTGCCCTACAAACCTATTGCGCCAATGAAAAAGTTCAGGATCTATTACCCCTATTATTTCGTCATGATGTCCGTAATGAGCATATCCGCACCGTTTGCACTCGACTTCGCGCCCCGCAGGCCTTATGCGTGCGATCTGGCCTATTCCTGCCTGACGGCCGCGCTGATAATATCACTCTTACCTCCGCGTGACGAAGACTTCAGGAGCTACGCCGTCACGGCCGTCCTGATATTTGCGGCGGAATGCGTGTATTTCCTGTTCGACCATAAGGCTTCGGTGCTGCTGATGTCCGTACTCTGCATCGAGACCGGAGCAGCGGCGTGGCGTATCAGGAAGTGCCTGTGCGGCGAAGCGGGGAGCCCTGGCCGGCAGCGCCATGTCCGGAACCTCGTCTGGAAAATGACGCGTTATTTTTCCCTGCTGTCCGTGCTTGTGCTGGCGCAGGCGATGATTTCGTTCGGAGATATCCCGGCCATATCCGTAGGCATCAGCGTCGCGGCGCTCTTCCTGTACGGGGCGCTGATGTACAGCCGTGTGTTTGGAAAGTCCTCCCTGGCTGCCGCGGGACACGGGCTGGTTCCGTCCGCAAGTGAAGACGCCTCCGCTCATCCCTGGAATCCGGAGTCGGCTGATTCGATGATGAAATCGCTGTATTCCAAGGTGATAGGAGTAATGGAAGACGAGAAGCCGTACCTGAAGGAAGACTTCTCCCTGTATGAACTGTCAGCCTCGGTCTTTACGAACAAGACCTACCGCTCCAAGACTATCAACGTGATGACCGGCAAGAACTTCCGGCAGTTCATAAACGAATACAGGGTGCAGTACAGCGTAAGGCTTATGGAGGAGAATCCCCTGATCAAGGTGAACGAACTGTCGGTCATGTCGGGGTTCCATTCCACCGTCACCTTCAACATGGCCTTCAAGCTGAATATGGGAATGACTCCCGGAGAGTATATCCAGCGGCAGAAGATCAAAGCCCTTTCCAGTCGGGAGTGCCGGCAGATATGTCCAGAGGAGTCTTCCTGACCGGATGTACGAAGCTGATGCCGTGGGCCTGCAGGCAGATGCCCCCGTCGGGATTCGAGCGTGGCGCACCGTATTTGAGGTCTCCCTTTATCGGACATCCTATGGCGGCGAGCTGGCAGCGTATCTGGTGGTGCCGGCCGGTGAGCAGTTCGACCTCGAGCAGGTGGTATCTGTCGGTGCTGCGCAGATACCTGTATGCGAGCCTTGCGAGCTTTGCTCCCGGAGCGCTCTGCCCGCGCCGCGCTATGTAGGTCTTGTTCTGCTTCTCGTTGCGTATCAGGTAGTCCTCGAGCAGGGCCTCGTCCCTGTCCGGACGGTTGCAGCACAGGGCCCAGTATGTCTTGTGCACCTGTCCGTCGCGGAACATCGCCGTAAGCCTTTCCAGCGCCTTGGATGTCTTTGCGAGTATGCATATGCCGCAGACCGGCCTGTCGAGACGGTGCGGCACGCCGAGGAAGACCTTCCCCGGCTTCGAATCCCTCATGGCTATCAGGGCTTTGTATTTTTCCGGCAGGGGCTCGTCTCCTGTCTTGTCTCCCTGGGTGATCTCCCCGGCCTTCTTGTCCACGACAAGAAGGTGGTTGTCCTCGTAGAGTATCCTCGACGACAGGTCGGCGTATTCCTCCTGCGGAAGCTGTCGGTATTCCATGTCTGCGTGATTTAAGCCTACTGCATCGATTCCAGCACGCTGTCGGCCTTTATCTTGTCTATTATGGCCTTGACCACCTGCAGGGCCTTCGAGCCTTCCGTATAGTCGGCCGGAAGTGCGAACGCGACCCTGCCCTGGCGCTTGAGCTTGAGGGCCGAGGCCTTCTTCTTGTGGTCGGAAGGATCGTAGACGGCTATGGAGTGTCCGCCGAACATGCCTACTATCTTCATGCAGGGCACGTCCGTGTCGCCGTCGCCGAAGTATATCATGTGTGCGAAGGGGATCCTCTTCTTGTCGTCGGCGACGGATGCGTTCACCCTCTTGTTGTCGCGCGCGCTGAAGATGCCCTTGTTTATCTTGAAGATGAACTGGGTCTTGGCAGTGTAGTCCACCGCCACTCCCGGCCAGACGGCCTCCCCGTTCCCGTCGTAGATGAAGGAGCCCGCGAAGATGTGCTTGAACTCTCCTGCTATGGGGCTGCCTTCTATGATTTCCTTCAGTCCTGAGGAATTGATGTAGTGCTCTATCCTTACACCCCTGCTCCTGCCGTAGGCGTTCACCGTCCCGAACCATTCGCGTACCCCGTCCCAGAGGGCTATGTCGCGTCCGAAGCCGCGCAGCTGCTCCCGCCTGAGGGGGACGCCGTTCCTGCGGGCCTCGTCGAACATGAGCTTCATGTAGGAAAGGACGTTGGACGCGTCCTGCCCGACCGCAATGCTGTCGCTCATCGCCCAGAACTCTTCCTTGGTCTTGCCGACAGCCTGTATGAACCCGAATTCCTGCATGTTGCCGGGAGAGAGGGTTCCGTCGAAATCATATATGAGTGCGATTATCGGCTTCTTTACCATATCGTTTTACCACCTATAAGCAAGTTCTGCCACAAAGATGGCAATTAATTGTCAGATTGCAACCGTAAACTTGACAATGAACGCGGATAAAATTATATTTGACATGATTTAAACTGAAACAGACCAATGGAGCACTATCTGTCAACTTTAAGGAGGAGCATGGTTTCGCAGTGGAAGCAGCCCGCCCTCTGTAACTATCGAGGTGAAACTATTACCAATGAAGAACTTGCAGTCTATATCACGCAGTTCGGCCGCATGTTCGCGAAGGCCGGGATCGCCAAGGGGGACAAGATTGCCGTCTGTGCCAAGAATACTGCCCGCTGGGCTGTCAGCTTCCTTGCCGTCAACGCTTCCGGGGCAGTTGGCGTGACCATACTCTCCGACTTCCACCCCGACAGCATCGTGCATCTGGTTAACCATTCGGAGAGCGTCATGCTCTTCACCGACAGGGAAATCTGGGACAGGCTCGACCGCTCCGTGATGCCCCTTCTCAAAATGGCGGTGGACGTGGACGACTTCTCGCTGCTGTACTGCACCGACGACGCCTTCGGCAAGGCGTTCTCGGAGCTGGAAGCGTCGCTCGGAAAGGCCCTCGCCGCCGGCATGGATCCGGAATCCTTCAGCCTGCCCACGGACAATCTCGACGACCTGGCCGTGATCAACTACACTTCCGGCACCACGAGCGATCCCAAGGGTGTGATGCTTACCTACCGCAACCTGAGCAGTTCAGTGTCTTTCGGACACGAGAACATAGCCATATATCCTGACGACAACATCGTCTCCATGCTGCCTATGGCCCATATCTACGGAATGGTGTACGAGTTCTTGTATCCGCTTTCCGGCGGCTGTACCGTGTACTATCTCGGCAAGACTCCGGCTCCGTCCCTGCTGCTCAAGGCGATGCACGATGTCAGGCCGTTCATGGTCTGCACGGTGCCACTTGTAATGGAGAAGGTCTACAAGTCGTCGCTGAAGCCCGTGCTCGACAAATGGTATATGAAGCTGCTCACGGCGCTTCCCGGCATAGGCGGCGCCATATACGGGAAAGTGCGCGGGAAGCTCGATGCAGCGTTCGGGGGCAAGGTGCGCGTCTATATAATGGGCGGTGCGGCGCTGAACCCCGAGGTCGAGAGATGCTTCAAGCGTATGGGTCTGCACTACACCGTGGGCTACGGTATGACTGAAGCCGCTCCGCTGCTTGCCTACGAGGACTGGCGGCGCTACAGGCCCGGTTCCTGCGGAAAGCCCATCTCGTATGTCAGCGTGCGCATCGACTCCGACGACCCCAGGCATATCGCGGGAGAGATACAGGCGAAGGGCTCCAACATAACGATAGGATATTTCAAGAACGAAGAAGCCACGGCATCCGCCTTTACGGACGACGGCTATCTGCGTACCGGAGACCTCGGAATAATGGACGGGGATGGCAATATCTTCATCAAGGGCCGTTCGAAGAACATGATACTTTCGTCCAACGGACAGAACATCTATCCCGAGGAGCTCGAGGCGGTCGTGAGCAACCAGGAATTCGTTTCCGAGTCCGTGGTTGTGGACCGTGGAGGAAAGATAGTCGCTCTCGTGTACCTCGACCCCGAGGCCGTGAAGAATTCCGGGCTTGACAAGGAGACCCTCGCCGCCCTGCCGGAGAAGATACGCACCGCCGCCAACCGCAGGCTCCCTCTCTATAGCCAGATAGTGAAGGTGGAGATGGTGAGTGTGCCGTTCGAAAAGACACCGAAGATGAGTATCAAGAGGTTTCTATATAAATAGTCTGCTTATGGTACGTTTGAAGTTCGCCCTGCTCCTTGCGGGGCTCGTGCTGGTGACGGCTCCGCTTTCCGCCAGGTCTCATCACCACAGATGCAACCATGGGACGCGTCCCGGCTGGTCTGTGTACGCTTCCTGGGCCACTCCCTCGGTTCTGTCCACCGGCCTGTTCGTGGATGGACGCAACACATGGCTTGCGAAGTACTCCGACGACCTCGGGGACATCTACTCCGACTATCACGGGGTCACGATGTCGGCCGGAACCTTCTCGGCAGGCGCTACCTACAAGTTCAACAGGTGGCTTGCCCTAGGTGCGGACATAGATCTCTCCTATATCTGGAACGAGCGTTTCAGCGCCATTACGGACGAGAGTCTCGGCCGCAAGACCGGCGTAGCCCTTATGGTGCTGCCTAAGGTCAAGGTATATTATGTCGACAGACCGATGTGGCGCATGTACGGCAGCCTGAGCGTCGGAGTGGCCAAGTATTTCGGCTATGACAAGCTGAAAGGCACGGTTCCCGCGGATGGCGGCGCCGTGGAATACAGAGACGAGTCGCTGCGCGGGGCGTTCCAGTTCGCGCCGCTCGGAATGGAGTTCGGCAGATGGCTGTACGGTTTCGTGGAGACCGGAATAGGTAACGGGTACACCGGCATCAGGGCCGGAATAGGGTATAAGTTCTAAAATCGGATGGCGTATGAAAAAGTTGATATATGCTGCGGCGTTCCTTGCTTTGGGAACCCTCCAGTCTTGCGTTGTCAGCGACAGTACTGACTACAAACGTACTTCCGGCAACCTCGCCGGCTATACCGAGAAACTTGTGCGGAAGACCGTGTTCTCCTCTGTGGTGACCCTGAACGGAATGTCGGACGGGGAGCTCTCCGAGGAAAAGAAGGTATATTGCGACGATTCCGGCCTCATGCTGACGGTGAGCCCCGTCGGAGCCTCTTCCTGGATGGTCGTGTCTACCGGAGCGGAGACGGAATTCTCCATGCATGTCAGCCGTACGCCCGACGAAGTGGACGGCTTCTACGAGTGGGTGTGCACTGGCTTCACCTGTACTTGCTCCGACCCCGGAGGATATACGGTGAACCTTGTCTCCGACGGTGCCGTAGGCCTTGACTGGAACTGGTACGATGGCTCCGGCCATTCGGACTATTACCTCGAACAGACCGGGTCGTACCGGGCCGAATTCTGTCTTGACGGCGAGAGCCTCGACTGGTGCGAGCTGCTGTATACCAACGGCACTCTCAGGTATAGTACGAGCCAGGGACGGTGACATTTTGTCATTGGAATATAATTTGAACATCAGGGAGCCGGCCGGACAGGCCGGCCCATTTTGTGAAAATCGTAAAAACTTGATAAGATGGCAACTAAATCGTTGAAAGGGAAGATAGGCGTAACGACCGAGAACATCTTCCCGGTAATCAAACAGTTCCTTTATTCAGACCATGAGATTTTCCTGCGCGAGCTCGTTGCCAATGCGGTGGACGCGTCCCAGAAGATGAAGGCTCTCGCGATGAGCGGCGACTTCAAGGGGGAACTCGGGGAACTCAAGGTGAGCGTCGAACTCGACGAGAAGAAGAAGGTGCTCAGGATAGCCGACCGCGGCATAGGAATGACTTCCGAGGAGGTCGACAGGTATATCAACCAGATAGCGTTCTCCTCTGCCGGAGAGTTCCTCGAGAAGTACAAGGACCAGATAGGCTCTATCATCGGCCATTTCGGTCTCGGTTTCTATTCCGCGTTCATGGTGGCCAAGAAGGTCACGATCGACACCCTCAGCTGGAAGGAAGGCTCGAAGCCCGTCAGGTGGAGCTGCGACGGCTCTCCCGAGTATTCCATGGAAGATGGCGACAGGACGGACAGGGGTACCGTCATCACCCTCTACCTTGACGACGACGCCGAGGAGTTCGCCTCCAGGGGAAAGATCTCGCAGCTCCTGGGCAAGTACTGCAAGTTCATGCCCGTGCCCGTAGTGTTCGGCAAGAAGACCGAATGGAAGGACGGCAAGAGCGTGGAGACGGACGAAGACAATGTCATCAACAATATAGAGCCCATATGGACGAAGGCTCCCGCCGACCTCAAGGACGAGGACTATCTGAAGTTCTACCGCGAGCTCTATCCTATGGAGGAGGAGCCCCTGTTCTGGATTCACCTGAACGTGGACTATCCCTTCACGCTGACAGGCGTGCTGTACTTCCCCAAGATCCGGGAGCGCATGGCGATAGACAAGAACAAGATACAGCTCTACTGCAACCAGATGTTCGTCACCGACCATGTCGACAACATAGTGCCTGACTTCCTGACCCTGCTGCACGGAGTCATAGATTCTCCGGACATTCCGCTGAATGTCAGCCGCAGCTATCTGCAGAGCGACGCCAATGTCAAGAAGATCAGCACCTATATCACCAAGAAGGTCGCCGACCGCCTGGAGGAGATATTCAAGGAGCAGAGGCCGCAGCTCGAGCAGAAGTGGGACAACATCAAGCTCTTCATCGAGTACGGCATGCTCAGCGACGAGAAGTTCCGCGACAGGGCGATGAGTTTCGCCCTGCTCAAGAACACCGACGGCAAGTACTTCAGCCTTGAAGAATACCGCAAGGCCATAGAGTCTTCCCAGAAGGGCAAGGACGGCAATGTCGTCTATCTGTACGCCACCGATCTGAACGAACAGTACAGTTTCATAGAGGCGGCGAAGAACATGGGTTACGACGTGCTGCTCATGGACTGCGAACTCGACAGCCATTTTGTGAACATGCTCGAGACGAAGCTGGAGCACAGCCGTTTCGCAAGGGTGGACAGCGACTCCGTAGACAAGCTTGTCCAGAAGGAGGACAGCGTACAGCCCGAGCTTGCCGAAGACGACAAGAAGGCTCTCGATGAGATGTTCAAGGCCGTCCTTCCCGAGGGCAACGAATATGTCGTGGAGGCGAGGAACCTCGGCGAGAACGCCGCTCCCGTGCTCATAACCCAGAGCGAGTTCCTGCGCCGTTACCGCGAGATGAGCTCTCTCGGCGGAGGAATGAACTTCTACGGCTCGATACCTCAGTCGTACAATGTCATAGTGAATATGCAGAATCCCGTCGTCGCGAAGATATGGGAGGCGAAGGGCGCCGAGAACAAGGAGGAGGACCTGCTTCACCAGGTGGTGGACCTCGCGCTGCTGAGCAACGGCATGCTCAAGGGCAAGGCCCTTGCAGACTTCGTCGAGCGTAGCGCCAAGCTGCTCGGCAGGTAGGGCCTGTGCTCTTTCAGTTCAGTTTCAGATCCCGGAGGTTGAATCGGAACCCGAGTCCGCCTCCGGGAATGTTGTATGCCCTGATGTTGCCGTGGTGGAAGTGCACGGCATTGCGGATTATCGACAGCCCGAGGCCCGAGCCGCCCTGCGGATTGCTGCGGTCGGTGTCGAGCCTGTAGAAGCGTTCGAAGATCTTCTCCAGTTCGTCGTCCTTCACTCCCTTCCCGGTGTCGAGGTAGTCGAAACAGTGCCCGTCCTGCCCGTCTTCCCTGTATCTTATCACGGCCGTACACGGGCCGCCTGCATATTTCGCCGTGTTCTCGACCAGATTGCGGAAGATTGAATATATCAGGTTGTAGTTGCCCCTTATGCAGATAGGCGGGAGTTCGTTCTTTACCGTTATTCCGCCTGCCTGCAGGCGTTCGGCCATTTCGTCGCATACCTCGGAGAACACCACCTTGATGTTCACGGGCTCTATCTTGAACTGCTCAGGCACTTCCTCCAGCTTGGTTATCAATGAGATGTCTCTGATGAGATCGGTGAGCCTGAGAGCCTGGAGATACGAGCGCTCTATGAACAGCTGGCGCTTCTGGGGATCCAGTTCGGGATGGTTCACGATAGTCTCGAGATAGCCCTGGATGCTGCTTACCGGGGTCTTCAGCTCGTGCGAAATGTTGCCTGTGAGTTCATGCTTGAGACGCCGCCTGTCGCGGTCGGCCTCTTCGATTTCCTTGCGGTCGTACTTCTCGCTGATCCTGAATATTATGAGCAGGGCGATTACGAGCAGCAGGAATATGCTCAGCAGCAGCATGCGGTCCGAACCCGGCCTGTCTTCGTGCCTGAGGTCGTACGCCTGGGCGCAGCGCACTATCTTTCCGGGGTAGGCCTTGGCAAAATAGAAATACTTTTCGCCCGAGGTGTCGGAGGTGCGTACTGAATATCCGGTACCGTCCTTCAGCGCTGCCTGTATTTCCGGACGCTCCAGGTGGTTGTCCATGCCGCCGGCCGGCACCTGCGAATCGTAGAGGACGGTTCCGTCAGAGCTGACCACACTCACCCTCATCCCTTCCGGAAGGGCTTCGGCGATGCTGTCGGCCGGGTCGATGACGGCTACCACGTCGCAGAACGCCTCCAGCTTGGACGACAGTACGGCCTGCTTGTAGTTTCGCTCGCTGACGGTGCCGATCAGGACCGACAGCAGGGCGAAGAACACGAAGATGCCGCTGATCGTGATAATCTGTCTATTCCTTGACGGCATAGTCGGAATCTATGTAGTATCCGAATCCGGTCTTGTTCTTTATCAGGTCGTGGTAGTCTCCGAGCTTGGAGCGTATCCTGGCTATGTGCACGTCTATGGTCCTGTCGAGCACATAGGGGGCGTCCCTCCAGAGTTCCGAGATTATCGCGGCGCGGGAGAAGTAGGTGTCCGGCTGCCTGGCCATGAGTGCGAGAAGGTCGAACTCCCTCCTTGAAAGCGGAAGCTGCGCCCCGTAGAGCGTGGCCGTCTCGCATTTGAAATCTATCTTCAGGTCGCCGAACTCTATGGTGTTGGGTTGTGCAGCCGTCTCTCCGGCGCGCCTGAGCACGGCCTTGATCCTGGCCAGCACTTCGTTTATGGAGAACGGCTTGGCTATGTAGTCGTCACCTCCGGCAGAGAAGCCCGTGAGCACGTCGTTTTCGGCGTTGCGCGCGGTCAGGAATATTATAGGAGTCGTGTTGTGCAGGTCGTGGCGTATCTTCTTTGCGAACTGGTATCCCGACATGCCCGGCAGCATCACGTCGAGAAGTATGAGCGAAGTGTCGGAGTTCAGAAGCTCAAGACCCTTCTCCGCGCTGTCGGCGAGGTGCACCCTGTACCCGGCATCCTCTATGTTGAAGCCCAGGATTTCCCTGATGTCGGCTTCGTCTTCTATGATCAGGATTTCAGTCATCTCTGTCAGTTTAAACGATATGCAAAGTTATGATTTCGCCCTGTCTTTGCCAATCCGTGCGTTAATTTTTTATTAAAATCCTGTTACGATTTTGACAAATCGGCGTTTTTTATGAAATTTGTACGACAAAAATTCATCCTGAAATGATCTTGAGCATAATAACCCTGCTCGGAGCCCTCGGAATGTTCCTCTACGGAATGAACATGATGAGCTCCGGTCTGCAGAAGGCTGCCGGTTCCGGGCTTAGGAAATTCCTTGCCTCGATTACCTCCAATCCCCTGAAGGGCGTAGTGACCGGTCTCGGAGTGACCGGAATAATCCAGTCGTCGAGCGCGACTACCGTAATGGTGGTCGGATTCGTGAACGCGGGGCTTCTGACGCTCAGGCAGGCTATCGGGGTCATAATGGGAGCCAACATAGGCACGACGCTCACCGCATGGATCATAGCCGTGTTCGGATTCTCGGCCGACATATCGATACTTGCAGTGCCTCTCATGGCCGTAGGCTTCATAATGAGCATGTCGAAGAAGGGCAGGCTGCGCGATGTCAGCGAAATCATAGTGGGCTTCAGCCTCCTGTTCCTCGGCCTGTCGTTCATGAAGAATTCCGTGCCCGACCTCGAGTCCAGTCCGGAAGTGCTCTCGTTCATCAGCAACTGGTCCGGGCACGGGGTGCTTTCGGTGATGCTTTTCGTGCTCATAGGTACGATAATGACCCTCGTGCTCCAGTCGTCTAGCGCGATGGTGGCCCTGACGCTGATAGTGCTCAACATGGGATGGATCCAGTTCGACATGGCGGCGGCGATGGTGCTCGGCGAGAACATAGGCACAACGATAACAGCCAACATAGCGGCTGCCGTAGGCAATACCAACGCCAAGCGGGCGGCCCTGTCGCATACGGTGTTCAACGTGTTCGGAGTGATATGGGCGGTGGCCCTGTTCCGGCCGTTCCTCTCGCTGATACAGCTGCTCATATCGGCGCTCGGCCTCGGTGACAGCCCCGAAACCCCGCTCTACAGCGTGTCGATGCTGCATACGGTGTTCAACCTCATCAACACCAGCCTGCTCATCTGGTTCATCCCGCTGATAGAGAAGTTCGTGTCTACCGTCATAAAGGACAAGCCGAGCGGCGAGCAGGTCGAGAAGCTGGTCTACATCAACGCCGGCCTCATCCCGACGCCGGAGCTTGCCATATCCGAGGCGGAGAAGGAGGTCGTGCATTTCGGCAAGATAATGCAGAAGGACCTCGGGTATATCAAGGAGGCTGTCGGCGCCTCGGATTCGTCCGACTCGTTCGCTCCCTGGCGCGACAAGCTCGTCAAGTACGAGGAGATATCCGACCGTATAGAGTATGAGGTCATAAACTTCCTGAACCGCATAAACCGCGAGGGGCTCGGCGACGAGTCGTCCCTGCGCATCAAGTCGATATACAGGATAGTCGGGGAAATGGAGTCCCTGGGCGACAGCGGCGAGGCCATAAGCCGCCTCATAGGCAGGGCTCTCGAGAGGGGACAGGTCCTGTCGGAAGAGCACAAGAAGGGTGCCGACGATATGATAACCCTTGTCGCGAGAGCGTATGACGCGATGATATACAACTCCGAGAACGCCGTGACAATCAAGAATATAGACAATGCCGTCGCGGCAGAGGTCGATATAAACGCCAAGAGGGACGCTCTGAGGGAGAAGGAACTCGCGAGGGTAGAGAACGATGGCGAACAGTACTTCGAGAGCGTCTACTACCTGAGCCTGATAGAGGAGCTCGAGAAGATGGGAGACTTCATAATCAACATATCGCAGTCCATAATGACCTGGCGTACGGCGTAACATGCTTTGCCGTTCGGAAATAATTGCTAATTTTGTAGAAGCATAAATCATTTCACTTATGGCAAAGGAAGATAAAGTCTGGATCTGCTCAGTGTGCGGATACAAGTATGTCGGCCCCGAACCTCCGAAGGAGTGCCCCGTGTGCCACGCGAAGAAGGAATATTTTGACGAGGCCGGATCGGAGCCCAGGTCGGACTATTAAACAGAGCGTATATGAACATTCTTGTAACCGGTGCCAACGGTCAGCTCGGCAACGGCATTAGGATTGTGTCCGCAGGTTCTGCGGACAGATATATTTTTACCGATGTGAACGAGGCGGGACAGGAGCAGGTCGCGATGCTGCGCAAGCTCGCGGGTCCGTCCGTGGACATTTCGACCCGCAGGCTCGACATCTGCGACATCGATGCCGTCCGCCGGACGGTTGCGGACGAAAGCGTCTCCGTGATCGTGAACTGCGCGGCATTTACCGATGTCGAAGGGGCGGAGGACAGGCCGGAACTTGCCGAACTGCTCAACGCCACGGCGCCGGAGAACCTTGCCGTGGCCATGAGGGAGGCCGGAGGGACGCTTTTCCACATAAGTACGGACTATGTGTTCGGTGCCGATCCCTACAACCGTCCCTGCCGTGAAGACCAGAGCGGCCGCCCGTCGGGAGTATACGGCCTTACCAAGCTGCACGGCGAGCAGAAGATAGCCGCCAGCGGCTGCCGGTATGTAGTAGTGCGCACAGCGTGGCTGTACAGCGAGTTCGGCCGGAACTTCCTGAAGACCATGAAGTCGCTTACCGCTACGAAGCCCTCCCTCAATGTGGTTTTCGACCAGGCCGGAACCCCTACCTACGCCCTGGACCTCGCTTCCGCCCTGCACTCTATACTGGAGTCGAGGGCGTACGAGGACCGTCCCGGAATCTACAACTATTCGGACGAGGGCGTGTGCAGCTGGTACGATTTCACCAAGTTCATAGCCGAATGCGCCGGCAACGGCGCATGCGACATCCGTCCCTGCCATTCGGACGAATTTCCGAGCAAGGTGGCCCGTCCCTCGTATTCCGTGCTGGACAAGACCAAGATCAAGGAAACCTTCGGCCTCGAGATTCCCTACTGGACGGACAGCGTCAGGAAATGCATGTCCAACCTATGAAGTCGCTAAAGGAACTCTACAAGATAGGGCGCGGCCCGTCGAGCAGCCACACCATGGGGCCGCACAGGGCGGCCTGCATATTCCTCGGCCGTCATCCCGGGTCTCCGGCTTTCGAGGTCACGCTCTACGGCAGCCTTGCCGCGACGGGAAAGGGACATCTTACCGATGTCGCTGTAAGGGATGCTCTCGGAGCGAACGGTGCGGCCGTGGACATAGTCTGGAGGAGCGACGTGACCCTGCCTTACCACCCGAACGGCATGAAGTTCGCCTCTAAGGACGCCGAAGGCAGGACCACCGACGAGTGGACGGTCTACAGCGTGGGCGGCGGTACTCTTTCCGAAGGAGAGGGAGGCCTGATCGACGCCGGCCCCGACATATATCCGCTCAACACGATAGGGGAGATCATACAGTGGTGCAAGGATACCGGCCGGACTTTCTGGGAGTACGCCGAGGAATTCGAGGATCCCGACATATGGGACTACCTGAGTACCGTCTGGCATATGATGAAGGAGTCGGTAGAGCGCGGCCTCAGCAACGAAGGCGTGCTTCCAGGGCCGCTGCATCTGTCAAGGAAGGCGGCCACATACTACATAAAGGTTGCAGGCTACAGGAAGAACCTCCAGACCAGGGGGCTCGTATTCTCGTACGCACTTGCGGTCAGCGAGGAGAACGCCTCGGGAGGTACCGTCGTCACCGCCCCTACCTGCGGCTCGTCCGGAGTGCTTCCGGCGGTGCTGTACCATATCGGGAAAGGACACGGATTCTCGGAGAAGCGCATACTGCACGCGCTCGCCACGGGCGGTATCTTCGGCAATGTGGTGAAGCAGAACGCTTCCATATCCGGAGCCGAGGTCGGATGCCAGGGAGAGGTGGGCGTGGCCTGCGCAATGGCCTCGGCGGCGACATGCCAGCTGTTCGGGGGAACACCCTCGCAGATAGAATATGCGGCAGAGATGGGTCTCGAACATCATCTTGGCATGACCTGCGACCCTGTCTACGGACTGGTCCAGATTCCCTGTATCGAGCGCAACGCCATGGCGGCGGCGAGGGCTTTGGACGCGAACCTCTACGCCTCGTTTTCCGATGGCTACCACAGGGTGTCGTTCGACGAGGTCGTCCAGGTGATGAAGCAGACCGGGCACGACCTGCCCTCGCTCTATAAGGAGACGGGAGCCGGCGGACTCGCCGAAAGGTATCTGAGGATGAAATGACAATAACCGACCATATATGAGAAAGACACTGACGACATTGCTTGCTCTGGCAGGCGCCCTTGCCCTGCACGCCCAGGACGGCGGCGGGCAGGCTGTATTCGGGGGTTTCCAGCTCCCCGAGGTTAAAATGGAATATTCCGTGAAATATGCGGACGTGGACTATGCCGGCGACGGCGAAGTCTTCCACAGGCTGGATATCTATCTGCCGGAGGAAAGGAAGGAATCCTATCCGGTGGTGATCCATATCTACGGCAGCGCCTGGTTCAGCAACAATTCCAAGGGCATGGCCGACCTGGGTACCATATGCCAGGCCCTGCTCGACGCCGGCTATGCGGTCGTGACGCCCAACCACCGTTCGAGCGGTGATGCGGCGTTCCCCGCGCAGATCAACGATATCAAGGCCGTAGTGCGTTTCATCAGAGCCAACGCGGCGCAGTACAGGCTCGACCCTTCTTTCATCGCGGCTTCAGGCTTCTCTTCGGGTGGGCATCTGGCGGCGCTGGCCGCCACCTCGGCCGATGTGGAACAGCTTGAGGGTGAGGTCGGGGGCAACCTGCAGTTCAGCAGCGCCGTCGACGCCGCCTGCGACTGGTCGGGCCCCATAGACCTGCTCAATATGGAGTGCAACGGAGTGAAGCAGGCCGAGAACACTCCCGAGGAGGCACTGCTGCGCCTCGACAAGAACCCTCAGACGGAGGAACAGTTCCGTTCCCTGTCGCCTGTCACCTATATCGATGCGCAGGATGTCCCGGTCATAGTATTCCACGGACTCGAGGACAATGTGGTCCCCAGCTGCCAGGGAGTCGAGCTCTATGAGGCTCTCGACAAGGCCGGCGTCGAGACTGAACTACATCTGGTGGAGGGCGGCGGACACGGATTCAACATGTACTCCGACGAGAACCTTGCCGCTATGGTGGCGTTCCTCGACAAGGCGCGCTCCGTAAAGGCTGCCGCGCGTCCGGCCGCTGCCGTGCGCGAGATCAATTCCGACGGCAGTGTCAGCTTCTCCATACGCGCCGACGGAGCGAGGGATGTCGTGGTCGACATCTGCTCCGTGAAGTATCCAATGAAGCAGGGACGCGACGGCCTGTGGCGGGTTACTACCGATCCACTCGTCCCCGGTTTCCACTACTATTTCCTCGAGGTGGACGGAGCCCGCTTCTCCGATCCCGCCAGCGAGATGTTCTACGGCTGCGGCACCATGGCCAGCGCTGTGGACATACCCGAAGAAGGTACAAGGTATCTCGAGATACAGGATGTCCCCCACGGCGAGGTGCGCCTGCTCAGCTACTATTCGGAACTCTGCGCCGAGTGGAGGCCTCTGTATGTGTACACTCCTGCCGGTTATGACAAGGGCGGCAGGAAATATCCCGTGGTCTACATCCAGCACGGAGGCGGCGAGGACCACAGGGGGTGGATGCAGCAGGGACTTACCGCGAACATAATGGACAACCTGATCGCCGAAGGCAAGGCCGAGCCCATGATCGTGGTGTCCGCCAACAGCAACCTGAACATCCCCGGGGCGAGGGGAGGCTACAGCCGCGAAGGCATGCAGCCCTTCCGTATCGAGCTTTTGGACAATATAATTCCTTTCGTGGAGGAGAACTTCCGCGTGAAGAAGGGTCCCGAAAACCGTGCGATGTGCGGACTCTCCATGGGAGGCGGACAGGCCTTCTACATCGGCCTCAACGAACCCGGCGTGTTCTCGTATGTGGGACATTTCTCGTCGGGCATATTCGGCGGCATAGCCGGCAGCTCGTCCATGGACTTCGAGCAGGCCGTGCCCGGTATGATTTCGGATCCCGCCGGGTTCAACAGGACCCACAAGGTCTATTATGTGAGCTGCGGCGAGCAGGATCCTAGGATAGGGCCCACCACCGAGGCCGTGGAGCGTATGCGCGAGGCCGGGATCGAAGTGGTGTTCGAGACCTATCCCGGCGACCACGAGTGGCAGGTATGGAGGAAGTCGTTCTATAGTTTCGCCCAGAAATTGTTCAAGTGATCATGAGAAAGTCAAGCTTCCTTATCCCGGCGCTGCTTGCCGGCGCCCTGCTGCCGTCGTGTTCCCGGCAGCCTTCAGTAGAGTGCAACGCGTCGCTGCTCTGGTATGACGAGCCGGCGCAGCATTGGCTCGAAGCCCTCCCGATAGGCAATTCCAATATGGGTGCCATGGTCTACGGAGGGGTGCAGGACGACATCCTGCAGCTCAACGAAGAGACTTTCTGGAGCGGCGGCCCCTATAACAACAACAGTCCCCGCGCCCTGGCAAGGCTCGACGAAGTGCGCGAGCTGATATATGACGGACGCGAGGTGGAGGCTGCGGAAATCCTCGACAGGGATTTCGTGACAGGCCCCCACGGTATGCGCTACCTGCCCATGTGCAGCCTGTACATGCATTACGGCTCTGTCGACGGTTATGAAGGCTACAGGCGCGAGCTCGACATATCCGAGGCAGTGTCGCGCAGCAGCTTCACCTCGGGAGGAGTGACATACCGCAAGACCGCGTTCGCCTCCCTTCCCGACAAGGTGGTGGTCTACAGGGTCGAGACCGACCGTGACGGCGCCCTCGGATTCTCGCTCAGTGCCGACAGCCCTCTGGAGTTCAGCTCCGCCGCCTCCGGCCACGGCCTGCTGGTAAAGGTGAAAGGTGTCGAGCAGGAAGGGATTCCGGCCGCGCTCGAGGCGGAATGCAGGGTGGAGGTGCTGACTGACGGTACCCTCGTCGGCGAGGCGGACAGCCTCCTCGTGTCGGGAGCCAGCTACGCCACAATAGTCGTCAGCGCCGCCACCAACTTCGTCGACTACCATACGGTTGACGGCGACCCTTCCGCGATCAATTCTTCGAGGCTGGAGAACGCGTTGTCGAAGTCTTATGACGAACTTCTTTCCGACCACCGCGAGGCCTATTCCGAGCAGTACGGCAGGGTGGCCATAGAGCTCTCCGACGGAGAGGGCTCGTCCCTGCCTACGGACGAGAGGCTGGCGGCCTTCGCCGGAAGCGACGACATGTCTATGGTGTCGCTGATGTTCAACTACGGACGCTATCTGCTGATAAGCTCCTCGCAGACAGGCGGACAGCCCGCCAACCTGCAGGGCGTGTGGAACGACGAGCTCTTCGCTCCCTGGGACAGCAAGTACACGATAAACATCAATGCCGAGATGAACTACTGGCCGGCCGAGGTGTCCGGCCTGGACGAGACCCTCGGGCCTCTGTTCTCCATGATACGCGACCTGAGCGAGACCGGAGCCGTGACCGCAAGGCAGATGTACGGCTGCGACGGCTGGGTCGCCCACCACAATACCGACATCTGGCGCATAACGGGTATAGTCGACGGCTCTTTCTGGGGGATGTATCCCTGCGGAGGCGCGTGGCTTGCGACGCACCTGTGGCAGCACTACCTGTACACCCTCGACGAAGACTTCCTCCGGGAGTGGTATCCGGTACTCAAGGGTGCCGCAGAGTTCTGCCTCGACTACCTCCAGCCTTACCGCGGATATCTTGTTATGGTTCCGTCGGTCAGCCCCGAGCACGGCCCGTTCGGCAAGCCTACGCCCATAACGGCAGGCTGCACCATGGACAACCAGATAGTCCATGACACCTTCTCGAGCGTAATCGAGGCCTCGGAGATCCTCGGGGTCGACGCCGCGCTCCGCGATACCCTGAGCGACGCCCTGGCTCTGCTGCCTCCGATGAAGGTGGGGCAGTACGGGCAGCTGCAGGAGTGGATGGACGATGCCGACGATCCCAATGACCAGCACAGGCACATATCGCATCTCTACGGACTGTATCCTTCCGCCCAGATCAGCCCTTTCACGACGCCCGAACTCTTCAATGCGGCTAGGGTCACCCTCGAACAGAGGGGAGACATGGCGACAGGGTGGAGTCTCGGCTGGAAGATAAACTTCTGGGCAAGGCTCCTCGACGGCAACCATGCGTTCAAGATAATATCCAACATGCTCACCCTGCTTCCTGCCGACGGCCCCATGTGGGGACCCCAGAGGAGCAACGGCAGGACTTATCCCAACCTCTTCGACGCGCATCCGCCTTTCCAGATCGACGGAAACTTCGGCGCTGCCGCCGGAATCGCGGAAATGCTGATGCAGAGCCACGACGGAGCGATATTCCTGCTCCCGGCGCTTCCCGACGCATGGTCCGAGGGCAGCGTGCGCGGCCTGCGCGCGCGTGGCGGCAACACCGTGGATATCAGCTGGGAGAACGGACAGATAACTTATTTCGACATCGAGGGACCTGCCTGCAAGGTACGCTCTTTCCAGCCCCTGAAGTCAAGGCATCTGTCGGGCGAGACCGTACTGACCTGCGCCGACGGACGCCAGGTCTACGAATACGACTGGAGCAGGTAGCATTGCATCCCGATTCCCGGCATCTCTAATTCCTGCCGTAGGGGGCGCCTGCACCCTGCTATTTACCTGTTGCAGTCTCCATGTATGCCTCCCAGGGAGCTATTCAATAAGGGTAAACGCTCCCTGGGAGGCATACATGGAGAACATGCAGTAATCAACTGTAGCATAGGCGCCTCCCCCCCCCCTACGGCGGGCATTAGAGCTGCGGGAGGCGTTGGACCATATTAAACATCGAAGCGGCCCGGATCATTTCCGGGCCGCTTCTGTCTTCCTTTTATCCGGGGAGATAGCAGGACCTGCCTGCTATTCGTCCATTCCGTCGATAGTCTCGATAGTTCCGTCCTCGCGGTAGGTCAGCTCGCAGACCTTGAGGCTGCGCAGGCAGTTCACACCCTTGGAAGGTACGCTGTCGTGGTGGAAGAGCCACCACTTGCCGTTGAACTCGACGATGCTGTGGTGCGTCGTCCAGCCTACGACGGGGGTCAGTATCTGTCCCTTGTAGGTGAAGGGGCCGTAGGGGTTGTCTCCGACCGCGTAGCATATCATGTGGGTGTCTCCGGTGGAGTAGCTGAAATAGTACTTGCCGTTGTACTTGTGCATCCAGCTGGCCTCGAAGAACCTGCGCGAGTTGTCTCCCGCGAGCAGGGGCTTGCCGTCCTCGTCGAGGATTACGACGGGTCTGGGCTCCTCTGCGAACTGGAGCATGTCGTCGGAGAGCTTCGCCACCATTGCCGTGAGAGCGGGCTCGTCGTCCTTGGGAAGGGTGGAGCCGGTGTCGAGTGCCTTGTTGTCGCGATATCTCTGGAGCTGTCCGCCCCAGATGCCTCCGAAGTACAGGTAGTATTCTCCGCCGTCCTCAAGCACGCATACGTCCATCGAGTAGCTGCCCCTGATAGGGTCGGGCTCGGGAACGAAAGGCCCTTCGGGACGGTCGCTGACGGCTACACCGATGCGGAAGATGTCGGTCTTGTCCTTTGCGGGGAAGTACATGTAGTATTTCCCGTCCTTGCAGGCCACGTCGTTGTCCCAGAAGTGCCTGCTCGCCCACTTCGTGTCCTCTACACCGAGCACCTTGCCGTGGTCGGTGACGGGAGAGGTCATGGGGTCGTCTCCGTCGATAGAGAGGACATGGTAGTCCTTCATGTCGTACTCGCTGCCGAGGTCGTCGTCAGGGATGCCCGACTCCCAGTCGTGAGAGGGGTAGATGTAGATTTTTCCGTTGAATACATGTACGGAAGGGTCGGCCATGTAGTCCGAAGGCCAGATGTACCTTTTCTTAGTTTTCATTTTCAGTATCTGTGTGGTTTGTTTCGTCGCTTTCAGTTTCCGGATGCCTTCATCCTCTGCTCTATGGCCGTGTTGATCTCGTCCATTTTCTCGTCGCTGAGCTCGTACTTGCTGATGATGAACATCGCCAGGAAGACGAGCAGCATGGGTATCACGCATACGAGCCAGAGTATGCCCTGCTCTGCGAGAGGGGTCTGTACGGATTCCTTGGCGTTGAAGTTCACTATGGAGAGCACGAGACCGGGAACGACTCCTCCGAGGGCCATTCCGGCCTTGAAGAAGATTCCGGTGAGTGCGTTGACTATGCCGGCGATGCGCCTTCCGCTGGTGTATTCACCATAGGATACGACCTCGGGCACGAGGGCCCACATATATCCCGTGGCCACTATTATGCCGGTGGACTTGACGAACTGCGCGACATATACTATCCACATCTGCGAACGCAGCGCTTCGATTATGGACACGAGGTAGAGCATCACCATGCCGACTACCGCTATGCCGAGGAAGAGGAAGAACATGCCCTTCTTGCCTATCTTCTTCTTGATAGCGGGCACCATGGGCATGAATATGAATGCCGGAATCGAGCCGAGGCCCATGAACAGGGACATCTGCGCTGTGGTCGAGTGGATGTTGTAGGTCATGTAGTACGAGCCTGAGGCGTTGCTTATCGACATCATCGCGAATGCGGTGATGAAGAAGAACGCGAGCACCCTGAGGGGCTTGTTGCGTCCGAACTCCGTCCAGAGGTCGGATACCTTCACATTGGCGGTCTCCTTCTCGTCCATTACGACTTTCTCCTTGGTCTGGCTGAAGCAGAAGGCCAGCAGCGCGAGTCCGATCAGGGAGTAGAGAAGCATGGTCAGGAACCATGCGTTTCCGTCTGCGGGCAGGGCCTCCTCGCCTGCGACGGCTGCTCCGTCGGCGAAAAGCTTGACGAGGGCGGGAATACCCATTGAGACGGCAAGGCCTCCTATGTTGGCCATGAACATCCTCGTGGAGGTGAGCACCGTGATTTCGTCCGTGTCGCGGGTGAGGGATGAATTAAGTGCTCCGTAGGGCACGTTCACCAGCGTATAGCACATGGACATTCCTACATAGGTGATGTATGCATAGAGCAGGGAGCCGGTGAGTCCGTTCCAAAAGCACAGTATCGCGAATACGGTAAGGGGGATTCCTCCGAGTACCAGGTATGACCTGTATTTTCCGAGCTTCGGATTGCGCTTGTCGACGAACGCGCCGACTATCGGATCCCAGATTACGTCCACTATCCTCACTACCAGGAACATCACTGCCGCAACGCCGGGGTCGAGCCCGAACACGTTCGTGTAGAAGAACAGCAGATACATGCTGATAGTCTGGTAGATGAGGTTCTGGGCAAGGTCGCCGGAGCCGAATCCGATCCGCTGCAGCCAACTCAGTTTGTAGAAGCCGTTGGCTTCAGAAGTGTTTAGTGCCATAAATTATATCCAGTTTTAGTTTGTTTTCGGCAAATCCCCGTAAAGTTACCAATTATTTTTTGATTTGCGATACCGGAGATTCCGGAAGTTCGCCTGAGTCCCGGTACTTCTTCACGAATTCCTTCGGGGTCATACCGAAACTCTCGCGGAAACAGCTTGAGAAGTATGTGGTGGCGGTGAATCCCGTCTGCCTTGCGGCTTCGGATACGGACAACCCGTCCCTCGCGAGCATCGTTGCCGCCTGCTTCAGCCTGACATAGCGTATGAGCGTGCCCGGAGACGTGCCGAGCCGCTCCTTGAGCTTGCGGTTGAGGTGGACGCGGCTGATACCCAGGCGGGAACTCAGGCTCTCGACCCCGAAGGCCGGATCGTGCATCTCTTCTTCTATTATCCTTATGACCTTTTCTTCGAAGTTCCCGCTTTCCTTTTCCGGGGGAGCGTCGGAAGGCCTGCCGTACTGGGCTATCGCCGCATCGGAGGAGAACTTCCTGCGCATGGTCTCCCTGGTGGCTATGATGTTCGTGACG
This sequence comes from Bacteroides sp. CAG:1060_57_27, assembly GCA_001915575.1. Lineage (GTDB taxonomy): Bacteria > Bacteroidota > Bacteroidia > Bacteroidales > UBA932 > Cryptobacteroides > Cryptobacteroides pullicola. Next base: position 51,402 of record MNQT01000023.1, on the reverse strand, counting down.
CTGCTGCGCAGAAGGTCCATGGACAGCGGCTTGCTCAGGAACAGGTCGGCCCCGCAGTCGCTGCTCCTTTTCGCACTCTGCTCGTCGTGCAGGGCGGTAAGCATTATGACCGGGATATGGTTTGTCTGGAGGTTGTGCCTTATCCTGGTGCAGAGTTCGTATCCGTCCATATCTTTGGTGAGCGCTTCGGTGATTACGGCGTCGGGCAGTTCCGACAGGATGAGGTTCCAGGCGTCCTTTCCTCCTCCGCAGGTCTTGACATTGTACATGTTGCCCAGTTCCATTCGGAGGAATTCCCTTGTCTGGCGGTCGTCGTCAACTATGACTATGTTCCGCCTTGCCCTTACGGTGCCCCTGTTCCTGTCTCCAGCGCCTTCCTCCGTTTCCGGCATGGTCTCCGGCAGCGGTCCGGGTGCAGCCTGCGCCATGCTGCCTTCAAGTCTCGACGGGTCTGTCATCTGCGTTATGAGCTCCTGTACCTGCTGGCCGTTACGGTACATCATTTCCAGGATAGTCCTGCGGCGACTGTCGGTCTCGCTGTCCCTCAGTTCCTTGATAGGGGAGACGACGAGGTTCAGCGGGGTGCAGACCTGCCGTGAGATTTCTGCGAATGCCTGCAGCCTGTTCTGGTCTGCGACGGCCTTGTCGAGCCGTTTCTTCCTCTGGCGCGACCTTTCGGCCATGACGGACAGCAGGATGGCGGCAGAAGCCAGGACTATGCCGTATATGGCTATGGCCCATGCGGAACGGAACCAGGGAGGGGAGATCCTTATTCTCAGCCCTGCTTCGGAGACCCTGTCTTCCGAACCGTCGAAATATGCCCGTACCCTCAGCTCATATCTTCCCGGGGCGAGATCTGTGTAGGTGGCGTTCCTCAGGGCGCCGTCGCATTCCTTCCAGTCAGGATCCAGCCTGTCGAGACGGTATTCATAGCGCACCTTTCCGGGATTGGTGAATTCGAGGGCGGTGAAATCCACCGATATGCTGTTGGAGTCGTAGGGGAGGACCATATCCTTCCCCGAAAGGCCCGAGATGTCCCTGCCGGCGGCCCCGTCAGTACGGAGTACGGTGAAAAGCAGCGTGGGGACGTCGTGCGGCTTCCTTTCGACGGAAGCCGGATAGAACGAGCTTATGCCGTTTATCCCGCCGAAATGCATCTTCCCGTCCTGGTCGATCATCGCGGCCTTCTTGTGGAACTCGTTTTCCTGCAGCCCGTCGGAAGCGTAATAGCGCGAGAAGCGTCCTGTTTGCGGGTCGAAGCGCGAAAGGCCTGATGCGGTCGAAATCCAGATGTCTCCGTCCGGGCTCTGGAGCATTCCGTATATCACGTTGTTGCTGAGGCCGTCGGCGTCCGAATACCGCCGCTCTTTCCCCTCGGCCCTGTCGAATGCGAACAGTCCGTTGCCCGTCCCCATCCACACCGTCCCGTCGGCGGCTTCCAGGAAGCAGCTTACTCTTGCGTTCATGCTCTTGTCGGCCATGTTGTAGCGTATTATGCGCCCCAGCCTGTCGTTGTATATCATCGGCCCGTTGTATGTGCCCACCCACAGCAGGCCGTCCCTGTCGAGATACAGGCAGCTCACCCATTTGCAGGCATCGTCGCAGACATTCTTCAGGACAGTCTCGGAGGACGGGTCTATTATGGCCAGCCCGTTGCTGTTCGTGCCTGCATAGAGGATGTCTTCCGAGGCGTCGTAGGCCAGGTCGACCGTCTGCGGGGTCCCGATGGCCGCGGAATCTCCGAACGGCCTCGGCATCTTTCCCCTTTCCTTCACATAAAGGCCTCCGAGGAATGTCGAAATCCACAGTGTGCCGCGCCTGTCGACGGCAAGGGACATAATCGTGTCGTCGCTCAGGGCGGAGTTGCCGCTGTCGTAGAAGCGCCTCGTTCCGTCGGTGCCTATGTTGAGCAGTCCGTATCCGTCGGTTCCGGCCCAGAGGGAGAGGTCGCCCGGATCCCTTGCCAGGGATGTCACACAGCCGTCAGGATACGGCCCGTTCCTCAGGCTCGACATTACTCCGGTGTACTCGAATCCGTACATAGGGTTGGGAATGACCATGACACCTCTTTCATAGGCGCCGGCCCAGATATTGCCCTGATTGTCGGTCATAAGGCTGTGTATCTTCCATTTGGACACATCGAACGGGATTTTCCCTTCGGGCAGGGCGGACATCTTGTCGGCAAGCAGGTTGTAGCTCTTCAGCCCCTGGTTCTCCGTCCCTATGAGATAGTTGTTTCCGCTTGGAACGAGCAGGGCGTCCGGGACTATCGACATCGCCCTGCAACTTCTGGCCAGGGCGTCTGCGGAGCGCGTTACCGTGAGGGTCGAACTGTCGAAGACGAATATCCCGAAGTTCGACGAGCATATTATGATGTCGCCGCTTGCCTTGTCTTCCATGAATTCGCTTACAAGTGCATCCGGCAGCGTCCCGGCGGCTTCCGGCGTGAGCATTATCCCGCTCTGCATATCCAGGCTGGCCGCATTGAATACCTGCAGCCCGCCTTCTCCCGACGCCGTCCATACCTGGCCGTGTGAATCAGGGAATATCCTGCTGACCGACTTGCCGGCGAGCAGGGAGTTTACGGCGGAACTCCGGTCGCGGAGGATCACATAGCCGTCGGCGTCCAGTATGTATATCCCGTTCTGGTATGTGCCTATCCAGATTTCGGCCTTTCCTGCGCCGGGGCGCACCTCGGCAATGTCGGTGATGTGGTACGAGGTGCTCGCGAACGGGGCGTCCTCGTCGAGTATCACGGTCGAAAAGGTACCGTCAGAAGGGTCGTAGGTCTGGAGCCCGCTCGCCGTGGCCACCCACATCGTTCCCCTGCTGTCCTGGAACGTGCGGAGGACCAGGTCGCCGGCGAGGGCCCAGCCGGCGCTCCTGTCGGCCTGGAAGTGGCGGAAGACGCTCCCGTCGAACCTGGCGAGTCCGTTTCCGGACGAAATCCATATGAACCCTGTCCTGTCCTGCATTATGCAGTTTATGCGGCTGTTTGGCAGTCCGTCTGCCGAGGTGTACATCCTTGCCGGCTGCGAAGACGACGGCAGCAGGCGGAAACACAGCAGTGCAAGCAGGAGAATGAATTTTTTCATATCGGTAAAGATACAACTTCCTGTTAAAATTATTACATTTACAAGAAATAGACATTTTCCGCTTATGAACAGAATCATTAAAGTCATCGTTGCAGCAGCCGTGCTTTCTGCGGCCGCTTGGCAGAGCCTGGACGCATGCACCGGTATAACGCTGAAGACTTCCGGAGGAAGTACGGTAACCGGCAGGACGATAGAGTGGGCTTCTTCCGACATGCCGGCCTATTATGTCGCCGTTCCTGTCGGAAAGACCCTACATGCGATGCTTCCCGGAGGCGGGGAAGGGATGGCCTTTACCGCAAGGTATGCCTATGTGGGCATAGCGGTGGAGCAGCCCGAATTCATCATGGAGGGTGTCAACGAGAAGGGACTCGGTGCCGGCCTGTTCTATTTCCCCGGCTACGGCAAGTACGAGGAATACACTCAGGAGAACGCGTCCAACAGCATTTCCGACTTCCAGCTAGTGAGCTATATACTCTCCAGTTGCGCGACAGTGGACGAAGTGAAGGACAGGGTGCTCTCTACGCATGTGCACGGAATCGATCCCCGTTCCTCGACCGTGCACTGGAGGTTCACCGAGCGGAGCGGGCGTCAGATCGTGCTGGAAATCATAGACGGCAAGTGCGTGTTCTATGAGAACGAACTGGGCGTTCTGACGAACTCTCCGTCTTTCGACTGGCAGACGACCAATCTCAACAACTATGTCAACCTTGCTCCCGGTACCTCCGCGGTCAAGGTTCTGGACCGTCTGAAGATGACTTCGTTCGGCGCTGGCAGCGCGGCGCTCGGGCTCCCCGGCGACATGACACCTCCGTCCAGGTTCGTGCGCGCAGCATTCTTCCAGAGTACCGCTCCCGTGCTTGCCGATGCGACTGCGACTGCCGTGCAGGCTTTCCACATACTCAACAATTTCGACATACCGGTGGGCAGCGTGACTCCGGAAGGAACGGCTCCTGCCGACATACCCAGCGCCACCCAGATCACGATCGTGACTGACCTGTCCGGGAACAGGCTGCTGTGGAGGAGCATGCACAACTCCGCCATAAGGTGCATAGACCTTGCGGCCACCGACCTTGACAAGCTCGGCTATGTCGTGGAGGATCTCGACCCTGTCAAGTCCGAACCTATCGAGACGGTAGAACTCGTTTAAACCTTAAATAAAAACAGTGCGTATGAAAAAATCTTTGTTGATTCTCTCGGTACTGGCCCTTGCGGCCTGCAGTACTGCGGCGCCCGAGAACCCTGTGCTGACGATTGACGGCGGACAGGTGCAGGGCGTCACTGCCGACATCCCCGGCGTTTATGTCTATCGCGGCATCCCTTATGCCGCACCTCCTCTCGGAGAGCTGAGGTGGAAGGCTCCCCAGCCCGTAGTTCCCTGGGAGGGCGTGCTGGTCGCCGACAGCTTCGGTCATCCTTCATATCAGGCCGTGCACTATCCCGGAGGCTATGCTACCGAATGGGGCTATGGCGACGAGGCTCCCTACAGCGAGGACTGTCTCTATCTGAATGTGTGGACCAAAGCTCCCGGACAGGTCGACAAGAAGCTTCCCGTGGCCCTCTGGATCCACGGCGGTGGATACCGCGAGGGCTGGGGTTCCGAGCCTGAGTTCGACGGACAGGAGTGGGCAGACAAGGATGTCGTCCTCGTAAGCATTAACTACCGTCTCGGCGTATTCGGATTCCTGACCCATCCCGAACTCTCTGCGGAGAACCCTAACGGCGTGTCAGGCAACTACGGCATACTCGACCAGATCGAGGCCCTCAACTGGATCCAGAACAATATCGAGCAGTTCGGCGGCGATCCTGACAATGTGACTATCTTCGGCCAGAGCGCCGGCGGCGGAAGCGTGAAGACGCTTTGCGAGTCGCCTCTTGCCAGGGGCAAGTTCCACAAGGCGGTCATCATGAGCGCCGGCGGAATCAATACCGTACAGGCTCCCGTTATGCCTTCACGCTCCTCAAGGCCCGAGATGACCCTCGCCGCTTCGGAGAAGGTGAGCAAGAAGGTGCTCGACTGGGCCGGATTCACCGACCTCGAGAAGATGCGCGCGGCTTCTACCGAGATGCTCTACACCGTGAACAACATGTACAATGCGGTCAACGGTACCCGCGAGTACATGACCGCGTCTCCTATCGTGGACGGATATGTATGCAAGCAGAGTTTCGATGACGCTGCAGTCAGCGGCAACCTTGCAGACGTGCCCTACATGATTGGCTATACGCTCAACGATATGGGCAACATGTCTCCCGGTATAGCGGCGTTCGCGCTCGACAGGGAGAAGAAGGGCGCCAAGTGCTGGGCATATGAGTTCGCAAGGCCCCTGCCCGACGACGGTTCGCATCCCGAAGTTACCGCCCGTCTGAAGGGAGCATTCCACTCTTCAGATCTCTGGTTCGTGTTCAAGTCCCTCAAGCACTGCTGGAGGCCCTGGACCGACGGAGACTGGGATCTCTCCGAGAAGATGCTGACCGCTTGGACCAACTTCGCGAAGTACAGCGACCCCAACGGGCCTGACGGAGGCGTATGGACTCCCTACACCGAGGCTACTCCCGAGTTCATGCTCTTCAAGCTCGACGCCCAGGACAACGAGGCTTCGGAGATGGGCGACCCCATACTTCCCTGACGCGGCTTAGGGATTGAATGCAGGAGGTGGCAACGGGCCGGATGCCCGTTGCCACCTCCTTTCATGTCACTTATGCTACCAGTCGTCGGTGCGGAACGGGGAGGCGAGCACGCCGTTCCTGCCGCAGAGGTTGGCGCCCTCGGGATTGTTCGCCCATGCGTAGCGTACTGCCACGGGATGCTCTACCTCGGGCGAGCTCACTACCACGGTCTTCCCCCTTATCACGGCGTCGGCCCAGACGAACCTGCCGTCCTCTCCTGCTATCGCGAAGTGCTTCAGGGGGCCGCCGTCCTTTGTCCTGAGCCCTGAGCCGGCTTCGTCGAAACGAAGTATTATCCTGTTTCCGTCAATCTCCATGTCCCTGTAGACAGGCCCCATGGCAACGATGTCCTCTCCGCCGTAGAGCTGTCTCGTGCCGAGCAGTATGGTCGCGGCCATGTCCTTCTTGTTCAGCGGATGTATGTCGTTCCATTCTCCGGTGTCGTAGCTCGTGGCGAGGTAGGTGAAGGGAACCTCCCTGTAGACCTTAAGCTGCGCCTCCCTGAGTCTTGCCCACGACTCGTCTACCGGATGATCGTAGGCTTCCATGTAGTTGGGCAGCTGGCAGATCACGAAAGGCAGATGCTCGTCACCGAAGTCTTCCCTCCAGCCGTATATGAGTTCCTCGAGGTAGTCGTCGTAGATGTCGGCCGCGCCTGCGTTGCTCTCGCCCTGATACCATATCACTCCGGCGACGGCATAGTTCCTCAGCGGCCATATCATGCCGTTGTAGAGTCCGGCTCCGGTGAACGACGGCGTCCTGCGGAACGCTCCCGGCCCGAATCCCTGGGTGGGCCTCGTGCGCATTCCTATATTGTATTTCCACTCGCCCGTGAGATCTACCGAGGCCTCGTCGCCTGCGAGCCTGTAGGGTTTGTCCGGTACGAAACCGGCGTCGGAGGCGTTGGCTGCAAGCCTTACGGCCACGACGTTCCTGCCCTCGTGCAGCACGCCTGCCGGTACGTCATATTTGCGTGGAGGGCCGAAATAGCCGGTGCTTCCGACAAGGGTGCCGTTCACATAGACCTCGTCCCCGTCCACGAGGCGTCCCATATAGATCTTCGCATGGCGTCCGGCCATGGATTCGGGAATGTCTATGGTCTTCCTGTACCATATCACCACTCCCGGCTCCAGTCCGGCGTCGCTTAGGTAGGTCGGATTGTCTATGGTCTTCCACGAGGAGTCGTCGAAGTCCTCTTCCTGCCACCCCTCCGTCCTTCCCAGGTCGGTGGAAGCCAGGCGGGCGCTGTCGGCTGCCGCCTTTCTCGCGGCGAGCGCAGGGAACTTCATCAGCCTCTCCTCGCATACCCAGCTTTCAATCGCCGAGCCGCCGAGGCTGGATACGAGCATGCCCTGCGGCACTCCGGTCTGTTCGTAGGCGAGCATCGCATACCAGTAGGCGAGTGCCTTCCAGTTCAGCACGTCGGACGCCACGGCGGAATGCCAGCGCTCTCCGGCAGGGATGTCCTCCTTGAGCTGTCCCGGACTGTCCTGGGTGGGCACCTTGTACATGCGTACCATGTGGTTGTTGGAGAAGTTGATCTCCGGATACCTGTCCAGCAGCCTCTCGACAGGGGTCTCCTGGTTGGACTGTCCGGAAAGCAGCCATACGTCGCCCACGAGCACGTCGCGAACGGCGATTTCGTTCACTTCAAGCAGATACGGGCCTCCGGCCTCGTGGGGAGGCATCGTCACGCACCAGTCTCCCTCGGAGGACGCCTCGGTAAAGTAGTGCTTCCCGTCGAAGCGTACGGTCACTTTCTCGCCGGGATCCGCCCAGCCCCAGATCATGAGTTCGCGGTCTCGCTGCAGTACCATGCAGTCGGAGATCACTTTCGGAAGCCTGACTCCGGCCATAGCGGGCCTGGCGCTGCCGCATAGCATCATGCATAATGCCAGAAGCAGGGTTGTTGACAGCTTGTTTCCCATACAGGTTGAAAATTGATTGTTTTATGTCCTTATATGCAGTGTAGACGATAAAATTAATCATTTTCTGCAGAAAAACATTTACTTTTGCGCCCTTGTTATGAGATACGGGACATTAAGCAGGCAGCTGGCTGCGCTAGCCGGGCCCATATTTGTCGAGACCCTGCTCGTGATGATGCTGGGCGCGGTGGACACTTTCATGCTGAGCCGCCATTCGGACAGCAGCGTCGCGGCGGTGGGGCTGGTCAACCAGCTGCTGAACCTCGTGTTCATCGTGTTCGAGGTGATCTCGCTCGGAACATCGATACTCTGCTCCCAGTATCTCGGGGCCAAGATGCGGGACAGGATGATCCAGACGGTAGGCGTATCGTTGCTGTTCAATACCTGCTCCGGACTGATAATCAGCGCCTTCCTCTATTTCTTCGCCGAGGAGATACTGCTGATGATGGGCATGCGCCCCGACATACTTCCCGACGGATTGGCATATATGAGGACAGTGGGCGCCTTCGCGTTCCTGCAGGCCGTGTCCATGGCGCTTTCAGCCTCGCTCAGGAGCGCCGACAAGGCAAAATACCCGATGTATGTGGCCATGGTCGTCAACATTCTGAACATCATAGGCAACTATACGCTGATATTCGGAAAGTTCGGCTTCCCTGCAATGGGTGTCGAAGGTGCGGCGATATCCACATGCATAAGCCGCGGGGTATCCGTGCTGCTGCTTTTCATCATATTGCTGCGCAAGCATATACCTTCTTTTCCCCGCAGGCTGTTCACTCCCTTTCCCTGGGGAGAGATGCGCAGGCTGCTCAAGATAGGAATCCCTTCGGCGGGAGAACAGCTTTCCTACAGCCTGTCGCAGGTGGTGATATCGTTTTTCATAAACATGATAAGCAACGAGGCCCTGGCGACGAGGACATACTGTGTGAACATAGTGATGTTCGGCTACCTCTTTTCCCTCGCCATGGCCCAGGGAGGGGCGATAAGCATAGGGCATCTCGTCGGCAGGGAGAAGTTCAGGGCGGCCTATACGCTCGGGAAGCGCGTGATGAGGCTGTCCGTGGGTGCGTCGTTCAGCCTGTCGCTGCTGACTGCGCTCGCTGGACCGTACATCCTGTCGTTCCTCACCGACAATCCCTGGATTATCGCCACGGGCTCGGCCGTGCTCTGGATAGATGTGGCGCTCGAGACCGGCAGGGCCGTGAACTTCTTTGCCGTCAACGCCCTGCGTTCCGCCGGTGACATCTACTTCCCGGTATCGGTCGGCATAGTGGTGATGTGGAGCGTGTCCGTCCTCGGCAGCTGGCTGCTCGGAATACATCTCGGACTCGGGCTGGTCGCCATGTGGGTCGCGTTCATGCTGGACGAGGACATACGCGGAATCATATTCATCTTCCGCTGGAGGAGCATGAAGTGGGTGGGGAAGCAGTTCACCGCGAAGCCGTAGCCCCGGACGCCTCTCCTTCAGCTCCGAACATCTCGTCGGCGATGCCGGAATTCCATACGACTATCGCGCTTCCGTAGCGGAAATATGTGTCGAGCACAGGATGATCGAGGCCTGAGGGTTCGCGTGCCGCCTGTCCCGAGCATATCTGCGATACGAGCGCCGTCATGTCTTCTATATAACTGATGCCGAACTCTCCGTCGCCGAGTTCGGGGAACCAGTCCTTCTGCCAGAAATGACCGCCGAAGATGCGCAGCGCCTGCCTGTCTATGTCGGAGCCGTCGAGGTAGGCGTTGAGGGTGTTCAGGCCCTTGACATAGTTCTCGAAGCCCTGGCGATCGAATATCCACACGCCGTGTCCCGAACCTATCGCGTCGCCGGAGAACATGATGTCCTTTCCATCGAGGAAGAACACTACCGAGCCTGCGGTATGCCCGGGAACGGGCAGGCTTTCGACTACCGTGCCCCCTCCGAGGTCGAACTCATGCTCCTCATCGTAGAGGTAGCTCCTTTCTTCGGGAAATCTGTCGGAGAGCTTCTCGAAATCCGTCCTCGGCAGGGCGAAATACACTTCCGGCTCGCTGCTGAACGCTTCGAGCATGCCCGTATGGTCGCCGTGGTTGTGGGTGAAGGTTATGGTGAGCTTTCTGTCTCCGATGCGGTCGTATACTATGTCCCTGAGAGCTTCATCTGCGTTGTCGGCCCAGTCTATACGGTTCGACAGGTCGATGAGCAGCGCCTGGTCCCTGCCGTTTATCAGATACATGTCCGAGCAGTTGTTGAAGTGGGTCTTGTTCCCCTCGGCGTCGAAACTTTCTCCTGCAGGGTTCGAGGCGTTGCTGTCCTCGATCCTGTAGACGCCGTCACCGATCCTGTAGACCGTGTAGGGGATTGAACTGTCAGGGGCGCAGGCGCACAGCATGGCCGCGAGCGCTGCGAGTACGGGTATCTTCTTCATTGCGGTAGTGATTAGTCTCCGACGAATATAGCAAGAAAGCGACTGTAATGCAAAAAAAGATGTGCCGGGAATCCCGACACATCTTCGTGACGCCTGCAGGATTCAAACCTGCGACCTTTTGATCCGTAGTCAAATGCTCTATTCAGCTGAGCTAAGGCGCCGTTCAACCGGCCTCGGCCGGTTCTGTACTACTCCTCGGCGGCTTTTACCACGTTGCGCTTCGCCTCCTTGATGCGGGCCTTCTTGCCTGCGAGGTTGCGGAGGTAGAATATGCGTGCGCGGCGTACCTTGCCGACCTTGTTGAGCTCGATCTTCTCTATGGAGGGAGATTCGTAGGGGAAGATCCTCTCGACTCCGACTCCGTTTGAAATCTTGCGGATGGTGAAGGTCTTCGTGTAGGGAGTCGCACCGCTTATCTGGATGACGACACCGCGGAAACTCTGAAGCCTGAACTTGTCACCTTCCTTGATCTGGTAGGTCACGGTAATCGTGTCGCCTGCCTTGAATTTCGGATAAGTTTCAGCCTTGTTCTGTGAAAAAGACTGCTCTACTAGTCTGATTAAATCCATAATTGTCGAATTATGTAAAATTGCGCAGCGTCATCAAACCGTCTGACGAGAGGCTGGGCTTTTTGGGACTGCAAATATATGGAATTATTTTCAAACCAGCCAACTTTTTCAGAAAAATTTGCTTTCTTTCTCAAACAGCGCCTTGTCTTCCCTCGTGGGGTCGGGTCTGAAACTGCTGCTCGCACGCATCGATTCGATAGTCTCTTTCTCGCTGCGGCTGAGCTTGTGGGGTATCCAGACAAGTATCTTCACATACAGGTCGCCCTTTCCGTATCCGTTCATGGCGGGCAGTCCCTTGCCGCGCAGGCGCTCTACCGTACCCGACTGGGTACCGGCAGGGAGCTTCAGGCTCTGGACGCCGTCGAGACAGGGAATGTCTACCTGACATCCGAGCATCGCGTCGGCAACGCTTATCACCCTGGTATAGAAGAGGTTCTCTCCGTCCCTCTTGAATTTTGCATGGGGCTGCTCCTCGATTATTATATAGAGGTCACCGTTGGCTCCGCCGTTCGCTCCGGTGCTGCCTTCACCGCGCATGGTGAGCTGGGTGCCGTGCTGTACGCCGGAGGGAATGTTGACCCTGAGGGTCTCCCTCTGCCTAACGACGCCACTTCCGTGGCAACTGCCGCAGGGGTTGCTGACGACCTTTCCGGTACCGTTGCAGTTCGGGCAGCGCGAGTATGATACCGACCTGGTGAACAGGAAGCTGCTGACATGCTGGACCTGGCCGCTTCCGTGGCAGGTCGGGCACACCTTGACATCGGACGGGTTGAGCGTTCCCTTGCCTCCGCAGGCGCTGCAGGGCCTGTATCTTTCTACCGTGATGTCCTTCGAGCATCCCGAGTTGATCTCTTCGAGGGTCAGGCGCACCGTGACATACACGTCTTCACCCCTTGCGGAACGCGAGCCGGAACGCTGCGACGACACACCGCCTCCTTCGAATCCGCCGAACCCTCCGAAGCCCTCGAATCCGCCGAATCCGCGGAACAGGTTGTTCAGCAGGTCGTTGAGGCTGCCGAAGCCCTGGCTCCAGTCCTGCTGCGCCGCACCTTCGACACCTGCGAACCCGAACTGGTCGTACTTGGCCTTCTTGTCGGGGTCGCTCAGTACCGAGTAGGCCTCCGACGCCTCCTTGAACTTCTCCTCCGCGGTCTTCTTCTCCGCGTCGGTCCCGGACACCCAGCGGTCCGGGTGCCATTTGAGCGCAGCCTTCCTGTATGCGCTCTTTATCTCGTCGGCACTCGCGCCCTTGCTCAGCCCGAGCACCTCGTAATAGTCTCTTTTCTCTGCCATGATCCTATGCTCCAACCACTACCTTGGCGTAGCGCAGCACCTTCCCGTTGAGGGTGTATCCGGTCTGCACCACATCTATTACCTTTCCCTTCATGTCTTCCGACGGAGCGGGGAACTGAGTCACCGCCTCGTGGAAGTCAGTGTCGAATACCTCGCCCCTGGCCTCTATCCTTGCGAGACCCTTGGTCTTGAGGTAGTCCATGAGTTTGGTGTATATCAGAGACGTGCCTTCCCTCGCGGCGTCGTCGGAGGACTTCTCAAGTATCTCCATTGCCCTTTCGCAGTCGTCGAGCACCGGAAGCAGTCCCTTTATGGTGTCTGCGGCGGCGGATGCCACCATGTTCAGCTTCTCTTCGGACGAACGCCGGCGGAAGGTCTCGAATTCGGCCATCAGCCTGATATAGTCGTCCTTTTCCTTCGCCAATTTGTCAGAAAGCTCTTCGATCTGCTTCCTGAGGGTCTCGTCCTCCTTCTTCTCCTCCTTCCTGGACTTCCTTTTCCTGTTCTCCTGTCCGTCCTTCGCCTCTGCTCCGGCCTTTCCCTCTGCGGACCCGGCCTGCTGACTTTCACGGTCTTTCACTTCAACCGTCTCTTCGATATTCTTATTCTCTTCCATAATCTGATTCCGATTCAAACACTGCGCACAATGAGCAAAATGCCTGCCAGTGACAAACTGGCAGAACAAGGTGCGCCGCCCCCTCCTACCTGAAGAACTTGTCTATCTCCCGGATAGACTGGGGCAGGGCGAATACCGCAACCCTGTCGTAGGCTTCTATGATCGTGTCGCCGACGGCTATTATCGCCTCGTTGCGGCGGATCACACCGCCGATGATCGCGTTCTCGGGAAAGTCTATGTCCTTGATCGGCCCCTTGGTTATGGCGGAGCCCGGCACTACGGTATATTCTATGACTTCGGCGTTCGTGCCTGTCATGTAGTGTACGAAGCGGGCCTTGCCCGAGAGCGTGAGGCGGAAGATCCTGCCCGCGGTCAGCAGTTTCTTGTTGATCACGTTGTCTACGCCCATTTCCTCGGCGAGCTTGATGTATTCCATGTTCTCCACCTCGGCCACCGTCCTCGCGACGCCGAACTTCTTGGCGACTACGCACGAAAGCACATTGCTCTCGTCGCTGCTCGTAAGGGCTATGAACGCGTCGTAGCCCTGGATGCCTTCCTCGAATAGGAAGTCGGAGTTGCGTCCGTCCCCTATGACCACCTCCACGCTGCTGGGGAGTTTCTCCGAAAGTTCGATGCAGCGTTCCCTGTCCCTTTCCACGAGCTTGACCCTGACTCCGCTCCGGTCCAGCGAGCGGGCGAGCATCGCCGCCGTGGCGTTGCCGCCTATGATCATGGCGCTGCCGATGTTTATGTTGCTCTTGCCGAACAGGGCGTTGAGGGTACCGACGGCGTCCCTCTTGCTGACCACGAACACCAGGTCTCCGTACTGGAACTTGGTGCCGAGTTTCGGGATTATCGTCTTGTCCTCGCGCGTGATCGCGATTATCCTGAACTGCTTGAGCGTCTCGGGGTCGATAGGCTTGATGAACTCGGCGAGCTTGAGGTCGAGCATCGCGGAATCTTCGTTTATCTTGTATACCGCGATCTGCAGCTTGCCGCGGGCGAATTCCATGGTTTCCGCCGTGGAGTTGTGCTTGAGGAAATCGATGATCTCGTCGGCCGCGGACCTCTCGGGATAGAACAGCAGTTCGATGCCCATTTCCTTGAACAGCAGCTTGTTCTCGGACGACAGGTAGTCCTCGTCGCTTATGCGTGCGATCACCTTGCGGGTGCCCAGCCTCTTTGCCAGCAGGGCTCCCACTATGTTTATCTCCTGGGCCGCGAAGGGGTACACGGCGATGAACAGGTCGGCGTCGCCGACATTGGCTTCGCGCAGGACGCTTATCGACGACGGATTGCCCACCACGGTCTCTACGTCCGTGTAGGCGCGCAGGGCATCGATGCGCTGCTGGTTGTCGTCTATGACCGTGACGTCGTTGGCCTCGCTCTTGAGCATGTTCGCGAGATGGGAGCCTACCTCTCCGGCACCTTCAATGACGATTTTCATAATTCCTCAAATATTTGAAAATATTCTTTCCGTGTATAAAGTACCTGAATATTATGCTTATCTCTTCATATCCCGTGACAGTGGCTCCGCCATGCCGGGGCGGCGGTGTGCCGGAGTCGGCCAGCCTGAGCTGCGCGACTTCCCGGTGCGCCTGCCTTACCGCGCGGAAACTCTGTGTCTGCCCCGAAAGCAGGTATACGGCTGCGGCCAGCCAGTCGGCGCCCCTCCTTACCGCTATCCTGCGCCTGGCCTTCGCCCTTCCTACCGTCGGCGGAAGGTTGCCCAGCAGCATAAGCAGCGAGTTGCGGTAGTTCAGCCTGAGTTTTACCGGAGATCTCCTGGACAGCGTGCCCCCTCCGAGGTGGTAGACCCTGCTTTCAGGCACGATGCATACCTTGAATCCCTCGAGCTGTGCCCTCCAGCAGTAGTCTATCTCCTCCATGTGGGCGAAAAAGCGCCGGTCCAGGCCTCCGAGCCTTTCCCAGAGGGATGTCCTTGTCATCATGCACGCCCCGGAAATCCACATCACCTCGCGTATGGAGTCGTACTGCCCGTAGTCGTCCTCTGTCCTGTCCATGACCCGGCCTCGGCAGTAGGGGAATCCGTAGCGGTCGAGCAGTCCGCCCGCGGCTCCGGCATATTCGAACCTGCCGAGCTTCTCGTAGCTGCCGTCGCCCCTTGCCGCCAGGCCGAGGAGTTTCGGTCCGCAGACTCCGCAGTCAGGATGTGCGTCCATATAGTGCACCAGCGGCTGCAGCCAGCCGCTGTCGACCTCTACGTCCGAGTTGAGCAGCACTATATAGTCCGGTGCGTCCGGCAGCGACCGGAGCATATCGACGGCCCTGTCGTAACCGCCGGTAAAGCCATAGTTCTCGTCCAGTCTCAGCAGCCTGACCGAGGGGAATTCCCTTTCGAGCATCGCGGCCGAGCCGTCGGTGCTGGCGTTGTCGGCGACTACGACTCCGGCGTCAAGCCCCTCTACGCTGCCGAGCAGCGCAGGCAGGAAACTCCGCAGGTAACCCTTCGTGTTCCAGTTCAGTATGACGACGGCCGTCTTCAACTCTCTTTGGCTTCGTGGCGGCAATGTCCCTTGCCGTCGTGGCCGCAACGGCCTTCTCCTTCGTGGTGGCAGTGTCCCTCTCCGTCATGGTGGCAGTGGCCTTCGCCCTCGTGATTGCAGTGTCCCCCGCCTTCACCGCAGCAGCCCTCTCCCTCGGAGCCGCAGCATCCTCCGCCGCAGTGGCATCCTTCCTTGGGCAGGTACTCTCCGTGCAGGCCTTCGAGCAGTTCCTTGTCGGTGGCGTCCCTTACCGACTCTACCTTTCCGGTGAAATGCAGGCTCTTTCCCGCCATGGGGTGGTTGAAGTCCATGCTGACGCTTTCAGGTTTCACCTCGACTATCACTCCCTGCACGACCTGTCCCTCGGAGTTGAACATCGGGATCGTGTAGCCGGGGACGAGCAGGTCTTCGCGGAGCTTGCCGTCAACCTCGAATGCGCTCTTGGGGACGTCCACCTTGTAGGCCTCGTCGTATTCGCCGTAGCCTTCCTCGGGGCTGAGGGTGAATTCGAAGCTGTCTCCCGGCTGCTTGCCCTCGAGCTCGGACTCGAACCTGGGGAGCAGGGTCCCGGTCCCGTGGATATATTCGAGCGGAGACTCCGCTTTCGCCTTGTCGGCAATCTTCCCCTCCACTTCCAGCTCGTAGCTCACCGCTACGACTTTGTTCTTCTCTACGTTCATCTTGTCTATCTTTTTAAATAACTATCCGCTGAAATCGACGTTTGAAAACGCTAAGGTAGGAATAAGTTTTGACATACAGCTCCGCGCATCGTCTGCGGAAGCGATGAAGTCCTTCCACAGGGAGATGAAGTTCCCGGTCACGAGCATTCCGCTGACGGGGCGCGTTATCTTCCCTCCGCTGAACAGGTATCCTTCTATTCCGTAGGAGAAGTCTCCTGTCACGGGATTGCTGTTCCCGCCGTTGAAATCGGTGACGAGTATGCCGTCCGAGCATTTCCCGAGCAGGAAGTCCCTGCCGGTTCCCCTGTCGGTCGGAAGCAGCACCGGCCTGGTAGCGCTCTCGACGGTGGGGGCTATCCCCATTTTCCCGGACATGTATGTGTTTACGAAATACTCCCGTACCGTACCGCCTCCGATTATCGTGCTGTCGGCCGTGGCCACTCCTTCCGAATCGAAGTATTTCGAGCAGGTCTGGCCGGGTATCCTGGGACGGTCGACTATGTCCAGCCGTTCCGAGAAAAGCCTTTTCCCGAGACTGTCCATGAGGAAGGAGTTGTTCTGCTGCAGCGCGCTTGCGTTCAAGGCCCTGAGCAGGGGAGAGACCAGCCTCGATGCGACTTCGGTGTCGACGACCATGTTGTAGCGTCCGCTTTCCGCAGGGGCGGAGCCTATCTGCCCGCAGGCCCTCTCGAGGGCCCTTGTCCCGCATTGCCCCGGATCCAGCCTGTCCGGATCGGGGGAGGAGTCCCACCAGTATCCGCTGTATCTGTTGCCTCCTGATTCTATGGTGACTTCCACGCCGTAGTCGAAGCATTCCTCGCTGTGGCAGCAGAGCACTCCGTTCGTGTCGGCGAGAACTGTGTCATAGACGGAATCGGAGTATTCCCCCTCTTCCGAAACCATTCTGTACCTGGCTCCGGCAGGCGTGCCGCCCGGGAATATACCGGCCTTGAGCGCGATCTCGTTCCGCATGCGCGGCGTGACCGACTCTCTCCGGCCGCTGAGAAGGCCGAGTTCGTTGCCGCTGATCGCGTCGCGGCAGCAGCGGGCCGGGTCGGGAAGATCCCTGCATGCGTCGGGAGCGAGCATCCGTACTATGTCGGCTGATTCTCCGATGAACCTGTGCAGGGCTTCCCTGTCCAGCTTGTCGGTCGAGAACGTCCCGAACCTGCCGTCTACGAAAAGGGCCATGCACAGCGAACTGTCGGCACAGTGCGTCACCTTGTCTATCTCTCCGTTAAGCGTGGCCACGAGGTCTTCGCCGCTTCTCGAGAAAGTGGCCCTTGCCTTGTCGGCTCCGGCCCGGAGCGCCGTTTCCAGCGCATATTCGACCAGCCTTATGTCTTCTGTCTTGATCATCTGTCATTCTCCTCCTACCGTGAGCCCGCCTATCAGCACCGAAGGTATTCCGCAGGAGACGGGCACGCTCTGCTCTTTCCCGCAGGTCCATGTCCCCTCGTCTATCTTCAGGTCCGAAGCCACGCCGCGGATGTCGGCGAGTGCCTCGGGGCCGTTGCCTATTATATTGATGTCCTTTATCGGAGCGGTAAGCCGTCCGTTCTCTATGAGCCGTCCGCTCTTGACATAGAACGTGAAGTCACCCTCGCCGATTTTCACCTGTCCGTTCGAGAACTGGTCCACATATATGCCTTTCCTTACGGACGCTATCAGGTCTTCCGCGCTTCCGTCGCATCCGCTTTCCATATAGGTTGCGCGCATGCGCGGTATGGGATTGTAGCGGAACGACTCCCTGCGTCCGTTGCCGGTCGGGCTTACGCCGAAATATGCGGCGCTTATGCGGTCGTGCAGATAGGATGTCAGTATGCCGTCGGTGACCATGTATGTCTTCTGCCCCGGGACGCCCTCGTCGTCATAGTTGCATGCCCCGCGGTTTGCGGGAATGGTCCCGTCGTCCACTATGTTGATGCCGCTGCGGCATATCCTCTGCCCGAGCCTGCCCGAGAATATCGACTGCCCCTTGCGGATGAAGTCTGCCTCGAACGCATGCCCCATTGCCTCGTGCAGCAGTATTCCGGAGGCGCCGGCGCCCATGACTACGGGCATCTTCCCGCCCTTGGGCCTCCTTGCCTCGAACTGTGCGTCGATTCCGGCCACGGCCCTTGCCGCAAGGTCCTCCAGCAGGGCGTCGTCTATCATCTCCGCCCCGCACCTGAGGCTGCGCGACACATTGTTCGTGCAGCTCTGCCCGCCCGAGGTGAAAATGGCCTGCAGGGATATGCTGCCGATCGGACGGGTGTCGGAGACCAGCTCTCCGAGCGAATTGTACATAAGGATCTCGCTCGTGCAGTATGAGAGCACGGCGATTACCTTGCAGGTGCGTGCCTCGCGCCGGCGTATCTCGGAGTCCAGCTTCCGGAGGAAGGGGACGAACTGCGCCGCCCTGCATTCCCTCCAGTCGAGCAGGGAAGGGTAGTACTGCGGGGCAGGCGATGCTGCGGCCTTGACGCCTGCGCTGATGTCCGGCCCCTTTGCCGATATGTTTTCCGAAGCTATGGCCGAGGCGGCCTCCGCCGCCGTCATAAGTGCCTTCCTGTCGGTGCTCTCGGCGTATGCATAGCCGGTCTTCTCGCCCTTGAGTACCCTTATTCCGCACCCGTAGTCCATGTGGTGCCCTCCGGAGCTGACCTCTCCGTCGCGCAGCATCAGGTCGAAGTAGCTGCTCTCTTCGAAATACAGGTCGCACCAGTCCCCTCCGGATGCCATTGCCTTCGAGACTACGGCACGGAGCGTGGGAAGGTCGACTGAAAATCTGTCAATGTTGTTCATCAGGAAATACTATACTTCTTATCAGGCGGTATTTCTCGTTGTCGTTGATGTGCGTATACTGTTTCGTGCCTTCGGCCACCACGGTGAAGGGCGTCTTCGTGTTGTCCGCGAGTATCCACCTGTCGCATACGGGGATGTACGAGTTGAAAAGGTAGTCCAGCCCCATCACATAGCGCCTCCTTACGACATTGTCGGGGATGTTGTGTCCGCCTGAGGCTACCCTTTCCCTGACCCTCTGGATCGCCACTTCCGGGGAACTCACCCAGAAATAGAGCAGCGTCACCTCGTAGCCGACTTCGTGGGCCTCCGCGATGATGTTGAGCAGCGTCCTGGTCGCGAGCGTGGTCTCGACGCTGAAGTCCTCGTACCTGCCGAGCAGGTAGTGGATCCTCATCAGCATGTATTTGCTCGCGGTGATCGACGCTGCGGACGGGTCGAACGGCGAGAGGCTCTTCGCGAACTCGTCGGAATTCACGAACTGCCTGCAGTCCAGGATGTCCGGGAGCAGGGTATAGGATGCTGTGGTCTTTCCAGAGCCGTTGCATCCGGATATGATATACAAGTTAGGCATTGTCTATTCCGTATCCGAACAGTGCGAAGTCCCCCTTCGCGGGATCGTCCGGGAAAATCTCCCGGAATGCGTCGGTGATCTGCTCCGCCGTCGCGATGTCCTTCTGCCTGCGCGAGGTGAGGCCGAGCTCCACGGCCTGGCCGTAGACATGCACGTCGAGCGGTATCAGCAGCTGTGCGGGCGAAGTGTGCGTCCACAGGCCGAGGTCCACCTTGCCGTCGCGCCTGACCATCCACCTGCGCATCATGTTGATCTTCTTGTCAGGTGCCTTCGGGTCGGGCTTCTGGGCGAATATCCTTTCGCGTATCTGCTTGCAGTCGAGTTCCTCGAGCGACCCGTGCCCGGAGTAGAACTCTTTCAGGCGGGCGCATATCGCCGCGGTGTCGGACCACTTGACCGTCCTGTGTATGCTGGTGGGATCGTCCCTCCAGCAGCCGGACATCACATAGTCCAGAGGACGCCAGCCGATGTAGTCGAAGAACCTCTCGCAGTCGCGCACTATCATGACCCTCCTTCCCCATGCGAAATGCGCGGAGAAGACTGCAGCGATCTCGATGTCCCTGAGTTCCGCTCCGCGGCGCACGAATTCGCGCGGAAAGGCTATGGGGTCTTCTTTAAAATAGACTGGGTCGTTGTATTTCTCGGCCCAGTCCGTAAGTCTTGCTCTAAGTTCGGGGCTCATCGGCTATTTTTCGGGTATGGCCTCGAGAACCTGCCTCAGGAAGTCCCAGGTCTTCTGCACGGAGGGTATGTTCACCTTCTCGTCGGGAGAGTGGGGGTAGAGGATGGTGGGCCCTATCGAAACCATTTCCCAGTGGGGATATTTCGCTCCGAGAAGCGCGCACTCGAGTCCGCCGTGGGTCGCCATTATGTGCATAGGCTCGCCGAACATCTTGGTGTGCATGTCGTTGAGCAGCGCGATCATGGGGGTGTCGGGCCTGGGCGTCCAGCCGCAGTATCCGCCGGTGAACCTGATCTTTGCGCCGGCCGCCTCGAAGATGTATCTCATCCTGTCGGCCAGCTCCTGCTTGGATTCGTCGAGGGCGCTGCGCAGCAGGGCGGAGGTCACCAGCTTCCTGCCGTCGCACTTGACTATCGCGAGGTTGACGGAGGTCTCGGTTAGGCCGTCCATGCTCCGGCTCATCCTGATTACGTTCGAAGGGCATGCGGAGATTGCCTTGAGGGCGCTCAGGGCGACGTCGTCCTGGATGTACTTGCGGGGAGCCCTGGCGGATTTCCCTATCTTGCAGTCCATGCCTGGATCGCTCTCCTTGTATCTTGCGCATACCTGCGCGAAATACTTCCTTATCGCCCTGGTGACTGCGGCTGCCTTGTCCTCGGGAACCAGTATCACGGCTTCGGCCTCGAAGGGAATCGCGTTGCGCAGGCTTCCTCCGTGGATGTCGCAGAGCTTGACTCCGTATTTCTCCATTACCGGAATCAGTGCGTTGACGGCGATCTTGTTTGCGTTGGCTCTGTAGAGCGATATGTCCATGCCGGAATGTCCGCCGGAGAGTCCCTTTATCGTAATGGTGTAGGCCGCGTATCCTTCAGGGGCGGGGAGGGTCTTGTAATTGAACTCGGCTATCGCGTCGAGTCCGCCGGCGCAGCCGATGCAGAGCTCGAGCTCGTCCTCGGAGTCGAGGTTGAGCAGGATGTCGCCCTTGAGAACGCCCGCCTTGAGCGCCTTGGCTCCGCTCATGCCCGTCTCCTCGTCATAGGTTACGAGCACCTCGATAGGGCCGTGCCTGAGGCTCTTGTCCTCGAGGACGGACATGGCCAGCGCCACGCCCATTCCGTTGTCGGCTCCGAGCGTGGTGCCCTTCGCCTTGAGCCAGTCGCCGTCGACCACGGTCTCGATAGGATCCTTGAGGAAGTCGTGTACCGTATCTCCCGTCTTCTGGGGTACCATGTCCATATGTCCCTGGAGTATGACTCCCTTGCGGTTCTCATATCCGGGAGAGGCGGGGGCGCGCATTATCACGTTTCCGGTCTCGTCGGCGAAAGCCTCGATGCCTTTCTCCGCGGCCCAGTCGAGAAGGTGGCGGCGTACTATTTCCTCGTGCTTCGACGGTCTCGGGCAGCGGGTGAGCCCGTAAAAGTTTTCCCAGACTATGGCCGGGTGCAGATCTTTGATTGTCATAACAATATCTTTTGATTGGTTATTTCCATCTCTTGTGCGTCCAAAGGTAGTTCCACGGCTGCTCGCGGATGTCGGCCTCCAGCAGGTCGTAGTATTTCCGCAGCATCTCCCCGGGGTCATGCTGCGAGGCGTCCTCGGCGATGATGCTGTAGCGTATCAGGTAGTTCCCGTCTTCCTTCATGCGCATGCCCATATAGAGCAGGGGCAGGGACAGCCTGTGCGCCAGCGTCACCGCTCCGTCCATGGACAGCGTCTCCTGTCCGAGGAAGTTCCCGACCGGCACGCACGACGACGCGGAGTAGGGGAACTGGTCGGTTATGAAGTTGTAGAGCATCGTGCGGCTGCGGTGCTTGAGGATGAAACGCAGCGCGCTGAACGTCTCGACCATGCCTTCGTAGTTCCTGCGGTCCGCGAGCGGCGCGGTCCTGTTGATTCCCATGAAATAGTCCCAGGCGGCATTGCTGAGCCTCCTGTAGATTACGCAGATGTCGTTCTCGGGGATCTGGAGGGGCTCGCCGTATGCGTAGCTGACATAGCCTCCTATCAATTCCCAGTTGCCGTTGTGCGAATACATCGCGCAGACGCTCCGCCCTTCCGCGAAGAAACGGTTCAGCAGCTCGGGATTCTCTATCTCCACTATGTGCGAGCGCCTCAGCCTCGCGGCGTCGGTGCATCCTCCGAACCACAGCGCTTCGCCTATTATGGTGCCGAGGTGCTCGTAGAACCTGTCGCACAGGGCTGCGAGCTCGTCGTATCTCTTCTCGGGGAACGATTTCGCGAGGTTGATCATCACCACGTCGCGGCGGTACCTGACGACCTTGCCTATGAAGCGGCCGAGGACTCTGCCGCAGGCGCGGTGGAATCCGAGCGGCAGCAGGGCGAGCGGTCTCGTCAGGCAGAGCAGGAGCGTCCCTCCTATCTTTCCCGGTTTCTTACTCATCAGCATAGTTCCGTGATGAAAACAAATATAGTGAAACTCGCCCGATTTTGGATGGATTTAGGAAGAATAATGTAAACTATTGGGCTTTCAGGGAGATACGCAGCATTATTCCGCATTCGTAAATGTGTGCCTTGAAGCCGTTTTTTGAATAGTTAAGCAGAAAAATTGCTACCTATCCGTTGCCCATTCCAGTTGTATGGAGTTGTTTGGAAATCCTTTCTGCTCCGACCGTAAAGAACGCAGTTCCATCATTTTGGCTTAGCGAAGGTACTTATTTTTTTTGAGATATGAAAAATATAGGTTCCGTAAGTCAATGGTGATAGCTTTGTCGATGTCTGACGATATTTGACATGCCGATGATTAACTCTGTCTCCGTTAATTTTGCAAACAATGGAACAGATTATGAATCAGACAGATGTAAAGGTTTCGTTCTACCTTAAAAAGAGCGAGGCGGATGCCAGGGGAAACTGTCCCGTAATGCCACGGCTTATTGTCGGCAAGCACTCTGAAACAGCATTCAGTGTCAAGCTTCGTGTGCCACAGTCGTTGTGGTCATCCGGACGGGCATGTGGGAAAAGTGTTGCGGCAAGAGACATAAACAACAGACTGGATGAAATACGTGCTGCCGCGCTCGGCATCTATGCGGAACAATCTGCAATCCGTGAGGATGTAACAGCAGAGGATGTAAAGCATCAACTTTTGGGTATGGCTTCGGAACAGGAAACCCTATTAAGCTATTTCAGACTTTTCATTAGAAATTTCGAGAAACGTGTTGGGATTAATCGTACGGAAAAGACATTGAGGGCTTTCTCCGTGATGCCGATGAAAGCAGGGATAGCGGTAGCGGCTTCGACTACCGAGTTTGGAAAGGCGCTCTTCTCTACGATGTAAACGCCTGGTGTCTTCATTTGTGCCATACGCTTTTGTTTTAAATAGTTAGACAATCAGTTATCTGGTATATTCAGTTTATTAGAGATAGCAGACCTGCCTGAGCAGGCCCGGTTCCGCATCCAGAAACTTGCCCGGTTCCGGTGGCGGGACGTACTTGAGTAATACCTGCCTGCGTCCGCTTCCTGTTGCAGACGAGAACACCTTGAGTTTGCAGGCAACTCCAGGGTATAGGCATTTTCGGGGCGCAGTGCCGCCCAATCCGTGAACAGGACGAAAGCCGGATCCGTAATGCAGAGTTCCGCTTCGACCTTGTCGGAAGAGGTGTCCACCCCCGCACTGTCGCAGTCATACAACAGTGTCCACTCGTTGACCGCTGTCTGTCTGAACAGCAGTCCTCTTCGCCGGCACAAATCGACCCCACCGGCTTTGAGCCGGAAAGCGAGGGCACGACAGGCAAGATTGTCATAGTAGTCGTGCTCCACACGAAGGCTGTATAACGGTCGATAAGTGCCCATATATCTAACTTTTGATTACATTTATGTTTTTACATCCGTAGTTCCTGCCATGCTGCTGCCAGACATGATTTCGGCGGAATCCACTGTCAGTCCGCGAACCTTGCAGATGAACGAAGGGTAATACTGTCCTCCCATGGTCGTCCAGATGTTGTGCAGATCCGTAGTGGACATGGGGACCAGTTCCAAAGTATAACTTTCATTGCCGACCTCGAACCGAGGCAGCGACTGAATGAAAGTGAGTGCATCGGACAATACTGACAACGCTTCGGCATACCGTTTGTCTTCATATACTGCCGCCATCATGATGTGCATGTTCAGCAGCAGCGGCTGACGTCTGCCGGCATAGCCGGTTGCGGCACGCTGCATATAGCCGCCGTCGCCGCTGGCTTCCCGTTCCAGATTAACGAGAGAGACCACCAGCTTGTTGGGGCATTGCTCGCCGGCAGAGCCTATCAGCCCGACCTCGGCC
This sequence comes from Bacteroides sp. CAG:1060_57_27, assembly GCA_001915575.1. Classification (GTDB taxonomy): domain Bacteria; phylum Bacteroidota; class Bacteroidia; order Bacteroidales; family UBA932; genus Cryptobacteroides; species Cryptobacteroides pullicola. The sequence continues at coordinate 27,338 of MNQT01000023.1, read as the reverse complement.
ACCCCTTCGGGCTGCCGGTGTGAGCGGGCCAGATATTCATCCAGCCGTGCAGCGTAAGTTGTCAGTATCTTGCGTATCATAATGCCATGTAATTTACTGTTCTATATCTCTGTCAGCCGAACTTTGGGCCCGGCTTTTATTGTTGCCTTTATTCCAATGCAGGTAAACCCTCCTCGTCGAGACTATATTGCAACGCTAAGCCCGCTTCCTGCAATGCTTGGTTCATTAACGTCATGGCTGAAGCCCAAGTAACCGTGCCTTCCACCTTGACGGTTCCGCCGGTGCTTCCGCTGCCGGTGCCTTGTTCCTGATTGTTCTCCCAGTAGCAGGCGGTGAAAGTACCTTGGTCATTGCAGCCAGCGATGCCGCCGATTCTATCTCCTACTGAACTGGTGATTTCGCCCGTGGCGTGATAGCAGGCGGTTACGGTACCTTGGCCGTTTATACCCACCACGCCGCCGACATTAGCGTGACCATACGTTATCGTGGCAGTAACGTTGCCCGTGGAGTAGCAGGCCATGAGCGAGCAGCCATTTCCCAAGTTGCCCACCATGCCGCCGACAGAGCTAATGCCCGATACAGCCGCAGTGGAATGGCAGCCCTCGATGGTTGACCCGATTAAGCTGCTGGTTCCTGTGTCATAATTAGGAACACAGAGTCCGGATATTCCACCGACATTGGTATTACCCGTCACAGTCCCTTCCGCTGAGCAGCCGGAGATGGTGCTAAAATTTCGTCCTACGATACCGCCGGTCTGGTTTTGTCCTGTCACCGTGCCATTGACCGAGCAATTCTCTACAGTGCCATCGGTCTGTCCCGCAATGCCGCCGACGTACGTGCCACCTGTTACGTTCACTTCTGTCAGCGTTACGTCCTGCACCTTGCCTCCGCTGCCGAGACGGCCAATCAGTCCTACATTGTCCGTTCCCGATTGGTCAATCTTCAGCCCAGTGATGGTATGGTTGCCGCCGTCGAAGGTGCCGGTGTATGGTTGGCTTTCAGTGCCTATCGGCGTCCACTCTCCCGTCAGGGTGAGGTCTGTGTCAAGGGTGATGTTGATGTCGGTCTTGCCCTCTTCGTTCACCAGCTTGGCTACATTTTTCAGCCCATCGGCGGTGGTGACGGTGTAGCTGCCGTCGCCCTCTATGGTGTATCCCGGGTCTTCTGCCGCGGCGAGGGAGACGGTGTAGGTATATTCCTCGCCCGCCTGCCAGTCGGTAGCCTCCTTCATCTTATAGACGAAGACCTTGCTGTTGGTGAAGGCGCAGGTGATGAAGGCCGTGCCCGTTGCCACACTTTGCGGGGCTACGAGGGCGGTGTAGGTGTCGTTACCTTTGTCATACGGGATGATTTGGGCCGGGTTGCCGTTCTCGGTGGAGAGGCCAGTCAGCGACACGGACTCCAGCCCCTCGGTGTAGTCCGTCAGGACGACGGTCACCCGTGCCGTGCAGTGGGTGAAGCGGAGTGTGGGGTTGCCGTAGCTCACCGTCTGTTCCTCGGCCACGATGAGGTCGCTGCCCTCGAAGTCCTTCCGGGCACTTTGGTCGGCAGCTACCTTCACGGCAGGCGGGGTTGTCTCGCCAGCGGTGTAGGGCCACCACGCCGTGACGGTGATGTTATCGTGGTTGGTCCAGTAGTGCGGGTCATCGGAGGTCAGCGTGGCGCCGGTGTTGTCGGAGGTGGAGGGCGTCACATTGTATGCCTTCACCGTGCCGTCCATCCTGACTGCCACGCTCTGCACGCCCTCCCAGTTCCCGTCCACGGGGGCACGGGTGCCGGCGGTGGCGGTCGCGTCGGGGTTCAGTCCCGTGGCGGTGAAGACGATGGGTGTGCCTTCCGCCCCTTCCGGCAGGAAGCCCGCTTCGTCCTGCGTGCAGGCGGTAAAGCCGAGCAGCAGGGCGAGGGCTGCGGATATATGGATGGTTGTTCGTTTCATGATGCGTGTTGTTTAGGGGTTGTTATTGTTTCTTTTGCAGTACGGGCAGGCCGTCGGTGCCGAGTGCCCACTGGTAGTCGTTGTCGGTGAGGGCGGCGTTCATGCCACCCACGGCTGTCTGCCATTTCACGATCACGCCGTCCACCTTCGTAACATCTACCGTTCCTCCTTGATTATGATATACTCCTTGCCCGGCATTGCCTCCCCAATAACAGGAAGTTATAGTACTGTAGTTATAATCTACTATAGCTCCACATTCATTCTCTTTCAATGTGCCGTCGAACCAGCAAGCGATGATACTGCCATAATTTGAATTGGCTATACCACAAGTTGTAGCATATGCGGAAATTTTTCCCGTCACGGAGCAGGCAATGATTTGACCATTATTTTGAGACACTATTCCAGCTGCTCCTCCACTATTGCCATACAGATTCACATCTACAAGTTGTAGGTTCTTTATCACTCCATCTTCAGTTAATGTACAAAAAAGCTCAGTTTGACCTGCTGATAAGCTTAATCCCGTAATGCGGTGCCCTTGCCCATTAAAGACGCCGGAGTAACCTGGCCATATGCCTATCCATGTCCATTCCTTACCCGCCATGTTGATGTCGGCGGAGAGGGTACAATTTATCGATTGGTCTTTTTGTGCAGCTTCGTTCCATGCCAGCAGGCCGTCTGCGTTATAGACCGTGTAGGTCTTGGTGTTGGTGTCGTAGTTGTAGCCCAAATCCTCGGCTGCGCCGCTCTCGCCGCCGCCGTCGTCCCATTTGCCGATTTCACAGCCTGCCAGCGTCAGCCCCGTGGCATTGACGTTGACGGTGTAGGTATAGCGGCTGCCCGCCTCCAGCACGACGTCGTTCTGCGGGCGGAAGTAGAAGGCGCCGCCGCCGAGTTCCACGCGGATGAACGGCTCGCCTTTCGCAACGGTCTGCGGGGCGGTCAGTGCCTCGTAGCTGTTGCCGCTTGCGTGGTAGGTCTGGATGGCGGTCGGATTTTCGTTATCGGCGGACAGGCTCACGAGGCTCACCGTGGCACCGTCCACGCTCGTGAATCCTGTGCCGGGCTTCAGTTCGATGGCCACGCGTGCCGTGCGGTGGGTAAAGGTGAGTTTCGGTTCGTCAAATTCCACCGTCCGGTTTTCAGCAGAGATGAAGTCGCTGTTCTGGAAGTCTGCCAACTTGCTTTGGTCTTCGGCCACCTTCACGGCAGGCATCCGTGTGATGTCTGTATCGTCGAGGGGCCACCATGCCGATACGGTAATCGGGTCGCGGCTGGTCCAGTAGTGCGGGTCGTTCTCGCATGAGAGCGTGGCTTTCGTATTGTCAGCGGAGTTAGGCGTTACGGTGTATTCCTTTACCGCGTCGCCCATCTTGAGTGCCACGGTCTGTACGCCCTGCCAGTCGCCGTCCACGGTGGCACGGGTGGATGGGGCTGCCTGCGGCGTTGCCTCTACGGACAGTCCGGTGGCACGGATGACTACGGGATATTCACCTTCGGGCAGCGTGCCTTCCGCCAGTTCGTCCTGTGTGCAGGCAGTCGCTGCAAAAAGCAGGACGGTTGCTGCGGACAGTATATGCAATGGAAGTCTGTTGTTCATATTCTTAGTAAGTCTGTTGTTCATATTCTTAGTCTTTTAGGAATGATATACTTAAAGGTCTGCGTTCACATTGCCGCCGTTCACCGGGTTCCAGTCGCTGATAGTGGCAGAGCTGATGCTCAGGTCCTTGTTGCGGACGGTGACGGTGTAGGTGTAGTTGTTACCGGCTTTCAGTGCGCCTTCGGGAATGGTGAGCGTGGCGGTGTAGGGCTGGCCGTTGTAGTTCACGCTCAGTTCGATACTTGTCGTTGACTGCGGGAACAGTTCGATACTTGTCGTTGACTGCGGGAAGAGGATGACCGACGAGGTGAGTGCGCCGTCCAGTTCCATTGTAAGGTCGGCTGTCTGTGCGTTCGCATCTGTTTCCGCCGTGCCGGTGGTGGTGTCGAAGCAGCCCTCCAGCACCAGTCCGGAGAGTGTGTAGCTGGTGGGTTTGATGGTATTGAAGTCCACGCCGCTTCCTGCCTTGAAGGTGAGCGTAATCTGGCTCATGCAGTGGTGGAAGGAGCAGTCCTTGCCTCCCGCAGCCGTGTCGTCGGTAAAGTTCACTTCAGGATTGTGCGTACTGGCAGTGGCACCGGTGGCATAGAGGAAGTCGATGGCGGGCTGGTTCTGCTGCGCCGTGGCATCAGTGGTGGCGGTCAGCGTTCCGCCGTCCGCATCGTAGGGATAGTAGGCGGAGAAGGTGGTCGGGTCATCATCTTGGAAGAAGATAATGGTTCCTGTCGGTGTGAACTTCCCGCTTTCCCACCGGTATGGCACGTTGGTGTAGCCGAAGCGGCTTTCGGAGATGCCTATCTCGTCACGTTCCGCCCAGGCGGTTCCGCTGGCGCGGGTGGATACGGCATCGGAGATTTCGGCATTAATCACTGCGGCCACGGAGCCATTATTCAGGTTCTCATCATCGTTGGTGCAGGCGGAAAGCGCGAGTGCCAGTGCTGCGAAGGTGAATAATCTTGTCTTCATCGTTTCTGTATTTTTTATGATTCTTTTTACTTTTACATTTCGGCATCCACTCCGCCGCCGTCCACTGTTTCCCAGTCTGTGATTTCACCGGTGAAGCCCGCCTCGCCCGGGGTCTCGGCTATTGTGCCGCCGAGGGTCAAAGGCGCGGTCTTGCCGTCGTTGAAGCCGTTGAGAGCAGACGTGAGGTCGCTATTGAGAGATGTAGGCTGCGGGTTGCCGTCAGTGTAGGTCAGCGTGGCGGTGAGCCGCTGCGCGTCGCCCGCAATGCCGAGCAACCGGACGGTTGCCATCCACTTGCCCGCATCGTCGCCCTCAGTTATCTTCGTAAAATGCAGTTCCACCTCCGAGGGCGTACCGTGGGTACCCGTGGCGAAGTCCAGCGTCCCTGCCGCTCCGCTCAGCGTGCCCCCGATGCTCTCTATCCTGTCTGCAGCGTCGCCCGCAGGTTCAATCATGAGGGTAAGCTCACGCACCTGCTGCTGCATGACGGCGGTCAGCGAGTAGTCGGTGTCGGCTTCTATCTCTACCTCCTGCACGGAAGTGAAGAGCCAGCCGGGAGTATTCACGATGAAGCCGCCGTCCGCTGCGGCCACAGCAGCCGTCGTGCCGCTTACCGTAATACCTTCGGGTATGTTGTAGGCCGCAAGGGTATAGTTGCCCGGACTGAAAAGGTGGTCCGACGAATGGGTCGCACCGGTCTCCGTACCCGTATAGTCGCCCATGGAGACCGTCCATGTGGCTGGTATGTCGATACCCGTACCACGTGCCGACCAGTCGGCTGTCACCGCAATCATTCCGTGGTCAGGGTGTGGCGTATCATAGAGCGTGTCCTTCACGCAGGAAGAGAGCAGCACAGCGGCTGCCATTCCCATCATATTTATATATTGTCTTGCTTTCATATTTTATTCCTCTCAGTTAAGATTTTCAATCTTCAATAAACGCTGCGCCTCGGCATAACCGGAACAGGTTCCGTTCTGCTCTCGGCTTGCAGTTTATTTAGAATAACTTCCATACCACATTGATGGGGCCCCACCAGTCCTTTGTCTCGTTGCCGCGGCGTACTCGCACACCGTCAATGACTTCATATTTCTCATAGTCGGCATTCAGGTAGCCCAGACCGAGGTTGAAATCAAGGTTTAATGCCTTGTTCAGCCGCAGCTGATAGCCGCCGGTGATGCCGCCACCCATCAGGTCGCCCTGCTTGCCTGTTTCGGAGAGCTTGTAGTTGAACTGCCCTGCCTTGAACATCGCGCCCACATACCAGGCTTTCTTCTCACCCATATAGTAACGTACTTCCGGAGCCACTTCCCAAAGGGCGTAGCGGCTTTACGGCAATGCCCCACGACGGGCAGATGCGCCATTCAAGTCCTAAATCGGGTGTCAGGGTAGCCCAGCGCAGCAGGTTGGCACGCAGGGAGAGATGATAATCAGTTGGTGTTTTGGTTTCCGACGGCATGTCGGCAAGTGTATTTTGTTGAGCGGCTTTCTCTGCCTCTGCCTTTTCAGCGGCAAGTCGGGCTTCTTCCGCCTTGCGCTGCTCTTCGGCAAGTCGTTCCTGTTCGGCACGCTTCTCGGCTGCCAGTCGTTCGGCTTCCGCCTTGCGTCGTGCTTCCGCTTCCGCATCCGTTGCGGCTGTTTCCTTGACCGGTATCGTTAGGCGCACAGTGACAAAGTCTCCCTCTGTCGCATGGTTGCGGGTGATAAAGTTTTCTTCCTTGATTTCCGCGCGTGTAATCAGTTCGGATTTCACACGGTTCGAGCGAATTTTGGCTATCGCGAGGTTTTCTTTTTCGCCATTCAAGGAATTGCAGTAGCCATCGACATAAAGCGGCAACTTGCCGTCAAGAATGTCCGTCTTGTTGCTTTCAATGCACTCCAGCAGACGGGCGAGTTCCATGTCATTGCCGTTCCAGGGAACATAGAACATGTCCTTCTGCGGCACGAAGCGGAAGGTGTAGGTCGTGTCTGCTTTCTGCTGCGCAAAGACAGGAAAAGTTACTGCCGTCAGCCACAGAAACAGGGTAAGAAAAGTGATTTTTCTGCTCATATAAACTTGAATTTATTATCTTTAGTACTCTCCAAAAGTAATAAATAGCATTTACCGGCACAAATATTATAAATACTTTTTCTGCAAAATTTTAGCGTTTTATACTATTTGCCGATTGAGCACTTTTCAAATTGTTGTATGAGCACTTTTTTGCTGATTGAGCACTTTTATTTTGTCAATAGAGCACCTGTGGTTATGGGGACTCGGCTACGGTATGCTCGTTTTTCCCGATATGTTTTTATTCCGTAAGATTGCAGCCGTTTATATGGCCTTTTCAGAAAGAAATGTTATCTTTGCAAGTGAGATAAAGAGTTATTTGAAAGCATGAGAAATATGGCGGTTCGGAACAGTCCGGCTTTTTCTTATCCATTGCCCGTTCTCGTGCGAGTTTTATCCAATCCGTTGATAGTCAAATAAAACCTACCTGATTACAACAAATATACGCAAAAACCCGTGCGGAACAAAATTATTCGTATATTGGAACCCGAAGTTCCGCCGTGTTTCCGGAATATCGATCGCTTAACCGACCATGATGTATATGAAGAAGCTGTCTGTATTGATCCTGTCGCTATTGTGTGTCCCGATGCTCGGTGCATACGCGCAGACTTTTACCTCTAAGCAGGGATATGTCCTTCCGGACAACGAGATTTCGGTCTCGTACGGCGCCTTGAGCCATGTGCATATCGGCAGCGCCCTGGGAGGCGCCCTGGGGGTCGCCTTCACTCTCGGCTTCGTCGACCTCGAGGAGCTGTCGTCCACGGGCGCGTTCAGCGTGGAATACAGGCGCTACCTGCACCGTAACGTGGCTGTCGGGGGCGTGTTTGCCTACGAGGGGTGCACGCTGCGTTTTTCCGGAAACGCCGGGACGGGCAGTTATTCGTATCTTTCCCTTATGCCTTCGGTCACGGTCAAGTGGTTCAGCCGTCCGCATGTGAGCATGTATTCGAAGGCCGCCGTCGGGGTAATGCTCGCGCTCACGCCCGACAGTAGCGTCAGGCCCCTGCTTTCCGCGCATCTCTCTTCCGTCGGCGTAGATTTCGGCGGCCGCAGCGTGCGCGGCTTCGCCGAGGCCGGCTTCGGCAGCCTGGGCCTGCTCAGCGGCGGACTCAGGTTCTGCTTCTGAAGCGTGACTGCGGAAATTACAAGTTTATTTGCATTGCTCTCGGATTATTCGTATATTCGGCTTCGATGTGCCTGAACGGCGCCGTCCGCGCAGCAAGGCGTTGGACGCCGGAAGTCCGGGCGCAGGTGCTGAAATCTGAATCTTAAAAAATAGAAACTATGTTCAAAGGACAACCTAAAGGCCTTTTCGCCCTGGCTCTCGCGAATACCGGCGAGCGTTTCGGCTATTACACCATGCTGGCCATTTTCCTGCTGTTCCTCCAGGCCAAGTTCGGCTGGGAGGCCAAGGTGGCCACTCAAGTCTACAGTATTTTCCTCGCGGCGGTGTATTTCATGCCCGTGCTCGGAGGATGGCTTGCCGACAGGATAGGATACGGCAAGTGCGTGGTTACCGGTGTGGTAGTGATGTTCCTCGGCTATCTGGCCCTTTCGATTCCGACGGCGGCGAACGGCATGGGCGTGGCCCTGATGATAGGTGCGCTGCTGCTGATAGCGGTCGGTACCGGCCTCTTCAAGGGAAACCTCCAGGTTATGGTGGGCAACCTCTACGACGACCCCAAGTATGCCTCCAAGAGGGATTCCGCGTTCAGCCTGTTCTATGTGGCGATCAATATAGGCGCCATGTTCGCTCCTTCGGCCGCCAACGCGATCAGCAACTGGTTCCTCGGCGACCACGGGCTCATATACAAGGCTGACATCCCGGCGCTCGCGCATCAGACCCTGGACGGAGTCATCTCTGCCGACAATGCCGCGAGACTTGCCGGCCTGCAGGCGCAGATGCCTTCCGCCGACGTGCTCGCCATGTCGCCCGAGGCGTTCAGCCGCTACTACATCGACAACCTTTCGCAGGCATACAACATGGGATTCGCTATCGCCTGCGTATCTCTGGTAGTGTCGCTCCTTATCTATTTCGGATGCAGGAGCTGGTTCAGGCATGCCGATGTCAACGCCAAGCAGGCCGCGGCTTCCGGAAACGCCGCGGTGGAGGAACTTACTCCCAAGCAGACGAAGGACCGTATCGTGGCCCTGTGCCTCGTGTTCGCGGTCGTAATCTTCTTCTGGATGGCGTTCCACCAGAACGGACAGACCCTGACCCTGTTCGCGCGCGACTATACCCAGGCCTTCGTCGAGGGTGTCCCGAGGTTCGGCTTCAACATCTGGATACTCGCGATGCTCGCCGTGTCTATCTACACACTGTTCGGCGCGTTCCAGTCCGAGAAGGCTAACGCGAAGATTACCAACGGTCTTGTTACGCTGCTGCTCTGGGGCGGTGCATACTGTGTCTATTCAGGCCTTCCCGCCAGCATCGGAATCCAGCCCGAGATCTTCCAGCAGTTCAATCCTTTCTTCGTGATATTCCTGACCCCTATCTCGGTAGCCATATTCAGCAGCCTCGCGTCGCGCAAGAGCGAAAAGTATCCTAACGGCATGGAGCCGTCGGCGCCAAAGAAGATAGGAATCGGAATGTTCATCGCCGCGCTCGGATACCTTATAATGATTTTCGCATCGCTCGGACAGGCCTCTCCCGCAGAACTTGGCGAGACCGCGTCGCCCGATCCCGTGGTTCCGACCTACCTTATCGGTACCTATCTGGTGCTTACCTTCGCGGAGCTCCTGCTCTCTCCCATGGGAATCTCGTTCGTCTCCAAGGTGGCCCCTCCGAAGTTCAAGGGACTGATGATGGGCATGTGGTTTGCGGCGACGGCCGTGGGCAACTACCTCAGCTCGATTCCCGGACTCCTCTGGAGCGAAGTGCCCCTCTGGGTGATCTGGGCGATACTTATGGCCCTGTGCTGCATTGCCGGCACCATAATGTTCGCAATGCTGCGCAAGATAGAGGCGGCTACCGCCGATTAGTCCGGAAATCTTGAAGATAAAGGTTTTCCATACACTCACCTCGCTGATTTTCTGCGCCGTCTCCCTGTACCTTCTTGCGGAGTCGGCGCAGTACGGCTTTCTGTCCTCGCTCGGACTCTCGCTGCTCCTGGGCCTGGTGCAGAGGGGAGTGTGGCTTGCAAGCAGCCGCAGGGCATGTATCTCGTATTCGCTGGCGTTCGCGCCGTCGTGCCTGTTCGAGATTGCCCTTGTGCATTTCTCGCCGCTGCTCTATGCGGCGGGAGCGCTCTGCGCGCTGATCTACATCTCGGTGCCTTCACGCAGGCTTCCGGTGTCGCGGCCTTCGACTTCGCTATGGCTGGGCTCTCTCGTGTTCATGTTCGAGACGGCCCTCCTGGCCGGTATCCTCGCGTGAAAGGCGGCCTTCCGGGCTTTTGTGGCGAAATTTGTGGCGAAAACGCCGGGGCGCGGCCTGCGCGTAACGGCATTTTCGCTATTTTTGAATGCTAAATACTAAAATTAAATATGAGCAGAATTGCAATAACTGGCATGGGCGCTGTCACGCCTGTCGGGACCGGTGTCGGAGAATTCTGGCGGAGCCTGGTTTCCGGCCGCTGCGGAATAGGCGTCCTCGACCGTTTCACAGATGAAGACATTCCGGTGAGGGTCGCGGCCCTGGTGCGCGGCTTCGACGCCGGACTTTATATGCCCGGAAAGCTTGCGAAGGATTCGTCCAGGTTCTCGCAGTATGCGTTCGCCGCAGCGGCCGAGGCGCTCGGACAGAGCGGACTCGACACGGCTTCCGAAGCCGGCAGGACAGGAATCACTATGGGTACGGCAATGGCCGGAGTCGTGGACATAGCCGCGACCCAGGAAGAGATGACGCGCAGCGGCGAGAGCAAGGTCAGCCCGCGTTTCGTCCCCAAGACCTTGGGCAACATAGCGGCGGCGCAGATAGCTATCGAGTACGGCCTCACGGGCCCCAGCATTACGGTGTCCACGGCATGCTCGTCCGGAGGCGACGCCATAAAGTTGGCGATGATGCTGCTGCGCAGCGGCGAGGCCGACGCCATGGTCGCCGTCGGTGCCGACAGCATAATCTGCCCTCTGGTCACTTCGTCGCTTTCGATGGCCAAGGCCCTGAGCCGCGAGACCGATCCTATGGCCGCATGCCGTCCTTTCGATATCAGGCGCAACGGTTTCGTAATGGGTGAGGGCGGCGGAGCCCTCGTACTCGAGACCGAGGAGCATGCCCGCGCGAGAGGCGCCGCGATACTCGGCTATGTGCTCTCCGCGGCAAGCAACAACGACGCATACCATATAACCTCTCCGGCCCCCGACGGCCGCGGTGCCAGGGCCTGCATGCGCGAGGCCCTCAGGCAGGCAGGTCTTGGGCCGGAAGATATAGGCTATGTCAACGCCCACGGAACTTCGACCCCGGTGGGTGACGGTATCGAGGCCGCCGCCATAAGGGAAGTCTTCGGCGCCTGCACTCCGGCGGTCAGCTCCACTAAGGCCGCGACGGGCCACATGATGGGCGCCGGAGGAATCACGGAGGTCATCAGCTGCGTGCTAGCCTGCCGCGAGGGCGTCCTCCCGGCCACGATAGGCACTTCGGAACTCGATCCGGCGTGCGAAGGCGTCGACATAATCACGGCGGAGGCCAGGAAGTGCAGCGTCAGGACAGCCATGTCCAATGCCTTCGGATTCGGAGGACAGAATTCCAGCATAATAGTTTCAGCAGAATGAAAACGGACCGCAAAGAGATTTTCAGGGAAACTTTCGAAAGTACCTTTACCTATATTGAAGGCTTCATGCGCAATGTCCGCCGCTACGGCGACCGTCCGGCGGTGTTCTCTCCAGCGAGGGGAATCCGTCTTACATATTCGGAACTCAACTCGGCCGTGAACCAGCTTGCCGGAGCGTTGCAGCGCAGCGGTCTCGGAAAGGGCGACACGCTGATGTATATGCTGCACAACAGCATCGAATTCATCCTGTGCTATCTTGCCCCTCAGAAGATAGGGGCGGTGAACTGCCCCGTGAACTACTATCTTTCCGCCGGCGAGCTCGCGCTCAACATCGAGGACTCCCGTCCCAGGGTGTTCGTATATGAGGCTGCGTTCGCCGATACGGTGGAGGCCGCCTTCAGGCTCAGCTCATACCGCCCCGAGACAGTGCTTTCGGTAGGAGGGACCGCTCCGGAGGGGCAGCTCGGCTTCGACGGATATCTGAGCGGGGGAAGCGAGGCCGAGCCGCAGCCGGCCGAACCGCTGAACATCTATGACGAATGTACGCGCCTGTACACTTCGGGAACCACCAGCCGCCCCAAGGGTGTGCCTCTGTATTCGATAAACGAGGTGCTGTCGGCGCACGACGTGATAATGCATTTCCCTCTGTCGCCTTCCGACCGTACGATGAACATGACGCCGTGGTTCCACAGGGGAGGCCTGCATTCCGGCGGCCCCTGCCCTACGCTCTATGCAGGCGGTGAGGTGGTGATCCTGCGCGAGTTCAATGCCGGGCTGACGCTGCAATACACCCAGGACTACGGGATAACCTTCCTGGTGGGTGTGCCCGCGGTGCTCTCCCTGCTCTGCCGCGTGCAGGAACAGACGCATGCCGACCTGGGCAGCCTCAAGGGCATAGTGACCATGGGTGCGCCGCTCGACAGGGAGAACTGCATGCGTTTCATGGAAGTCCTCACGCCGCGCATCTTCAACGGTTACGGGACTACGGAGACATTCTGGAACACGTTCCTCAGACCCGAAGACCTGCCCGACCATGCAGGCAGCTGCGGCAGGGCGTGTACGGACGACGACGTGCGCGTCGTCAAGGTCTATCCTGACAGGTGTGCCGACCCGGACGAGCTCGTAAGCAGGGACGGTGTGCAGACGGGAGAGATCATAATATCTTCCGTGTCGAAGTCCGGACTGCACTATATGGGCAACGACGAGCTTACCGGCGCGCGTTTCCATAAAGGGTTCTTCTACACCGGAGATCTCGGCACCTGGGACAAGGATTCGTATGTCACGCTCGTGGCAAGGAAGGACGACATGATAGTGTCGTCGGGCGAGAACATCTATCCCGCCCAAGTCGAAAGCGTGCTGCTGGAATATCCCGGTGTGGCCGAGGCCTGTGTCGTAGGCCTGCCGGACAAGCTCAGGGAGCAGGTGGTCGTGGCCTATGTCGTGCCCGGGGACGCCTCTTTCTCCCTGAAGGACCTGATGCATTTCGTGAACACGCATCAGATGCTTGCGGCATACAAGAGGCCGAAATACTACAGGGTCTGCAGCGGACTGCCTCACACCGCTACCGGAAAGCTCCAGAGGGCAATGGTGCGTGAGCAGGTGCTCGCCGATTTCGAGGCCGGGCTGCTGCACAGGTAGTGCAGGCCGCGGCCCCGCCTCCGGCGGATATATCCTGTATTCCTATCTTCCGGCGAACCTGCGGAATGCGACGCAGGCGTTGTGCCCTCCGAATCCGAACGAATTCGAGATTCCCAGGGTGATGTCGCAGCTGACCGCCTCGCAGGGGGTGTAGTCGAGGTCGCACTCCGGATCCGGAGCCGTCAGGTTTATTGTCGGCGTGACGATGCCCTCTTCCAGGGTCTTTATCGTCGCTATTGCCTCTGCCGCCCCGGCCGCACCGAACATGTGTCCCGTCATCGACTTGATCGAACTCAGATGCGCCCTGTATGCGGCCTCGCCGAGAGCCAGCTTGCAGGCCCTGGTCTCGGCGCTGTCGTTGAGCCTGGTTCCCGTTCCGTGCGCGTTGATGTAGAGAGTGTCCCGGGACTCGTCATATCCTGCTTCGCGCAGAGCGTCTTCGATACATCTCGACTGCGTCAGGCCGTCGGGCCTCGGTGCGGTGGCGTGGTAGCCGTCGCAGGTGTTGCCGTATCCCACCATTTCGGCATATATCCTCGCACCGCGCTCCAGTGCGTGCCCGAGTTCTTCGAGTACCAGCACGGCCGCACCGTCTCCCATGACGAAACCGCCTCTGTCGGCACTGAACGGGAGCGACGCATAGGCGGGGTCTTCGGCGCGGGTGAGCGCCTTGGCGTTGGCGAAGCCCGCAATTCCGAGCGGGGTGGTCATGTGTTCGCAACCTCCGGCTATTATGGCGTCGGCATAGCCGTGGCGTATCGCGCGGAAAGCCTCTCCGAGCGTGTTGGTGGACGTGGCGCAGGCGGTGACTACATCAAGGCAGGGGCCGTTGGCGCGGAAGCGTATGGCTATCTGCCCTGCCGCCATGTTCGAGATTATCGTCGGAACCATGAGCGGAGAGACCCAGCGTCCGGTGGGCTCCTCTATCATCTTGGCCGTCTCGCGGTACTGTGTCTCGAAGCCGCCGATACCGGAGCCTACATACACTCCGAGCCTGAAAGGATCGATGTTGGCACCGTCGCCGCCGGTGTGCAGTCCCGAGTCCTCCACCGCCTGTATCGCGGCGGCCATGCCGTACTGGACGAACCTGTCCTGCTTGCGCACGAACCCCTTGTCGAGGCCGGCCTTCTCACCGTCGAAGTCCTTGACCATTCCTGCTATCCTGACGGGCAGGCCTTCTGTTGGGAAGTCGGTGATGAGGCCGATTCCGTTCACTCCCTTGACGAGCGAATCCCAGAAAGTCTTCACGTCGTTTCCTACGGGCGAAATGACGCCCATGCCCGTGACCGCTACTCTATGTTCCATTGTCTGTGTGTTTTAAGGCCTGACAAGCTCCGGAGCCTCCCGGAGCAGTTCCTCGGCACTGCCCATTATGTCCTCGACTATCGCCGCCGCGCTCTCGCGTCTTTTGATCATTCCTGCGACCTCTCCCGCAAGGAAGCTTCCTCCGGCGTTGTCTCCGTCGAATACGGCCTTGCGCAGCGAGCCCGCGCCGAACCTGAGCACCTCTTCCCTGGGCACCGAGGGGTCGTATTCCATCTGGAAGAACTTCTTGGAGAAAGGAGTCTTGAGGCAGCGTACGGCATCGCCCATTGACTTGCCTGTCACCATGGTCGAGACATCCGAGGCCTTTATCAGCTTTTCCTTATAGTTGTCGTGAATATGGCATTCGTCAGCCATAAGGAAGCGCGTGCCGACCTGGACTCCGCAGGCTCCGAGCATGAATGCCGCCGCCGCTCCGCGTCCGTCGAAGATCCCTCCCGCGGCCATTACCGGAATATCGAGGGCGTCCGCTATCTGTGGCACGAGCGCCATTGTATGGTTGTTGCCTATGTGTCCGCCGGACTCCGCCCCTTCGGCGATCACCGCGTCGGCTCCGCACTCCTGCATCTTGATCGCGTATGCGACAGATGCGACTACGGGGATGACCTTGATTCCTGCCGCCTTCCACGCGGGCATGAATGCCGCCGGAGAGCCTGCTCCCGTCGTCAGTATCTTCACTCCTTCCTCTATTACCATGGATGCGATTTCCGCGGCGTCGGGCGCCTGGAGCATTATGTTGACTCCGAAAGGCTTGTCTGTCAGTTCGCGGCATTTGCGTATCTCTTCCCTGACGGCCTGCGCGCCGAAGTTTATGGACGAGACGAGTCCCAGTCCTCCTGCCTCCGATACGGCCGCGGCGAGACGCGCGTCGGCTATCCACGCCATTCCTCCCTGGAACAGGGGATAGCGTATGCCGAGCATTTCACAAATCTTACTCTTGATCATCTTCGCTTCTTGTTTAGTGCGCAAAATTACCTTATTAATTGAAATTCTCAAAAAATTTGCAGATAGCAAATTTTGAGGTAATTTTGAACCTGAATATGTCCGGCCTGTTCAAGGAAATACCGCAGTACCTGCGCGAGGAATACCAGCTTACGGCGACGGTGATGTTCACCGCGTTCTTTTCGCTGGTGTTCATGCTGTTCAGCATCCCCTTCTCGCATAACGCGTGGTTCGAGCTCGCTACCGGAAGGGCTTTCGGCTATACGGTGGCCTTCTTTGCGATAGGCCTGCTCGTGATTATCTTCAGCAAGAGGCTCATGTACCTGAGCCGCAACAAGATAAGGATGAACTACCTCCAGTATGTGCTCTGGAACTTCGCCGAGGTCGTGGCAATCTGCCTGCTCTACGCCCTGTTCTCGATCAGGGGCAACGCAAGTGGGGTCATAAGGCTGCAGGACGATTCTTTCGTGTCCATATTCTTCAACGCCCTGCTCTATTGCTTCACTTCTCTCGTAGTGCCGTATGTGATTGCGGGTATGTACTTTGCGATAATTGACAAGAACAATACGATACGGCTGATGAACTATTCCGACACCGTGTCCGACGAGCCGGAGACATCAGGCGACGCCAAGAAGATAACCGTCTTCGACAACAAGGGTACGATGAGCCTGTCGGTGAGCCTGTCGAACCTGTATTTCATAGAGTCGGACGACAACTATATCAAGGTCTGGTATACCGACAGTTCCTCCATGCTCCGGAGCTATTTCCTGCGCTGCAGGATGAAGACGGTCGAGGAGAGCTTCAAGGGCAGCAGCCTGATGCGCTGCCACCGCAAGTATATAGTCAATATCGACAAGGTGCGCGCCCTGTCCAGGGGCGTCGGAGGAGGATACAGCCTGCTGCTCGATATAGCCGACATCCCTCCGGTGCCCGTAAGCAAGACTTACGAGCAGTCAATCCTTGAAAGCTGCGGGAAATAGCTGCCGGCCATAATGACGGCAGCTGCATATACAAAGAAAGACCGGCTCCCCGACGGGAACCGGCCATATCTTCTTGCGTTGCGGGAAGGATTACTCCTCGGCGCTGACGCTTACCTTGACGGTGGCGAAAACGCCCTTGTAGCATTTCACCTTGCCCTCGTACTCGCCGAGTTCCTTGATCTCGGGGAGGGTTACGTTCCTCTTGTCTACCTCTACGCCCTGGGCTGCGAGAGACTCTGCAACCTGGGATGAGGTGACGGCTCCGTAAAGCTTTCCGCTTTCGCCCACCTTGGCGGTAAGGGCTACCGTGAGAGCCTCGATCCTGGCGGCCAGGGCCTGTGCTTCGGCAACGAGCTTCGCTTCCTTGTGAGCCCTCTGGCGGAGAGTCTCGGCATGCTGCTTGAGAGCCGAAGGGGTGCCTACAGAGGCGAAACCCTGGGGAACGAGATAATTGAGAGCGTACCCGGTCTTTACCTCAACCACATCTCCGGCCTCGCCGAGATTGGCAATATCTTTCTTGAGTATGATTTTCATAACGCTTCAATTATTATTTAAGGAGGTCAGTTACATAGGGAAGAAGTGCGAGCGAACGGGCGCGCTTTACAGCCTGGGCCACCTTGCGCTGGAACTTCAGTGAAGTACCGGTGATGCGGCGGGGAAGGATCTTGCCCTGTTCGTTGAGGAACTTCTTGAGGAACTCGGGATCCTTGTAGTCGACATATTTGATGCCTGCCTTCTTGAAGCGGCAGTATTTCTTCTTGCGAACCTCTACGGTAGGAGGGTTCAGATAACGGATTTCGTTGTTCGTCGTATTTGCCATGATTGCTCCTCCTGATTATGCTTCAACTGTTACTTCTGCATTGTCTGCGGCAGGTGCCTCGGGTGCGGCGTCCGCTGCTGCGGGCTCTGCCTTGGGCTCCTCCACCTTGGGGGCGGCTGCCTTTGCGGTGCGGTTCTGACGGCGGTGCTCGGCGTATGCCACGGCATCCTTGTCGAGGGCTACGGTGATGTAGCGGATGATGCGCTCGTCGCGGTGGTACTGGGTCTCGAGAGTCGCGATGAACTCGGGATTGGCCTTGAACTCAATCAGGTAGTAGAATCCTGAGGTTTTGTGCTGGATGGGGTAGGCGAGCTGCTTGAGCCCCCAGTCCTCCTGGTACACCACCTCGCCGCCGTTGTCGGCGATGAGCTGGACGTACTTGGCAACCGCTTCCTTCATCTGGGTCTCAGACAAAACGGGAGTTGCAATGAAAACGGTTTCGTACTGTTTGATCATTTCTGTTGATATTTTATTGATAATAAAGCCCCCTGTCAAGGGGGCTGCAAATATAGCTATAAAATTTAATGTGTGCAATAGTTCTCCGGGTTCTTCCCGACGAGGTGCAGGGCCTCGTACTTCTTCTGTATCAGCTCCGTGTCTGCCCTGGCATTGTCGCTGCAGATGAACCTCTCGCCGATGCTGACATGCTTGTTGCCCCAGTTGAAGTAGCCCAGGTAGACGGGGCAGTCGAGGGCCCTCGCTATCGAGTGATAGCCCATTTTCCATTTCTTCACGGGCTTGCGCGTCCCTTCGGGAGCTATGCACAGGTGGAACTCTCCCTTGCATTTCTCCATTTCGGTGATGACGCTGCGCACGACCGCCGCTCCGTTGGTCCTGTCGACGGGGATGCATCCGAACTTGCGCAGCAGCGCTCCCAGCGGCCAGAAGAAGAATTCCTTCTTTATCATCACATGTGCGGTGTGGCCGAGGCTCTTGTAATAGAAGTAGGCCACGAGGAAGTCGGCGATGCTCGTGTGCGGCACCCCGAGTATCACGCATTTCTGCTCCGGTGCGGCTCCGCTGTCGGCCACCCAGCCGAGGGCGCGCATTATCCTGGCGTAGAATTCAGGTTTCATGGTCGTCAGATGTTTACGTCTTCGAGTTCGGCCTCGCTGCGCAGGTTCCTGCAGGTGAAGAGCTGGCGGTCGAGGGTGTTGTCGCCCATGTAGAACTCCATGAGTTCCGCTATGGACTCCTCGTCGGAGAGCTCCACGAGGTCGAGCCTCATGTCGGGGCCGATGAAGCCCACGAACTCGTCCGTCGAGATCTCTCCGAGACCCTTGAAGCGGGTTATCTCGGCTCCCTTTTTGAGCCTTGAGACGGCCCTGTCCTTCTCCTGGATGCTGTAGCAGTAGACATTGCCCTCCTTGCCCTTGACCCTGAACAGGGGGGTCTGGAGTATGTGCACATGCCCGCGGCGCACGAGGTCGGGGTAGTACTTCAGGAAGAAGGTCAGCACGAGCATCCTGATGTGCATTCCGTCGTCGTCGGCATCGGTGGCTATTATTATGTTGTTGTAGCGCAGGTTCTGCAGGTCGTCCTCCACTCCGAGGGCCGAAATCAGCAGGTTGAGCTCGTCGTTCTCGGCGACCTTCTTGCGGCTTTCCTTGTAGCAGTTGATAGGCTTTCCGCGCAGGGAGAAGACGGCCTGGTAGTCGGCGTTGCGCGCCTTGGTGATCGTTCCGCTCGCGGAGTCTCCCTCGGTGATGAATATCGACGAGTTCTTGACGTTCTCCTGGTTCTTTTCCGTGATCCTGTCGTTGTAGTGGTAGCGGCAGTCGCGGAGCTTGCGGTTGTAGACGTTGGTGCGCTTGTTGCGTTCGCGGGTCTTCTTCTGTATTCCGGATATCTCCTCGCGCTCCTGCTGGGAAGAGCGTATCTTCTCCTCGATTACCGGCACTATCTCCTTGTGTATGCGCAGGTAGTTGTCGAGGTTTTTCGCTATGAAGTCGTTGACATAGGTCCTGATAGTGGGGCCTACCTCGGTGTGCAGTACTCCGGCGGCGTCGGGCGCCTGCCTTTCCCACATGTAGTTGGAGCCGAGCTTGGTCTTGGTCTGGCCCTCGAAGTTGGGCTCCTGTATCTGGATGCTTATCGCACCGACTATGCCCTGGCGGCAGTCGGCGGGTTCGTAGTTCTTCTTGAAGAATTCCTTCAGGGTCTTGGCGACGGCCTCCCTGAAGGCGGCGAGGTGCGTGCCTCCGTCGCGGGTGTTCTGCCCGTTCACGAAAGACGCTATGTTCTCTCCGTAAGAGTTGCCGTGGCTTATCACGACTTCGATGTCCTCTCCTTCGAGATGTATCGGAGGGTACAGCGGCGCTTCGCTCAGGTTGTCCCTTACGAGGTCGAGAAGTCCGTTCTCCGACTTGAAGCCCTTCCCGTTGAGGTTGAGGGTGAGGCCCTTCTTCAGGTAGGAGTAGTTCTTCATCATGGACTCCACATACTCGTCCTGGTAGGCGTACTCGCCGAATATCAGTCCGTCGGGCACGAAGCTTACCAGGGTGCCGTTCTTCTCGGAAGTCGTGTCCTTTCCGCTGCCGGTGAGCTCTCCGCGCTCGAAACTCGCCCAAGAGCATTCCCCGTCCCTGTACGAGCATACATAGAACGACGACGACAGGGCGTTGACCGCCTTCGTGCCCACGCCGTTGAGTCCGACCGACTTCTTGAAGGCCTTCCCGTCGAACTTGCCTCCGGTGTTGGGTATGCTCACGGCCCTTACCACGGAGTCGAGCGGGATGCCTCGTCCGAAGTCCCTGACCGTCACCTTGCAGCCTTCTATGCCTATTCTGATCTCCTTGCCGAAGCCCATCGAGAACTCGTCAACGGAGTTGTCGACTATCTCCTTGAGCAGCACATAGATGCCGTCTCCGGGATTCTGTCCGTCCCCTAGCCGGCCGATGTACATTCCCGGGCGCTTGCGTATGTGCTTGAGCCCGACGAGGGTCTTTATGTTTTCGTCGGTGTAGCTGTTCTGTGCCATTATTTCCTCCTGCCGGATTCTTTGACTACCGTGCCCCGCAGATGCAGGACTATGGGCTTTTTCTGTGCCGAAGTGTAGACCGTGAGCGACTTGTCGAAGGGATAGGGCCCTTCGTCGTTGGTGTAGGTCGCGGTGACGGTGCCTTCGGCGCCAGGGGCTATGGGCTCCCTCGTCCATGAGACATTCGTGCAGCCGCAGGTGGAGATGACGGCGTATATGCTGAGTGTGTCGGGAGAGTCGTTGGTCAGCGTGAAGCTGCAGCTGAGCTCTCCGTCGCTCATGCGCACCTCCCCGAAATCATGCACGGTCTTGTCGAACCTGACAGGGCCTTCGGCGGCGAGGAAGGCAGCGAGAAACAGTATGATGATGCTCTTCATAATGTGCAAAGATAGCAAAAATATAATCAAAAACTTTGTGCTTAAATTTGGCGGTTTGATTTTTGTCGCTTACATTTGCAAGACTATCTAAAAGAACATTTTTATGGCATACAAAATCAATCCGGACACCTGCGTGGCTTGTGGAACTTGCCAGGGTGAGTGCCCTTCAGGGGCTATCAAGGAAGGAGACGTATATTCTATCGACCCCGAGGTCTGCATCAGCTGCGGTGCCTGCGCCGATGCCTGCCCTATGGGGGCTATCTCTCCCGACGAGTAGTAGTGCCCGGACGCAAATCGAATGGACACGGCATCTTCGGTTCCGTTTCCGCTCCGGCGGAAGTGAGGCCGGAGATGTTTGTTTTACAGGTATGATTGAAGGATATGGTTGTCGAGGATTTCAGGCTTAAGGTGTTCGTCGCCGCCGCGAGGCTGGGAAGTTTCTCTGCCGCCGCCCGCGAGTTCGGCATAACCCAGCCGGCCGTGAGCCGGCATATCGGCGAGCTCGAGAAATATACGGGTGCGAGGCTGTTCTTGCGCAACGGCTCCAGAATGGACCTTACCCCTACGGGAAGGCGCCTTCTCGCGAGCGCGGAACCCATACTTGCCGCCTATGCGGATATGGACCGCGAGTTCATGACGGGAGGCAGCATCCTGCTCAAGGGCGTGCTCAACGGCACTTCCCGCGCGAACATACTGATTACCGACGGGCGCTTCGCCGATCTCGACGCCCCGGACGACACCCGTGCCGACAGGGTGGTGGACGCCTCGGGACTTGCGATAATCCCCTCGTTCTTCAACACCCATACGCATGCCGCGATGACCCTGCTGCGCGGATATGCCGACGACCTTCCGCTCAAGCAGTGGCTCGAAGACCATATCTGGCCGTACGAGGACAGGCTCACGCCCGACGACATAAGGCGCGGGAGCGATATCGCGGCGGCGGAGATGCTCTCGTCCGGGAGTACCTTCTTTTCCGACATGTACTTCGACATAGAGCAGACGATAGAAAGCGTCGACCAGTCGGGCATGCGTGCCGCCATAGGCATTACGGTTATGGAGAACCACACCAAGGCCGTGGAGGAGCAGAAGATGGATTTCGTGAAGAACTTCAGCGACCCCACGGGAGGGCGCATGCAGCTCGTGATAGCCCCGCATTCGGTGTATACAGTGGGGGAGAAGAAGCTCCGCAGGGCCGCCGACTTCGCCCGCAGGTACGGTCTGAGGCTCCATATACATGTCTCCGAGACCGAGACCGAAGTGCGCGACTGCCTGAGGGAGCACGGGATGACCCCCGTGCGCTATCTCGATTCGATAGGCTTCCTCGGACCGGACGTGATAGCCGCGCACTGCGTGCATGTCGACAGGCAGGAATGGGAGATACTCTCCCGCCGCAGGGTCACGGTGTCGCACTGCCCCTGCTCCAACATGAAGCTCGGCAGCGGCCGCTTCCCCTATGAACTTGCGATAGAGTCCGGCTGCCGCATCACGCTCGGCACGGACGGCGCGTCCTCCGACAACTGTCTCGACATGCTCCA
Organism: Bacteroides sp. CAG:1060_57_27; assembly: GCA_001915575.1. GTDB lineage: Bacteria > Bacteroidota > Bacteroidia > Bacteroidales > UBA932 > Cryptobacteroides > Cryptobacteroides pullicola. Next base: position 5,491 of record MNQT01000023.1, on the reverse strand, counting down.
GGAGATGAAGTTCGCCGCCCTGCTCGCCAAGGTACAGGGCAACCCCACGCTCGCCCCTGCTGAGGAGGTATTCCTCTGGGCGACGCTCAACGGTGCCGAGGCCTTCGGCATAGACGCCGGAAAGATAGAGAAGGGCAGGCTCGCCGACGCCGTGCTGCTCGACCTCTCCAGCCCGAGGATGAACCCCTGCCACAGCCTTGTCTCCAATGTGGTGTATTCTGCCGACAGCTCCTGCATAAGGGCGGTGCTCTGCGGCGGCCGCATCGTCTTCGACAGAGACCGCAAGTACCCGGCCCTTCCCCTTTCCTGAGAAGGATTTCCAGCCCGTTTTGCTTGAAACTGCCTGCCGACAAGCGACCAAGGCTTGTCGTTTCTTCTTTTGCCTGATGTATGTGCCTGCGGGAGACTGTTCTCCAGGATTTATGTCTCCCGCAGGCACATACATCAGGCAGTGAGATTGAACAAGGTCATTTATTTGCATTGCACTCGGCTTCTGCGCAATTCGGCTTTCAGCCGCATATACTTGTGCGCCTCGGGAGAACAAAATAAATTTGTTCTCCTCTCGGCTTCTGCGTATATTTGCGCCCGTTTTCAGAAACTGGCAGCCAGAAGCAACCGGCAGTTAGCAGTTAGTAGTTAGAAGTTAGAAGGATATGACAGCAGGTACCAGGAACACGGCGATAGGCTACGGTGCCGGAATAATCGCCGGAATGTCGTACGGGACCAACCCTCTTTTCGCAAGGCCGCTGCTCGACCACGGGGTCACGGTTCCGACCATGCTCTTTTTCCGCTATGTAATGGCAATGGCTTTCATGGCGCTGCTGATGCTCTTCAGGGGCGAGTCTTTCAGGGTGCGCAAGGACCAGATCCCGTATATGATACTGCTCGGGCTGCTGTTCTCCATGAGCAGCATACTTCTTTTCGTCTCGTACGAATATATCCCCTCGGGGCTCGCGACGACCCTGGTGTACCTGTATCCTGTATTCACGGCCCTTATAATGGTGCTGCTCAAGGAATATCCCGACTGGAAGGTGTGGCTGAGCATACTCGTGACCTTCACCGGCGTGGTGATACTGTGCATGCCTTCGTCCGGCGTCGTGCTCGACACCCTCGGAATGCTGCTTGCCGCGGCGAGCGCCCTGAGCTATGCCCTCTACCTTATTATAATAGGCCGCTCGCGCAGGATAAGCGACATCTCGGCGCACACGATGACCTTCTATTCGCTCGGCGTCGGCTCGGTGATATTCTTCTCGCTGAGGATGTCGGCCGGCGGGAATATGCTCGAGGGCCTGTCTGGCTTCTCTGTATGGAGCAACTTCATAGGGCTCGCCCTTGTGCCCACTATGATTTCCCTGCTCTCCCTGTCTCTGTCCACCAAGAGGATAGGGGCCACCAAGACCTCGGTGCTCGGAGTGTTCGAGCCGCTCACCGCGATATTCATAGGCACGGCAGTGTTCGGAGAGCCGCTGACTTCCAACATAGTCGCCGGTGCCCTAATCTGCATCTGCGCGGTGGTGTTCATGGTCGCGAATCCCCGGCGTCACGCCGCTGCCTTTTCATCACATCGTTAACCCAGTTCTGGACGGTATTCCGGCTTGCCCCGTTCAGCAGCCTGCCGTCCTGCCATTCCAGCTCGGGATATGCCCGTTTCAATTCTCTTACGCTGCCCGTTATCCCGCTTCCGCCGGATGTGGCAAACGGCACGAGCGTCTTGCCATTCAGGTCATGGCTCTCGATGAAAGTGTTGATGATTCGCGGAGCCTGGTCCCACCAGACAGGATAGCCGATGAAGATGACATCACAGGCTGCGACATCCGGTTCCGCGTCCTTCAATGCCGGACGAGCCTGCGGATCGTTCATTTCCACCGAGCTGCGCGACTGCCTGTCGTTCCAGTCGAGGTCGTCTGAGCTGTAGGCCTGTTGCGGGACAATCTCATATAATGTGCCGCCCGTGACTTCCGCAATCGTCCGGGCTGCCTTGGCGGTCGTGCCTGTGGCTGAGAAATACACGACCAGCGCTTTGTTTCCGGTTTGCATATTCTTTTCTCCTTTGTCTTGTGCGCAGGCGGCAGGGCTCATGGTCATTGCCGCCGCCAATGTCAACATAATCCTGTTCATGAATCGGTTGTTTTAATAATGTCACCGGGCATATTCCTGTCCGATGATGCGGAGCGCCTTGATAGCGGCGGGGAAGCCGATATAGGGCAGGCACTGGATGACGGCGGCGGTCAGCGTTTCGGGCGAGTTGCCCGCGTTGATGTTGCCGTGATAGTGCGAGTGGAGCTGGCTCTCGGCTTCCAAGGTGGTCAGTACGCAGTAGCCCAACAACTCGCGTGTCCGCAGGTCGAGCGCGCCGCGGCTGTAGATATCGCCGAAGAAATAGTCCGTGAGGAACTGTTCCACATTCCCTCCCATGTCGCCGGGCAGGCCTTCCATTACCGAGGCGATGCCGCCGGGATAGAGCCTGTCCTGAATGGTCTTGCCCGCCTCGTGGCGTGTCTCCTCCGTCACCGTGCCCTGCCTTTCCAGCGGCAGGCTGATGCCACGCTCCTTGAACACTTCGTTCACCGTAGAGACGGCATTCAGCATCTTGGGAAAGCCGATGAACGGGGCTGTGAGGTACATGACTTCGCGCAGCTCCTCCGGGGTGACGCCCACATTGAGCGCCGCTCCTGCATGGGCTTTCAGTTGCGGAAGCGTCTGCATCGTGGCAAGGGTGATGCAGGTAATCATTTCGCGCTGTTTCAGCGTCAGTCCGCCTGTCTGGAATACTTCACCAAAGATGAATTTCTGGAGGATGTCCATCATTTCCGGATCCGTACCCTGCCCGGTCAGGGCTTCGCCGCCGAACAGGGTGCGGTAATTCTGCTTGCATACTTCGATTCTGTCCATATTGTCTGTTGTCTGTGCCGTCGCGCCCAGGCTTCCTGCCAGCACGAGGGCTATTATTGCGGTTATTCTTTTCATTGGTTCTCCTTATATATGATTTCAGAAGCAAATGACTCCTAATCCCCGGCAGTTCCGGACAATCCTTTGAGTATTTCTATTTCGTTTGATTCCAAGGGAATGGCGGCCTCGACCGGAACTGCGGCACCGGTAGGGATTTCTCCGTAATTGAAATAACGCAAGAGCTGCCTCGGCGTTACATGGTGGCGGTCTGCGATGAAGCACACCGCCTCGTCCGCGCACAATTCTTCGGGTAGTTCCGCTTTCTGTTTCATTCTATTCTCGTTTTTATCCGATGCAAAATTACACTGGAATAAAGAAGAACGCCGTAACCAAAAGCAGGCAAACCGTACCATTTTTACTGAAATTGCAGCCTGCGCAAACCGTTGTCCTCGAAATGCTTTATCTTTGTGCAGGTTTAAGGGGAAACAGGATGAGCAGGATACTGAAAGTGCGGAATGTCAACGACTACGCCCGCTACATCGGATGCGCCGAACAGCACCCGCTGGTCTGCGTCATCGACTATGCCGAGGTGTCGCCCGTGCGCCACAGCCTGAACGACTACGGCGTGTACGGCATCTTCTTCCACGACGAGGCGGAGATTGACCTGGCCTACGGCTGCGGCAAGTATGATTACAAGAAGGGTACGGTCATCTGCGTGGCTCCCGGACAGATAGGTGGCAAGGAGGACAACGGCGAAGAAGTGATGCTGACGGGCTGGGCTTTACTTTTCCACCCCGACCTTCTGCACGGTTTCCCGTTAGAGAAGCACATCAAGGAATACTCTTTCTTCGACTACCGTATCAACGAAGCCCTGCACATGACCGACGAGGAGCACGATATCCTGGCCTTACTGATGCGTCAGATGCGCGAGGAACTCGCAGGGAAGCCTGACGGACTCCGGAACGCCATACTCGTGGGCTATATCGAACTGATGCTCAACTTCTGCCGGCGCTTCTACAACCGCCAGTTCGTCACCCGCAAGGTTGAGAACTCCGACATCCTCGTCCGCTTCGACCGCCTGCTGCGCGACTACTTCGAGGACAAGCTCCAGCTGACCCACGCCCTGCCCACCGTGCAGTATTGCGCCGACAGGCTCTGCATGTCGCCCAACTACTTCGGCGATGTCATCAAGAAGACGACCGGTGACACGGCGGGCAGCTACATCCGCCAGTTCGTCATCCAGCTTGCCAAGAACGGCCTTGCGGCAGGGGAGACCGTCTCCCAGGTATCGGACCGTCTCGGATTCGAATACCCCCAGCATTTCAGCCGGATGTTCAAGAAGCAGGAGGGCATCACTCCTTCGGAATACTGCCGGAAGCTGCGGATCGGGTGACGGGGGAGGATAAGGGCTGCCGTTTCATTTCTCCAAGCGCTTATATTCCTCGTCGGTCACCATCTCCAGCCATTCGTTGGACAGGTTTTCTCCCGGAACTTCGAATGCGAGATGCGCGAACCAGCTGTCCGCCGCCGCTCCGTGCCAGTGCTTGACATTCGCCGGGATATGGATGACATCTCCGGGAAGCATCTGCACGGCAGGCTTGCCCTCTTCCTGATACCAGCCCCTGCCGGCCACGCAGACCAGCATCTGCCCGCCTCCCTTGGTAGCATGGTGTATGTGCCAGTTGTTTCGGCATCCCGGTTCGAAAGTGACATTGTTGAAAGGTATCTGCTCCGTGGATATCGGAGCCAGATAGCTGTTGCCGATGAAATATTCGGCGTATGCGGTGTTCGGTTCACCTATAGGGAATATCATTTCCCTCTGGAAAGCGGCTTTTCCGTCCGCTTCCGCTGTCTGTGTAATCTTTTCCTGTGCCATACCTTGAATGTCGGTCATTGCCCAAAATAATAATAAAAACAGTATCTTTCTCACGGGTATTCTTATAATCATTACTCCTCTGTTATTTTCTTGATGATTCTTGCCGGAACCCCGCCGACTACGACATTGTCCGGCACATTCTTATTAACCACCGCTCCGGCTGCGACGACCGCATTGTCGCCGATAGTGACGCCTTGCAGGATGGTGGCGTTAGAGCCCACCCACACATTCTTGCCCAACACTATCGGTGCCGGATAAGTGTGCTTGCGGTCTTCCGGCGACAGGCCGTGGTTCAGAGTGGCGAACACGACATTGTGCCCTATCTGGCATCCGTCGCCAAGGACAACGCCTCCATGATCCTGAAAATGGCAGCAGGCATTGATGAAGACGTCCTCCCCGACGGTGATATTCTTGCCGAAATCCGTATAGAACGGCGGAAAGACACGCAGCGACGAAGGCACATCGTATCCGAACAGTTCCGAAAGGAACCTGCGCACTTCTGCAGGGGTGTGGTAGGCTGCGTTCAGCCTGAAGGTGATACGGCGTGCGGCATCGCTCATCTCGTCCATGAAGATATGTATATCTTCGGTGTCGAGGGCGCGCCCGGTCCTTACGCAGTCTTTGAATTCGGCCTAGTTGACAAAAAGTAGGATAAAATCCATGCAAAGCACTGATTTTAATATCTTTGCAAAGATTATCACTGATATGGTTAAAAAAATGCTTTTT
>MNQT01000014.1 GCA_001915575.1 Bacteroides sp. CAG:1060_57_27 | reverse complement strand
ACATGAAGTTCACGAGAGATACGCCGTTTGCTATAACCGCATACTCTATACATGTGTATTATTGATTGTCTTTCTACCATAGTCTTCATTTTACCTTTGTATTTGGATGATACAAAGGTCATTATACTTATCCTATGGCGGCGCACTTTTCAATTGGAATATTGGCGCACTTTTCAATTAGTATCTACAGTTCAACAACCAGCGGCAGATATGCCTCGTGTCGCAGAGGGCCGAGGACATAGCCCGCGAACGCTATGCCCTCGTTATGGAGAACTTCCGCGGCGGAACGGCGACGGTGACAGATCTCAACACCGCGCGCAGCGAGAGTGACACGGCCATCCAGAACTACATAAGCGACCTGAGCAATTTCTGGATATACTACTACAACCTGCGCAAATATACACTCTATGATTTCATGCTCGAGCGCGACCTCGAGGTCGTGCCCGAAGAACTGACCATGTAGCCCATGAACGGAAAGACTCTTGCTTTGATAACCCTGGCGGCCCTCGTGTCCGCCGGCTGTAAGGAAAAGGACGGTGCCGCGGACGGCGGCGCGATGCTGGAGTATTCTCCGGCTGTCAACGAGGTGGATGTCATATGCCTGGAGAGGCAGCCCTTCCCGATGCAGATCCTCTCCAACGGCAAGCTCAGCCCGGCCTCGAGCAGCAGCCTGTCGTTCCCCTCGGGAGGGACGATAGTCAGGGTGAACTTCGAGAACGGGGACCGCGTGGAGAAGGGCGACGTGATCGCGGAGCTGGACAGCGGCGAGCAGAAACTTGCCCTCGATGCGGCGGAGATCGCGCTCAGGCGTTCCGAACTCGAATATCTCGACGTACTTGCCGGCCTCGGCTATCCCGACGAGGATACGGCTCCCGAGAATGTGCGCGAGGTGGCCCTCGTACGCTCCGGCCTCAACGCTTCGCGCAACGACTACGAGAAGGCCGCCCTGGCCTACGACGCGACCTGCCTCAGGGCGCCGATTTCGGGCACGGTGGCCAACATATCTCAGAAGACCTGGGATGTGACCGACGGCAAGCCGTTCTGCATGGTAATCGACGACAGCAGTTTCGAGGTCAGGTTCAACATACTCGAGTCGGAATATCCGCTCGTCGCCCGTGGACAGGCCGTCAAGGTCACTCCGTTCGGACAGGGAGGCGCCACGGTGCTGACCGGAAAGGTCAGGACGGTCAACCCCAGCATAGACGAAAACGGCCAGATAGAGGTCTGCGCCACCCTGTCGGGCTCGTCGCGGCTGCTTGACGGGATGAACGTGAAGGTGACGGTAGACAAGTTCATGGACGACATGATGGTGGTGCCGAAGTCCGCCGTCGTAGTGCGTGACGACCTCGACGTGCTATTCTGCTATTCCGACGGAAAGGCCAGGTGGGTCTATGTCAACATCCTCGGGGCCAACAGCGAGAGCTATGCCGTGGAGGCCAACGAGTCGCGCGGCGCCTCCCTCGAACCAGGCGACACGGTGATCGTCTCGGGCAACCTCAACCTTGCTGACGGTTCGGCCGTCAGGCTCAAAGAATAGCAGCGCCTATGCTCGACAGACTGCTCGACAAGCTGCTGGACAAGACCGTCTCGGTCAGCATGGTGACTCTGGTGCTGGTGATTCTCGGCTGCGTCGGCATCAGGGCCCTGCCGGTGGGACTGATCCCCGATGTGGACATACCCTATGTCACCGTGCAGGTGGACGCCCCGGACATGTCTGCGCGCGAGCTGGACGAGGTGGTCGTGAGGACGCTGCGGCAGAATCTCGTACAGACCGACCACCTTGCGGGGCTGCACACGGAGTCCCGCGACGGCTCGGCGTCGATAGTGCTCTCATTCGAGCAGGGGCATGACATAGACTTCGCCTTCATCGAGGTGAACGAGAAGATAGACAGGAGCATGTCGTCGCTGCCCGACATCTCCCGTCCGAAGGTGTTCAAGGCCAGCGCGACCGATATCCCGGCCTTCTTCATAAACGTCACCGGGCGCGGGGAAGCCTTGCAGGGCGACGGGTTCCTCGAGCTGAGCGATTTCGTCTCGAGCGTGATCGCCAAGCGTCTCGAACAGCTCGACGAGGTGGCGATGGTGGATGTGAGCGGGGTGGCCGAGAGGGAGATACTCGTGCTTCCCGATCTCGAGAAACTTTCAGCGGCGGGCATGAGCGTCGATATGTTCGCGTCGAGCCTCGCGGACGCCAACGTGCGCCTGTCGAACCTGACGATACGCGACGGGGAATACCGCTACAACGTCCGTTTCCGCTCGTTCGCGTCGAGCCCCGAGGATATCGGGAACGTATATTTCAGGTCGGGCGACAAGGTCATGCAGATCAGGGATGTCGCCTCTGTGGTGGAGCATGCCGCGCCCCGCAGCGGCCTCGACCGCTCCGACGGGAAGGACGCCGTTATGCTCGCGGTCATCAAGCAGGGAGAGGCCCGTATGGCCGACCTGCGCAGTGCGATAAACTCCCTGCTCGATGTGTTCGCACAGGACTACCCCGACATAGAGTTCACCCTTACCCGCGACCAGACGGAACTTCTGGACTATTCGATAAACAACCTGATTCTCAATATCATCATCGCGATACTGCTTGACTGCGCGATAATATTCCTGTTCATGAAGGACCTGCGCTCCCCGCTGCTCGTGTCGCTGTCGATTCCGGTGTCGCTGGTGATATCGTTCTTCGTGTTCTTCCTGCTTGGGATGACCGTCAACATCATCTCCCTTTCCGGCCTGCTGCTCGGTGTGGGCATGATGGTCGACAATACGATAGTGCTCACCGACAACATGACTGCCCGCTGGCAGAGGGGGGAGCCGCTGCGCGATGCGGTGATAAAGGGTACGGGCGAGGTGTCCGGCGCCATGCTGAGCTCGGTGCTGACGACCTGCGCCGTGTTCATCCCGCTCATCTTCCTCAACGGCCTCGCAGGCGACCTTTTCTACGACCAGGCGATCACCGTGACGGTGCTGCTGCTCGTGTCGTACCTCGTGACGGTGATCCTGCTGCCTGTCTACTACTGGGTGTCGTACAGGCGCTTCGGGCGTTTCACCCCCAACCGTTTCCTCGAGAAGCTGAGCTTCGGCGGGGCGCTGCGCGTGTATGACGGGGGAGTCAACTTCTTCCTGCGTCACCGCTGGCTCTCGTGGGGAGTGCCCCTCGCGAGCGCGGTGATAGTCGCGGTCTGCGTCTCCTTCATGCCCAAGTCCAAGCTGCCGCCCATCAGCTATTCCGACGCCGTCCTCGACATCGACTGGAACGAACATATCTCCATAGACGAGAACAGGAACCGTATAATCGCCCTGGAAGACTTCGCCTCGGAGCGCTGCTCGCAGATAAGCTCTATGGTGGGAGTGCAGCAGTTCGTGCTCAGCCATAGCGGCGATCTCGCCTCCAACGAGGCCAGCGTCTATTTCAAGTGTGCCGATGCGCGGACGCTCGAAGCCATGAAGCGGGAATTCGCGTCCCTTATAGGCGGCACCTGGCCGGATGCGGTGTTCGGCTTCAGCACTTCGGGCAATATCTTCGACATGGTGTTCTCCGACACCGAGGCTGAACTGACGGCAAGGATACGGCCGGGCTCTGGAACGGTGCTCACCCCGTCCTCCCTGCAGCCGCTGCTCGGCGACCTGTCGGCCGCCCTGCCCCGAATCGGCCTGCCTCCCATATCAGTGAAGCAGGACGTGCTGTATGTCAGCGACCCCGAGCTTATGAGCCTGTACGGGGTCAGCCGCAGCGAGCTCGTGTCGGTGCTGCACAGCAGCCTGAACGGCAACAGGGTGTTCGAGATCGTGCAGGGCGGCCGTTCCGTTCCCGTGGTGCTCGGTACCGATATGGTGGAGATGGAAGACCTCTTCGAGCATGCGGTGATAGACAAGCCGGCCTCAGACGGCAGGCAGGCATATTCCATACCCCTCAAGTCGCTGCTCCGCCAGACTTTCGACGAGGACTTCAAGACCATAGTTTCCGGCGAGGAAGGGCAGTACTACCCTCTGTCCCTCGACATTCCCTCTTCGGACGTGCCGGAGACGATGGCCACGGTCAGGGATGTCGTGTCGGAGCACCCGGGATTCGACGTGGGCTTCTCGGGGGCGTATTTCTCCAACGCGCAGATGATGAGACAGATGGTGTTCGTGCTGCTCATAGCGCTCGCGATGCTCTTCCTCATACTGGCCTCGCAGTTCGAGTCGCTCGTCCAGCCTGTGATAATCCTTTCGGAGATAGTCATAGACCTGGCGTTCAGCCTCGTGGTGCTGTGGCTTACGGGCACGAGCATCAACATAATGTCGCTGATAGGAATCGTAGTGGTATGCGGTATAGTCATCAACGACTCCATACTCAAGATCGACACCATAAACCGGCTCGTGAAGGAAGGCTGGGAGATCGATGACGCCATCCACGAGGCCGGACACCGCAGGCTAAAGGCGATAATAATGACCACCCTGACGACCATACTGTCGGTGGCTCCGTTCCTCAGCCGGGGCACCATAGGCGACGACCTCCAGTATCCTATGGCGCTCGTGATAATCGCAGGCCTTACGGCAGGTACGGTGATAAGCCTGTTCTATGTGCCTGCGCTGTATTCGGTGATATATAAGAAACGCAGGAAATCCAGTTGACGGAAGATGGAGGGGAAGCGGGGCATATCTTCGTTCTCGGTGCTTCTTCTGATGGCGGTCACGGCCATCGTGGGAGCGGCCGGGTTCTCCATGCTCAAGGTGCAGTATACCCCGTCGTCGCCTTCGCGCGAGGTCAGCGTGTCGTTCTCGTATCCCGGAGCCTCCTCGCGGGTGGTCGAGTCGGAGGTCACATCCCTGCTCGAGGGCGTGCTCTCCAATATCAGGGGCTGCCGCTCCGTATCGTCGGTGTCCCGCAACGGAGAGGGTTCGATAACCCTCGAGTTCGGACGCAGGACCGATCTCCAGTCGGTGCGCTTCGAGATGGCCTCCAACATACGCAACATCTACCCTTCCCTGCCGGACGGCTGTTCGTATCCGGCGATTTCGGTTGGAGTCTCCGGACAGCGCGCCCAGACCGCCGTTTCGTTCAATATCCTTAGCAGCCTGCCGTCCAAGGAGATAGCTTCGTTCGTCGAGGACCGTCTGATCTATCCGCTGTCGGCCGTGGAAGGGGTCGCGGACGTGAGTTTCAACGGCTATACGCCCTATGAGTGGGTGATAGAGTTCGACTATGACAAGGCTTCCTCCCTCGGCATCACGGCCGACGACATAGCCTCAGCCTTCGCCGCCCGTTACGGCGAGCAGATGCTCGGCATGGTCTCCTCGGGCAGCAGCCGCTATGCCGTGAGGCTCGCCAGCCTTTCGGAGGGCGACATGGGCATGACTCCCGTGAAGAACGTAGGCGGACGGATAGTCAGGCTCGGCGACATAGCCTCCATGCGCTATCAGGAGTCGCTGCCATCGAGCTATTTCCGTATCAACGGGCTCAACACGCTGACGCTCTCGGTCGGTGTGAGTCCGGACGCGAACCTGCTGTCGGTGGTTGACGAGGTCAAGTCGGTGATAGCCGGCCTGGAGCCGTCTTTCCCGGAGGAGATTTCGGTCGCGGTGAACTACGACTCCTCCGAATACATCGGGACGGAACTGCACAAGATATATGTCCGCACCCTGCTCTGCCTGCTCCTGCTGCTCGTGTTCGCGTTCATCGCCAACCGTTCGTGGCGCTATATGCTGCTCGTCGCGATATCCCTCGCCGTCGACATACTGATAGCCGTCTGCCTGTACTGGATAGTCGGCCTGGAGATACATATCTACACCCTCGCCGGAGTGACGGTGTCGCTCGGAATCATAATCGACAACACCATAGTCATGGTGGACCACTACTCTCGGCACCACGACCGCAGCGTGTTCCCGGCCCTGCTGAGCGCGGTGCTCACTACGGTGGCCTCGCTGCTTGCGATATTCCTGCTGCCCGAGTCGGAACGGACGAGCCTCGTGGAGTTCTCTCTTGCGATAGTCATCAACCTGTGCGTGTCTCTGCTCGTGTCGTATCTGTTCATCCCGGCCTTGCTGGACTATATTCCCGTCCGTTACGACACTTCCGGGACGGCCTATGTGCGCAGGCTGCGCCGCATCGTCCGCTGGAATTCCCGCTATTCCTCCTACCTGCGCTGGGCGCTTTCGCACCGCTGGGTGCTTGCGCTGCTGCTCGTCGCCTCGTTCGGCATCCCTACCTGCCTGCTTCCCGAAGATATCTCGTGGAAACCCTATGCCGACAACCGCAAGGTCATAGACAATGTGCTCGGGACGAGTTTTGCGCTGTTCCACAAGGCTATGGAGCGGTCGGACTTCTACCGCGAGCCTGAGCGGCCCTGCCTTACGGTTTCGGCCGGAATGCCCGAGGGCTGCACCGTGCAGCAGCTCGACGAAGTGATGCGCAGCATGGAGAACTACCTGAGTTCGGTAGACGAAATAGAGACCTTCGAGACGGAGATATACTCCGCCACCGACGGAACCATACGTGTGTATTTCAAGCCCGAGGTGGAGGGTACGGCCCTGCCGTCGATGATAAAGGGCGACGTGATAGTGATGGCGGCAAGCTTCGGCGGAGCCAACTGGACAGTCTACGGCATCGACGACCGGGGCTTCAGCAACAGGGTCAACACGGACTTCGCGTATTACGGCATCACCCTCAGCGGCTATAACTACGACAGGCTTATTTCCTATGCGGAGACGATGATAGGGCACATGCGGGCCAACAGGAGAGTGTCCGACCCGGAAATATGGGCGAGCGGCTACGACCGTCCGCAGAGCGAGTTCAATGTCGGCTACGACTTCGAGGCGCTCACGGCCGTGGGAATCAGCCCCTATGAATATTACTCCTCGCTGTATTCGCCCCTGTACGATGCCTCCGTAGGGTCGATACCGTATGGAGGAGAGTATGTCGGCGTGCGCATAGAGTCTTCGGCAAAGGATGAGATGGATCTCTGGCATGTCGAGAATGTCGCCGTGCAGAGCGGCGATGGCAAGATGAAACTCTCGGAGATAGGCAGTATACGCAAGGAGAGGACGTCACTGTCGATAAACAAGGAAGACCAGTCCTACTCGGTCGACGTGCGCTATAATTTCGTCGGGCCGGAGCAGATGCGACGCACCTTTTCCGAGGAGACTGTGGACTGGATGAACGGCTCCGTGCTGCCGCTCGGCTATACGGCAGAGGGCGAGTCGGGAGGTTGGTTCTACGAGAACCAGGACAAGTATGCCGCGCTTATCCTGCTGGTGATAGCCGCAATCTTCGTGCTCTGCGCGGTGCATTTCAATTCCCTGCGCTATCCGTTCTCCATAATACTGCTGATTCCCGTGTCGTTCATAGGCGTGTTCCTCGTGTTCGGCCTGAGCGACTTCTCCTTCGACAAGGGCGGGTTCGCCGCCTTCGTGATGCTCAGCGGCATCACGGTCAACGCCGGCATCTACCTCGTGTCTGCCATGCTCGGCGAGAGGGGCTTCAAGGATACGGCAGGCGGAATGCTGCTGCCGGGTATGGATTCCGGCAGGGCAATGCAGCTGCAGCTGAGGGCTTACATCAAGGCCTTCAACAGGAAGATAATCCCCATATCGCTGACCATACTGTCATCGATAATGGGTCTTGTCCCCTTCCTTTTCGACGGTCCCTCGGAGGTCTTCTGGTTCGACTTCGCGATAGGCACGATAACGGGCCTTGTGTTCTCCGTCATCGCGCTGATATTCTATCTTCCCGCGTTCGCGCTGCATCGCCGTCCGCGCAGGGCTTAGAGCCTGTAGTAGAGCGAGAGTACCCTGGCGAACAGCCTCGGGGGCAGTAGGGTCTTCGCCAGCACGGCGAGCTTCTGCAGGGGCGAGGCGATGATGTAGGTGTATCGCGGGTTCTTCGCTGCGGCTATGCGGCATATCTTCCGTGCAAGGGCTTCCGGCTTCATCCCGTTCCTCTCGTCTTTCTCTATGCTCCGCATCGAGCGGTCGAAGGAAGGGTAGGCCTGTCTTGCCTCGGGCGTGTCGACGCACTTGCGCGTGGCGGTGAAGTTGGTCGAGAAGTCGCCGGGCTCTATCACCACCACCTTGATTCCGAAGTCCTGCAGCTCGAGCCTCAGGGCCTCGCAGTAGCCTTCGATCGCGAACTTCGAGGCTGAGTACAGTCCCTGGTACGGCAGTCCCATAAGCCCTCCTATCGAGCTGATGCAGATGATCTTTCCCCCGTGCTGGCGGCGCATCAGGGGTACGATGTGGTGCAGGAACCTCACCATGCCCATCCAGTTGACGTCCATCTGGGTGCGGGCATCTTCGAGGCTGCTGAACTCCAGCGGCCCGCCTATGCCCATACCGGCGTTGTTGATGAACACGTCTATCCTGCCCTCTGCGTCTGTCACGCGGCGGACGGCGGCCTCGACCTGTACCTCGTCGGTCGCGTCGGCCTTGATGTACTCCACCCCGGGGATGAACTCCCGTGCGTGGCGGTGCGTCCCGTAGACCTTGTGCCCCTCGGCGCTCAGGGCCTCGGCCATCGCCTTGCCGAAGCCGGAGGAGATACCTGTGATAAGAATTACCATATCCTTTCCGTTATGCTATGACCCCTTCTGTCTTGAATATGCGCGTGAGCTTCTCCACCGCCTCGTCGACCTGTTCTATGCTGTGTGTGGCCATCAGCGCGAATCGTATCAGCACATCGTTCTCGGGTACCGCCGGCGCAATTACCGGGGTGATGAATATGCCGTCCTCGTAGGCCTTGCGTACTATCTTCATGGCCTTGATCGTGTCGCGCACGAAAAGGGGGATTATGGGCGACTGGGTGCGGCCTATGTCGAAGCCGTTGTCCCTGAAGGCCTGCTGGGCGTGGCGGGTTATCATCCAGAGGTGGTCCCTGCGCCCTGGCTCCTCTATCATGATGTCCAGTGCCTTTGATGCTGCGGCTACCGAGGCCGGGGTCATGGAGGCGCTGAATATCAGGGTGCGGGAGCGGTGCTTGAGGAAGTTGATGACCTCCCTGCTTCCGGCGATGAAGCCTCCGAGGGAGCCGAAGCTCTTGGAGAAGGTGCCCATTATGAGGTCCACCTTGTCGGTGAGCCCGTAGTGGCTGGCGGTGCCTGAGCCGTTCTCACCTATGACTCCGAGTCCATGCGCGTCGTCGACCATGATAGACGCCCCGTATTTCTCTGCGAGGCAGACCATATCCGGCAGCGGGGCAATGTCGCCCTCCATGGAGTAGACTCCGTCGACCACTATGAGCTTGGGCGCGTCGGCGGGGGTCATCGAGAGCTTCTTTTCGAGGTCGGCCATGTCGTTGTGTGAGAACTTCCTGACATCGGCGAATCCGAGACGGCTGCCGTCGATGATGCAGGCGTGGTCGAGCGCGTCGAGGAAAGTGTAGCCTCCGTGGAAACCGAGGCTGCTGACCACTCCGAGGTTGACCTGGAATCCGGTGCTGTATGTGACTGCGGCGTCCTTGCCTACGAATCTTGCGAGCTTCTCCTCCAGCTCTTCGTGGATGTCGAGCGTTCCGTTGAGGAAGCGGCTTCCCGAGCAGCTGGTGCCGTATTTGCGTATCGCGGCGATTGCGGCCTCCTTGAGGCGGGGATCATCGGACAGGCCGAGGTAGGAGTTGGAGCCGAACATCATGACTTTGCGTCCGTCAGCCATGGTGACTACCGGGTCTTGTCCTGAAGAGATGGGGCGGTAATACGGGTAGATGCCCATTGCCTCGATCTGCTGAGGCTCTGTGTACTGAGCACAGATTTCTTTCAGTGTACTCTTCATTATGGATAGGTTTTAGTAAAACTGCCGGCTCATCACTGCCGGCATCCGCAAAGATATGAAAAAAATCACAGATGCTCCGCGACCCTCCATGCGGTGGACCAGGCCGCCTGGAGGTTGAAGCCTCCGGTGACGGCGTCTATGTCGAGGGCCTCTCCTGCGAAGAACAGGCCCGGGCACACCTTGCTCTCGAGACTTCGGGCGGCGACTCCCTCGAGGCTCACCCCTCCGCAGGTGACGAACTCTTCCTTGAAGCGTGCACGGCCGCAGATAGGGTAGGCGTCACGCGTGAGCACGCGGCAGATGTCCGATAGCTGCCTGCGCCCGGTCTCGGCCCATTTCCTGCCGGAATCTGCTCCTGCCCTTGCGAGTATGTGCCGCCACAGCCTGTCGCTCAGCCCGTCGGGACGGGCTCCGCCGAGGGTCTTCCTGCCGGCGGAACCTGCGAGGGAGTACACCAGTTCCCTCGTCGCGGCTTCGTCCTGTCCCGTCCAGCCTATGAGCAGCGTGCCCCTGTACTGCATTCGGGCGAGCTCTTTCGCGGCGTATGACGAGAGCCTGAGCGTGGCGGGGCCGCTAACGCCCCAGTCGGTGACGAGCAGCGTACCTTCAGAGGCTATGTCTGTGCCTTCGAGTCTCAGCGCGGTGTTCTCCACGACGGTGCCCATCAGGCTCCTGAGCGGCGCGTCGTCGAGCCTGAGCGTGAAAAGGGAGGGGAGGGTGTCGGTCACCGGCTGCCCTTCCGGAAGCATGGCCTCGAGCGCGGCGCGAGACGTGCCGCCGCAGCAGAGCACGACCCTGTCTGCGGGTATACTCTCGCCTGAGCTGAATCTTACCAGCAGTCCGGAGCCTTCTGCCGGCGTGATGCCGCAGGCCTTTTTCCCGCAGTGCAGGATGACTCCCGTGTCCTGCATCAGGCGTGACAGCGTGCGTACTATCTGCATCGCGTCCTGGCTTTCCGGAAACACGCAGCCGTCTGGCTGGACGGTGAGCCTCACGCCCTCCCTTTCGAACCAGGCCATGGTGTCGTCCTGGCTGAACGCACGCAGGGCATTTCTCATCAGGGCCGCACCTCTCGGATATGCGTCCGCGAGTTTCCGTACAGAGGCGAAGCTGTTGGTCAGGTTGCACCTGCCTCCGCCCGTCACGGCGAGCTTCGCCATCGGTCTGGCGCCGGCTTCGTATACGGAGACCTGCCAGTCGGGGTGTCTCCGCCTTGCCAGCACGGAACAGAAGCATCCGGCGGCTCCTCCGCCTATTATCGCGACCCTCTTCACGGCCTTTCGTAGCTTGCCTCGGCTCCGGAATATTCCTCGACGTCGACGCGGTAGCACTTGTCCACATGCTCGCATATCCACCGGGCGAGGTTCTCGGTCGAAGGGTTGCAGGGCAGCACCTCGTTGAGGTTGCGGTGGTCGAGGCTGTCGAGGAGGAATTTCTCTATCGCCATGAAGTCGACGACGAGTCCGTCCTCGTCGAGGCTTTCGCTGCGGCAGAATACCGTGATCTTCCAGTTGTGCCCGTGCACCGGCTCGTCGACGCCCGCCGCCTTGAACGAGAGGCTGTGCGCGGCGCTTATCTCCATTGTCTTCCTTACCCTGTACATGTTTCAGTCCTTTACATAGACGGCCCTGTTGCCCGTGGTCTCCTCGACGCTGACCTTGTAGCAGTTGGGAATCTGTTCGCATATCCACCGGGCGAGGTTCTCCGAGGTGGGGTTGAATGGCAGCACCTCGTTGAGGTCCTTGTGGTCGAGCACGTCGCATACCCTTTCCTTTATGAGCCTGAAGTCGGTCACCATGCCGTTGCGGTCGAGTTCTCCGGCACGGCAGAAGACCTCCACGGCGTAGTTGTGTCCGTGCAGCCTGGAGCACTTGCTCCCGTAGTCGAGGGCGAGGTGGTGCGCGGCTGCGATTTCGAATTTCTTTGAGATGTAGTACATGTTTCCAAAAGTAGTTGTCCCGGGCAAAAGTACGGAATAAATTCATATCTTTGCTGTTTGGAAAAATCATAACGTTCAATATGTACAGAACAGACACTTGCGGCGGGCTCCGCCTTGCCGACAAAGGAAAGAAAGTCACCCTCGCGGGATGGGTGCAGAAATCCCGCAAGCTCGGCGGCATGACCTTCATCGACCTGCGCGACCGCTACGGCATCACGCAGCTCGTGGTCGAGAGCGACGCCGCCCCCGAACTCGTGCAGACGGCCGCCTCGCTCGGCAGGGAATATGTGATCCGGGCGCGCGGCGAGGTCGTGGAGCGTACCAGCAAGAATCCCAAGATGCCTACGGGCGAGATAGAGATAAGGCTCGAGGGCATAGACATACTCAACAAGTCCGCAGTGCCTCCGTTCACGATCGAGGAGGAGAGCGACGGCGGCGAGGACCTCAGGGCGAAGTACCGCTATCTCGACCTGCGCCGTCCCCCTCTGCAGAGGGCGCTCGCGCTCAGGCACAGGCTTGCCCAGGAGGTGCGCAGCTACCTCGACGCGCAGGGCTTCATGGAGATAGAGACGCCGTACCTCATCAAGTCCACTCCCGAGGGAGCGCGCGACTTCGTGGTGCCCTCGAGGATGAATCCCGGCACTTTCTACGCCCTGCCCCAGTCTCCCCAGACCTTCAAGCAGCTGCTTATGGTGGCCGGGTACGACCGCTACTTCCAGATAGTCAGGTGCTTCCGCGACGAGGACCTGCGTGCAGACCGCCAGCCCGAGTTCACCCAGATAGACTGCGAGATGAGCTTCGTGGAGCAGGAGGATGTGCTGAACATATTCGAGGGCATGATGAGGCAGATGTTCCGCAACGCCCTCGGGGTGGAGATTCCCGACCCGCTGCCGAGGATGAGCTGGTACGACGCCATGGACAGGTACGGCTCAGACAAGCCGGACATCCGCTTCGGAATGGAGATATGCGAAATCACCGACATGGTCAGGGGACACGGCTTCGGAGTGTTCGACGATGCCCCCTATGTCGGGGCGATAGCCGTGCCGGGCTGTGCCGGCTACACCCGCAAGCAGCTCGATGAGCTCACCGAATGGGTCAAGCGTCCCCAGGTGGGCGCCAAGGGTCTGGTCTATGTTAGGCTGAACACCGACGGCAGCGTCAAGAGCAGCGTGGACAAGTTCTACTCCACAGATGAGCTGCGTGCAGTGGCGGAGCGTTGCGGGGCGCATGACGGCGACCTGCTGCTCGTGCTCTGCGGAGCCAGGCGCAAGGCCCAGACCATGCTCGGGGTGCTCCGTATAGAGATGGGCAACCGGCTGGGACTCCGCAATCCCCACGAGTTTGCTCCCCTGTGGGTGGTGGACTTCCCCCTTCTGGAGTGGAGCGAGGAGGACGGCAGGTTCTATGCCATGCACCATCCGTTCACGGCTCCCAAGCCCGAGCACGAGCAGTGGTTCTATTCCGACAGGAAGGAGGATCTCGAGCGGGTGTGCGCCAACGCGTATGACTTCGTGCTCAACGGCACCGAACTGGGCGGAGGCTCGATAAGGATACACGACGCCGCGATGCAGAGCCGCATGTTCGAGGTGCTGGGCATAAGCAGGGAAGACGCCGAATACAAGTTCGGATTCATAATAAACGCGTTCAAGTATGGAGCGCCGCCCCACGGAGGACTCGCGTTCGGGTTCGACCGCGTCTGCGCCCTGTTCGGCGGACAGGAGACCATAAGGGACTACATCGCATTCCCCAAGAACAACCAGGGAAGGGACGTGATGATAGATTCTCCGTCAAGGATCGACGATTCTCAGATGAAGGAGCTCTGGCTTGAATCCACATTCAGGCAGCAGGGTGAGAATTAAGCTCAAATACGACCTCGGAGGGCAGAACACCTTCCGCATGAAGGTGCGCTGCGAGTGTTTCGTCGAATATGAGAATGTCGCCGAGCTCGCGGGGCTCAACTTCGACAGGCTGCCCCGGCCCCTGCTCCATATCGGGGAGGGGAGCAACCTGCTTTTCACGGGAGACTTCCCGGGAACGGTGCTGCACTCGAACATCGAGTTCATCAAGTATGTGGACATCGGTCTCGACGAGGTGCCCGTAATCGTGGGCGCCGGAGTGAACTTCGACAGCTTCGTCGCCGAGGCCTGCCGCCACGGACTCTGGGGAACCGAGAACCTTTCGATGATTCCCGGCGAGGTGGGTGCTGCCGCAGTGCAGAACATAGGCGCCTACGGAGCCGAGGTCGCGGATATAGTCTCGGGCGTGGTCTGCTTCGACCTCAAGGAGAGGAAGAAGGTGAAGTTCACCAGGGCGGAATGCCGTTACGGCTACCGCACGTCCATGTTCAAGGAGCCTGAGAACAAGGGCCGCTATGTGGTTACGAGCGTGCTCTTCCGGCTGAGCCGCAAGCCTGTTCCGAAGACGGGATACAAGGGCGTTTCGGAGGCTCTCGGCGGAAAGGTGCCGGAGACCCCCGGGGAAGTCCGCGAGGCCGTGATGAAGCTGCGGCGCGGAAAGCTTCCCGATCCTGCCGAAATCGGCAGCGCCGGGAGCTTCTTCAAGAATCCGGTCGTGGACGCAGGGACCTTCGCCCGTATCAGCCCCGACGGTTCGGCTCCGCATTACGACCTGCCCGACGGGAGGGTCAAGGTGCCTGCGGCATATCTGATCGACAGCTGCGGCCTGAAGGGAGTTTCCGTGGGCGGAGCGGCCGTATATGAAAGGCAGCCTCTGGTGATAGTCAACCTCAGCGGGGACGCATCGCCGGAGGACATACTGGGTTTGGAAACTAAAATCGTAGATACGGTCAGGGAGCGCTACGGCATCGTCCTTGAACCGGAAGTGGAGCATATATGAGTTCATTCGTCATAGAGGGAGGATACCGTCTCAGCGGGGAGATAGAGCCCCAGGGAGCCAAGAACGAGGCGCTCGAGGTGATCTGTGCGACGCTCCTCACGTCGGAGCCGGTAAGGATTTCGAACGTCCCGGAGATTACCGACATACTCAACCTCATCGACCTGCTCAAGGCTATGGGCGTGGCAGTGAGCCGCCCTGCGAAAGGCGAATATGTCTTTATGGCAAGACATATCAACGAGATGTACATACGCAGCGCGGATTTCGTGCGACGCTGTGCGCAGCTGCGCGGCTCGGTGATGATAACCGGCCCTGTGCTCGCCCGTTTCGGCCAGGCGTATTTCCCCAAGCCGGGAGGAGACAAGATAGGCCGCCGCAGGGTGGATACCCATATCGCCGGCTTCATGAAGCTCGGCGCCACCTGCGCCTACGATACGGACAAGAGGGCATACAACCTCTACGGAGGCCGCTCGATGAAGGGCTGTTACATGCTTCTCGACGAGGCTTCCGTGACTGGAACGGCCAACATCGTCATGGCCTCCGTCCTCACGGAGGGAAAGACCACTATCTACAACGCCGCCTGCGAACCCTATGTGCAGCAGCTCTGCCGCATGCTCGTGGGCATGGGCGCGAAGATAGAGGGCATTGGCTCCAACCTGCTCTCTATAACCGGCGTGAAGGAACTGCACGGGGCCTCGCACAGGGTGCTGCCCGATATGATAGAGGTAGGCTCCTTCATCGGTATGGCCGCAATCACCCGGAGCGAACTCACGATAAGGAACGTCTCGTGGGACAATCTCGCGATAATCCCCGAGTGCTTCCGCCGTCTCGGCGTGAAGCTCGAACGCAAGGGGGACGACATCTATGTGCCTTCCCAGGAAAGCTACGAGATAGAGTCTTTCATCGACGGCTCCATAATGACCCTTGCCGACGCTCCCTGGCCCGGGCTCACCCCGGACCTGCTGAGCGTGATGCTGGTCGTGGCGACCCAGTGCAAGGGCAGCGTGCTCATCCACCAGAAGATGTTCGAGAGCAGGCTGTTCTTCGTCGACAAGCTCATCGATATGGGAGCGCAGATAATACTCTGCGACCCGCACAGGGCGGTGGTCATAGGCCACGACCACAAGATTTCCCTGAAGGCGGGAAGGATGACCTCGCCGGACATCCGTGCCGGAATAGCCATGCTGCTCGCCGCTATGTCGGCCAAGGGCACTTCTCAGATAGACAACATAGAACAGATCGACCGCGGTTACGAGAATGTCGAGACCCGTCTCAACGCGCTCGGAGCCCGGATAACGAGAAAACCGTAACAATGCAGGTACTAAAGTTCGGCGGCAGTAGCGTAGCGGACGCCACGCGCATCTCTGCCGTCCTCGACATAATAGTCCGCGAGATTTCAAGAGACAGGATGATCCTCGTGTGCTCCGCCGTGCGCGGCTGCACCGACAGGCTCATAGAGCTCGACCGCTGCAGCGATCCGGCTCTTAGGAGGGCAGTCACGGCCGAGATCAGGGACAGGCATGCGGCGATAATAAACAGGCTCTTTACCGGACAGGAAAGGGCGCAGGCTCTCGCTGAGCTCGATGCCATGGCATCCGGACTGCTCGCCGCCCCCGCCGGGGAGGCGGTCTGCTTCGGAGAGCTGTTCTCTACCAGGATCATAGCGCGCAAGTGCTCCTGCGAAGGAATCCGTACGGAGTGGATAGACTCGCGGGAACTTATCGTCTGCACGGAAGACGGCGTGGACGAGGAAAGGAGCTATGCCAATATCAGGCGCCGCATCGCGCATAGTCCCGACACAAGGCTTTTCGTGGCGCCGGGTTTCATAGCTTCCGGTCCCGACGGCCGGCCCACGACGCTCGGCAGGGGCGGTTCCGACTACAGCGCGGCTCTGTATGCGGCCGGATCCGACGCCTCCGTCGTCGAGATATGGACGGATGTCCCGGGAATAATGACCGCCAACCCCAAGGTGATACCCTCGGCCGTCACGATTCCGGATATTTCGTACGAGGCGGCCCTGAGGCTTGCCGAGGCGGGAGCGAAGGTGCTCTATGCGCCGACGGTAAGGCCGGCCATGCAGGCTTCGATACCGATACGCATACTCGACAGCTTTGATCCTGGACATCCCGGGACGCTTGTCGGCTGCGTGCCGGGCGGCCCGGACCGCTGGATGGGCGTCACTTCCCTTGCGGGTGGCGACGGGACATCGACGCTGTGCCTCGTCGGGGAGGGCGTTCCAAGCCGCCGTACTGCCGCGGCGAGGATACTTTCCGCCCTTTCGGAAGCCGGAGTCAAACCTCTTTCCGATATATGGGGAGAGGGCTCGACCTTCTATTTCAGCGTAAGGACCCTCGTCGAGAACGAGGCCCTGGCCGCAGTGCATAGGGAATTCTTCGAGGCCCGCACCCTTACGGAACTTCCGGTGTTCATAGCCGGCTACGGTGCTGTCGGAAAGACCTTGGCCGGGCTCATAGAGTCGAGCCGCGAACGGGTTGCCGCGAGGCTCGGGCGTTCGATAAAGATAGTGGGCGTCTCCGACAGCCGCCGTTTCGCGATAGACCTGCGCGGCCTCCGCACACAGGAACTCGGGGAGCGTCTCTCGTCCGGGCAGTGTGCCGCGGACGGGGCGTTCGTGGACGCCGTGGTGGCCTGCGCCCTGCGGAAGTCGATATTCGTTGACTGCACCGACGACAACAACCTGCACAGGCGCTATCCCGAACTTTTCCGCGCGGGGATGAATGTCGTGACTTCCAACAGGCGTTCCCTGGCTGTGCCGTATGCACAATATGCCGCAATCAAGGCCGAGGCCAGGGAGAACGGCTGTTCCTTCCGCTACGACACCACGGTAGGCAACGCCATCCCCATCCTTGAGTACCTTGCCGGAGGCGCCAACTGCTGCGACACCATAGAATCGATAGAGGCCGTGGTCTCCTGCACCCTGAACTATGTGATCACTGGCTACGACGGCCCCCGTACCGACACGCTTTCGACCCTGCTGCGCAAGGCCCAGGACGTGGGTCTCACGGAGAAGGATCCCCGGACCGACCTCGGCGGAAGGGATGTGCTGCGCAAGCTGCTGATACTTGCGCGCGAGGCCGGAGTGCCGCTCGAGGAGGGCGACGTGAAGATAACGCCCCTCCTTCCGGAAGACTTTTTCGGATGCAGCCTGGACGAGTTCTACAAGAAGCTCTCGGATTACGAACCCCGCTTCATCGAACGTGAGGAGGAACTCGACAACATGGGCAGGAGGCAGAGGTTCGTGGCCTCGCTCACGCGCGACCCGTCCGCGAGGCTCGGCTACAGGGCGGAGATAAGCATGCGCCTCGTAGGCGAAGAAAGTCCGTTCTACCATATCAGCGGCACGGAAAATGTTGTCATAGTACGCAGCGAACACACGGCACCCCTGGTAATCAAGGGCGCGGGAGAAGGCGTGCGGCTTGCGGCTACCGGGATAATAAGGGACATACTCCTCTAAGGCGACAAGGCTTATGTTTGAAGGCGGACTGCTGGAGCAGATGCTCTCCAAGGATTCTACATCCGGGCGCGAAAGGGATTTCTCGCTCTGGCTCGCCTCTGTCCTCGTGGCGGAGAAGACCGGGCTAATGGAAGTCGGCGACGGCAGCCTGAACATGCTTCTGAGCTGGGGAGAACCGCAGGTGGTGTTCTGCACGCATGTCGATACGGTTCCTCCCTATATCGCGCCGTCCTTTGACGGCGAGTATGTCCGGGGCAGGGGCGCGTGCGACGCCAAGGGACAGATATACTCGATGTACAGGGCCTGCGAGAGGCTTGCGGCATCGGGAAGGGACGGATTCGGCCTGCTGCTGCTCAGCGGGGAGGAGACCGGCTCTTTCGGGGCCAAGGCTTTTGCGAAGACTGACTTCCGGGCCCCGTATGTGGTTGTGGGAGAGCCTACCGACAACCTTATGGTCAGCGCATCGAAGGGCACCAAGGCCTACGGGCTGCGTTTCCGGGGCAAGGCCTTCCATTCGGGGTATCCCGAACTTGGGCGCAGCGCGGTAGACATGTTCGTGGATTTCATGGACAGGCTCCGAGCCAGGGGCTTTGCAGAAGACCCCGTGCTCGGCGCAACCAGCTGGAACGTGGGGATGCTGCATAGCGGCAATCCGCAGAATGTGCTCAGCCCCTCGCTCGAATGCCGCCTGTACTTCCGCACGACCTTCAGTTCGGATGCGGCCGTGCAGGAGTTCATGGAGTCGCAGCGCTGCGATGAGCTCGTGGTCGAGGCGTCGGGCGGGGATTCCCCCCTGTCATACCATGTACCCGAGGGTTTCCGCTCCAGGCCCGTAAGTTTCGGAAGCGACGCCCCGCACCTCTCGAACTTCGCTCTCAAGAGCATCTGCGGGCCGGGTTCGATATGCGTGGCGCACAGGGACGACGAATGTGTGAAGGTGGCCGACCTCGAGGAGGCCACGGAAAACTATATAAGGATTTATGAAAGTTATAATAAGCGGATACGGCAGGATGGGCCACATGGTGGAAGCCTCGCTGGCCGAGAGGGGAATTGAGCTTGCTCTTGCCACCGATGACGTATGCTCTGTCGACGATGCTCTCGCATCCGGGTGCGTCTGCATAGATTTCACGACCCCGGACGCGTTCAGGGCCAACTATCCCGAGATCGCGCGCAAGTTCAAGGCTGCGGTGGTCGGTACCACCGGCTGGTACGACATCAGGGAGGATGTGTTCGAGGCTTTCCGCTCGAGAGGGAAGACTCTCGTGTGGGCGTCCAATTTCTCGATAGGCGTCAATGCCTTCTTCGCCGCGGTACAGAGGGCCTGCGAGGTGCTCAAGGGGCAGGGCTATACCCCTTCCGTCGAGGAGATACACCATATCCACAAGCTCGACGCCCCGAGCGGTACGGCCAAGAGCATAGGCAGGATAATCGAAGATACTCTCGGAGTGGCGCCGCAGATAGGCTCGAAGCGCATGGGAGAGGTGCCCGGCACGCACACCGCCGAGTTTACCTCCGGGGTCGACAGGCTTTCGTTCACGCACGAGGCATTCTCCCGCAAGGGTTTTGCCGACGGTGCGGTATATGCGGCAGAGCTTGCTGACGGTGCCGAAGGGATATACGAATTTAAAGATCTGATATTATGATGACAGACAGGTTGAAAGGCTGCGGAACCGCCCTCGTGACCCCGTTCTGCGACGGAAAGGTCGATTACGAGGCCTACGGCAGGCTCGTGCGCAGGCAGCTCGGGGCGGGTGTCGACTTCCTCGTGCCCCTGGCCACGACAGGGGAGACCCCTACGCTTTCCCCTGACGAGAAGACGCGCCTGCTGCGCATGACGCGCGAACTCGCTCCCGATACGCCCATAGTCGCGGGAGTCGGCTCGAACTCTCTCGACGCTACGCTCGAGAATATCTCCCTGCTCGCCCCCTGCGGTGCGGACGCCTTCCTCGTGGTGGTGCCCTATTACAACAAGCCTACCCAGGAAGGGCAGTACATGTATTTCAAGGCGGTGTCGGAAAGGAGCCCCCTGCCGATAGTCATGTATAACGTGCCCGGCAGGACTGGCGCGAACATGAGCGCACAGACCGCCGTGAGGCTCGCGGAGGATTGCCCGGGCATCATCGCGACCAAGGAGGCTTCCGGCAACTTCGCCCAGGTGAGCGAAATCCTCAGGACTGCACCCGAGGGCTTCTCCGTGCTGAGCGGCGACGACGACATGACCCTCGCCCTTATGGCGGCAGGCGCGTCCGGAGTGATCAGCGTGGCGTCCAACATAGCCCCCGCGGAGGTGACACGGATGGCGGCGGCCATGCTGCGCTGCGACCTTCCCGAGGCCAGGAGCCTGCACCTGAAGCTGCTCCCTCTGTTCAAGGCCTGCTTCGCCGAGTCCAATCCCGTTCCGGCCAAGGCTGCGCTTTCGCTCATGGGACTGATGCGCAGCGAGGTACGCCTGCCTCTCAGCAGCGCGTCCGAAAGTACGGTCGCCCTTATGGATGAAATACTTGCACAGCTATGGAAATAAGTCTTGAGAAGTTTGACGAGGTGATGTCTGCCCTGGAGACCGGGCAGCTGCGCGTCGCCGAGAAGGTGGACGGCGTCTGGAAGGTGAACTCCTGGGTCAAGGAGGTGATACTCGCAGGATTCAGGCTCGGAAAGATGTGCGACATGAGCGAGGGGCGCTTCCCGTTCTTCGACAAGGATACCTTTCCTCCGAGGCGTTTCGGCCTCGGGGACGGAGTGCGCATAGTTCCCGGTGGCAGCTCCGTTAGGAGGGGAGCGTATGTGGCTCCCGGGGCGATAGTCATGCCTCCCTCGTATATCAACGCCGGCGCGTTCGTCGACGAGGGCACCATGGTCGACAGCCATGTCACGATAGGCTCCTGCGCCCAGATAGGAAAGCATATCCATATCTCTGCGGCAACCCAGATAGGCGGCGTGCTCGAGCCCGCCGGCGCGATGCCGACGATAGTCGAGGACGGCGCATTCATAGGCGGCAACTGCGGCATCTACGAAGGGACGATAGTACGCGAGAGGGCGGTGATCGCCTCAGGGGTGATAATCACTTCTTCCACCGCGATATTCGACGCCACCCGCGGAGAGTTCCTCGACAGGAACGCCGACGGAAGGGTGGTGGTTCCCGAGGGAGCGGTCGTCGTTTCCGGCAGCAAGCCTCTCTCCAGGGGTCCGGCAGCAGGCTCGGGGGTATCGCTGTACTGCCCCGTGATAGTGAAATACCGTGACGACAAGACCGCAGGTTCCGTCACGCTCGAAGATATGCTCAGGTAGGTGCCGGGACTATGGATGTGAAACTCGAAAAATACTCCGGCGCCGGCAACGACTTCATCGTATTGGACGGGCGCAGCGTCGATGTACCGGCGTACCGCGACCCGGGCAGGGTGAGGGAACTCTGCTCCAGGAAGGGCGGCTTCACCGCGCCCGACGGTACTGTCGGAGCTGACGGGCTTATGATACTCTCATCCTCGGAAAGCAGCGATTTCAGAATGGAGTTCTTCAATCCAGACGGCTCGTCCGGAATGATGTGCGGCAACGGCGGCCGCTGCATAGCCGCGTTCGCCGACAGCCTCGGCATCCGTCCCCGTGACGGCGGAGACACCCTTGTCTTCGAGGCCCCCGACGGCCTGCATACTGCGCGTATACTCTCCCGTGTGGGAAATCTTGCGTCAGTCTGCCTCGGAATGAAGGATGTCGACGACTACCGTCCGGTGCTGGGCGGCTGGTTCCTCGACACGGGCACGAGGCATTTCGTGCTGTTCGGGGACGACGTCGACGCGCTCGACGTAGAGACACTCGGAGCCTTCTACCGCCGTCACGAGGCCTTCGCTCCTGCCGGAGTGAACGCAGACTTCGTGCAGAGGCTGCCCGACGGCTCGCTGAAAGTGCGTACCTTCGAGAAGGGCGTAGAGGCCGAGACCCTCGCCTGCGGTACGGGAATAGTCGCCTCCGCCATAGCTTCCGTGCTTGCGGCTGAAAGTGCTGCAGGGGAGTACGTGATAGACGTACATGCCCGGAAGGACAGCCTGCGCGTGGATTTCCGCATGGATTCCGACGCCAGTGGACGCAGGCGTTTTTCCGGCGTGCACCTGACCGGCCCGGCAGAGAAGATAGTTTGAAAAAGTAAAGTATAAACCGATAAACAGGACAATTGATATGAAAACCACCAGATTATCCATTGCATCATCACTGATGCTCATTGCGGCCGTATTCGTCTCGTGCAACAGACACGGAGACGAACCGGTGTATAGGGCCGACTTCGATGTCGAGCAGTTCGCCAAGGCTGTCGGCACTCCGTTCGCGCAGTTCGTGCAGGAGAACGACAAGTATATCTTCGGTACGGGTGACGGTGTCGTGACCATGAGCGGGGAGTGTGAGGTGAACGGCGCTCCGATGCATCTCAACATATTCGTCACCAGCGACTATGACGGCAACGTAAGCAAGGTCCTCGCCCAGCCCGTGGACTATTCGTCCAACGGCACGAAGCTCTGGGAGCACTTCACTTCCGAGCCTGCGGTCTCATCTCTCGGTGACTTCGTCAAGGCCAAGTACCGTACCTATATCCAGGGCGGCAACGGCCGCGAGCTCGACGATCTCGGAGAGCTCGGTAGTTTGGAGGCCCTGGAGGAGCTGCTCTCCGGTGACGGTTACGACAGCATATTCGCCTGCGCGATATACGACTGTATACCCGGCGAGGTCATAGCCGTTCCCCTGCTTGACAACGGGACGGGCGGCATACTGCTCTCTGCGAGCCGCAACGTCGTACACTACGATACTGCGCCTTCGATAATATACAGCAAGTACGAAAGTGTCCTCAACGAGAACTTCATAACCTCTACTGTGGTCTACGAGGACAAGATAAAGACCGTCACCCTCGACGACGCCTTCGACGTGCTCGGCAATCCCGTGAACTTCGTCATCTGTGGCGACCCCGATTCCGACGAGGTGCTGAACATAGACGTGACCCCTGTGTCGGCTTCGACTCCGGAGGCCTGGGAGGAATTCTGGAAGAGCTATGTGCAGAACGCCGATGAGAAGCTCGACCTCGGTACCTTCTCGAGCGCCAAGCTGGTTTCCGAGGAGTCCGACGAAGACCTCAAGACCGCGCAGAACGCCATAAGCTACCTCGAGGACAACGGACGTCCCGCAGAAGGAGAGACGCTGACCGTGAGATACGCCACGGGCGAAGTCATCTACAGGATATGTCTCGATTCAGAGAGGGCATATCTCGACATCCGCCACAGTTCTGACGAATAGGATGATGTTCGGGCTTTCCGCGGCATGGCGCCTTGTACGGGAGGCCCGAGAGCAGGTCAGAGCAGGCCGGAGAGCAGCCTTACCCCTTCCTCCATCCTCGACTTGTCGAGGAAGGAGAAGTTGAGGCGCATGGTGTTGCGGCGGCTCCCGTCGATATAGAAGAAGGAGCCTGCGACATAGGCGACCCCGGCAGCGAGTGCCCGCTCGTACAGCTGTACGGTATCGATGCCCTCCGGTAGCGTGAGAAACAGGAACAGTCCCCCTTCGGGATGTGTCCAGCTCACTCCGGAGGGCATGTGCCTTTCAAGCAGCGAGAGCATGTAGTCCCTCTTGTCGCGGTAGTATGCGATGCTCTTCGCGAGGTTCCTGTCGAGCGCGCCGCTGCCCATGAATCCGGCGGCTATGTACTGGTTGAGAACGGGCGGGCACAGGTCGAGGGCCTGCTTGCACACATATATCTTGTCGAGCACTTCCTGCGGTCCGAAAATCCAGCCGAGCCTGAATCCCGGGGCGAAGATCTTCGAGAAGGATCCGAGGTGCAGCGTCCTTTCGGGTGCGAGGGAGTATATCGTGGGGACGGGGCTGCCGGAATACCTCAGTTCCCTGTAGGGGCTGTCCTCTACTATCAGGAAACCGTGGCGGCGCGACATCTCCACCAGGGCCTTCCTCTCGTCCAGGCTCATGGTCTGCCCGGTGGGGTTCTGGAAGTCGGGTATCACATAGCAGAACTTCGCCCTGTCGAGCGTGGCGGCCCTGACTCCGCAGCTCTCTTCATCGAAGCTGTCCAGGGCTATGACATCGGCCCTGTACGACTTGA
Source organism: Bacteroides sp. CAG:1060_57_27 (assembly GCA_001915575.1). GTDB lineage: Bacteria > Bacteroidota > Bacteroidia > Bacteroidales > UBA932 > Cryptobacteroides > Cryptobacteroides pullicola. The sequence goes on along the minus strand of MNQT01000014.1, from coordinate 51,546 downwards.
ACGACTGCAGCGCCCCGAGGTAGGTCGGATTGGAGGTGAGTATCACGTCGGACGGGTCGGCGAGTATCCTGGTGCATACGTCTATGCCCTGCTGGGAGGAGGTCACGATCTGGATGTTGTCCACCGGGACGGAATACCTTTGCGAGAGGACTTCCCTCAGTTCTGTGAGCCCCTGGGTCGCGCCGTACTGCAGCGCGCGGGCGCCGTATCTTTCGAGCACTCCGTCGCAGATCTTCCGGATTTCCCCTATCGGGAAGGTGGCCGGGTCGGGATAGCCTCCGGCGAACGAATATATCGAATTCAGGTCTACCTTCCTGAATATGTCCCTGACGGGGGAGCGCATGAAGTTGTGCACGTCCTGAGCGAAAAGCCTCTGGTAATCCATGTCGTACTATCTGTATTCCTCAAACTCCGGCATCGCCAGCTGCGACAGGAATTCCTTGAGCTTCGCCACGTCCCTGGGGCAGATCATCAGCACGTCGGGCGTATTGATGACGATGAAGTCTTCGAGCCCCCGCAGGGCGAGCAGCTTCCCGGGCTTGTCGCAGTAGACTATGTTGTTGCGGCATTCGCTGACGAGGCTCTTCTCGCGTATGCTCATTGCGTTGCCGTCGCTGTCGTGTGTGGAGAGGTAGTCGTAGAGCGAATCCCAGTTGCCTATGTCGGCCCAGGTGAACTTCGCCGGGTATACCCAGGCGTTGTGCGTCCTCTCCATTAGGGCGTAGTCTATCGATGCCTTGGGCATGTCGGTATATATCCTTTCGAGGAACTGCTTCTGCGCGTCGGAGCCGAGCATCTCCTGCCAGCCCTCCCAGAGCCTGGTGATCTCCGGCATGTGCTGCTCTAGCTCCTTCTTGATCTCGGAGGCCTTCCAGATGAAGATACCCGTGTTCCACAGGAACTCTCCCGTGTCGATGAACACCTTCGCCAGTTCCTCGTCCGGCTTCTCCGTGAAGGTCTTCACCTTCACCGGCCTGTCGCCGCCCCTGCCGTCCTCCATCATCTGTATATAGCCGAAGTTGGTGTCCGGCCTGGTGGGCACCACTCCTATCGTTATCAGGGCGTCTGTGCCTGCGGCATACGAGAACGCGTTGGCTATGATGCGGTTGAACTCCTCGTGGTTGCCTATCATCTGGTCCGAGGGCATCACGAGACATACGGCGAGAGGGTCTCTCTTGAGTATGGTATATACGGCGAAGGCGAGACACGGGGCCGTGTCGCGGTTATACGGTTCGAGCAGCAGGTTCTCCTCCCTGAGTTCGGGAAGGTTCTCCCTGACGAGCTCGTGGTAGCGGTCAAGGCTCACCACATAGATGTTTTCGTCCGGGACCAGGTCGCGGGTCCTCTCGTAGGTGAGTCTTAGCAGCGAAGTCCCGTCCGAAGTGAGATCCAGGAACTGTTTCGGCCTGTCGGTCCTGCTTATGGGCCAGAAGCGGGAGCCGACTCCGCCGGCCATTATTATGCAGTATGAATGGTTATTAAGCATAAATAGGTATAAAAACTTGTGGATAGTATTCTATTTCAAAGTCCTGTCCGTCAACGAGCACCGTTATGGCGTCGAAATGGACATCCAGGTCGGAGGGAAGCCGCATCCTTTCCGCCGAGTTCAGGAAGGCCTTCGCCGCCGCGACCATGCGCCGCTTCTTTGCCGCGCTCAGTCCCGCCTCCGGCGGAAGCTCTGCGGGAACCGTCCGGCTCTTGACCTCGACGATGTGCAGCTCGCGTCCCTTGATGCTGACTATGTCCAGCTCCAGGTGCGAACTTCTCCAATTCCGTGCCACGATGCTATGGCCGAGCCCGATCAGGTATCGTGCGGCCTGTTCCTCTCCCAGCCTTCCGACTGAGGCTCCGGAAGGTCTCATAGCTTCACGACCGTGACTCCGGCCCCTCCGTTGCGTATGTCCTCGTCGCTTACGCTCACGCCGGGGATGGTCCTGAGGTATTTCTGTATCTCTTCGCGCAGCACGCCCGTCCCCTTGCCGTGGATGATGCGGACGCTGCCTATGTTCAGCATTATGGCGTCGTCTATGTAGCGGGTGACTATGTTGAGGGCGTCCTGCAGCCTCTCGCCCCGGATGTCGAGCTCCGGAGAGAAGTTGAGCTTCCTCTCCCTTATCGCCTCGTCCTCGCCGGCGCTTCCCCGCTGGTGGGCGACGGTCTTGCGCGAAGCCTCACGGAACTCGTTGGAGGAGATCCTCTCCAGCCTGTCTGCGGACATCGTGCTGGTGATGTTCCCCACTATGATAGTGACGTTCCTGGCGCTCACCTTCGATACCTCTCCGACCATTCCGTTGTCTGTGACGCGCACTTTCTCCCCGACCTTTAGCGGGGAGGGCTTCGAGGGCTGTGCCTGTTCGCCGCCGGCTTTCCTGGCGTTGCGCCTGCGCAGCTGTCCGAGCTTGCGGTCGATATATTCCTCCCGGGTCCTGCGCTCGGTGTCCTTGTGCTGCCGTATGGCCTCCAGGAAGCCCTGGAGCTCCGCCCTTGCCGCCTTGGTCTGCTCCTTTTCAGCCTGTGCGGTGCGTATGTCGCGTATGGTCTTCTCGACCTGGCGTCCCGCTCCCTTGACGATTTCTTCGGCCTGCGCCTTGGCTTCGTTTATTATGTCCTCGCGGACTTTCTTTATGTCTTCGAGCTCCTTCTGGTATTTCTCGGTGAGGCCCGAGAGCTTCTTGTCGCTGTCCTTGACCTTCTGGAGCCTTTCGTCGAGGGCCCGGCGGTTGCGCGCTATCTTGCGCAGGTTGCGTTCTATGCCGACGAACTCCTCTCCCGCGCGGTTCTCCGCGTCCTTGACGATGGCTTCCGGGAGTTTCATCTTGCGCGCCAGCTCGAATGCGAACGAGTTGCCCGGCAGGCCGATTTCCAGCTTGAACATGGGCGCAATGCGCGAAGAGTCGTAGAGCATGGCTCCGTTTATTACCCTCGTGTCGGCGCCGGAGGCGTAGAGCTTGAGATTGGTGTAGTGCGTGGTGATGACGCCGTACACGCCCCTGCGGTCGAGTTCGGCGAGAATCGCTTCGGCTATGGCGCCGCCGGCAGCCGGTTCGGTGCCTGAGCCGAATTCGTCTATCAGCACCAGGGTGTCCTCGTCGGCGCGGGAGAGCATGTCCCGCATGTCGGCCAGGAAGGAGCTGTATGTGCTGAGGTCGTCCTCTATGTTCTGGTTGTCTCCTATGCTTACGATGATGCGCTTGAAGACGGGCAGTTCGGAGGTCTCGGAGGTCGGGATCAGCATGCCCCACTGGAACATGTACTGCAGCAGTCCCGTGGTCTTCAGGCATACCGACTTTCCTCCGGCGTTCGGGCCCGAAATCAGCAGCAGCCTCTTCCTGTCGGTGAGCGTGACGGTAAGCGGGACGATCTGCCTGCCTTCGGCCTTCAGAGCCTTCTCCAGCAGGGGATGCCTGGCCTTGCGCAGGCTGAGGCTGCCGTCGTCGGATATTATGGGCATACCGGCTATGAAGTCGAGCGCGGTCTTGGCCTTGGCCATGAGGAAGTCCGTCTCGCCCATGAACTCGGCGCCCTTGACGAGCTCGGGGATATACGGCCTGAGAAATTCGCTGAATTCGTAGAGTATCCTCTGTATTTCCCTCGTCTCCTCGAAGCGCAGGCTGCTTATCTCGTTTTCGAGCTCGATTATCTCGGCGGGCTCTATGAATGTGGTCTTGCCCGAGGCGGACTCGTCGTATACGAAGCCCTGCACCTTGCGCTTCGACGAGCTGCTGACCGGGATCAGGTACTTGCCGTCCCTTATGTTGACCGATGCGTCGGCGTCGGCGTATCCGCTCGCCTGTGCTTGCTGCAGTATCGCCGCCGCCTTTTTCGATATCGCGGCCTCCTTGCTGCGTATGCGTCCCCTGATGCCGAGCAGTTCGTCGGATGCGGAGTCGCGGATGTCTCCGTAGCGGTCGAGGATGTCGTCTATCCTGCGCTGCACTTCCGGAAACGTGGATATCCCGGAGGCGAGGTGCTTGAGCCTCGGATATATGCCGTCCTTTACCGACGAGAAGAAGCGGGTGAGCCTGCGCGTGGTCTCCGTGGCCGTCTTGAGCTTTCCGAGGGAGAGGACGTCGATGCAGCTGCCGCTTTTCTGCAGGGGCTCCAGGAAGGGGAGCGCGTCTATGTATCCTGTCGTGGGGAAACTGTCCTCGAACATCATTATCAGCCGCATCTCGTCGGTCAGCGCGAGCCTTTCGGTGATTTGTGCCGGGTCGTCGGAAAACTCCTCCCTCTCCACCCTGTCTGCCGCGTAGTCCGTGAGGCAGCAGTCGGAAATCATCCTGCGTATCTTGTCGAAGCCGAGCCGGCTTTCCAGTCTGAGGTCTTTCATTCTGTCTTTTCTCCCAATAGAAGTTTGAGGTTGTTGATGCTGTCCACCGTCTTGAGCGTTCCGCGGCGGACGAACGATATCCTGCCGGTCTGTTCGCTGACCACCACCACGTCCGCGTCGCTCTGCTCGGATATTCCCACGGCGGCCTTGTGCCGCATGCCGAGCCTCGCCGGCAGGTCGGTCCTCTCGGTTATGGGGAGGGTGCAGCGGGCTGCGATTATCCGTCCGCCGCCGATGACCATGGCGCCGTCGTGCAGGGGGGAGTTCTTGTAGAAGATGTTCATAATCAGACGGCAGCTTATGCGGGCGTCTATGGTGTCGCCCGTGTCTATTATGTCTTCGAGCGTGTCTTTGCGGCGTATTATTATCAGTGCTCCCGTCTTCTGGTCCGACATCTCCTTGCAGGCCTGGGCTATTTCCGCGACATCCTTCGTGTCCACGCCGTCGGCGCCGCCCCTTATGAACAGCTTCTTGAGCATCGGCCTCTTCTCGAGGGTGTCGCCGGCCTTGCGTCCGACGGAGTTGAGGAAGCGGCGGATCTCGGGCTGGAAGATTACGATTATCGCCACGGCACCGACGTCGATAAGGGTGCCGATTATGGAGGAAATCATCTTCAGGCCTATGGCCGAGGCGAGGATCTGCACGAGCAGCACTATTATTATCGCGATGAAGATGTTGATCGCCGAGGTGCCCCTGATCCAGCGGAATGCGAGGAATATGACAGCGGCGACCATCAGGATGTCCAGAAGGTCGATCAGAGTGAAGTTTAAGAATCCCAGCATATCCTGTCGGCAAATTTACGAAAAAATCGAGTTCATGCAACTGTTTGGAAATTGGAGAAATAAATCGTATATTTGCAGCCCGCGTTTTTGCGCGGTAGCTTATAAGTTTTATAAACAATTAATTATCAAACCAATGCCTGGATTGATTGGAAAGAAAATCGGAATGACTTCCGTTTTCGGTGCCGATGGTAAGAACATACCATGCACCGTTATCGAGGCTGGTCCGTGCGTTGTTACGCAGCTCCGTACAGTAGAGAAGGACGGTTATGCCGCTGTACAGCTTGCCTATGACGAAACGACTGAAAAGCACGCCAGCGCGCCTCTTATGGGGCATTTCAAAAAGGCAGGAACCACTCCCAAGCGCAAGCTCGTCGAGTTCAAGGCGGACTTCGCGGGAGAGCTCAAGCTCGGTGACGTGTTCACCGTGGCCGACATCTTCACAGAGGATGTGGCCTATGTGGATGTTACCGGTACCTCTAAGGGTAAGGGTTTCCAGGGCGTCGTGCACCGTCACGGGTTCGCCGGAGTAGGCGGACAGACCCACGGCCAGCACAACCGTCTTCGTCACCCCGGTTCGATGGGCGCCTCTTCATGGCCGTCCCGTGTTCTCCCCGGCATGCGCATGGCAGGCCGCATGGGAGGCGACAGGGTCAAGGTTGCCAACCTTCAGGTTGTCAAGGTGATCCCTGAGAACAATCTCGTCGTAGTAAAAGGTTCCGTTCCGGGAGCCAGAGGTTCTTATGTAATTTTGGAGGCTTAAGAGTATGCAGTTACCAGTTTTGAAAATTGACGGAACTCCTTCCGGAAAGAACGTGACCCTCGAGGAGGGCGTATTCGGCATCCAGCCCAACGACCACGCTATCTATCTTGACGTGGTCCAGTACCTTGCACACCAGCGTCACGGCAATGCCAAGACCAAGGACCGCAGCGAGAATGCCCACAGCACCAAGAAGCTCGGCCGCCAGAAGGGCGGCGGCGGTGCGCGTCACGGCAGCCTCAAGGCGGGTATATTCGTGGGCGGCGGCCGCGTGTTCGGCCCCAAGCCCCGTCTCTACCGTACCAAGTTGAACAAGAAGCTCAAGGCGCTTGCCCGCAAGTCGGCCCTTTCATACAAGGCCGCCGAGGAGTCTATCATCATGATCGAACCGTTCACGATGGACGCTCCCAAGACCAAGGAGCTGCTGAAGATCACGTCTGCCATCAAGGCGGGAGACCGCAAGGTCCTCTACGTGCTTCCTCAGAATTCGACCAACATCTATCTTTCATCACGCAACCTTCCCCAGGTGAATGTCATGAGCGTTGACGAGATCAACACCTACGCTATCATGAACGCGAACAAGCTCGTTCTCTTCGACGGCGTGCAGGACATTCTCGCAGAGAGGAACATGCGATAAAGGGACATTGAGATGGGAATTATAATTAAGCCAATAGTAACAGAGAAGCTGACGGCTCAGGGCGAAAAGTTGAACCGTTACGGCTTTGTCGTAGACCGCAAGGCCAACAAGCTTCAGATCAAGGAGGCAGTGGAGAAGATGTTCAACGTATCCGTTGCCAGTGTGAATACAGTCAACTATCACGGAAAGAGGAAGAGCCGCTACTCCAAGTCAGGCATGCTCCGCGGACGTATGAACCACTTCAAGAAGGCATACGTCACCCTCGCCGGTGAAGACAAGATCGACTTCTACGCTAACATTTAAGGGAGGTACAGACAATGGCAGTAAGAAAATTCAAACCGGTTACCCCCGGACAGAGGAACAAGGTGATAAGCGCGTTTACCGAAATCACCGCCAAGAAACCCCAGAAATCATTGCTGGAACCCCTTAAGAGCACGGGCGGCCGCAACAATACTGGCCAGATGACCGTGCGCTATATCGGCGGCGGCCACAAGAGGATGTACCGCATCATCGACTTCCGCCGCAACAAGGACAACTGCAAGGCTACGGTCCTCACGATCGAGTACGACCCTAACCGCAGCGCCCGTATCGCCCTCGTACAGTACGAGGACGGCGAGAAGAGATACATAATCGCTCCTCAGGGACTCAAGGTAGGCCAGGAGATCGCTTCCGGAAGCGGCATCGCTCCCGAAGTCGGCAACTGCCTCCCTCTAAGCGAGATTCCTGTCGGTACGCTTGTACACAATATCGAGCTCCGTCCCGGCCAGGGCGCCGCAATGGCCCGTTCTGCCGGAACCTTCGCACAGCTCGCCGCCCGTGAGGGCAAGCATGCAGTCCTCCGCCTGCCCTCAGGCGAGACCCGCATGGTGCTCGTCACCTGCCGTGCGACTGTCGGTGTCGTGTCAAACGGCGACCACAACCTGGAGAGCCATGGAAAGGCCGGCCGCAAGCGCTGGCTCGGTGTCCGTCCCCACAACAGGGGTGTCGTAATGAACCCTGTGGATCACCCGATGGGAGGTGGTGAAGGCCGCGCTTCCGGAGGACATCCCCGTTCACGCAAGGGACTTCCTGCAAAGGGCTACAAGACACGTAATCCTAAGGCTGCTTCCAACAAGTTCATCATCGAGAGAAGGAAAAAATAACAGGAATTAAACTTTAGAGATTATGAGTCGTTCATTAAGAAAAGGTCCTTATATCCAGGAAGCCCTGGAAAAGAGAATTCTTGCTATGAACAACGGTAGCAAGAAGAAGGAAGTGGTCAAGACCTGGTCTCGTGCCAGCATGATCTCTCCTGACTTTATCGGCCATACCATCGCAGTCCACAACGGAAACAAGTTCATTCCTGTTTACGTTACCGAACAGATGGTAGGTCACAAGCTCGGCGAGTTCGCCCCTACACGCACATTCAAAGGTCATTCAGGTAACAATAAGAAGTAATCATTATGGGAAAGCGTAAAAAACTTATGGCCGAGCGCCTCAAGGCGGAGAAGAAGGTTACAGCTGTTGCCAAGCTGAATGACGTGCCTACCTCACCGCGCAAGATGCGTCTCGTCGCCGATACCGTACGCGGCGTAGAGGTCAACCGCGCCCTCGATCTCCTGAAATTCTCGAAGAGAGAGGCTTCCAACCGTCTGGAGAAACTCCTCCACAGCGCAATCGCGAACTGGGAGGCGAAGAATCCCGACAAGACCAAGGAACTGGACAACGGAAACGTATATGTCAAGACCATTATGGTCGACGGCGGACGTATGCTCAAGCGTATCCGTCCCTGCCCTCAGGGAAGGGCCGGCCGTATCCGCAAGCGTTCCAACCACGTTACCGTCATCCTTGACGTAAAACAACCAGTAGAGAATAAGTAATATGGGACAGAAGACAAATCCTATCAGCAACAGAATCGGTATCACCCGTGGTTGGGACTCTAACTGGTGCGGTGGTAACTACGCAGAGAAGATCGCCGAGGACTTCGAGATCCGCAAGTATCTCGGAAGCCGCCTTGCAAAGGCCAGCCTCAGCCGTATCATCATCGAGAGAACCCTCAAGCTCATTACCGTGACTATCTACGCTGCCCGTCCCGGCTTCATCATCGGAAAGGGCGGCTCCGAGGTCGACAAGCTCAAGGCTGAGCTCAAGAAGGTTACCAAGAAGGACGTCCAGATCAACATCTTCGAGGTAAGGCGCCCCGAGGTCGACGCACATATCGTTGCCGACAGCATCGCCCGTCAGATCGAGGGCCGTGTGTCATACCGCAGGGCTATCAAGATGGCTATCGCAAATACCATGAGGGTAGGTGCGGAAGGTATCAAGGTGCTCATCAGCGGACGTGTCGGCGGAGCCGAAATGGCGCGCAACGAGATGTTCAAGGAAGGACGTACTCCTCTCCACACGTTCCGTGCGGACATCGACTACGCCCTCGCAGTGGCCCACACCAAGGTCGGAACCCTCGGCATCAAGGTATGGATCTGCAACGGCGAGCGCTACGGCAAGCAGGATCTGACTCCTGCGGCCCTCTCTGCAGCGAACGCACAGGCTGCCGGTTCAAACCGCGGCGGACGTTCGGACCGTCGTCCCCGCAGGGATGACCGCCGCCCCCGCAGGGACAGCCAGAAGTAATTTGAATAAAATTGCTATATTTGTGGCCGGTTCCGTCTTTATGGAACCGGCTTTTTTATCGGATTTTTAGTGTTTTACAAACAGATAATCTACATTATGAAAAGGACTGTCATTTTCGCCGTATCGCTGCTTGCAGTAGTGTTCGGCAGCGTCCAGTGCAAGAGCGCTTCGGATGAGGAGCTCGTAGCAAAGTTCCAGGCCGACATGCAGGCCCTGGTTGCAGACTATAACGCAGAAATCGAGAGAATCAGCACCGACACCACCCTTACCGACGACTCCCGCATGGAGGCTATCAGTGAGTGCTACGACAGCACCACCGGAACGCTCGTCGACATGGGCAGGGACATTATAGGAAAGTATCCTTCGAAGTCGGTTGCGGTCGCCGCCCTTCAGGAGATATACATGTTCCTTGAGCCCGACGAGGCCGAGGCTCTCCTGAACCAGATCCAGAGCCCCGCCGACACCGCACAGATCGTCGTGTCGCTCAGGGAGAGCATCGCTGCAAAGAAGAGTACTGCCGAGGGAAAGATGTTCACTGACTTCACCGTCGTACAGGATCCCGACAACGCAGAGGAGAGCACCGTCAGGTTCTCGGATTATGTGGGCAAGGGCAAGTATGTGCTCGTCGACTTCTGGGCGAGCTGGTGCGGCCTCTGCAAGGCCGAGATTCCCAATATCGTCTCCGTATATGAGAAGTATGCCGGTGACGACTTCGACGTGCTCAGCGTAGCCGTATGGGACGACCCCGAGGATACCAAGGCTGCCGCCAAGGAGCATGGCGTCGTATGGAACCAGATTATCAACGCCCAGCAGATTCCTACGGACCTCTACGGCATCGAGGGTATTCCCCATATCATGCTCGTAGGCCCTGACGGAACTATCCTCAAGAGAGACCTCAGGGGAGAGGCTATCGAGGAGGCTGTTTCCGAAGCCCTTGGACGTTAGACATAAGATATCCCTATTGCCGCATTCCCCCGGAGTTTACAGATACTACAACTCCGAGGGAAATGTGATTTATGTAGGCAAGGCCAAGGACCTCAACAAGAGGGTGGCCCAGTATTTCGTCTCTCCGGACAGGCTCAACACCAAGACCCGTATACTCGTGTCCAGGATCGCGGACGTGCAGTATTCGGTGGTCGACAGCGAGGCGGATGCGCTGCTGCTCGAGAACAACCTCATAAAGCAGTACAAGCCGCGCTACAACATCCTGCTGAAGGATTCCAAGACCTATCCGTGGATATGCATAAGCAACGAGGAGTTCCCGAGGGTCTACCTGACCCGCAGGACCGTGAAGGGCGGCGCGCGCTATTTCGGCCCCTATAGCTCCGTGATGCACGCCAGGGCGCTGCTCGAATTCTTCGAGTCCAGCTATCCGCTGCGCAGCTGCAAGTACGCCATAACTTCCGATGCCGTCCTGCGGCACAAGTTCCGTCCCTGCCTCGACATGCATCTCGGCCGCTGCCGCGGCTGCTGCGTGGGGGGAGTCTCCAGAGAGGAATACGGGGAGTGGATAGACGAGATAGTCAAGCTCCTCACCGGAGGGGTGAACGGCATTATCCGCCGGTACAGGACCCTAATGGCCGAAGCTGCCGGCAATCTCGAGTTCGAGCGGGCCCAGCAGTACAAGGACAGGATAGATGCGCTGCAGAGCCATTACTCCAAGTCCATAATCACGGCTGCCGGAGACCGCGATGTGGATGTGTTCTCGCTGGTGTTCGACGGCCCTGAGGCGTTCGGCAACTTTCTGCGCATAAAGGGCGGCGCGGTCATACAGTCGCTCAACCTCGGGTTCAGGATGAATATAGAGGAGGACAGGGGCTCCGTGCTGAGCGAGTTCATTGCCGAAATCTCTTCCAAGTTCGGTGCGCTGTGCCCGGAGGTTATAGTCCCGTTCCTGCCCGACGTGGAGTTCCCCGGCGTCGAGTTCAGGATCCCCGTCCGCGGCGACAAGCTTGCGCTTCTCGAACTCAGCGACAAGAACGCCAGGGAGTTCCGCTTCAATTCTCTGCGCCAGCGGGAGCATACCGACCCTGACGAATTCCGTGCGGCGGTGCTGGAAGAGCTCCGCAAGGCGGTAGGGATGAAGGAGACGCCGGTGCATATGGAATGCTTCGACAACTCCAATATCCAGGGCACCAATCCCGTGGCTTCCTGCGTGGTGTTCCGCAACGCGGAGCCTTCGAAAAAGGATTACCGTAAGTTCAAGATAAAGACTGTGGTGGGAGCCAACGACTATGCGTCGATGAAGGAAGTGGTCAACCGCCGTTATGCCCGTATGCTCGAGGAAGCTCCGGACGACCTTCCTCAGCTGGTGGTGATAGACGGGGGAAAGGGACAGCTCGACTTTGCCTACCAGGCCATATGCGAGCTCGGGCTGCAGGACAGGATGACTGTGATAGGGCTTGCGAAAAGGCTCGAGGAGGTCATCAGGGTCGGGGATCCGTACCCGCTTTTCCTTGACCGCAACTCCCAGGCGCTGAAATTGCTCCAGCGTATCCGGGACGAGGCCCACCGCTTCGGAATCACATTCCACCGTTCGCTCCGCAGCAAGGAGGCGATACATTCGGTGCTGCGGGACATAAAGGGTGTGGGCGAACAGACCGAGCGCAGGCTGCTGATGCACTTCGGAAGCGTGGCCCGTATCGCTGCGGCGTCTGTCGAAGACCTTTCCGCCCTGGTCGGGCCCTCGCTTGCCGAGAAGATTCATAAACAGTTGAGAGATGCTTGACAACGACAGATTCAACAAATGGTTCAATGCGTTCATCCTTGCCGGGATGACGCTCGTGATGATTGTGATGACGCTCCTGGAGCTGCGCGACGCCGAAAGCGGCAGGGGTCTGCTCATTGTCGCCGCCTTCGGGTCCCTTATGGGGGTGATGAGCACGGTATGTTCGGCCAATGCGAGGATACTTACCTTCCTTTTCGGCTTTTTCGACGTGTGCATATACGGGGCGATGTGCTTCATGAGCGAAAAATACGGCAACGCCGCCCTGCATCTGCTGTATTTCCTGCCCATGCAGTTCGTGGGCTTCTTCCAGTGGCGCAGGAGAGGCGCCACCTCCCACGACAGGCCCAGGGCGCGCAGGCTGGACAGCCGTCAGCGCCTGCTGTCTTCCGTGCTTTTCCTTGCGGGTCTTGCGCTGTGCTATTTCGTCCTGTACAAGGTCTCCGGGACTGCCGGACTGGCGGGGCAGCCTGCCGCGCTGTCCGTGCTGAAGTTAGGCATACTCGCCGATGCTTTCTCTACGGTCTGCAACATTTTCGGACAGCTGCTGATGTCCACGGCGTATATGGAGCAATGGGTGTTCTGGATCGGGGTGAATGTGGCCTCGGTCGTGATGTGGTCTCTCACGCTCGCCTCGCCGGACGGAGATTCTTATGCCGTGATCTATCTGGTAAAGTATGCGTTCTACCTGCTCAACTCGCTCAACGGTTTGCGTATCTGGTTGCTGCTGAGCAGGCCGTCAGAGTCCTGATTTGGATTTTAGGAAAATTTTTCGTTAATTTGCACCCGTTTTTGGAAAGAATGTACTAATAAAACTTAAATATCTAACGTTATGGATCATTCTGAAATCTTTGAAAAAGTAAAGGCCATCATCGTTGACAAGCTCGGCGTTGAGCCTTCTGTCGTAACCGAGAACGCCAGCTTCACCAACGACATCGGCGCCGACTCTCTTGATACCGTAGAGCTCCTCATGGAGTTCGAGAAGGTTTTCGGCATCAAGATTCCCGATGAGGAGACCAGCTCTATCGTTACCGTAAAGGACGCTTGCGACAAGGTGGCTGAGAAGCTTTCATAATACTGCTTCACAGACAGATACTGAAAAAGGGATGTGCCCCGTCCGGGGTTCATCCCTTTTTCAGTCGTATACCGGTCGCCGCTGCGGGCGCGCCGTATGCCGCGCTATTCGCCGTTCGGTACCGCGAAGGTCAGTTCGAGCACGGGTACCCGCCCTGTCGTGCTCTCGGGGCCGTTGAGCTCTGCCTTGTAGAACCTGTCCTTGTCGAGCATGACGACGTTCGACGTGCTTGTCGACGAGCTGGCCGCGTAGGCCGCCATCATCGAGTAGTTGTAGTAGTTCGAGTAGTAGCTGCCGTAGCCTCCGTAGCCATAGCCGTAGTAGCCTCCGCCGTACATGCTGTTATAGTAGCTCTGGTAGGCGAGGTAGTTGTACATGTCGCTGAGATCCTGGTTGCCCGATGTCGTGGTTGTTATCTGCTCGTTGGCCATTATCAGCAGCCAGATGTCGTATTCTCCCCTGAGCAGGTTCTGCGTCCTGGCGTTCTCGAGGTCGTCGCGGTCTATCTTGAGCAGTTCCTGCATGTGGTAGGTTATGTCCGGGGCATAGTTCAGGATAGAGCGGTTCACGTCTCCCTGGTTCTCGTCGCTCGAACTGGAGTCCGTCAGTCCCATGAAGGTCGCCACCTTCTCGCCGTTCTCTTCGTCTTCGGCCACCAGCTTGCACGTGGGCGACAGTATCTGCGGCCAGTAGGTCATGTCGAGGTAGTCGGCGGGGAATTCGAACGGGAATACGAGCGACGCCTTGTTGATGACGACCTGCTCCGGGTCTGCCCCCTTCGACGCGATCGCCTGCTGTGCAAGCTCTATCAGATGTTCGGCCCGGACGACGGGCTTGAGGCCGCCTCCGCCTTCGATGTATATCCTGTCCGTGGCGTATCCCTCCCTGTCTTCCGTCTGCTGGCTCGTGAGGTTCAGCGCATACTGCGGGTAGTTGCCGGTGGTGGTGCTGGTCAGCAGCGAATCCGTATTGTAGAAGTCGCTTGCGCCGTAGTAGAAGTAGACGCAGGTGTCTTTCCTCTCTCCGTCGAACTCGGCGCTGTAGTTGAGCTTGGCGAAATTGCCCGTGAGATAATAGTAGTCCACGTCGTATCCGAGCTGGAGCGAGAACAGGTCGATCCTGCCTCCGTCGCCGGCGGGAAGGTCGGTGTCGATGTATATTCCCGGGAACTTTCCGGTATAGGTCTCGAAGTCCTTGAAGTCCTCGGGCCTGAGCGACAGGAACTTCTCGCCGTACTCCTTCGTGAAGTAGAACACGAGCGAGTCTCCGCCGTTATATATCGGAGTGCCCTCTGCGACCTTGTTCGCGGAAGGCTGGATGGGCTTGTTGCAGTCGTAGTCCTTCGAGGCGTCCAGCGCCCTGTCGAGCTCGTATACGTTTATGTTCTGGAGTATCCTCAGCTGGTCTTCGCTGTTGGAGGAAAGCGTGTCCCTTCCTACCGCGAAACGGAAATTCTTGAACTCGGGGTTCCTGCCTATCTCGAGGCTGTCGTTGAACAGCGGAACCAGGGTTATGGCGCTGCTCCGCGTGGTCATGCCGTAGTCTTCGTCGCTTACCGCACCTATCACGAGCCTGCTGGAAGAGTAGCCCGACAGGCTGTCGGCCATCCTGACCTCTATCTGGTCGATAGGGATCCGCTCGGTGTAGAACTTGTAGGTCTGCTCTATCGGAATCAGGTTGGAGCCGAGGGTCTCGTCGGTGACGACGCAGGAGACGCAGCACGCGAGAACCGAAATTCCCGCGGCGACCCTGTATATGAACTTAGAGTTTGTCATAAAATTCACAGTACTTGTCTACATAGGACCCGTCTTCGACGGATGCCCCGTCGTAGTCCAGGACAGGCAGGTCCATTGACCTGCAATACCGGACGATGCCGTCGTCGACACCTTCTGCGCCGATGATTATTCCGTCCGAATACCGAGCGGCAGTCTTAGCAAGATTTATGCCGTCCGCCTTCTCCCGCAGCAGGGAAAGGTCTTCGTCTCCGGCCGAACCGAAGCGCGCCTTGTCGGCGAAGGCGGCGTCGAAGCTGTCGCGCGGGGTGTCGTCGTACAGCGAAAGCACGACCTTGCTGGACGAGAAGATAGGGTCGTCCCGGTATGCCTTCTTCAGGTACAGGGGGACAAGATGCGAAATCCAGCCGTGGCAGTGGATCAGGTCCGGCGCCCAGCGGAGCTTCTTCACGGTCTCGAGCACGCCCCGTGCGAAGAATATGGCGCGCTCGTCGTTGTCGGCGAAGAACGAGCCGTCTTCGTCGCGGAAAGTCTGCTTGCGCTTGAAATAGTCGTCGTTGTCGATGAAATAGACCTGCATTCGGGCCGAGGATATCGATGCGACCTTGATTATGAGCGGCCTGTCCACATCGTTTATTATGAGGTTCATCCCGGAAAGGCGGATGACTTCGTGAAGCTGGTTCTTCCTTTCGTTTATCAGGCCGTATCGCGGCATGAACGAACGGATCTCCCTCTTGCGTTCCTGTATGCCCTGAGGCAGGTAGCGGCCGATGCCGGCTATGTCCGATTCAGGGAGATAGGGGTATATCTCGGAGTTGACGAACAGTATTTTCTGCTTAATCCCACTCATAATTACAAAGATAGTAAAATAATTTTAGAAAGTGTCAGACAATTCATTATCTTTGCCCCGATATTCTGAAATTGGATAAGTATGCCCAAGCAGGACGGCAGGATGATGAGGAGACGCATCGCGAATGCGTACCTTTCAAGCGTGGTAAGCATCTCGCTGGTGCTGCTGCTTATCGGCGTGGCGTCGCTCGTGCTGGTGAATGCCGGGTCTGTGACGCGTTACCTGAAGGAGAACATGACCGTCTCGGTTATCCTGACTTCCGATGCCGACGAGCAGGATGCGCAGGAATACGCCTCGGAAGTGAGCGCATATCCCTATGTGAGGCAGACCAGGGTCGTCAGCCGGGAGGAAGGGGAGAGAGAGCTTGCCGACATGCTCGGCGAAGACTTCCTCGACGTGTTCGAGACTTCCGTCGTCCCCGTCTCGGTGGACGTTACGCTGAAGGCCGACTATGTGCACCCCGACAGCCTGGCGTTCATATCCGAGCAGCTCTCCGCCCCGGAGATTGTGGACGTGCTCGACGCGAGGCAGAACCTGGTGGAGGCCCTGACCTCCAACATAGCCAGGATAAGCGTCGTGTTCGCCGTACTCATAGCCCTGCTGCTTTTCATCAGTTTTGTGCTGATCAACAACATGGTGCGCCTGAGTGTGTTCGCGCGCAGGTTCACTATCCATACCATGAGGCTCGTCGGGGCCACGCGTTCGTTCATCCTCGCCCCGTTCCTCAGGAGCGCGGCGCTGCAGGGACTTGTCTCCGCCGTCATCGCCGGAGCCGTGATATGGGGCGTGTTCACTGCCATGAAGGACTCCTTCCCGCAGCTGTTCTCCGTGTTCAGCACGGCGTCCCTTCTGATGACTACCGGCATCGTGCTGCTGTGCGGTGTCCTTATCTGTGTGCTCAGCACGCTGTTCGTGGTACGCCGGCTCGTTTCGGCGTCGAAGGATGACTTGTATTACTAACTTGCCGGATATGGAAATGGATCACAATAGAATGGCCGTTACGGAAAGAGGCCTTAAGTTCATTCTCGGGGGGCTCGCGCTTCTCGTGCTGGGGTATGTCCTTCTTGCGGGCGGCGGTGTGGAAGACCCCGAAGTCTTCAACTACGATATGTTCAACTGGCGCAGGATGGTCGCCGCACCGATAGTGATGGTGGCCGGTTTTGCGGTCATCGCGGCGGCGATACTCGGCGCGTTCGACAAGGGAAATAAGGAAAAACAGGATTAGAGTTTATGGAGTGGTGGGAATCTATTGTGCTCGGCCTCGTGCAGGGACTGACTGAGTTTCTTCCTGTCAGCAGCAGCGGCCACCTGATGATTTCAAGGGATCTTCTCGGAATAGAGTCCGACGGGTTCCTCGACTTTACCGTGACGGTCCATTTTGCGACCGTCCTCAGTACGATAGTCGTGTTCAGGCATACGATATGGGACCTGATAAAGGGCGTGTTCAAGTTCAGGTATAACGACCAGACGGACTATTTCCTGAAGATCTGCGTGTCCATGATTCCGGTTGCCGTGATAGGGTTCTTCTTCAAGGACAAGGTGAAAGGCCTTTTCGGAGAAGGTCTCGGGACTGTTGCCGCGTGCCTGCTGGTGACTGCGGCCCTGCTGTGCTTTTCAGATGTGTTCACCAGGAAGGTCAGGATAAACAACTCCTACAGGAATGGAATCTCCTGGTGGCAGGCGTTTGTCGTGGGCCTCGGCCAGGCGTGCGCCGTCGCTCCCGGGCTTTCGCGCTCCGGAACCACTATCGCCACCGGACTCATCTGCGGAGTGCGCCGCGAGAGCATGGCGCAGTTCTCGTTCCTTATGGTGCTTATCCCTATCATCGGAGAGCAGTCCCTTTCGATACTCGAGACCGCCCTCTCCGGGACTTCTGCGGCATCGGCACATCTCGGTTTCCTGCCTCTTGCCCTCGGCTTCCTGTCCGCCTTCGTCTCCGGGCTCCTCGCCTGCAAGGTCATGGTGGCCCTGGTGAAGAAGTCGAAGCTGTCGTGGTTCGCGCTCTACTGCGTGATAGTCGCGGTCCTCATATTCGCACTTTCCTGACGGATCATGCTCCCCGTGCAAGGACAGCCCTCCGGTGCCGTACGGAATGAAGTGTATTTCGTCTCCGACGTGCATCTCGGCCTCAGGTTCAGGGATCCCTCCGAGAGGGAGGCCCGGTTCGTAGCCTTCCTCAAGGCACTGCCCGTTGCCCGTATGCAGGCGCTGTATCTTCTCGGCGACATCTGGGATTTCTGGTACGAGTACAGGGATGTGATTCCCCGCGAGGGCTCGAGGGTGACCGCCTGCCTCATGGACATAATGGATGCCGGAGTGGAGGTGTGGTTCTGCCCCGGGAACCATGACATCTGGACATTCTCGTATTTCGAGAGCATAGGCATGCACCGTTTCGACCAGCCGGGATTCTTCTCTATCGGGGGCAGGAGTTTCTGTCTCGGCCACGGCGACCTGCTCGGCGGGGCACCGAGGTCCTATTCGCTGATGATCCGTCTGTTCCGCAGCCGCATCGCGCAGAGGCTCTTCTCGCTCCTGCATCCCTGGATAGCGTTCCGCATAGGCAACGGCTGGTCCAATTCCAACCGCCGCCGCCACGAGCCATACCGTTTCAAGGGGGAGTCGGAGCCGCTCTACCGTTTCGCGGCAGGCGTCCTTGCCGGCCGCAAGGTCGACTATTTCGTGTTCGGGCACCTGCACGATGCCGTCGACATGGAGCTCCCGGGAGGGGCGAGGCTGGTGGTGCTGAAGGACTGGATGGACGGAGGCTGGAACTACGCCCGCTTCGACGGCACTACTTTCTCACTGTGCTCTGGAGAGAATCCACCTGAATGACTGTCATCATCGGCGGCTCCATGAATATCGAGTAGTAGAAGTTGGTCCAGTTGCCGCTGTCCCAGATTTCGCACAGTTCTTCTATCCTGGCGTCCTCCTGGTTGCGTTTGGGGTCGTAGCGTGTCTTGAGGTTCTGCGAGAACAGCCTCGCGACGAGCTGCCAGAAATTGGCGGCGAAACCGCTTTCGTATGTCTTTATTATCTCGTAGGCGTTCATCCCGCATTCCCTGTCGACGAGCCGCATCAGCACCAGTCCCTGGTTAACGGTCATGCGGCGTATGTCCTTTTCGAACAGGCGGAACAGCTCTCTCTCCACATCGTGGATGTAGCGGTTGCGCTCCGAGCGCTTGCTGACGTCGGCCGCTATCGTGCTGTCGACCTGCGCCATGAGCCTGCGGCCCACGAGGGCGTAGGGGTAGACGCGGTTGAAGTTGTAGACCAGCTTGTAGAAGCGCCGCCAGTCGGAGCCCTTCATCTGGCGGCCGCGGGGGAACACCCAGATAGGATCGAGGGTCTCCATGAAGACCGTGTCCCCGTGCTCGTCCAGCTCGAAGTACATCGGTACGCCCGTTACCCTCCTCCTCTGCTGTGCGGAGCAGCAGAGGCAGAAGCACAGCAGTACGGTGCATATCAGCAGTATCTTCCTTTTCATATCGGGCCGACCTCAAAGATAGCAAACTTATGTCCTCCGGCAAAAATCGTGCTTGCGCGGAACGGGATTCCGCTCCCGAAACATGTCTTGGAATCCTGTCGAAACTGCACGGAAAAATTTTTCGTCCAAATCCGCAATGTGCTCAGCAGAGGATAGTTGGCCTGTCAGATTCCGTGTCGAAAATAATGCATATTTTTTGCTTGGAATGATTGTATTTCAAATTTTTTTGCTAAATTTGCAATCCCAAAAATTGGCTTCTTTCCGCGTAAGGGGCTGGTTTTCAGGAACTTAACAGAATTATTATTTTAAAAGTAATACTGAGATGTTACAACCTAAGAGAACAAAATTCAGAAGGGAACAGAAGAACCGCATGAAGGGCAACGCCCAGAGGGGCAACCAGCTCGCCTTCGGTTCGTTCGGTATCAAGACCCTTGAAAATTGCTGGCTTACGGCGCAGCAGATTGAGGCAGCCCGTCAGGCAATCTCGCGTCGCATGAACCGTGAAGGTCAGATATGGATCAGGGTGTTCCCCGTGAAGCCCATTACCAAGAAGCCTCTCGATACCCGTATGGGTAAGGGTAAGGGCGATCCGTATGCGTTCGTGGCTCCCATCACCCCAGGCCGCATAATTTTCGAGGCTGAGGGCGTTCCCCTCGCAGTCGCCAAGGAGGCAATGCGTCTCGGCGCCAACAAGCTTCCCATTGCGACAAAGTTCGTCGTCCGCAGGGATTATGTAGAATAGTTTATCGCTGAAAGAGAAATGAAAGCATCAGAAGCACGCGAAATGTCTGTAGCGGATCTGCGCGACCGCATTGAGATTGAGAAGAACAATCTCGACACGATGAAGATCAATCACGCAGTCTCTCCGCTGGAGGACACGTCCAAGATAAGAAAGACCAGAAGGGATATCGCTCTTATGATCACTATCCTTGCTGAAAAAGAAAAACAGAACTAAATCAGAGTTGTCTTATGGAAAGAAATCTTCGTAAGGAAAGAATAGGGGTAGTGGTCAGCGACAAGATGGACAAGACCATCATCGTTGCGGTGAAGACCAAGGAGAAGCATCCCCTGTACGGCAAGTTCGTGAAGAAGACCACCAAGTTCGTCGCCCAGGACGACAAGAACGAGTGCGGTATCGGCGATACGGTGCGCATCATGGAGACCCGTCCCCTGAGCAAGACCAAGAACTGGAGATTAGTAGAAATCATCGAAAAAGCAAAATAGCATATTATGATACAGCAGGAAACACGTTTACAGGTGGCCGACAACAGCGGTGCGAAGGAAGTCCTCTGCATCCGCGTGCTTGGCGGAACCAACCACCGTTATGCGACTGTCGGCGACACTATCGTCGTTGCGATAAAGAGTGCGCTGCCCGGCGGTGACGCCAAGAAAGGTACAGTCTCAAAAGCTGTAGTGGTGCGCACCAAGAAGGAGATCAGGCGTGCCGACGGATCTTATATCCGTTTCGACGACAACGCCTGCGTACTTCTCAACAACGCCGGAGAGCTCCGCGGAACGCGTATCTTCGGCCCCGTGGCCAGAGAGCTCCGCGCAAACTTCATGAAAATCGTTTCACTGGCACCGGAGGTCCTTTAATAATCAAGCAGTATGAAAAAGATACATATAAAGAAGGGTGACACCGTGTATGTAAACGCCGGCAACGACAAGGGAAAGACCGGTAAGGTCCTTGCCGTCGAGCCGTCGAAGGACCGCGCCCTCGTCGAGGGAATCAACATGGTCAGCAGGCACACCAAGCCCAACACCAAGCAGCCTCAGGGCGGTATCGTCAAGAAAGAGGCTCCCGTTCACATTTCAAACCTCAATCTTATCGACCCCAAGACCAACACCCCTACCCGTGTAGGCTACAGGATGGAAGGCGACAGGAAGGTACGTTACTCTAAAAAATCTGGGGAGGAGATCAAATAATTATGGCAAAGAAAAACGCACCCGTAGAGGCACAGGCACTGCCTGCAGGATATGTTCCTGCCCTTAAGAAGGTCTACAGAGAGGAAATCGTGGAGAAGCTTACCAAGCAGTTCTCCTATAGCAGCGTGATGCAGGTTCCCCGCCTGGTGAAGATCACCATCAACGAAGGCGTCGGCACCGCCACCCAGGACAAGAAACTTGTAGAGGAGGCGGCAGAGGAGCTCTCTCTGATTACCGGCCAGAAGGCCCTTATCACGACTTCCCGCAAGGACGTCTCCAACTTCAAGCTCCGTAAGGGCATGCCTATCGGAACGAAGGTGACCCTGCGTGACGTGAAGATGTACGAGTTCCTCGAGAAGCTCATCAGGGTGGCCCTTCCCCGTATCCGCGACTTCAACGGTATCGCCGAGAACATGGACGGCCGCGGCAACTACACCCTCGGACTCAAGGAGCAGATCATCTTCCCCGAGGTCGACATCGACAAGAACCCCCGCATCCACGGACTCGAGATAACATTCGTTACGACGGCCCGCACCGACGAGGAGTGCCACGCGCTGCTCGCTGCATTCGGACTGCCTTTCAAGAAACATAACAATTAAGATACTATGGCAAAAGAATCAATGAAAGCCCGCGAGGTAAAGCGCGCGAAGCTCGTTGCTAAGTACGCGGAGAAGAGGAAGGCTCTCAAGGAGGCAGGTGACTGGGCTGCTCTCGACAAGCTCCCCAAGAACGCCTCTCCCGTCCGCCTTCACAACCGCTGCGCCCTTACAGGCCGCCCCAAGGGATATATGAGGGCATTCGGCATCAGCCGTATCCAGTTCCGCGAGATGGCCAGCAACGGTCTCATCCCCGGGGTCAAGAAGGCAAGTTGGTAAAAATTAAAAAAGAGATTTATAGATATGACTGATCCTATTGCAGATTACCTCACCAGAGTTCGCAATGCATACAGTGCAGGCAAGAAGGTGGTGGAGATCCCTTCCTCAAAGATGAAGCTCGCCATTACCCAGATACTCTGTGAGAAGGGCTATATCCTCAGCTACAAGGTGGTGGAGGGTACCCCGTTCAATACGATAAAGATAGCTCTCAAGTATCACCCCCAGACCAAGACGGCCGCGATCAAGAAGATAGAGCGCGTGTCTACTCCCGGTCTGCGCAAGTATACCGATGTGGAGAACATGCCCCGCGTCCTCAACGGACTCGGAATCGCCATCCTCTCCACCTCCAAGGGCATCATCACCGACAAGGAGGCCAAGGAACTCGGCGTAGGCGGTGAAGTTATTTGCTACGTATATTAATCTAAATACATTGTTTGAATGTCACGAATTGGTAAATTGCCTGTAAGCCTTCCGACCGGGGTGAGCGCCGAGCTCCTTCCCGGCAACGTACTGAAGGTTAAAGGACCTCACGGAGAGTTGAGCCAGAAGGTTGACTCTGACATCAACGTGACCGTCGAGGACAATCAGATCAAGTTCACCAGGCCGACCGACCAGCCCCGTCACCGCTCGATGCACGGACTCTACCGTGCACTCGCGCACAACATGGTAGTCGGCGTAAGCGAACAGTTCACCGTAAAGCAGGAACTGGTGGGCGTGGGTTACCGTGTCGCCGCCAACGGCCAGATACTGACCTTCTCCCTGGGATATTCCCACGAGATCCAGCTCATGCTTCCCAAAGAAGTTTCCGCCGAGGTTCCCGATGTCCGCAAGGGCGAGAACCCTGTCCTCATCCTCAAGAGCTGTGACAAGCAGCTTATAGGCCAGGTGGCGGCAAAGATCCGTTCATTCCGCAAGCCTGAACCTTACAAGGGCAAGGGTATCAAGTTCGTCGGTGAGCAGCTCCGTCGCAAGGCCGGCAAGACCGCAGGCGCTAAATAATAAGGAGAGTATAGTATGGCACTCAATAGAATTGAAAGAAGAAGAAGGATTCATTATCGTATCCGTAAGCATGTCAACGGCACTGCCGAGAAACCCCGTATGGTGGTTTTCCGCAGCAACAAGCAGATTTACGTGCAGGTGGTCGATGATGAGCAGGGAAAGACTCTCTGTGCTGCGGCATCCAACGACAAGCAGCTTGCAGCACAGTGCAAGGGCAAGACCGGAATCGAAGCGGCGGCCATCGTCGGAAAGGCCATTGCCGAGCGCGCGATCGCCAAGGGTATCACCACCATCTGCTTCGACCGCGGTGGCTACCTTTTCCACGGAAGAGTTAAAAGTTTGGCAGACGCTGCCCGTGAAGGCGGCCTCGTATTCTAACAGAAGAGACTATGGCAAATACAAATGTTAAAAGAGTAAAGACTTCTGACCTTGAGCTCAAGGACAGGCTTGTTGCCATCCAGAGGGTTACTAAGGTAACCAAGGGTGGTCGTCACTTCCGCTTCGCCGCAATCGTGGTGGTCGGTGACGAGAACGGCGTTGTAGGTTATGGTCTTGGAAAGGCTAACGAAGTTACCGCCGCCATCGCGAAGGGTGTCGAGGATGCCAAGAAGAATCTCGTGAAGATTCCTATCATCAACACCACGGTTCCCCACGAGCAGGAGGCCAAGTTCGGCGGCTCGCGCGTATTCATCAAGCCCGCGGCTCCCGGTACCGGTGTGAAGGCCGGCGGTGCGATGCGTGCCGTGTTCGAGTCCGTAGGTATCCAGAACGTGCTCGCGAAGTCCAAGGGCTCTTCGAACCCCCACAACCTCGTGAAGGCTACCGTGGCCGCCCTTACCCAGATGAGGGACGCATACACCGTGGCAGGCCTGCGCGGCGTGTCTATGAACAAGGTTTTCAACGGTTAGAGGAGGACACGATTATGGCTAAATACAGGATTACACAGATTATAAGCAGCAACGGCGAGACCAAGCGTCAGAAGGACAACCTCCGCTGCCTCGGAATCCGCCGTATGCACCGTACAGTCGAAGTGGAGAAGACTCCGGTTACCGCCGGCCAGGTGGCGAAGATCGCCCATCTCTGCAAAGTAGAAGTGATTGATTAAGGAGGACCGAAAGATGAAACTCAACAATTTGAAACCTGCCGTGGGTTCTACCCACACAAGCAAGAGGCTCGGTCGCGGACAGGGGTCTGGCAAGGGCGGCACTTCCACCCGTGGTACCAAGGGTGCCCAGGCGCGTGCCGGCTATGAGCACAAGATCGGATTCGAGGGCGGCCAGATGCCTATCCAGAGGCGCCTCCCCAAGTTCGGCTTCAAGAACCCGACCAGGGTCGAGTACAAGGCCGTAAGCCTTTCGGCCCTCGAGGACGTAGCGGCCAAGTGCGGCCTTAAAGAGTTCGGCGTGGCCGAGATCAAGGCTGCCGGATATGCTTCCAGGAACGACCTCGTGAAGGTTCTCGCCAACGGAGAGATCAAGACTGCCTTGACGGTTACCGCTGACGCGTTCTCGAAGTCGGCCGTCGCCAAAATCGAGGCTGCCGGAGGAAAGGCGGTCGTAAACGAGTAGTCTTATGAGATTCATAGAGACTATAAAGAACATCTACAAGATCGAGGAGCTCCGCAAGAGACTCGTCTACACCTTCCTCCTTATCCTGATCTACAGGTTCGGATGCTTCGTGGTGCTGCCGGGTATCGATGCTTCGATGATTGCCGGTCTGCAGTCGACGGCCCAGGAGGGTCTCGTCGGCCTGCTTAACATGTTCTCCGGCGGAGCATTCGGCAACGCCTCGATCTTCGCTCTCGGTGTGATGCCCTACATTTCGGCATCCATCGTGGTGCAGCTTCTGGCGGTGTTCGTCCCCCGTTTCAGGAAAATGCAGATGGAGGGTGAGGCCGGCAGGCGCAAGATGAACCAGATAACGAGGCTGCTGACGATCCTGATCATCGCGATCCAGGGTCCCGCATACCTCGCTACGGTACACAACCAGATTCCCGCATCGGCATTCGTCGCGGTTAACTCGCTCGGCTGGAGCAATTTCGTCTACAACCTCGTGGCCACCGTCATCCTGATGGCCGGCTCGATGTTCGTGATGTGGCTCGGCGAACGTATTACCGACAGGGGTATAGGAAACGGTATCTCAATCATAATCATGATCGGTATCGTGGCCCGTCTGCCCTATGCGCTCGTCGCCGAAGTAGGTGAGAAGCTCTCCATCAACAACGGAGGTCTTATCCTGCTGCTCGTCGAGTTCCTCGTCTGGTTCTTCGTGATTGTGGCTGCAATCGCCCTCGTGCAGGCAGTCCGCAAGGTGCCTATCCAGTATGCCAAGAGAGTCGTGGGCAACAAGCTCTACGGCGGTGTCCGCCAGTATGTGCCCCTGAAGATCAACGCTGCCGGCGTGATGCCCATCATTTTCGCCCAGGCCCTGATGCTCTTCCCCATGCTCTTCGCGCGCTGGGACGCCACCCGCGGTCTCGCGGCTACGCTCGGCGACTATACCGGATTCTGGTATAACTTCATCTTCTTCATCCTCATCGTGCTCTTCACCTTCTTCTACACGGCCGTGACCGTGAACCCCAGGATGATGGCGGAGAACCTGAAGAACAACGGAGGATTCATCCCCGGCGTGAAGCCCGGAAAGCAGACCGTGGAGTATCTCGACAACATCATGGACCGAGTTACCCTCCCCGGCTCGTTCTTCCTCGGCATCATCGCCATCCTCCCTGCCATCGCAATGATCTTCGGCGTGAACAACTCGTTCGCGAGCTTCTTCGGAGGTACTTCTCTGCTGATTCTCGTGGGTGTGGTTCTGGATACGCTCCAGCAGGTGGAAAGTTATTTGTTGATGCGCCACTACGACGGTCTGATGAAGACCGGCCGTCTGAGCGGGCGCTCAGGTATGTAGTTCTTTGATTAAAATTTCAAGAGGTTGTGATCAAGCCTAAGACTGAAGAAGAGATTGCGCTTTTGCGTGAGAACGCCATACTGGTCTCAAAGACCTTGGCAGAAGTCGGTAAGGCGGTGGCCCCCGGTGTGACAACGAAAGAGTTGAATAGGGTTGCCGAGACTTTTATCCGCGACAACGGTGCGATTCCGAGTTTCTTGGGTTTTGAAGGCTTCCCTGCAGCTATCTGTGCCTCCGTCAACGATGTGGTAGTCCACGGGTTTCCCTCGGACTATGTCCTCAAGGAGGGCGACATCGTTTCGGCAGACATAGGTACCCTCTACAAGGGCTATAACGGCGACTCGGCATACACCTTCCCCGTGGGGGAGGTGGACGAGTCCACCCGCAGGCTCCTGGACGTCACCAAGGCGTCGCTCTACAAGGGCATAGAGGCAGCTGTGGCAGGTGCGCGAATCGGAGATATCGGATACGCGGTACAATCGTATGCAGAATCGTTCGGCTTCTCTGTGGTCCGCGAATTGGAGGGCCACGGAATCGGAAGGGAGATGCACGAGAATCCGGGAGTTCCCAACTACGGACGCCCGGGACGCGGTACCCACCTCGTCGAAGGTATGGTACTGTGCATCGAACCGATGATCAATGCGGGAGGACGGGGTGTCTACCTGGACAGGAACGGGTGGGCGGTCCATACTTCCGACCATAAGAAGTCGGCCCACTTCGAGCTTACGGTTGTTGTCCGAAAAGGCCGTGCAGAGCAGCTCTCGACCTTTGACTTTATCGAGAAAGATAGCGGAATTAAATTTTAAGGTAATTTTTTATGTCAAAACAAGTGGCAATAGAACAAGATGGAAAGGTGATCGAGACCCTTCCCAACGCGATGTTCAAAGTCGAGCTTGAGAACGGTCACGTCCTGCTCTGCAATATTTCGGGCAAGATGCGTATGAACTTTATCCATATTCTTCTTGGCGACAGAGTTAGAGTAGAAATTTCACCGTACGATTTAACTAAGGGCAGAATATCTTTCAGATACAAATAAAAAGCACAGATATGAAAGTCAAGACATCCATCAAGAAGCGTAGCGAGGATTGCAAGATCGTCAGGCGCAAAGGTCGTCTTTACGTGATTTGCAAGAAGAACCCCAAGTTCAAGATGCGCCAAGGTTAATAAACAGTAACAAATTAAGTAAAGTATAATTATGGCAAGAATAGCCGGTGTTGATTTACCCAACAACAAACAGGGAGAGATAGGACTCACCTATATTTACGGTATAGGACGCCCTTCGGCCAAGAAGATTCTTGAGAAGTGCGGCGTCGATCCCACCATCAAGGTCGGTGACTGGAACGATGACCAGATCGCCAAGATCCGTGCCGAGATCAACGAGGAGTACAAGATAGAGGGCGAGCTCCGTTCCTCAGTCCAGCTGGACATCAAGCGCCTCATGGATATCGGCTGCTATCGCGGAATCCGTCACCGTCTCGGACTTCCCGTGCGCGGCCAGAGCACCAAGAACAACGCCCGTACCCGCAAGGGACGCAAGAAGACCGTAGCCAACAAGAAGAAGGCCACCAAGTAAAAATTGATGAATTATGGCAAAGAAAACTACAACATCCAAGAGAGTTGTCAAGGTTGAAGCTTATGGCGAGGCCCATATTTCATCAACCTTCAACAACGTAATCGTGTCTCTGACCAACGCCCAGGGTCAGGTCATCAGCTGGGGTTCCGCGGGCAAGAGCGGTTTCAGGGGCTCGAAGAAGAACACCCCCTATGCGGCCCAGGTTGCCGCTGAGGATGCCGCCAAGACTGCATACGATGCAGGTCTGCGCAGGGTGAAGTGCTATGTCAAGGGTCCGGGAGCAGGTCGTGAATCTGCAATCCGCACCATCAACAACGCAGGCATCACCGTAACCGAGATCATCGACGTTACCCCCATGCCCCACAATGGTTGCAGACCGAAAGGCCGTCGTAAAGTTTAATTTTCAAATCTTAGATTACCATGGCAAGATATACAGGTCCCAGCACCAAGATAGCCCGCAAGTTCGGCGAACCCATTTTCGGTTCAGACAAATATTTCGAGAAGAGAAACTTCCCTCCGGGACAGCACGGACTCGCTGCAAAGCGCAAGAAGCAGAAAGACTACGCTATGCAGCTCAAGGAGAAGCAGAAGGTGAAGTATATGTACGGCATCCTCGAGCGTCAGTTCCACAACACCTACAAGAAGGCCTCACGCATGGCCGGACAGAAGGGTGAGAACCTGATCGTGCTGCTCGAGTCCCGTCTCGACAACATCGTATACCGTATGGGCATCGCGCCTACCCGTGCGGCGGCCCGCCAGCTCGTGTCACACTGCCACATCACCCTCAACGGCAATGTATGCAACATTCCTTCGACCCATGTGAAGCCCGGCGACACGGTTGCGGTAAGAGAGAGGTCAAAGAGTCTCGAGGTAATCCAGAACAGCGTGGCTTCCGTCACCAAGTATTCATGGATCGACTTCGACACCAAGAATCTGACCGGTAAGTTCCTCAATGTTCCGACAAGGACGGAAATTCCCGAGAACATCAACGAGCAGCTGATCGTCGACCTCTACTCCAAGTAATATTAACACCATTTACGATATGGCAATCTTATCATTTCAGAAACCTGACAAGGTAATTGTACTCGAAAGCACCGATACCTACGGCCGTTTCGAATTCCGCCCTCTCGAGCCGGGATACGGACAGACCATAGGCAATGCTATTCGCCGTATCCTGATTTCCTCTCTGGAAGGTTTCGCTATCAGCCAGATCAAGATCTCCGGCGTGGACCAGGAGTTCGCCACCATACCCGGCGTCATCGAGGGGATGCAGGACATCATCCTGAACCTCAAGAGGGTGCGCTTCCGCCGTATGGTCGAGTCTGTCGACAGCGAGACGGTGACTATCGTGATAAGCGGCAAGCAGGAGTTCACGGCAGAGGATATCTCCAAGGGATTGTCTTCTTTCATGGTGTTGAATCCTGAACTGCACATCTGCTCTCTGGAGCCTTCAGTCAAGCTCGAAATCACCCTTACGATCAACAAGGGCCGCGGTTTCGTGCCTGCCGAGGAGATGCGTGACGAGAACACTCCGATAGGGACGATTCCTGTCGATGCGATCTACACGCCTATCCGCAAGGTCAACTGGACTACCGAGAACTACCGTGTGGAGCAGAGGACGGACTACGACAAGCTCATCCTCGAGATCGAGACCGACGGTTCGATCTCTCCGAGCTCTGCGCTTCACGAAGCTGCAAGCATACTCATCTATCACTTCAAGCTCTTTACCGACGACAAGAAGATGTCGATAGAGAGTGCCGTGGAGACTGAGAACAAGGAGCTCGACGAGGAGTCTCTGCGCATGAGGCATCTGCTTCTGACCGAGCTTTCCGACGTCGGCCTTTCCGTGCGCGCGTTCAACTGCCTCAAGGCGGCTGACATCGACACGTTCGCCGACCTCGTTTCATACTCCCGCTCGGAGCTTATGAAATTCCGCAACTTCGGCCGCAAGTCTCTCAACGAGATCGACCTGCTTGTGGACAAGATGAAGCTTTCGTTCGGAATGGATGTTTCCAAGTACAATATCGAAGTTAACAAAAAGAACGTATAATTAAGATGAGACACAATAAAGCAGTAAATCATCTTGGTCGCAAGAGCGGTCACCGCAAGGCCCTCCTCTCCAACCTGGCGTCTTCTCTCATCCTTCATAAGAGAATCACGACTACCGTTGCGAAGGCCAAGGCCCTCAGGAGCTATGTAGAGCCGCTTATCACCAAGTCAAAGGAGGATACGACCCACAACCGCCGTGTCGTATTCAGCTACCTCAAGAACAAGGAGGCTGTCTCAGAGCTCTTCCGCACGGTCGCTCCCAAGATTGCAGACCGTCCCGGCGGATACACTCGCGTGCTTCATGTGGGCTTCCGTCAGGGAGATGCAGCCGAAATGGCCATGATCGAGCTCGTTGACTTCAACGAGGCCGCCCTCGCAGCCGGAACCCAGAAGTCCGCCGCAAAGAAGACGACCCGCCGCAGCCGCGCCAAGAAGGCCGAGGGTGCAGCCGCAAGCGCCGCAGCGCCCGCTGCCGAGCCCGAGGTAAAGGCCGCTCCCGCTGCGGAGCCCGCAGCAGAGGCACCTGCCGCCGAGGCTGCTCCCGCAGATCAGAACGAGGAGCCGAAGGCCGAGTAGAATTCGGGAAAGGATTTTCCTACGCAAGCCTCATCGTCTATGACGATGGGGCTTTTTGCCGCTATGGAGGCCACCTTGAGCATCATGGCTATGCGGTGGTCGTGGAACGAGGAGTATTCTCCGCCCTCCAGCAGCCTCGACGACAGTATTCTCGAGGCGAGGGATTCTCCGCAGACATACATGGTGTCGCCGTCTATCCCGGCCTCCACTCCCATTCTGCCGAGAGTCTCGATTATGGCGGCGGCCCTGTCCGATTCCTTGGCCCTGAGCCTTCCGGCTCCCGAGATCCTGGATTCGCCGGCGCAGAATGCCGCGAGCAGCGCAGTTATGGGGAAAAGGTCCGGGGCGTTGTTGAGGTCGGTCTCGAAGGCTTCGAGCGGAGCCTTGCAGGCGCATACGCTGCCGTCTTCGAGCTCCGACACCACGGCGCCGGCCTCTACGAGTATGTCGAGTATGGATATGTCGGCCTGTATCGACCTGGTGTCGAGTCCGCGCAGGCTCACGCTTCCGAATATCGCTCCGGCGACGAGGAAGTTCGCCGCTGCGCTCCAGTCGCCCTCTATAGTGAAATCGGCTGCATGGTAGCGCTGCCTGCCCTTGATGTGGAAGTCTATCGCGCTGCATGACGACCAGTCGTCGCGTTCGAGCATTTCTGCGTCGCCTTCCATTTCGCTCCTGGTGCGGATGCCGAAGTGGCGCAGGACGTCGAGGGTCATGTACATGTAGGGTATGCTGCGGGGCTCGCCCACGCGCAGCCTTGAATCCCCTTCGCACAGGGGCAGGGCCATGAGAAGCCCTGAAATCAGCTGCGACCCGCCTTTGCCCGGCACATTTGCCGTTCCCGGAAGCAGGGCGCCCTTTGCCGTCGCGGGCACGAATACTTCTTTCTCCCCTCTCGGCTGTGCGTTGGACAGCAGCACACCGAACGAGGCCATTATGTCGGCTGCCGAGCTCAGCGGGCGTCTCGTCAGCGTGCCCGAGCCGTCTATCCTGAAGGGTTTCGTGTTAAGGACGGAGAGCAGCGGAATAGCGAGTCTCGTGAGCAGGCCCGATTCGCCGCATTCTATGCCGTCCAGGCTGAGCTGGCCCGCGTGCGCCCCTATGCCTTCGATGTGGAGGACGGAGCCGTCGGAATGTATCTTCGCTCCCAGGCACTGCGCCAGGGCTATCGCCGCCGCAGTGTCGCCGCAGGGGCTGTAGCCGTCGAGCCGCGAAGTGCCCTGGGCGAGGGCTGCGGCCAGTATCGCGCGCTGGGCGAAGCTCTTCGACGCGGGCATCGCGATGCCGTCGCGGCGGTAGCTGAAGCCGTCCCGGTAGAGAGCCGAGCGCATCTGCGCCGAGTCCCACTGCCCGGAGGCAGTGGCCTCGCCCTGCGAGAGGGCGGCGTACGTGTACGGCGCCCCTCGGCGCAGGCATTCCATACGCGACTCCCTTCCGGCCTCGCCCATGCAGAACGCTATCAGGCGCCCCTGCATCGAACTCTGTCCTTCCAGAACCACTGAATACAGGGACTCGACCCTCTTCACGTCTTCCGCGTCCCTGGCGAGCGTGACGATCTTGGCTATGTCGGCTCCGTATCTGAAGCAGCGGGCGAGGGCCATCTGCAGCACTCCGTCGTCGGGAGTTCCGCTGAAATCGTGGTACGAACGTATGAGCTCCGTGCCGTTCTCGCGGCACAGGGCCTGGAAGTCCTTGCTCATCTGGGCCGGGGCCTCTATCTCAAGGTCGGCGAACCTCGCTCCAGCCTCGACGGCCAGTCTGAGCTTGTGCTCCGCGAGCCTTGCCGAGCCGCAGACATCTATCCGGCATGTCGCGACAAGCGGGATGTCGCTGTCCGAGAAGAGTTCCTTTATCTGTGCGTCGTCCAGCGTGCACGAATCCAGCCTGATTTCGGCGAGCTCCACCTCGTTTCCGGACAGGATTCCGGCTATGGCGTCGTAGTCTTTATTCTGTATGCAGGTGCAAATCATCCAGATCCTTGATTATAACGGTTCCTATATCTTCTATGAGCACGAAGTGTATTATTCCGTGCTCTGCTTTCTTGTCCTTCCATATCGCCTGCTCGAGCAGCTGCGCGCGGCAGGGCAGTTCTACGGGCAACCGGCAGGCCCTGAAGTCTTCCGCGAGCCTTTCTGCGAGTCCCCGTGCGGCGATTCCGAGCTCTTCCGATATGCGCGCAGCCTGTATTATGCCTATCGCGACCGCCTCCCCGTGGGAATATGGAGCGCTTCCGGCTGACGATGCTGCTGCCGGTGTAGTTGCCGACGCTGCCGCCGTCTCTGCCACCGACGCTGCCGCCGATGCTGCTGCTGACGCTGCTGCCGTCTCTGCCGCCGATGCTGCCACCGTCCGAGTCGCCGTCGGATTCTCATGGCCGGTCCGTCCGTCCGCTGCCGCTGCTGCGGGCCGGGTATGGCCGTGCTGGTACCATTCTATCGCGTGGGCGAAGGTGTGTCCGAGGTTCAGCACCCTGCGCAGGCCTTTCTCAGTGGGGTCTTTTGCGACAATCTCCCTCTTGACGTCGGCAGCCGCCTCTACGAGGGGTGCCAGTTCATCGAGGTCGATCTTCTTGCGTGAGAGCGCTTCCACCGCCTTGCGGTAGTTTCCCCCGTCCTTTATGATGAAAGTCTTGAGCATTTCCGCCGCACCGCTGCGCAGTTCCCGTTCGGGAAGGGTCTCGAGCGCCTGCGGCAGGATGCGCGTCTCGAGCGGGAAGTTTATCACTCCCAGTATGTTCTTGTAGCCGTCGAGGTTCACGCCCGTCTTTCCGCCTATGCCGGCATCGACCTGGCAGAGCAGCGTGGTGGGGTAGTTGACATATCTGACGCCCCTCTTGTAGATGCTGGCCGCGAATCCGGCCATGTCTGTGGTCACGCCGCCGCCAACCGCATAGACTACGGCGTCCCTGTCGGCCCTGCATTCCAGCAGCCAGCGGCAGATGCCGAGCACCGTGTCCATGTCCTTGTGCTCCTCGTCGGCGGTAATCGCCAGCAGAGGACGCCCCGGAGCGAGGCTCCTCGCAAGGGTCTCTACATTGCGGTCGCAGACCACGAATATGTTCTCACTGCCCATATCGGAAAACTTTCTTGTCGAAACAACATTACAATATACGGAAAACTTTCAAGTGTTGGACCCGCCGGCCGGATTTATTTATGCTTTCGGATGCTCCG
Organism: Bacteroides sp. CAG:1060_57_27; assembly: GCA_001915575.1. Taxonomy (GTDB): domain Bacteria; phylum Bacteroidota; class Bacteroidia; order Bacteroidales; family UBA932; genus Cryptobacteroides; species Cryptobacteroides pullicola. The sequence goes on along the minus strand of MNQT01000014.1, from coordinate 18,488 downwards.
TGATGCGTTTCTGCAAAACACCCTCCACGCCGGTGGCCATTGTGGCCGCTCTGGAGGGTCATGGCTGTTGCAGGTGTGACCAATTTCGGGGTGTCTTCTTCAGTGAGACGGATTCTACGGTTGCTGAAACGAGGATGCCGTGGAAGGTGTTTTGCTGGAAGAGATTTGCAGGAAGACGATTTGCGGCCAATCTGTGCAAAGCGTGCTGCCGTGTATGACGGAGCGTATAAATAAAATATCAGCCTTTTGTTTTGTCAGGGATTTTGGATAAATTTGCAGTCCCGCGGCCGTATGCTTCTCGGCCTGCAGGCCCGAGTGGCGGAATTGGTAGACGCGATGGACTCAAAATCCATTATCCCTTAAAGATGTGCCGGTTCGAGTCCGGCCCCGGGCACCGAAGGACACTTCTTGATTTTTAATCTGATACCGGTACGGCTCCTATTCCGGGGGCATCGCCGAGGATGAGTTTTCCGTCCACTACCTGCACACCATTGAAGATATCGTTGTCTATCAGGAGGTTTCCGTCGAGATCGGCGAAATCCACGGCGGGCGAGAGTTGCGCGGCGGCCGAGACGGCGCAGGAGGTTTCGGTCATGCATCCCAGCATCACCTTCATGCCTTCGGCCCGGGCGTAGTTGAGCATCTTCCATGCCTCGCGCATGCCCGTGCACTTCATCAGTTTGATGTTTATTCCGTGGTAGGCGCCTTTTATGCGGGGAATGTCGGCGAGCCTCTGCACGGCTTCGTCGGCGAATATCGGAAGCGGACTCCGTTCGGTGATCCATGCGTTGTCGTCATGGCGGCCGGCCGGCATCGGCTGCTCCACCATCAGAACTCCCATTTCCTTGAGCCAGAATATCTCGTCGAGCGCCTTCTGCCTGTCGGTCCAACCCTGGTTGGCGTCGACCACGAGCGGAAGGTCTGTCACCTCGCGTATGGTGCCGATGAGCATCCTGTCTTCGGGAACTCCGACTTTGGCCTTGAGCACCTTGAAACGGCCAGCGCATTCGAGGGTCTTCTCCCTTACGACCTCCGGGGTGTCGATGCCTATCGTGAAGCTGGTTGCCGGAGCCTTCTGCGCATCGAGCCCCCATATCCTGTACCACGGTGCTCCGAGCAGCTTGCCCACGAGGTCGTGCAGGGCGATGTCCACCGCCGCCTTGGCCGCACTGTCGCCTTCGGAGAGGCTGTCTATATAGGAGAGTATGTCTTCAAGGGCGAACGGGTCGGAAAAACGGCTCAGGTCTACCTTCGACAGGAAGGCCATGACGCTTTCGACGCTCTGTCCGAGGTACTGGGGCATCGAGGCCTCGCCGTAGCCGGTCACGCCATCGTAGCTTACGCGCAGCTGCACTCCGGGGGTTGCCGTCCTCGAATATCCGGAGACCGTGAAGGTGTGCCTCAGGTGCAGCTCGTAGGGCCCGTATCTTATGGCGAACTTTCCCTGGCGGCGCTCCGGCCCCATGGCTGCGATGTCCCGGGCACCGCCGATGATGTCCTGTGCCGAGATGCCTCCAGGCAGTCCAAGGCCGGCTATTCCGGCCGCCGCGGCACCCGCTGCCGCCTTTTTCAGGAATTCACGTCTGTCCATAATATGCAAGATAGTCATTTTTGAGTATATTTACCAAACGATAAATATCTGAGACCTGCCATGAAAAAGTATCTTTCGGCCGTGACGGCCATGCTGCTGCTCTGCCTTGTCCCTGTCTGCGGTGCCGACGACGGCCGCCGCTGGGCTGTTGTCAACACGTCCCTGTGCTATCTGCGCGCGGAGCCCGACTATGAATCGGCGCTCGAGAGCCAGTGCCTTATGGGGACGGTGGTCGAGATAACGGGCTCTGAGCGCTATTGGCGCAGGGTCGACGTTCCGGACTATAAGGATGTCTGGACCAACGAGCTGGTACTTGCCGAAATGGACGAAGGGCAGCTGGAACGATATACTGAAGCCCCCAAGTGGATATGTGTCGCGCAGCACAGCGTCCTGTACAGCCTTCCGGACGATTCATCGGTGCGGGTTTCGGATTTCATACTCGGCGATGTCGTGTGCAAGGGGGACGGTGCGGCCGTCTCGGAGGATGGCGTGCTCTGGGTGGAGGCAGTGACGGCCGCCGGGCGCAGGGCATGGGTCAGAGAGGCCGATGTCGCGGACCTGGAGACCTGGCGCATGTCTGTCCGTGCGGACGGAGAGTCTCTGCTGCGGACGGCCGAGAGTATGCTCGGCACGCCTTATCTGTGGGGCGGCTGCAGCGTGTACGGCTTCGACTGCAGCGGGCTCATCAAACTTGTATACATGATGAACGGCATAGTGCTTCCGCGAAACGCCCGCGAGCAGATTAACTGTGGAGTGAGCGTCCCCTACGACCTCGGATCCATGCGCCCCGGCGACCTGATCTTCTACGGAAGCAAGTCTCCCGACGGCAGCGTCCGTTCGGTCACGCATGTCTCCATGTACATCGGCGACGGCAGGATCATACACTCTTCCCAGCTCGTGCGCATAAATTCCATAGTGCCGGGCGGCGAGGACTATTACGGCAGGACGGATGTCGTGGGGGTAAGGCGTATTCTCCGATAGTACTTGCATTGCTCTCGGCTTCTTGTATATTTAGCCTCCGGCTACATATACTGGTGCACATCGGGAATGTAAATTAAACAAGTTTATTTCCATTCCTCTCGGTTTCTTAGTATATTTGCGCCGTCAATTATTAAACCAGTGAAGTTATGAACCTTAGAGACATCAAGAAGGACATCGAATATGTTCTCGGCGCTTTCGTGGAGGATTGCTCGGTAGTCGCCGAAGTCAAGCCTGAACTTGCCGACGGCAAGGTCGCCGAGCTGATGGAAGAGGCTATCAACCTGTACAACGAGCTCAAGGACAAGGCCGGCGCCAAGGTCGAAGGTCCCAAGAAGGCATATTATACGGCTCTCCGCAAGGAAATCCTCGAGAAGACCGACGCCCTCTACGAAAAGCTCAGCGCTACCGTCAAGGAAACCGTGAAATGAGAACGGCAATATTTGCCGTATGCGTCGCGCTCCTGCTCAACGGTCGGGGCGCGACTGCTGCTGTAGCCCCGGAGGGTCAGCCTGTCCCGGAGGGAGCCAGGCAGAAGGTGGAGCGCATCTGCAAGGCCCAGCCTCTCGGCCCGGCTGCCGTCGGAGTGCTTGCCGTCAGAATGGACGGCGATACGGTAGCCTGCGTCAATCCCGGTCTGAGACTCGTCCCGGCCTCCAACATGAAGCTCATCACCACGGGGCTCGCCCTGCTGGAGCTCGGAGAGGACTACCGCTTCGAGACGAGGCTTGCCTATAGCGGCAGCATCGAGGACGGCGTGCTGCACGGCGACCTTTACATCGTAGGCGGCGGAGACCCGACGACCGGAGCCAGAGTGCCCTGTGCCGAGCCTCTCGAGAGCCTTTTCTCCGAATGGGCCGGATTCGTGCGCGATGCGGGAATCACACGCATAGAAGGCCGTGTGGTTGCGGATCCTCGCTATTTCCCCGAGCCTGTGGCCGAGAACTTCGGCTGGACCTACGACGACCTCGGCACCAACTACGGTGCAGGCCCTACAGGGCTGAACTTCTTCGAGAACGCGCAGAACTTTCTCGTGCGTCCCGCCTCCTCGGCGGGGTCGGCCCCGTCCGTGAGGGTATCCTATCCCGAGACACCCTGGATGGAGTACCGCAACTATGCCGTCACATCTTCCAGGGGCACGGCAAATACCCTGTGCTATATAAACACGCCTCTCGCCCCCGTTGCAGGTTTCGTAGGGGAGTTCCCCTCGGACCGCGGAGCCTATACCCTCGAATGTTCGAACAGCTTCGCTGCCTACACCTGTGCGAGCTATTTCTGCAGATATCTGGAGTCCAGGGGGATAAGGTCCCTCGGGCCTGCGGACATAGGCCCTGACGGCGGAGTCCGTCTACTGCCAGGCGAGACTTCCGGCCCTGCCGCCGCATCGTGGGGTTCACTGACATTCATAGGCTCGAGCTATTCCCCGACGCTGGCTTCGATCGTGCGCGAGACCAACTGCGAGAGCGACAATTTCTTCGCCGAGACCCTCTTCAAGGCGCTGTCTCTTTCGCGCAGCGGTTCCGCCGGGTACGGCGACTGCTGTGCGGCGGCCGAGGCTGCACTCCTGGAAGCGGGTCTTCCTGCGGAAGGGGTGTGCCAGATTTTCGACGGCAGCGGCCTCTCCCGCAAGAACTATGTCAGTGCGGATTTCTTCGTGCGCTTCCTCAGGATGATGCTCCAGAGTCCCTGTGCGGATATCTATCTCCGGACACTGCCTTCTCCGGGAGAGAGAGGCACGCTTGAGTACAAGTTCCCTTCCGAGACGCCTGAATTCCGCTCGCGCATCAGGATGAAGAGCGGGTCGATGAACGGCGTTCGCAGCTACAGCGGCTATATACTGGCTTCCGACGGCGACCCTTCGCACACCATAGTGTTTTCGTTGATTACGAACAACCTGACCGCTTCGTCATGGGCCGTGAATCCCGTGCTGGACTCGATAATCAGGGCCATAGCGGCGGAGAACTGACGGCTTTTCGGTTTTTTGAAAAGTGTTTCCTATATTTGTAGGATATGCGGATACCGGTAATCGCTTCGTTGCTGCTCGCAGCAGTCGTGTCGTCATGCACCCTTGCCTCGTCGCTGGTGCATGACGGTGAAGTGGTTGCAAAGGTTGGTAAGTCCAGGCTGTACAGGCAGGATATCGAGAAGTACATCTCTCCTGACGTCTCGCCCGAGGACAGCGCGCTGCTCGCGGCCAGATACATCGATTCGTGGGTTCTCGACAGGCTGCTGCTGCAGGAGGCTGAAAGGCATCTGACCAAGGCCGAAATGGACGTGTCGGAGGAGCTTGAGACCTACCGTATGTCGCTGGTCAGGTACCGCTACGAGCAGAGATATGTGAACGACAGGCTGGACACCCTGGTCACGGACGCCCAGCTGAAGGAATACTACGAGTCGCATCCGGACGACTTCACGCTACGCTCTCCGGTGGTCAAGGTGCGCTTTCTGGATATAATGGCCGACTCTCCGCTGCGTGACGAACTGATAGGAATGCTTTCTTCGGACGACTACGGGACCCTGCAGCGGCTCGACAGCATGGCCCGCAGGTCGGCGCTCAGGTATTTCGACAATTCCGACATCTGGATGTCTGCGGAAGACCTTGCGCGGGAGTTCGGCCTCGGCGTGGAAGAACTGATGTCCAGGATGCGCGGCGACATGATAGAGCTGGAGCAGGAGGGCCGGGGAGATGTCCTGGCGGCATACGTCTGCGACATGATAGACAGCGGTCCGGCTCCGCTGGAGTACTGCTCCAGGGATATACGCGACATAATAATCAGTGCCAGAAAGCACGAACTTCTCATGGGTTTGGAACAGGACTTGCTTGACAAGGCCCGCGAGAACAACAGCATGGAAATTTATAAGCGATGATCAGGAATATCAGATTGTTTGCGGCGGCAGTGTCCGTCCTGCTCTGCGCCGGTGCGTCGGCGCAGCGGTATGAAGGAGTGGTGGACAAGTCCATAGCCGTGATTGGCTCGGAACTCATAACCCTGTCCGACCTCGAAGAGCAGGTCAGGCTCTCCGGATACGGAAGATATACCTCCGGCAAGAGCATACGCTGCGAGACGCTCGAGATGATGATGGAGTCCAAGCTCCTGCTTGCACAGGCCAGGATCGATTCCCTGGTCGTCAACAACGACATGGTGTCGGCCCAGCTTTCCCAGAGGGTGGACATGATACGCACCAACCTCGGCGGAGACGAGCAGGTCGAGGAGACTTTCGGCAAGCCCATGTACAAGCTCCGCGAGGAGTGGCAGAAGCAGATCGAGGAGATGACGCTCACGCAGCAGGAACAAATGGAAATCAGCGGCAGCATTCCCGAGCTGACGCCCTATGACGTGAAGCAGTTCCTCGATACCGCAGACGTGAATTCGCTTCCGCTGATTCCCGCCAAGTACCAGATGAGCCAGATATGCGTCTATCCCGACAGGGAGGCGGCGGCGCTTGCGGCGCGCGAGCGTCTCCTGTCGATACGCGAGCGTATCATCAACGGGGAGAGTTTCGCCACCCTGGCCCGCCTGTATTCGGAGGATCCCGGCAGCGCGCGCAGGGGAGGCGAGCTGGGAATGGCATCGAAGAGCATATTCTGGCCTGCCTTCTCCGATGCGGCAATGGCACTCAAGCCCGGAATCATCTCCCAGATAGTGGAGACTCCCGACGGCTTCCATATCATCGAGGTCCTTGAAAAGAACGGCGACATGTTCAACGCGCGCCATATCCTCGTCAAGCCGGAATACACGATAGACGACAGGGAGAAGGCCTTCCACAGGCTCGACAGCATACGCACGGCAATCATGGACAGTACGATAACCTTCGAACTTGCAGCGCGCTTCTTCTCCGAGGATCCCGCGACGCGCACGAACGGCGGCCAGATGTCCGACCCCAATACCGGTTCGGCCTATTTCGAGGTGGACCAGCTCAAGCCCCAGGACTATGCCGCTGTCCAGAATCTCGAGCCCGGGCAGATAAGCGAGCCTATCGAGTCTCTCGACAACGAAGGCCGCAGCGGCAACGTGGTGTACAAGATAGTCCGTCTGGACAAGGTGATCCCCGCACATACCGCAACCTTCGAGTCGGACTACAACGACCTGCTCTCCCTGGTGGAGATAACCAAGCAGAACGAAGCCATAAACAAGTTCATAGACGACAAGATACAGACATCGTACATTATAATCGATCCGCTTTTCGGAGACTGTGACTTCAACCGCAAGGGATGGTCGGAAAAGGTAAGAGAGGACTATTAGCGCTTTGCCTGGCGCTGCTCGGCAGCGTCTGGTCTGTTCTTCCTGCCCAGAATGAAGATTCCGGGCAGGTCGATTCTCTGCTGCGGCTGGAGAAGGCGGACTATGTGGAGCAGCTCGAGGCGGGAGACGACCTGATCCGCAAGGTCGCCAATCCGGTGTTCCTCCACAACGGGACCTATCTTCAGTGCGATACCTCTCTGTGGAGCCGTAATACGAACATAATCAACTGTATAGGAAATGTTGTGATGACCCAGGGCGATGCCGTCCTCACGAGCGACAGCCTGGTGTACTATGTCGACGACGACCTTGCAAGGTTCCGGGGCTCTCTCGTGGAACTGCAGAATGCCGAGGGGAATGTCCTCCGTACGCGCGAGCTCGACTACAATACCCGCGACAGCCTTGCCCTGTTCCATAACGGCGCCTCCATGCGCAGCGAGGACGGACAGATCATCGAGAGCGACGAGGGAAGCTACTCCAACCCGCGCAACTACTTCGTGTTCCGCGACAATGTGAACATGTTCACCGACTCCGTGTTCGTCAGGACGAACGAACTCGACTACGATGCCGATGCGGAATTCGCCATGTTCAAGGCTCCGATCGATTTCTGGAAGGAAGAGAACATGCTTTCCGCCCGGGGAGGGTGGTACCGCAAGCTCGAGGACATCTTCTTCTTCGAGAATGACGTGCGCGCCCTCGGAGAGACCCAGGAGACATGGAGCGACACCCTCTATTACTACCGCAAGAGCGGCGATATCGAGATGCACGGGCATGTGCAGCTCCAGGACACCTCCCGCAGCGTCGCTTCCGTGTCGGAATACCTCTACTACTGCGATTCCCTTTCGTCAGTGACTCTGCTCGGGCAGGCGGCAATAGCTCTCTGGGAGGAGCGCGGCGGCAAGGTCGACACCACTTACTGCGGTGCGGATTCCATTTTCTACAGGACTTTGAAGATGTGCGACATCCCGGAGGAGGAGATAAGCCTTGCCGGCCAGCGCAGGGAGACGATTATGGCGGATCCCGTCGCCGAATACCGGCGCAGGGCGGCAGAGGAACGGGCCAAGGCGGAAGAGGAGGCCCGCAACCAGGCTGTCGAGGACGGCCTGATAGCTCCCGGCCGTGTCGGTTCCGAAGCGTCTCTCAGCATGGCGGACGGGACTGGATCGCTTGCTGCGCAGGATGATTCCCTTGCCGTGCAGGATTCCCCCGCTGCGGCGCGGGACTCTCTCGGTGCGGTGCAGGATTCTCTTGCGGTAACGGACACTCTGGCCGCGGCTCCGCCCGACACCAGCGCCGTAGGCTTCGTCTCCGGCCGCGGCAACATAAGGATATTCCGCAGCGACATGCAGGTACGCTGCGACTCTCTGGAATTCAACGAACTCGATTCCATCGCCCGTTTCTACCGGCAGCCCCTTGTCTGGAACGAAATCCAGAGGCAGTTCTCTGCCGATTCCCTGTTCGTCCTGGTCAGGGACGGAGGCATAGACAGGGCGAGCCTCATGTCGAATGCCTTCATAGCGGTCCAGGAGGATACCATACACTACGATCAGATTTCAAGTACGGAGGGTCTGGCCTTCTTCGACGATTCGACCCAGCTGCGCCGCTTCGACGCGCTCGGGAACGTGGTCGCCCTGTTCTATCTGGAAGAAAACGATACGCTGTCTACCGTCAACAAGGCCGAGGGAGCGCTGATGTCGGCAAACCTGAAAGACGGGGAACTGCAGAGCGTATATTATTTCGACAGCCCCAAGAACGATGCCTATCCGCTCGTGCAGCTCAGCGAGAGGGAGCGGATGCTCCGCGGACTGGACTGGAGGCCGCAGCTGCGGCCGAGGAGTAAGTCCGATGTCACGACGCTCAGCCTGAGGCCGTCGGCCAGAGAAGAGATGCTCTCGAAATCCCGTCCCGAGTTCCCGAGGACAGAGTTCTATTTTGAGGGCTATATGGGAGAGGTATACGCCTCTCTCGAGAGGGCGAGACTGGAGAAGGAGCGCCGTGAGAGGGAGGACTCCCGGGCAGATACGCTTCCGGAGAGCGACAGCCTGATGCATGCGGATTCCCTTGCACCGGCAAAGGCCGCAGCCGACAGCCTGATGCATTCGGATTCACTCGCCGTGTCTTCCGGTCCAGAGGCCGGTTCGCTTGCAACGCCGCTTTCGGCAGCGGAGCAGAGGCGCGCCGAACGCATTGCGCGCAGGGAGGCCCGCTGGGCAGCCCTCGACGAACGCGACGCGATGAAGAAGGAGCAGAAGGAACTCCGCGCACAGCGCAGGCTCGAGCGCAGGGAGGCCAAACTCGCCAGGCGGCGCGAAAGGCAGCTGCGCAAGGAAGAAGCCTTGCTGCAGAGATATATTGAGAAGTACGAAAAACAAAAAGAAAGAGATGAAAGACAACAAGAACCTGACCCTTCCCGAGAACGCACACCGGGAATTGAAGCCGGGGGAGAGCTACAGCCCGTTGCTGGACTCCACGCGCAAACCCCTTGAAGTCACCCCGTATTCCGTAATACTCGGACTGCTGATGACGGTATTATTCTCGGCGGCCGCCGCGTTCCTCGGTCTCAAGGTGGGACAGGTGTTCGAAGCGGCCATTCCCATTGCGATCATAGCCGTCGGCATGACGGGGGCTCTCGGAAAGAAGGACGGTCTCGGCCAGAATGTAATAGTGCAGAGCATCGGCGCCTGCTCGGGCGTGGTGGTCGCGGGCGCGATATTCACGCTCCCCGCAATCTACATACTCGGACTCGATGTCAACTTCTGGCAGATGTTCCTGAGCTCCACGCTCGGAGGTTTTCTCGGAATACTGTTCCTGATACCGTTCCGCAAGTACTTCGTCAAGGACATGCACGGGAAGTATCCCTTCCCCGAGGCCACCGCGACCTCTCAGGTGCTGGTCAGCGGGGAGAGCGGCGGAAAGAGCGCGAAGACCCTGCTCTCTGCGGGTCTCGTGGGAGGAGTGTATGACTTCCTCGTGTCGACCTTCGGCACCTGGGCCGATACGATCAGCACGACCTTCATGCACTGGGGCGTAGCCCTTGCCGACAAGGCCAAGCTCGTGGTGAAGCTCAACACCGGAGCCGCCGTACTCGGTCTCGGCTACATAGTCGGCCTCAAGTATGCGTTCGTGATATGCTGCGGCTCGTTCCTCGTATGGTTCGTGATAATACCCCTGATGAACCTGATATGGGGCGGGCAGGTCATTGACCTCATGGGCACGGGCCAGGCTCTTACGGTATCGCAGATGTCGCCCGACCAGATATTCTCAGAGTATGCCCGCCACATAGGCATAGGCGGCGTCGCGGTCGCCGGAATCATAGGCATAATCAAGAGCGCCGGAGTCATAAAGAGCGCTGTCGGCCTCGCGGTGGGAGAGTTCCGCCGCAAGGGCGGCCCTGCCGAGAGCGTCGAGCGCACCCAGCAGGACATCCCCATGAAGACGGTAGTCTGGGGCATAGTGCTGACCCTGCTCGCCGTGTTCTGCTTCTTCGGTCTCGGCGGAGTCGTCGACAATTTCTGGCAGGCTTTCGTAGGCCTCGTGATCGTAGCCGTGATATCGTTCCTCTTCACCACCGTGGCGGCCAACGCGATTGCGATAGTCGGTACCAATCCGGTCAGCGGAATGACGATAATGACCCTTATCATCACTGCCCTGGTGCTCGTCCTCGTCGGACTCAAGGGCAATGCCGGAATGGTGGCGTCGCTGCTTGTGGGCGGAGTGGTCTGCACGGCCCTCTCCACGGCCGGAGGCCTTATCACCGACTTCAAGATAGGCTACTGGATAGGTACTACTCCCAGGAAGCAGGAGACCTGGAAATTCGTCGGAGTGGTGGTTGCGGCGGCGACCGTCAGCGGAGTCATGATGATACTCAACAAGACCTTCGGTTTCAGCGGCGAGGGAGCCCTCGTGGCACCCCAGGCCAATGCCATGGCGGCCGTGATACAGCCCATGATGAACGGAGGCAACGCCCCCTGGCTGCTCTATGGCATAGGTGCAGTGATCGCAGTGCTGCTCACCCTGTTCAAGGTGCCCGCGCTCGCGTTCTGCCTCGGCATGTTCATTCCCTTGGATCTCAACCTGCCGCTTCTGCTCGGCGGCGCCATTTCGTGGTTCGTGAGCACCCGCAGCAAGGACGCTTCCGTCAATGCCGCGCGTCAGGAGAAGGGAACCCTTGTCGCCAGCGGCTTCATCGCCGGCGGTGCGCTGATGGGAGTGCTCTCCGCGATACTCAAGTTCGCTCAGGTAGACTGGTTCCTCGACGGCTGGAATACCGTGCTTCCCGGCAGGGTCGCCTCCAACGCCCAGGCCATAGCGATACTCCCGCTCGTCGCAATCTGCGCGTATATGATATATGCATCGATGCGCAGGGAAAAGAAATAATGAATAAAGTATGGCAGAGAAACAAAGGATAGTGTTCCTGGACTGGTTGCGTGTCGTGGCCTGTTTCATGGTGATGATGGTCCATGCCAGCGAGTGCGTCTATTCCGACGACTACTCCTTTTCATTTCCTTCGGAACTCGCGCGGCGGAGCGTGATGTTTATCCAAAGCTTCGTGCGCCCCGTGGCCGTGCCGCTGTTCCTCATGGCTTCCGCCTACCTGCTCGTGCCGGTGAAGACGGACACGAAGTCTTTTTTCAGGAAGCGTTTCACCCGTGTGGGCATTCCGTTCGTGGTGTTCCTGTTCCTGTATGCGTTCCTTCCCGCCGTCTGGGGTGAATTCTCGTGGGCGGAGGCATGGGCGAACGTCAAGCAGGCGGGAATCAATTTCATTCCCCGCGAGTCGCACCTCTGGTTCGTCTACATGATGCTGGGACTGTATCTTGTGATGCCGGTGATTTCCCCCTGGCTGTCCAGGGTCGGAAAGAAGGAAGAACTCTTTTTCCTGGCGATATGGGCTTTCACCCTTTGCTTCTACTGGCTCCGTGATGTCTTGGGCCCCCTCTTCGGCGAATGCTGGTGGAATCCCTATCCTCTGTTCTACTATGTTTCCGGCTTTATCGGCTATATAGTACTCGGACACTATATCAGGACCTACTTGAACTGGTCCGCACGCAAGATTCTCGCAGTGTGCCTGCCGGTCATGGCTGCCTGCTATGTGTTCGGCGTGTGCCAGTTCTATCACCGTAGCTTTATCGTATCGACCCCGCAGGAGCTGGAGATGCACCTGCAGAACGATACTATCATCGCCGGGCTCATGAGCGCGTGCGTTTTCCTGCTCTTCAGCCTTGTCCGCAAGGCAGGCAGAGGCTACGGTCTGATCCGTAAGGTCTCCGAGGCGAGCTATGGAATATATCTGATGCACATGCTGATGCTCCCGGCAGTCTTCCGTTTCCTGAACCCGCTGCTGCCGGTGCCCCTGGCGATCATCCTTACGGCAGCCGTGACCTTCATCCTGAGTTTTGTGATATCCCGTCTCATTGGCAGGCTCCCGTTCGGGAAATACATAGTCGGCTGATGCCGCCGGCAAAGGATAAGCCCCAGAAAGCATTGTCTTCCCGGGGCTTATGTCCTGGTGGTGGGGAGGGTATTCCTGCCTCAGTCGATTGCTTCGAGAGCCTCCGAGATGTCGTAGCGCTGGATAAGCTCCCTCTCCCTGTCGAGAGTGTACAGGAACCCGCCGTCGGCGTCTATGTCGAAGGCCGATGCCCCCTCGTGCATCACGAGCTCTGCCTTGGGACTTCCGTCGTAGCCGAAAAGGTATATCCTGGGGTCGGGAGCCTTGTACATCGGCGGAGTGATTGTCAAACCTCCTTTGTACATTACTGCGAAGAAGTCGTCAAACAGTATGGGTCTTGTGAAGGTGCTCCTGAGCCCTTGTATGCCTCCGGAGCATATCTTTTCTATGTCGTCGGCCTTCCTGCCCAGGCAGACAGTCTTCTCGAAGTCACCCTGCAGGGAATACAGGTCTATGGTGTTCAGCATCATGGATGCCTCGATGACTATATCTCTCGAAGCGTCGTACGCGGGGAACGACGAAAGGACATTGAACATGAATCCGTCCTTAACCGTAATCGTGCGGCTGTCCAGCTTCTCCATGGATTTTGTCCTTATCTTCTCTGTTCCGCACTGCAGACAACGGGTCTGGCAGCTCTGGTCGGCGGCAAGGGACCAGTAGAGGTATGTGCTGTCGTTGATGTAGAGCATCCTTAGGGCGGACGGGACCGAGTCGTTGATTACCTCGATGTCCGGCTGTGTGTGCTGGAACAGACCTTCGAGTTTCCACCTCAGCATGTTTCCCTTGCCGTCTTCGAGAACCAGGGCGGCGCCGTCTGCATCTGCTGTCTTGGCTGTCTGGTAGAAGTATGGGGCATAGAGCAGTTCTCCGGGGCCGTTGCCCTGCCGGAAGAAACCGGCCGACATGGTTCCGTCGTTAAGGTTCATCGCAGAGATGAACCCGCCGTTGTCCTGCGTGGCTATCAGCAGGGTGTCGCTTCCGCAGAGCATGATGTCCAGCAGGCCTATCCTTCCTGTTTCCACGACACTTCCGTTCCTGACATCGTATGTGACGGGAAAGTCCTTCACATATTCGACATCTTCGAACGGCAGGTCGGAAGACATGGACGAGCAGGCACAGCATATTGCGGAAAGAAGTATGAGGCCTGCGGTATTGGTATTGAAATTGAGACAATGCATATTGAACTTGTCAGCAGGCGCCTTCAGGAGAGTACCAAACAGGTTTTCCTGGGATATATATACATGTCGTACAGTAGTTCACTTGCTGTCCGTCTGCACTGGTGATAGTGTTATAGCAGGGGTTTCCTCCAGCTTCTCCGTTTGTAAGGGCTTCTGCATTGGCCTTAAAGAAAGGCCGGCAGCGCACGTACATTTTTTTCATAAGTAAAACAGTTAAAAATTTATGTTGTAATGATAAGAACTATTATTATAATTTGCAAAAAAAATAACGGTTCATACGAATAATTTATTCATAAGTATGAACCGTTTGTTACAAATATAGGAAGGACTATTTTTCCGCGAAAATCCGCAGTATGTTCAGGATTACGGCGGAGGCCTTCTGCATGTTCTCGAGGGTCACCCACTCGTATCTGCCGTGGAAGTTCATGCCGCCGGCGAAGATGTTGGGGCAGGGCAGGCCCTTGAACGAGAGGTTGGCGCCGTCGGTGCCGCCGCGTATGGGCTGGATGCGGGGCTTCACGCCCGCCAGCTCCATCGCCTTGACGGCCGTCTCTACTATATGGTAGTGCGGCTCGACCTTCTCGCGCATGTTGCGGTATTGGTCCTTTACCGTCAGGGTGGCGGTGCCGCTGCCGTAGCGGGCGTTGATGAAGTCGGCGCAGCGCCCGAGCTCCTGCTTCTTGGCCTCGAACTTCTCGGCGTCGTGGTCCCTTATTATATAAGAGAAGTCGCATTCCTCCACGCTCCCCTTGATGCCGGTTATGTGCAGGAAGCCGTCATAGCCTCCGGTGAGCTCCGGCCTCTGCCCCACGGGCAGCAGGGAGTTGAACTCCTGGGCGATGAGTATCGCATTCTTCATCTTGTCCTTGGCGTAGCCGGGATGTACGTTGCGGCCCTGGATGTGTACGCTGGCCGAAGCGGCGTTGAAGTTTTCGAACTCCAGTTCTCCTGCCTCGCCGCCGTCCATGGTGTAGGCGTAGTCGGCTCCGAACTTCGCCACGTCGAACTTCACCACGCCCCGTCCTATCTCCTCGTCGGGGGTGAACGCCACGCAGACCTTTCCGTGTCTGAATTCAGGGTGGCTCACGATATACTGCACGGCGTCCATTATCTCTGCCACTCCGGCCTTGTCGTCGGCTCCGAGCAGCGTGGTGCCGTCGGTGGTTATCACGGTCTCGCCCTTATGCGCCGCTATCTCGGGGAAATCCTTGACGCGCAGCACCATGCCCGGGACTCCCGACAGGGGGATGTCGCCTCCGTCGTAGTTCTCCACTATCTGCGGCTTCACTCCCGCGCCGCTTGCGTCTGGGGAGGTGTCGACATGCGCTATGAATCCTATGGCGGGAATGTCCCCTTCGATATTTGCGGGAATCGAGGCCATGACATAACCCCATTCGTCCAGCTCCGCATCCACGCCCATGGACTTCAGTTCGTCGCGGAGCATTTCCAGCAGCCTGAGCTGCTTTCCGGTCGATGGCTGGGTCTCGCTGAGTTCGTCGGACTGCGTGTCCACGACTATGTAGCGGAGGAATCTGTGCAGTAAACTTTCCATATCTGTATGTGTCTTTAATTAGGGTCAAGCTAACTTTCAAAGATAGCAATTATGGATTATTATGGCAAGCATCCGCAGTAGTGCCATATTCTGCCTCCCGTTTCCCAAGGCTTGTCATGCATCCGTACATACCTCCACAGGAGCTAATCAACAAGGGTAAACGCTCCTTTGGAGGTATGTGCGGATGCGTCATTAATAATGGAAAGCATATGGCACTTTTGCGTAGAGCATAAAAAATTTAAAAAAATGTTTGCGAATAAAAAAAAACTGCTTACCTTTGCATCCCCTTTCGAGGGGAACACACTTGAGAGTTGATTGACAATACTGAGAGAGAACACGAGGTAAGAAGTTTTTAAGAGATTAGTCTAAGAAAGAATCGAGTTTTTTCGTTTGATTTCTGGGACTACAATTTCAATAGGCAAAGAGCGTGCGTGCTATCCGGTTGGTCTTCCGAGAGGGAGGGTGAGCGGAGGAGTGCGTATGATTCACCAAGAGAGTACGAGAAAGAGGAGAAGAGCGAACGGGGGATGCCTAGGCTTCCGGAAGCGAGGAAGGACGTGGTAAGCTGCGAAAAGCCCCGGGGATCCGCAAACAGGAAGTGATCCGGGGGTGTCCGAATGGGGGAACCCGCACGGCTGAAGGCCGTGGACAGGTCGCGAGACCTGGGCGTACGCAGGGAACTGAAACATCTTAGTACCTGCAGGAGGAGAAAGAAAAATCGATTCCCTGAGTAGTGGCGAGCGAAAGGGGAGGAGCCCAAACCGTGTGCGTTTCGGCGCAGGCGGGGTTGTAGGAGCGTCCGAATGTCGAGCAGCCAGGAACCGGAACCGTCTGGAAAGTCGGGCCGGAGAGGGTGAAAGTCCCGTACGGGTAACGGGGTTGTGAGACGGATGCCACCTGAGTAGGGCGGGACACGAGGAATCCTGTCTGAATCTGCGGCGACCATGCCGCAAGGCTAAATATACCCGGAAGACCGATAGTGGACCAGTACCGTGAGGGAAAGGTGGGAAGCACCCCGGGAGGGGAGTGAAAGAGAACCTGAAACCGTTCGTTTACAAGCGGTCGGAGCCGAGAGGCGACGGCGTGCCTTTTGCATAATGAGCCTACGAGTTGCATCACGGCGGCGAGGTTAAGCGCCTCAGGCGCGTAAGCCGGAGCGAGAGCGAGTCTAAACAGGGCGAGGAGTCGCCGTGAGCAGACGCGAAACCTAGTGATCTACCCATGTCCAGGGTGAAGGCGCCGTAACAGGCGCTGGAGGCCCGAACCAGTTTCCGTTGAAAAGGGCTTGGATGAGGCGTGGGTAGGAGTGAAAGGCCAATCAAACTGGGAGATAGCTCGTACTCCCCGAAATGTCTTTAGGGACAGCCTCGGTCGTGTCTGCGTGAGGTAGAGCTACTGATAGGAAGAGAGGGCTTCATCGCCTATCGATTTCTGACAAACTCCGAATGCGCGCAGATTAGAGACCGGGAGTGAGTCGGCGGGTGCTAATATCCGTCGGCGAGAGGGTAAGAGCCCAGACCCTCGGCCAAGGCCCCCAAGAGCAGTCTAAGTTGAGACGAAACGAAGTGACGCCGCCAAGACAGCTAGGATGTTAGCTTGGAAGCAGCTATTCATTCAAAGAGTGCGTAACAGCTCACTAGTCGAGCGGCGATGCGTGGATGATGAACGGGCATAAAGACTGCCGCCGAAGCCGGGGACGCGACATGGTCGCGTGGTAGGGGAGCATTGCGGACAGCGTTGAAGGTGTACCGTGAGGTATGCTGGAGCGTCCGGAAAAGAAAATGTAGGCATAAGTAACGACAATGGACGATGGAAACGTCCACACCGAAAGCCCAAGGGTTCCTGATCTACGTTAAGCGGATCAGGGTTAGTCGGGGCCTAAGGGGAAGCCGAGAGGCGCACCCGATGGGGAACCGGTAAACATTCCGATACTCGCTTCGCAGGTGACCGGGAGACCGGGGAGTGACACTGCCGCCGTCATACGGAGGACGGTTTAAGGACGTAGGGAGACTGAAATCCGAAAGTACCGCGAGGCTTCGGCCGAGCGGATAGCGCAGGTAAGCAGACCCGCAAGAAAATCCCGGGAGCGTTAAGCGCGGAGCGACCCGTACCGTAAACCGACACAGGTGGGCGAGGAGAGTATCCTAAGGTGCTCGAGTGAATCATGGCTAAGGAACTAGGCAAATTGACCGCGTAACTTCGGGAGAAGCGGACCCTGGGGACAGGGCGCAGAGAAATGGTCCAGGCGACTGTTTACCAAAAACACATGGCTATGCCAAATCGATAAGATGACGAATATGGCCTGACACCTGCCCGGTGCCGGAAGGTTAAGAGGGGAAACGGCGGCCGTAACTATAACGGTCCTAAGGTAGCGAAATTCCTTGTCGGGTAAGTTCCGACCTGCACGAATGGTGTAACGATCTGGACACTGTCTCAGCCATGAGCTCGGTGAAATTGTAGTGGCGGTGAAGATGCCGCCTACCCGCAACGGGACGAAAAGACCCCGTGAACCTTTACTATAGCTTAGCGCTGGTCTTGGACGGACGATGTGTAGAATAGGTGGGAGGCTGCGAGGCGGATACGCTAGTATCCGCGGAGCCGCAAAGTGAAATACCACCCTTCGTCCGCCCGGGGCCTAACCACGGGAGTGGGACACCGCTTGGTGGGTAGTTTGACTGGGGTGGTCGCCTCCAAAAGAGTAACGGAGGCTTCCCAAGGTCCGCTCAGCGCGAATGGCAACCGCGCGGGGAGTGCAGTGGCAAAAGCGGGCTTGACTGGGAGACAAACAAGTCGAGCAGGTACGAAAGTAGGGCAAAGTGATCCGGTGGTTCCTCATGGGAGGGCCATCGCTCATAGGATAAAAGGTACTCCGGGGATAACAGGCTGATCGCTCCCAAGAGCTCAAATCGACGGAGCGGTTTGGCACCTCGATGTCGGCTCGTCACGTCCTGGGGCTGGAGCAGGTTCCAAGGGTTCGGCTGTTCGCCGATTAAAGTGGCACGCGAGCTGGGTTCAGAACGTCGTGAGACAGTTCGGTCTCTATCTGTTGTGGGCGCGGGAAGTTTGAGGAGTGCTGACCTTAGTACGAGAGGACCGGGTCGGACGAACCTCTGGTATACCGGTTGCGGCGCCAGCCGCACCGCCGGGTATCCACGTTCGGTCAGGATAAGCGCTGAAAGCATCTAAGCGCGAAGCCGTCTCCGAGATGAGACTTCCATTGAGGGTCGTGGGAGACTACCACGTTGATAGGCAGGAGATGTAAGGGCGGTGACGTCCTCAGTCGACCTGTACTAATAGCCCGAGATCTTTCTTGTAAGCCAAGGCTTCTGGAGCCGAGGGTTCTCTCTCAAGTAAAATACTGCGGCGGCTATAGCGGCGGGGACCCACCTCTACCCATACCGAACAGAGAAGTTAAGCCCGCCGGCGCCGATGGTACTGCCCCACCAGGTGGGAGAGTAGGACGCTGCCGCTCTTCGGGACTCCGGAGTAGATGAGA
>MNQT01000022.1 GCA_001915575.1 Bacteroides sp. CAG:1060_57_27 | reverse complement strand
TATCACTCATTAGATGAAACGCGTTTCATCTAATTTCTATATATTGCAGAATTTTAACAAGTTATAAAGGTTTTACCAACCATTTTTGGCAATTATACCCAAAACAGCCGGGAATCAGCATACGAAAAAAAGCAGCTGCATTTCTGCAACTGCTTGATTCTGAAGTGGGAGCTGAGGGAGTCGAACCCCCGACCCTCTGCTTGTAAGGCAGACGCTCTGAACCAACTGAGCTAAGCTCCCGAACAACCCTTGCTGATTGCTTGGGAACACAAAGGTACGACATTTTTTTAAATATCCAAAAATATCCGAAAAAATTTTGACTTTTTTCAAGAAAAGTGCAATCTTTGCATTGATGTGCCGTTCCGAAAGGGCCGGCACCGCACTGCCTGGGGATGTTCTGGTTTTGACAGCATTGGTTTTGGGCGGTAAGCACGTCGGGCGCTGCAGGCCGGCCCGTTAATCCCGACCTCCGAGCCATAACTGGCAACTACAACTATTCATACGCTTGCTAGTCTCCAAGAGACCTGGCATCAATCAGGGCCGCCAAGGATGCGGAACTGACGTATATCCCTCCAGCTTTAGGCCGGTTCAGTCTGGGCAAAGGGGTATCATCAAAACCGGATGCAGGAGACAGACGCCTCTAAGCCTCCCCAAGTTTTCAGAGGATAAGCCGCAGCTGGCCCGTCTTCCGGCAGGCAGCGGTCGACAACCAAAGGAAGAATAAGCGTGTAGAAAGCTGTCCGGGATGATGTTTGGACGAGGGTTCGACTCCCTCCATCTCCACTTTCACCTTGCCAGGCAGAAGCCTGGATCAGAGACCGGCCCGAAAGTAATCTCGGGGTCGGTCTCTTGGCGTTTTTTCAGTATCTTCACAGTAATTATACGCAGCCGGAACCGGCTACAGGTCAATGAAGGAGAGACCCGCAGAACCCGGCGCGACGTCGAGACGCACTCGCGCGCCCTCGACGAGCGGCCAGTTGCGCCCGGCATGTCCGGCAGGGAAACCGCAGGCCACGGGGATGTCGAGTCCCGAGAGAGTGAACGACAGCAGCATCCGCTCCGTGCTCCCGTAGCCGAACTCGTCGCCGCACTCCGTAAAATCGCCGAGAACTATCCCCCTTACCCGGTCGAGGCATCCGTGGAGCCGCAGCGCGTTGAACATACGGTCTATGTTCCGCGCTGACTCCTCGACTTCCTCTACGAAAAGTATCAGATCCTCCCCTGCGCGGCCCATGAAGTCGTACGCAGTGCCTGCGAGCGGGGTGAAAGTGGCCAGGTTGCCTCCCACAAGCATTCCGCAGGCGCTTCCATAACGACCCGCATCGCCCGGGTTCCAGGTATATTCCGGAACCTTGCCGCACAGCAGGTCGAAGGTCAGCTCCTCCGACAGCGGGTCACGCTCCGGCGAAGCCAGCGACGAGCCCATTATGCCGTGTATACTCATGACCCCACTGCATACGCCGGCCGCATGCAGGGTGGTGATGTCGCTGTAGCCGAGCAGCCAGCGGGGATTCCTGCGGAACAGGTCCTCCGGCAGGATTCCCGGCAGCTGTATGGTACCGTAACCCCCTCTTGCAGGCATGACGGCGCCGATTTCAGGATCCGAATATGCCCACACGAGGTCTTCGGCGCGTTCCCCTGGGGTTCCGGCATACTTTCCGGCAAAGACCCTTTCGAGATTGGGAGACGGCACAGGCATGAATCCGGCGGAACGCACGGCTTCCAGAGCCTGGGACAACTCCTCCGTGGACAGATGGTACGACGGCGCGATAACCGCCACCGCATCACCTCTCGATATGAAGTCCGGCCTTATCATAACTGCATGTCAAGCATGGCCTCGCAGGCCCTGAGAACATCCTGGAAAGTGGTCTCGAAATCACCCGTATACCACGGATCGGCCACATCGCGGTATTCCCCGGCATAGGACATCATGAGGTGCACCTTCCCTTCCGGGTCGTCCCCGACAATCTGGCGGAGCCGCCTGAGGTTGCTATTGTCCATGCAGATTATTCGGTCGAAACGTCCGTAATCCGCCGGGACGACCTTTCTCGCGGTCTTCGCGGGGTCGAACCACACGCCGTGCTGCGCAAGGCAGCGTCTCGCCGGCGGATATATGGGATTGCCGATCTCCTCGGAAGAGACGGCGGCGGACTCAATATAATACTCATCCCCGACACCTCTGGCCTTGGCCAGGGCCTTCAGCACGAACTCGGCCATAGGACTCCGGCAGATGTTCCCGTGGCAGACGAAAAGAATTCTCTTTTTCATTGCGTAAAAATAGCAAAAAAATGCAACAGAACGGCCCCGGCATGCATCTTACGGACAGAAAAAACAGGAGGTACACGATATGAGAAACATCTTTCTTGCATTGGCATCTATTGTCAGGTTCTTCACCCTGGACATCCAGGAGATGAAGGAGTCCCGCACGGAAGGCGCTGCCGCCTGAGCAGCATCTCGGTAAGAAACAGAAGGTTGCATCCGGTCTGGATGCAACCTTTTTTATTATTTTTTGGAGAATTTGGAATTTTATTACTATCTTGCACAGCAGTAATCGATTATCAGTTAATACTAAATACAATTAAAAATGGAAGAACTCGTAAAAAAGATTAAAGAGAACATGGATCTCTTTACCGTAAATGCCGAAGCTCAGGTTTCAAAGAACAACAAGGCTGCCGGCGCACGCGCACGCAAGGCTGCCCTCGAGCTCATGAAGGACCTCAAGGAATTCCGCAAGGTTTCCGTAGAAGAATCCAAAAAGTAAATTTTTCAAAATTTTACATTTTTGATGCAACAGAACCGGAACCTGTAGCATCTGTATTGCAGGTTTAGGTTTTAGTACACGTCTGAGGGTTGGCTGCCGTGAGGCAGTCGGCCCTTTGCTTTTTTCGTTTTTTTTGACTAAATCGCATCCTGTAGGCTCGTACAGGTATGGTTTGTTCTCTCGCACTTGTTCTCTCCGTCTTCAGGATGGTGGTGATTCCGGTCCAGTTCGAGGATGTTTCCTTCAGCTGCGGCACGGACGTGCTCGCCGCAAAGATTGCGGAGGCGGAAAGGTATTTCGGCGACCAGCCTGCCGGATACGACGGCTTCGAGTTCGATCTCGCCCCGGTAGTCACGCTCGGAAAGGAAGTGTCGTACTACGGAGCCAACTACAGCGACCGCCGGGACGCACTCCTGCATGAAGCGGTCAGGCAGGCATGCACAGCGAGCAGGAATGCCGTGGACTTCTCCTCCTACGACAACGACGGAGACTCGGAAGTCGACAACATATTCATCCTGTTTGCCGGGCCGAGCGAATCGGACGGAGCGGGAGCGGAATATATCTGGCCCCAGCACGGCACCCTCAGGGAAAACGGCGGCGTACTTGCCATAGGAGGCGTACAGATCAACTCTTTCTCTGTGTGCACGGAACTGAGCACGGACAACGGAGCAAACCCCAGGCAGGCGGGGATAGGCACCTTCTGCCACGAATTCGGCCATTATCTCGGACTGCCCGACTTCTATGACTCGGACGGTGACGGAAGCGGCGGACTTTCCAGCGGACTGTGGGGCACGGGCCTCATGGACAAGGGATGCATGGCCGAAGACGGGGTGTCGCCGCCGAATTTCAGCGCGCTGGACCTCGACATCCTCGGCACCGGCGACTGCCGCCAGCTTGCACTGGGGAGTACGGTACTGCAGCCGATAGACGCGGGCGGGACATACCTGAAACTGCCGAATCCCGACGACGAGAGGGAATATTTCCTGCTCGAATGCCGCAGGAACGAGGGCTGGGACAGCCTCATCGGAGGCAGCGGCCTCGTGATATACCATATCGACAAGTCAGACACGGATGCAGGCTATTCCGACTATTTCAAGACCGACATGAGCGCGGCGCAGAGGTGGGAGAACAACCAGATAAACTGCGCTCCCGGGTACGAGTGCGCAGAACCGGTATCGGTCACATATATACCCGACGGAAGCGGCAGCATATTCCTGCCCTGCGGCGGCAAGGATACTTTCGGACTTGACGGCGGCGCATCCTTCACCTTCCATTCAGGATATCGTTCAACCCTGGTGCTGCACGACATCAGCCTGCAGGACGACGGTTCGGTAAGTTTCGACGTTATAGAACCCATAGCGATCACGGGCGGCACTGCATACCAGGACGCGGTGACGGTAAACTGGATCACGGACGATGCCATACGGGGGCTCGGGAGCTACAGAGTCGTATGGAGCGGAGGAGGCTCCGAAGGACGGATCGAACTTCCGGCCGGCAGCAGGAGCTGCACCATAGAGGGGCTGTCGCCGCAGACCACATACTCGGTAAGCGTATCCGTCATACTCGACGAAGTGAGCTATACCGCCAACACCACTCTGACCACCAGGTTCCGCAGCGAGACGACATATCCGTTCATCTATCTCGAATCCGACGACAGCCGCCGCAATGCCGACGGGAGCTTCATATACGGTTCAAGGATTCCACTGCGCCTTTTCAACGTGTCGCGTCCCTATAGCGTAGAGTGGTACTTCAACGGCATCCGGGCCGAAACAGACCCGGACGGGCTGTTCGTGATAACCGAAGCTGGAACCCTGCGCGCCGAAGTCACTTTCGACGACGGCGAAAGGCTCACCATAATAAAGGAAATCGTACTGAAATGAAAAATCCGTCCATATTGCTGCTCGTCTGCCTCTGCCTGTCGGGACTGTGCTCCTGCGACAAGAACAGGCATGTAGAGGCGTTCTCCGAAAGCGGAGAGATACGGCTTCAGACGGGCGGAAACGTGCAGTTCCGCTACGACCCTCCCAGCTGCCAGATGTCGTTCAACCAGACCACCCTGGAGTTCATGGCGTTCAACGACAGCATGTCGGACTACTATTCCGTGCGCCTGTCGGAGATACCGACAAGGGTAGGACAGGCTGTAAGCGCGGACCTGATATGGACGACCAGCAAGGATGTCCTGCACAGAGACAATGTCGCCTTCGAAACCGTAAGGCTCGAAGGCGACAGCATATGGCTCTGGAGCTATTCCGCAAGAATCGGAGTAAGCCTCAGGATATTAGAATGACTTCGCGATCTGGATGAAGTCCGCTGCCTTGAGGGCGGCACCTCCGATGAGTCCGCCGTCGATGTCGCTCTGCGCGAAGAGCTCGGCGGCATTGGAAGGCTTGCAGGAACCTCCGTAGAGGATAGTCACATCGTCCGCAACCTGCTGTCCGAACTTCTCGGCAAGCACCTTGCGGATGTGGGCGTGGATCTCCTCGGCCTGCTCCGCGGTAGCCGTCTTGCCGGTGCCTATGGCCCATACGGGCTCGTAGGCTACGATCACGTTCTTCATGTCATCGGCGCTGAAGTTGTAGAGCACGTTCTTTATCTGTGCCGTGCACACGTCGAAATGCTTTCCTGCCTCACGCTCCTCGAGGTTCTCGCCTACGCAGAGAATCACCCCGAGTCCGGCTCCGAGTGCGAGCCTTGTCTTCTCGACGAGCTTTTCGTCAGTCTCGCCGTAATACTGACGGCGCTCGGAATGACCGAGTATCGTCCACTTGCAGCCTACTGCCTTGAGCATGTCGACAGACACCTCTCCGGTATAGGCTCCGCTCACATGGTCGGCGCAGTTCTGGGCTGAAAGCTCGACCCTCGAACCGGCGAGGGCCTTGTTCACCGCGCAGAGGTGGGTGAACGGGGGCGCTACTATAAGTCCGATTTCAGCGGGAACCTCTGCCGAGAGTTCGGCGACCTGCTTCGCGAGTTCGACTCCGTCAGGCTTGGTGGTATTCATCTTCCAGTTGCCTGCAACAATTTTCTTTCTCATGGTAAATATATTTTAAACTACTGATTTCCCGAATTCAACGGGGAGCAAATTTCGCTATTATTTATGAAACGAGCAAATCTTGGATTGATTGCAAAAAATAAGTAATTTCGCGACCTGTTCAACAACAAAAAGAGCATATTACGATGAAGAATTTTGTAGAGGAACTCAGATGGAGGGGCATGATACAGGACATCATGCCCGGCACGGAGGAAGAACTCATGAAAGGTCCGGCCTCGGCCTATGTGGGAATCGATCCCACGGGCGACTCCCTCCATATAGGCCACCTCGTAAGCATAATGATACTCAAGCACTTCCAGGCCTGTGGACACAAGCCGTTCGCACTTGTGGGAGGTGCCACGGGAATGATAGGAGACCCCTCGATGAAGAGCCAGGAGCGCAACCTGCTCGACGAGCAGACGCTCGCGCACAATGTCAGCTGCATCAAGGAGCAGCTCTCGAAGTTCCTCGACTTCGACTCCGACGCGCCCAACAGGGCCGAGCTCGTCAACAACTACGACTGGATGAAGGACTACAGCTTCATCGACTTCACCAGGGACATAGGCAAGCTCATCACCGTGAACTACATGATGAGCAAGGACTCCGTCAAGAAGAGGCTCAGCAGGGAGTCCACCGAGGGCATGTCCTTCACCGAGTTCACCTACCAGCTGCTGCAGGGCTACGACTTCCTCTATCTCTTCACGCACCGCGGAGTGAAGCTGCAGCTCGGAGGAGCCGACCAGTGGGGCAACATCACCACCGGCACGGAACTCATACGCCGCACCGGCGCGGGAGAGGCGTTCGCACTCACCTGCCCCCTGATAAAGAAGGCAGACGGAGGCAAGTTCGGAAAGACCGAGAAGGGCAACATCTGGCTCGATCCCTCCAAGACCTCTCCCTACCAGTTCTACCAGTTCTGGCTCAACGTCAGCGACGACGACGCCGAGAAATACATAAAGATCTTCACCCTGCTCGACAGGAAGACGATCGAGGACGCGATAGAAGCGCACAGGCAGCAGCCCGAGAGGCGCGAGCTTCAGAAGCTCCTGGCAAGGGAGGTGACCGTAATGGTCCACGGACAGGCCGAATACGACATGGCCGTCAAGGCCTCCGGAATCCTTTTCGGCAAGGCCACGACCGAAGACCTGCGCTCGCTCGACGAGAAAACCTTCCTCGCAGTGTTCGACGGTGTCCCCACTTTCGGGATAAGGCGCGAAGACCTTCCCGTCGGTATACTCGACGCCCTCGCGGTGCATACGCAGATCTTCCCCTCGAAGGGAGAGGCGCGCAAGATGATCCAGCAGAACGGGCTCAGCCTCAACAAGGAGAAGGTGACCGACATCACCCGGGAACTCGGGGAGCAGGACATTATCGACGGCAAGTACATGCTTGTCCAGAAAGGAAAGAAAGACTACTATATAATCGTCGTCAATGGATAAGCCCGCAAGCACGAGACAGCTCAAGGTCGCGAGGGAACTTCAGCGCGACCTTGCGGAAATCATACGCGGCAAGGGCATGGCCGCGTTCGGCGGAGCCATGCTCACGGTGAGCGAAGTCCGCATCAGCCCCGACCTCGGCATCGCGAAGGTCTATGTGAGCGTATTCCCTTCCGACAAGGCCTCCACCGTGCTCGGAATCCTCGAGGACGGCAAGAAAGGCATACGCGGAGAACTCGGCCGCAAAGTGGCTTCGCAGCTCAGGATAGTACCCGAGCTCGACTTCTACCTCGATTCGTCCCTGGACTATGCCGAGCACATCGAGGAGCTTCTGAAAAAATAGGAGAGCTCGGTTGGACACGGGACTTTTCATAGCCGCAAGATACCTGTTTGCCCGGAAATCGCACAATGTCATCAATGTAATTTCCGCAATCAGCGCGGTCGGCATGGCCATAGGCACGGCTGCACTGATACTCATCCTGTCGGTCTGCAACGGATTCGACGCAATCATCGAGAAGAACATGTCCGACCTCGACCCCGACATCACGATACGGAGCGGCGACGGCGGGAGCTTCGTCCCTGACAGCCGGACGGTAGAATGGCTCGAAGGGCTTCCCGGAGCCGGACATGTCTACGGCGTGCTCGCACAGAATGTCCTCGTAAGCTACTCGGGCAAGCAGGCGCTCGCACAGGTCAGGGGCGTAGACGGGAACTTCGAGACGGAGTCGGGAATCGCCGGACACATGGTATCGGGAGAGTTCGTCCTGCATGAGGGAGGCATGCCCCAGGCATGCGTCGGCGCGGCACTGGCCTCGCAGATGGGCATGAACCCGCGCTTCCTCGAGAAAATCGTGCTTCTATACCCCGGAGAGGACGGTTCCATGCCTCTGCTCGGCCCGGCATCCTCTCTGCGCAGCATAAGGGTAGGCCTCACCGGAGTGTTCAGCATAGGGAGCGAAGCCGACAGCCGCCTCGTGATAATTCCCATGGAAGATGCGCGCAGGCTACTGGGAAAGGCCGACGGCGAAGTGAGCGAACTTGCGCTGGAACTCCGCTCGGAAAAGGACGCCCGGCATTTGAAGAAGCAGATATCCGCCCGCCTTTCCGGCGAAGGCTTCACGGTGCTCGACCGCTACGAGCTCAACCCGTCGCTCTACAGGATGATGAGATACGAGAAGCTCTCCGTCTACATGATACTGCTTTTCGTGGTCATAATCATAGCCTTCAACATATTCGGCTCCATGTCGATGCTGATAATAGAAAAGGAGCAGGACATGGCTACGCTCAGGGCAATGGGAGCGCGGGACGCGATGCTCGGAAAGATATTCGTGCTGGAAGGCTGGATGATTTCGCTGCTCGGTCTCGGAGCAGGCCTCGTTGCGGGGACGGGGCTCGCACTGGCACAGCAGCACTTCGGGATAGTGAAGATGCCCGGAGCGTTCTCCGTGAACGCCTATCCCGCGATACTCGAAGCGGGAGATGTCCTGTGGACATGCATCGGCGTGGCGGCGACGGGGCTGCTGGTATCGCTGCTCGCCGCAAGGGGCAGAAAATTTTGACATTGTCAGAGCGAAACGCTATATTTACATATTCGGAACCATACCATACATATGGAAGAAAGGAAGCTATATCCTATAAAGTTCTGCACCCTGCAGGATGACTATTCCTGGGGCAGCGAGGAGTTCAAGCTGGCCGACCTCGGCTACAGGGACTCCCTCGTGAGGGAAGGCTGGCTCGCCGGCAACAGCCTGGGCGAGCTTATGGACACCTACATGGACAGGATAAGCGGAGACAACAGCTACGAATACTACGGACGCCAGTTCCCTACCTGCGTCAGGCTGCTGAAAGTCCGCGGGAAGATGCCCCTGAGGGTACATCCCGACGACGACACCGCCGGCCAGAGATACGACTTCCTCGGGAAGGACAAGCTCTGGTATGTGCTCAGGACGGGAAAAGACGCCCGTGTAGGCATAGGTATGAAACAGAGCACCGATGCGGAGACATTCTTCAAGGCCTGCCTCGACGCATCAGTCGACGGACTGCTCAACATAGTCGCACCCCACGCCGGGCAGAGCCTGCGCATCCGTCCCGGAACCGTGCACTATGCCGAAGGCGACATAGACATACTCGAGATAGCCCAGTCGTCCCCTATGGACTTCTGCCTCTGCCCGTGGGGACGGCCCATGGAAGACGGAGAGTTCGACCCGTCGCTCACGCTTGCGGACGCGCTCGACTTCATAGACTACCGCAGGTTCAGCTACACCCCGCCCGAAGGCGACACTCTCGCCGACTGCGAAGCCTTCACGATAACCAGGATGAAGCTCGACTCCCCCGTAAAATGCAACAACTCCGGCTACGGCTCGTTCATTCTGTATTCGTGCATAAAGGGGGCGGCGTCGCTGCAGCTGGACATACTCGGGCAGACGGCCGCCTTCCCTGTAAGGGAGGGAGAGACCATGCTTGTTCCCGCAGAATGCGAAGACTTCGTGATAGTCCCCACCGAAAAGGACACGGTCCTGCTCGAAACCACATCCGACAGGATACAGCCGGACTCCTACACGGGAGACAGGTCCGGCAGCAGCACAGAATAACGCAAGGCAGCCCCGGCTGCCGCAAAGATACTTGTTTATGAAAGGAATAAAGATATTCTTGGCCGACGGCTTCGAAGACATCGAGGCCCTGGCCGTCTGCGACGTACTCAGAAGGGGCGGGCTCGATCTGCAGCTCGTAAGCATAGAGCCAGGCCGCCTCGAAATCACCTCGTCGCACGGGGTCAAGGTCTGCGCCGACACCCTCCTCGAAGACATTGACTGCACCCACGGAGACACGACGGAGCACGACTTCATGATATTCCCCGGCGGAATGCCCGGTTCGAAGAGGCTCGCCGCATGCGGGGAGCTCGTCTCGCTGATGAACGCCCACTACTCGGCCGGAGGCTCAGTAGCCGCGATCTGCGCCGCCCCGGGTCTGGTGCTCGGCCAGCTCGACACCGACTGGAGCGGAAAGGACTTCACCTGCTTCGAGGGATTCCAGGACAGCCTGACCGTCAAGGGGGCGAACTATCTCACCGAGCCCGCCGTAAGGTGCGGGCGTATCATCACCGGACGCTCGGCGGGGCATGCTCCGGCATTCGGCCTCGAGATACTCAAGGCCGTAAGGCCCGAAAAGCACGACGAGGTACACTACGGACTGTACCTGTACTGATTCCGGGCCATGGACAGCGTACGCGCAGACAAATACCTCTGGGCCATACGCGCCTTCAAGACACGCAGCGAGGCCGCGGATGCCTGCAACGGCGGAAAGGTCAAGTGCGGAGGGGCCAATGTCAAGGCGTCCAAGGCCTTAAAACCCGGGGACGTGCTTGAAGTACGCAAGGGACCCGTCGTCTACACCTACAGGGTCCTGAAGCTCACCGAAAGCAGGATGGGTGCGCAGCTCGTGCCCGAATTCGCGGAAAACCTGACCCCGGAGCAGGAACTCGCCAAGCTGCACGCTCCGGTACAGACGATAAGCATAAGGCGCGACAAGGGCAGCGGGCGCCCGACAAAGAAAGACCGCAGACAGATTGAAGAACTTATGGACTCACTTGATTTCTAACTACACCGTCAGGATATGTGTGGAATAGTAGGATATGTCGGGAACCGCGAGGCGTACCCGATACTGATAAAAGGGCTTAAGAGGCTCGAATACAGGGGCTACGACAGCGCCGGAGTGGCGCTGCTGAACGGCTCCGGCGAACTTCTGGTCTACAAGACCAGAGGCAAGGTCAAGGATCTCGAAGACCTTGTGGAAGGCAAGGACTGCGGCGGAAGCACAGGCATAGCCCATACGAGGTGGGCCACACATGGGGAGCCGAACGACATCAACGCGCATCCGCACGTGTCGGAGAACTGCCGGCTCGCCGTCATACACAACGGCATCATAGAGAACTACCTCTCCCTGAAGAAGGAGCTTACCAACCTCGGCTACCATTTCCGCAGCGAGACCGACACCGAGGTGCTGGTACAGCTCTTCCAGTATATCATGGACTCTCACGGAATCTCCCTCGAGGAAGCGGTACCCCTGGCGCTCAGGAACGTTGTGGGGGCATACGCCCTCGCAGTGATAGACAGGCAAAGGCCCGGCAGCATGATCGCGGCCCGCAAGGGAAGCCCGCTCATCATAGGCGTCGGGGACGGAGAGTATTTCGTAGCCTCGGACGCATCGCCCATAGTCGAATATACCGACAAGGTCGTGTACCTCGACGAGGAGCAGATCGCCTTCATCACCAAGGGCGAGCCGCTGCGCATAACAGACCTCGGAAAGGTCAGGCAGACTCCGGTGGTATGCAAGCTGGAGATGAGCCTGAGCGAGATCGAGAAGGGAGGGTATCCCCATTTCATGCTCAAGGAGATATTCGAGCAGCCCCGCACCCTGAAGGTATCGATGCAGGGCAGGCTGCACCCCGAGCTCGGGATAGTCAAGCTCTCGGGCATAATAGACCACCGCGAGCGACTGCTCGGCGCCAAGCGCTTCATCATCTGCGCCTGCGGCACCTCGTGGCACGCCGGCATGATAGGCAAGTACATCATAGAGGAGTTCACGCGCATCCCCGTCGAGGTCGAGTACTCGTCGGAATTCCGCTACCGCAAGCCCGTCATAACGAAGGACGACGTGGTGATAGCGATATCGCAGTCTGGCGAGACTGCCGACACGCTGGCCGCGCTGCAGCTCGCAGGCAAGGCCGGAGCATTCCTGTTCGGTATATGCAATGTCGTGGGTTCGTCTATCGCCAGGGCCACCGACACCGGCTGCTACACGCACATAGGCCCCGAGATAGGAGTGGCGTCGACGAAGGCGTTCACTGCCCAGGTGACAGTGCTCACGCTGATCGCCCTGAGCCTTGCAGAGCAGCTGGGAACCATGGATGCACAGAGACGCGCCGCGATAGTCGGAGAGCTCCAGAGGATTCCCGACAAGATCGCCAAGATACTCGAGCATGACCCCGAGATAGCCGAGCTCGCGAAGACCTTCACCTACGCAAGGAACTTCCTCTATCTCGGACGCGGATACAACTATCCCGTCGCCCTCGAGGGGGCACTGAAACTCAAGGAAATATCCTACATCCATGCCGAAGGCTATCCCGCAGCCGAGATGAAGCACGGACCGATAGCGCTGATAGACGAGGAGATGCCCGTGGTGGTCATAGCCCCTAGGAGCGGCAACTACGACAAGATAGTGAGCAACATCCAGGAGGTGAAGGCCCGCAAGGGAAAGATCATCAGCATCGTCACCGAAGGCGACGAGACCGTGCGCAAGCTCTCCGACCACTGCTTCGAGATTCCCGAGACCGAGGACTGCCTGAGTCCCATACTCAGCGTCATCCCCCTCCAGCTGCTGGCATACCACATAGCCATAGCCAAGGGACGCGATGTCGACCAGCCGCGCAACCTCGCGAAGTCGGTAACCGTAGAATAGAGGTTGCCGCGCTTGTCCGATAAAATCGCCCTTTTCTCCTGTTTCCCTCTTTGAATATCTTCCGGGATATACCTCCCGGGGAGCTATTCAAAGAGGGTAAACGCTCCCCGGGAGGTATATCCCCGGAGGTTATAGAAATAACGGCAGGCAATGACAAGAGTATAGAGGAGGCGTACTTTTATCGGATAAACGCCGCCCCGTTCTCCGGAAGCTGTCCGCAGCCGTCTCTATCTGCGGTCGTTGGCGAGGGAAATGTAGTAGAACAGCGTCGCCAGCGAGCCCAAGGCAGCTATCACATAAGTGTAGGCTGCCCACTTGAGCGCATCCACCGCATAGGGCTTGGTCTGTGCATCCACGACTCCCGAGCCCTCGAGCCACATCACGGCCCTCTGGCTTGCGTTTATCTCGACGGGAAGGGTTATGAGGCTGAAGAGTGTAGTCATCGCAAAGAGCGCGATTCCTATCCACAGCAGCGTAGGGAACACATTGATCATAAGCACGCCGAGCAGCAGCACCCACTGTACGGTGTTGTTGGCGAAAGTCACCACCGGAACGAGGGCGCTGCGCATGCGCAGGGGCGCGTAGCCGGTGGCATGCTGTATCGCGTGTCCGGTCTCGTGCGCGGCCACGGCGCAGGCGGCTATCGAGGCACTCGCATATACCGCCTCGCTCAGGTTGACCGTCTTGTCCTGGGGATTGTAATGGTCGGTAAGCCTGCCCTTCACGCACTGCACGCTCACATCGTCTATGCCGTTCTGCTTGAGCATCAGGCGCGCCACATCGGCACCGGTGAGCCCGTGAGGCGAGGGAACCCTCGAATACTTGTCGAATTTGCTGTTGAGCGAAAGCTGGATGATGTACGAAAGCACCATCACGGCAATCATTATTATCCAGATGTTCATGATATACTCTTCTAACTAATACGCTGTCTTGGTTTCACAGTCCTTCCATGTGGTGAAAGGCTCGAGCCCCGCGGGATCGTCGAAATGCGCGAAAGGGATGCTTCTGAGAGCCATCGGCTTCGCTATCTCCTTGTAGATGAAGGAGTCGTCGAAATCCACGGACGCGGCATCATCCTGGGTGGCCGCATAGACCACCCTGTCGAGACGGGCCCAGTAGATAGCCCCGAGACACATGGGGCAGGGTTCGCACGAAGTGTAGAGCGTGCAGCCCGCAAGGTCGAAAGTGTGCAGCCTGGCGCATGCGGCGCGTATGGCCTGCACCTCGGCATGGGCCGTAGGATCGTTATTGTCTGTAACCCTGTTGACGCCTGTCGACAGTACCTGTCCGTCCCGGCAGATGACGGCGCCGAAAGGTCCGCCGCCGTTCCTTACATTTTCGGTGGCAAGGTCTATGGCCTGCCTGATAAAAGTTTTATCCTGTTCTGTAATGTTGTTCATAAATTCATCGGAATATCTGACCGGCAGCAAATGTAGCAATAATCCTGCCGCCAAACAACAGCACTGACAAAGCGTCAGGAATCCTATATGAACAGCAGATCGAGCGGCCTGTCCCAGGGATCAAGCGGAAGGCGGTCTACCAGCCTGAAAGGAAAGGCGACGCCGGCGACGGGACAGTGCAACGACGGGAGCAGACGGTCATAGCAGGCCTTTCCCCTGCCGAGACGCCATATCCTGCCCGGCTCCCCTTCCTGTCCGCGAGAGAACGCGACTCCCGGGACAAATGCGAAATCCACTTCGTCCGGACGGCAGAGCGGCGCCCCGGCAGAAGGTTCGGGGATACCGGCATAGCCGCTTACGAGGCAGTCAGGACGGTATTCGCGCAGTTCCAGACCTGACGGAGTCACAAGCGGAATCAGCATCCTCTTGTATGCGCTCCAGCGCCTGATGAATCCCTCGGTAAGAACCTCTCCCGAAATGGCCATATACCCGAGCACCGTACGCGCCGAGACGAATTCCGGAGAACGCTCCAGCTCGCCGAGTATCCTCACAGATTCCCGTTCCTGTCTACCGGAAGCAAGAAACTCCCGTTGCATGGCCTTCATTCGCCTGCGTATTTCATCTTTCGACTGCATGCCCGTCATTCAGTCATCTCCGTTCCTGCGAGACGGGAGGCACGCTCCGCACGCCTCGCCTGCCGCAGTTCGCGACGCTGCTGCCTGCGCTCCATACGATCGATACGACGCTGGAGCCGCCTGTCGAACATGGACATCTCGTGCTGCTCCATAAGCGATGCCATGTCCGGCATGGTGCTTTCAAGCACACTGTCTATCTCGTCCATCGCCTGCGAGGTCTGCGCCTCCAGCTCCCTCTCATAGATAATCTCGGAGAACATCTCGGCATAGCCCTCTCGTGCCACGGCATCAAGGTGTTCGTCATCACCGCTCACGGAATCGATGTGCAGCTTGCGCCCGTAGAGGCTCCCGAGTTCCCTGCGGTTGAAGTCCACGACATCTCCGACTCCCCTGTCATAGATATCCCTTATCGAGTTGGCCAGATTGAGCTGTACCGTATCGAGCTGCGCAGTGAACGCCGGGATATTGCCTCCCGACAGTTTTGCCCTTCCGAGCGACATCTTCCAGTTGTCGAGGGTGCCGTATATGTCTATGCCGAAGCGCAGCAGCAAAGGCGACTTGAGCACGGACACATGGTACTGCATGCTCTTGTCGAAGCCCTGGCTGCCCTGGAGCGCCAGCTTGAACCTGTCTATGCCGAGGTCGAAGGGGAACACCTCGAGGCGGCTGTCATGTACTATGGCATCGGCGCTGAGGTTGTCTATGTTCATGACACCGGTCTTGCCGAAGAGCAGCATATCCGCCAGCTTGCCGAAGCGGCCGTCGCTATACAGCTTCATGTCCTTTCCCCTGACCCTGAGCACCCCGTCGAGCGTGGGGATGACCACATTCATGTTGCTGTCGAGCTGGGTCGTGGCGGATATCTCGCAGCTGACATTGCCCTCGAAAGTCTTGAGCGCCGGCATCAGGGAGTCCACTATGGGCAGGAGCCCTATCACCCTGTCGACCTGCATGCTGTCTAAGTCCAGATTCACGCCGGTCGAGATGTCGCGCTTGCTCCTCGTAGAGTAGAAGGCATCGGCATAGATATGTCCGAAATCGGCGAAGATGTCGGTACCGGTCAGCTGCATCGTCCTGTCCTTGATCCTTATGCCGGAGATCACGGGACCTATCTCGGGTTCGAGAAAATCGACCTTGCCGGCGTTCAGCCTCACCCGGGCATCCACATTGCCGGGAACTATCAGCAGAGGCAGGTCCTCTATGTCTATCGAGGCGTCGGCGAGCGTATCCGTCACGAAGCTCTCGTCGAGCTCCACCGAAGGATCCACGCTTGCCTCGTCACGGCTGCCTATCAGGCTGGCCGCCACCATTTCGTTGATATTGATCCTTTCCGAATTGAGGAACAGGTCGGCTCCGATGCGGCTCCTGCGCATCAGGGCGCGCTTCACTCCCGTGACTGTACCGCTCATGTTGAAGTCGCTCGTTCCGCAGCGCACGCCGAGGGTGTCGAGCACTATGCGCTCGTCGTCGAAATCCGCATGCAGCGCCGTGAGCCTCGTACGGAGCGGAAGTTCTCTCGACGCCATCATCCCCGCATCGGCCTTGATATGGCCCGCCAGGGACCAGTTGCGCAGATACCTGACCACGGACGAATCCAGCGAGATGTCTATGTCCGCAGCGGCGAAGTCGCGGTCGCGCCTCGCAAGATCACGGACAGCACGCACCGCGCGGCCCCGGCGCCTGTCGTGCACGCCGCGTTCCGGCCTGCTCCGCCGCACCGCCACCCGCCTTTGGGCCGAGGCCGATATGCCGGCGCCCCTCACTCCGTAGCGGGCGTTACCTAACTTGAGGAATATCATGTCGCTCTCGGTAGATACCGACATCCTCGGGACGGCGGTACCGCGGCTCTCGGCCTTGACTATGCCGGCGGAATTATGGATGTTCCTTATACGCGCGATGATATCCCGTCCGGAATTGAAGTAGAGGCTGTCGAAGTCCACCTCAACCCCGAGACCGTCCGGCTCGGATTTCAGGCTTACAAGGGCATTGAAGGCGGAGAGATCCGCCGAATCCGTTGCTACGGAAAGGGTTCCGGCATGCAGAGTCCCGTCGATGTAGGCGTTCCTGAACCTGAAATCCGAAAGGTTCGAGCGTCTGGTACTGGCAGACAGGTCCAGTTCTATGCATCCGTCGGCCTTCCTGAGTCCAAGGCCCTCGGGAATAATCCAGCCCAGCCTGCCGATATCCGCGGAGACCAGAGCCTCGACGCTGAACAGGGGGTCATCGCCGAGCAGATCGTCTGCAGAGCCGCCAAGATCCATGTCAATACCGTCCACGGATGCCTTGAAAGTATGTATGTCGGCAGTCAGCATTCGCCCTGCGGAGAGTTCCATGTCGACATCGGCCTCGAGGTCGAGGGTGGAACCGTCAGGCAGATACTCCGTATGGGACTGCGGAATACGCACGCAGGCGCTGAATTCCGGCAGGCTGCCGCCACCGAGACGCCCTTTCGCGGTGAAATCCGCAGAGAGGACGGCATCCGTACCGAAAGACGCAGCATAAGGGTCGAACCCGGCGGCGTAGTCGTGCAGCACATCCTCGAGCCGGCACTCCACGAGAGAGAGCGACGCATCCATGTCGGCATATCCGTCGCCGAGAAGGACGCTGCCGTCGAGGAAGAAGGGCATGCATGCCAGGTAGACAGAAAGGCCGGATGCGGAAACGCCCAGACCGTCGGGCAGGAACGCATATGCCAGCTCTCCGTCAAGGTTGAACGGCACTGCCATACTGCCGAAGTCGGCGGAGGAGAGGTCTGCGCGAGACTCGGCCGCAAGAGAGAAGCTGCCGCGTCCGGTCTGCTCCACGCAAAGCTCCGCAAGGGTGTAGTCGAGGGTGTCGGTACCCGAAACGAGCCCGGCCTTAAGGGAATCGACGGACAGGGATATACCCGACACTCTCGGAGCCCTCCTGCCCGGTCCTATGCGGCCGGAAAGCCGCACACTTCCGGGGCTCACACGGACAGACATGGACGAGGGAAGGTCATCGAGCACCAGCAGGCAGTCGGGGCCGAGGCTGAACTCCCGGACATTGACTCTCGGGAACTCCGCACGGACCGTATCCGCCCTGTCTTCAGGATTTTCCGGCAGTGCAAGCACATCCCAGTTCACGGAAAGTGAGTCATATCTGCGGGCATACAGGCGCACCCCGTTCAGATGCGCACGGCGCACGTCAATCCTGCCGGCGGAAAGGGCAGGAAGGTTCAACCTCAATATCACCGTGTCGGCGCGCAGCAGGGTGTCGCATACGGAAGCGTCGGGACGCGGCGGAGGACAGGTCACGCTCAGACCGCAGAACCTCGCTTCGACATCGGGATAGGTCCTGAGGAGGCCGAAGTCCAGCTCCGACACTTCCAGCGCAGCGTCGACATATCCGGACGCCGCCTCGAGCAGCTTCTCCTTCAGGAAATCAGACTTTAGGATCGCCTGCAGCGCAACTGTGAGCGCCACAAGCAATCCTATAAACGAAAGGAGGATTATTTTGACCCACCTCTTCATGCGGTCGGAGCCATGCTACAGCCCGATAGTCTTGAAGAAGTCGTTGCCCTTGTCGTCGACGAGTATGAAGGCGGGGAAGTCCTCCACCCTTATCTTCCAGATAGCCTCCATTCCGAGCTCGGGGTATTCCACGCACTCTATGGACTTGATGTTGTTCTGCGCGAGCACCGCGGCGGGGCCTCCGATAGAACCGAGGTAGAAGCCTCCGTGCTTCTTGCAGGCGT
The DNA here is from genome assembly GCA_001915575.1 of Bacteroides sp. CAG:1060_57_27. GTDB lineage: Bacteria > Bacteroidota > Bacteroidia > Bacteroidales > UBA932 > Cryptobacteroides > Cryptobacteroides pullicola. The sequence continues at coordinate 201,629 of MNQT01000022.1, read as the reverse complement.
CGGTCACGGCCTGGGTACGGTTACCCTTGGCTATCATGATCATGGAACCGCCGTGATCCTGGAAACGGTCGACATAGGGATCCATGCGGTTTGCGGTGGTAGGTCCCATCGAGCCGCAGGCGTATCCGGCAGGAGTCTTCGCGGGTCCGGCATAGTATACGGGGTGGTCCTTGAAATACTGGGGAAGATCCTCTCCGTTGTCGAGCCGCTCGTTGAGCTTCGCGTGTGCTATGTCGCGGGCGACTATGATCGTTCCGCTGAGGCTGAGCCTCGTGGATACGGGATACTTCGTGAGGACTTTGAGGATCTCGGACATGGGCCGGTCGAGGTCCACCTTTACGGCATCGCCCTCGCCAGCATTGCGCAGGGACTCGGGAATCAGCTCGTAGGGCCTGTCGTCGAGCTTCTCGATCCAGACTCCGTCGGCATTGATCCTGGCCTTGATGTTGCGGTCCGCCGAGCAGCTCACGCCGAGTCCGACAGGGCAGCTGGCACCGTGGCGGGGCAGGCGTATCACGCGGACGTCGTGCGCGAAGTACTTGCCACCGAACTGCGCGCCGAGACCTATCTTCCATGCCTCCTCGAGCAGCTGCTTCTCAAGTTCCACGTCGCGGAAGGCACGTCCGGTCTCGTCTCCCGTGGTGGGAAGCGAATCGTAGTAGTGGGTGGATGCGAGCTTCACGGTAAGCAGGTTCTTCTCGGCGGAGGTGCCGCCTATCACGAAGGCGATATGGTAGGGAGGGCAGGCCGCGGTTCCAAGAGTCTTCATCTTGGACACGAGGAAGGGCACAAGCGTGCCTGGATTGAGTATGGCCTTGGTCTCCTGGTAGAGATAGGTCTTGTTCGCCGATCCGCCGCCCTTGGTCACGCAGAGGAAGCGGTACTCGTCGCCCTCGCATGCCTCTATGTCTATCTGGGCAGGCAGGTTGCACTTGGTGTTGACCTCCCTGTACATGTCCAGAGGAGCGTTCTGGGAGTATCTGAGGTTCTCCTCCGTATAGGTCTTGAACACTCCGAGGCTCAGGGCCTCCTCGTCCTGGAAGCCCGTCCACACCTGCTGGCCCTTCTCGCCGTGGATTATGGCGGTGCCGGTATCCTGACAGAACGGGAGCTTGCCCTTGCAGGCTATCTCGGCGTTGCGCAGGAACGTCAGGGCCACATACTTGTCGTTCTCCGAGGCCTCGGGGTCGCCGAGGATCTTCGCGACCTGCTCGTTGTGCGAGCGGCGGAGCATGAAGCTGACATCGCGGAAAGCCGTGTTGGCCATTAGCGTAAGGGCCTCGCGGGACACCTTGAGCATCTTGTGCCCCTCGAATTCGGAGGTACCGACATACTGCTCGGAACCGGGAATCCTGTAGTACTCGGTCGTGTCCTCGCCGAGCTGGAACATGGGAGCGTACTTAAATTCAGTCATATCAGTTTTGCATTAGGAATGTCTTCATGAATCCGTTTATGTCGCCGTCGAGCACGCCCTGGGTGTCGGCCGTCTCGTAACCGGTGCGCAGGTCCTTGACCATCTTGTAGGGGTGCAGTACATAGGAGCGTATCTGCGAGCCCCACTCTATCTTCTTCTTCTGGCCCTCGAGTTCCGCCTGCTTCTCCTGGCGCTTCTTGAGCTCGATGTCGTAGAGCCGCGACTTGAGTATGCGCAGGGCGTTCTGGCGGTTGTCCTGCTGGCTGCGGGTCTCGGTGTTCTCGACCATTATGCCGGTGGGGATGTGCCTTACGCGCACTCCCGTCTCGACCTTGTTGACGTTCTGTCCGCCGTGGCCTCCTGAGCGGAAGGTGTCCCACTCTATGTCGGCGGGATTGATCTCGATGTTGATCGTATCGTCGACAAGGGGATATACGAATACGGAGCTGAAGGTCGTCTGCCTCTTGCCCTGGGCGTTGAACGGTGAAATCCTGACGAGCCTGTGCACGCCCGACTCGGCCTTGAGATAGCCGTAGGCGTAGTCGCCCTCGAACTGTATGGTCGCAGACTTGATTCCGGTCTCGTCTCCCTCCTGCTCCTCGGTGACGGTCATCTTGTAGCCGTTACGCTCGCCCCAGCGCATGTACATGCGCATCAGCATCGCGCTCCAGTCGTTCGCCTCGGTGCCGCCGGCTCCGGAGTTTATAGTAAGCACGGCTCCGAGAGAGTCCCCCTCCGCTCCGAGCATGTTGCGCAGCTCGAGGTCTTCGACGAGCCCGACGGCATGGGCATACGCCGCATCCGTCTCGGGGCTGTCGGGCTCCAGCTCGAGCAGCACCTCGAGGTCGTCCACCGCGCTTCTCGCGGTATCGAACGACGAAATCCAGGACTTGGGGGCGCTCAGGGTCTTCAGGAAGGCTTCCGCCTGCTTGGGGTCGTTCCAGAAATCACCCTCCCGGCTGCGGGCCTCCCCTTCTGCCACCTCGCGGCGCTTCCCCTCTATGTCGATACAGTCGCCGAGCTTCTGCACGCGGGACTGCAGGTCCTTTATTTGGTCAAGAGTTATCATATCATGCAAATTTAACAATTATTAATGATTATCCGCAAAAGGAAGCATTTGCCAAAAACCAAAACAGTTCATAACTTTGTGTGATATGGCGACGATAGGCATAATGGACTCCGGAGTGGGAGGACTTTCCGTCTTCAGGGAAATACGGAAGCTCCTGCCCTGCGCGGACTATGTCTACTATGCCGACAACGCATGGTGCCCATACGGCGAGAAGGCCCCTGAGTTCATACGCTCGCGCTGCCGCGAAATCACCCGTCTGATGATTTCCAGGGGGGCGCAGGCCATGGTCATAGCCTGCAACACCGCCACAGCGGCCGCAATCTCGACTCTGCGCAGCGAGTTCAGCCTGCCTTTCATAGGCATGGAACCGGCCGTGAAGCCTGCGGCGCTCGGCACGCGCAGCGGGGTCATAGGAGTGCTCGCCACCGCAGGGACCCTCAAGGGGTCGAACTACCTCAAGCTCAAGGACGGTGTACGCGACGGAGTAAGGGTGGTGGAACACGTGGGAAGCGGGTTCGTGGAGCTCGTAGAGCGCGGGGAACTCGAGGGAGAACATGCCGAGGAGGTGGTAAAAAGCAACCTGCGTCCCCTGCTCGACGCAGGAGCCGACATAATAGTGCTCGGCTGCACGCACTATCCTTTCCTGCTGCCGGTACTGCAGAAAGCCGCCGGTCCGGGGATAAGGTTCATAGATCCGGCTCCGGCCGTGGCGGCGCACCTGCTGGACATACTGGAACAGAAAGGGATTCCCACAGGCGGGACAGTCCCCGGCCGGGCGGAGTTCCTCGCGTCGGGGCCGAGGGAAAGCCTCGACAGGATGGCCGCCGCCGTCATGGGTGCGGAGGATGTTGCGCCGCGGAAGGCCGCAGACGGGACTAATACAGATAGTAGATCGAGCTCAGGCGCTTGAACGCCGCGGCATCGGCATTCCAATAGTCGATGATGTCGTCTACCTTAAGGCTCTTGCCGAACACCTCCGACACATAGTCCGAGCCGCACACCTTGTTGAACATGGGTATCCGCTCCTGCGAGGTCTCGAAAGGGTTCCTGCCGTAAAGCTCCCACACTGCCTGCATCACATAGAACTGGGTGAGCGTTATGGTCGCCGCGTCGAAATCCGTATAATAGTACTGCACTCCGTGCACGAGCTTGCCGGCGAGACGCCCGGAGATAGGCTTGTAGTGTATCGTCCTCCATGCGACCCCGGGTATGCCGTAGCTATCGAGCTTCTCCTTGAGTTCGTCCGCATCGACCCACTGCTCGGCGAATGTCGCGAACGGCAGCGTATATCCTATGCCTATGTTGAGGTAGTTGTACATCTCCCCTATCAGTCCGGCAGAAGGGTAGCATACCGCGCTCTCGGGATAGGGTATGTTGGGAGAGGGGCTCACCCAGGGCAGTCCCGTCTGCCAGAAGAGCATGTCCCTGGTCCAGCCTTCCATGGGAATCACCATGAGGTCGCAATGCAGGGGCTCCTGCCGGCCGTCCTGCCCGCAGTTCAGGCCTTCCTCGTTGATGAGCATCGCGAGCTCGCCTACCGTGAGGCCGTACACATAGGGAATCTTGTACTGGCTGACGAACGAATGGAACCCGTCGCGCACGAGCGGTCCCTCCACCTTCTCCCCTCCGAGGGGATTGGGACGGTCGAGCACCATGAGCGGTATGTCCATTTCCGCACAGGTGCGCATCACCAGGCCGAGAGTCGAGATGAAGGTATACGAGCGGCTGCCCACATCCTGGATATCGTAGATCATGATGTCCACGCCCTCGAGCATCTCGCGGGTCGGCTGGCGGGTCGCCCCGTAGAGGGAATATACCGGAAGTCCAGTCCTGTCGTCCACGCCGGACTCGACCGTCTCCCCGGCATATACATCGCCCCTGACCCCGTGTTCGGGGGCATACAGCGCGACCAGTTCCACTCCGGGAGCCTCATAGAGTATGTCTATCGTGGAACGCAGCTCCCTGTCGACCCCGGAAGGGTTGGTAACGAGCCCGACCCTCTTGCCCTCGAGGCCGCGGAAGCCGTTGTCGCGGAGAACCTCTACGCCGGGTTTGACCTGGGCGCCCATGACGGCGGAAATCAGCAGCGCCGCCGCACAAAGTAAGTTACGAAGACTGTAGCCAGACAGCATATCATCACCATTATGAAAAATCCCACATATCCGAGCATTTCCTGCAGCCAGCCGGAGAACAGTCCCGGAATCATCATCGACAGCGCCATGAAAGCCGTGCAGATCGCGTAGTGCGAGGTCTTGAACTCGCCTTCGGAGAAACGCATCATATACAGCATGTATGCGGTGAACCCGAAGCCGTAGCCGAACTGGTCGAATGCTACGCAAAGATACACAATCCATTTCTGTTCCGGAAGGGCGGCCGCCATAAAAAGATACACCGCGCAGGGAAGCGCAAGCGAGAGCGACATCGGCCACAGGGACTTCTTCAGACCCTTCGCGGCGGCATAGATGCCACCCAGTATGCCTCCGACGGTAAGGGCTATGACGCCGACGGTACCGTACACCAGTCCCGACTCGGCCGTGCTCATGCCGAGTCCCCCGGCCTCGGGAGGATCGAGCAGGAACGGCGTGAGCATCTTCACCGAGAACGCCTCGGGGAGACGGTAGAGCAGCATGAAAGTTATCGCGAGCCACACTCCCGGCTTCCTGAAGAAACTCGTCCATGCCCTGCCGAACTCCGAGACGAAATTCCTTAAGGAGCCTCTGGCGGCGGAAGACGGAGTTTCGCAGACCGGCAGCGACACGAAATGCCAGGCGGCAAGCAGTCCGAACAGCACGCAGCATGCGAGCAGCGTCAGCTTCCAGGCAAGGGGAATATCGCCGAGACGCAGCTCCAGCACGCCCGCGAGCACGACTATGACGCCCTGCCCGAACACCGAGGATATCCTGTAGAACGTGCTCCTGATGCCGACGAACAGCGACTGCCGTTTCTCGTCGAGCGCCAACATGTAGAAGCCGTCGGCGGCGATGTCGTGAGTGGATGACGCGAACGCTATCAGATAGAACACCAGCAGCGACACTCCGAACACGTCGGGGCTGACCGACAGCGCGAGCAGGCCGAATCCGACGGTCATCAGAACCTGCATGGACAGTATCCACCAGCGCTTGGAACGCACGATATCCACGAGCGGACTCCACAGCGGCTTTATTACCCACGGCAGGTAGAGCAGAGAGGTGTACATCGCCAGCTCTCCGTTGGGCATGCCGAGCCGCTTGAACATGGTCACCGATATAACGTTGACTATGAAATACGGTATGCCTTCGGCAAAATACAGCGTAGGCACCCAGGCCCAGGGCCTACTGCCCGATCTCAGTCCCGACATAGTAGTGCTTCAATATCTGAATGTAACTGTAGCCTTCCGACGCCATAACCGCCGCGCCTATCTGGCACAGGCCCACGCCGTGCCCCCAGCCCTTTCCCCTGAGGGTGAAGCGTCCGTCCTCATGGACTACCTCGAAGTCGGAACTCTTGAGATGGCTGCGGCTCAGAGCACGCCTTATCGCAAGCTCCTTGCCTATGACTCCGCTGCGCAGGGTGCCCTCTATGCGCAGGTACTTTATCCTTCCCGAAGGCCCCCTCTCGAGCGGCTCGAGGTTCACGACGCGACCGTAGTCCACACCTGTGCGCTCCCTGACGATTTCAGAAAGTTCATCTTCAGAATAGCTTTCGGTCCAGTCATGGAAGTCGGCGGTCCCGAGGTCGTAGTCGTTGAGCACGGTGGAGAGCACCTCTGACTTCTCGCAGTCGCAGAAGCTGTCTTCGACGCTCTGCAGATAGGGGTAGTCCACATCCTCCCAGCAGGTGCTGAAAAGTTCGGTCCTGCCGCCGCAGCACTTGGAGTAGCGGGCGTCGCACAGCTCCCCGTGATAGCGCAGGGTCTGTCCCCAGGTCTTGTCTATGGCGTCGCGCACGCCCTCGCCTATCGCGAAGGTCAGTCCCTGGTAGCGCTGGCAGTGGTCGTCGGCGCAGACATCGAAACTCCCGTGCGGCGATGGCCTTCCGGCCTTTCTGTCGGCAAGGCGCGCCTCGAGCCAGCTCCTCGAGATCACGGCATGGGCCTTGAGCAGCTCCGGCGACGCCGAGGAACGCATCTCGGACGATATGACACTCATCAGGTAGTCCTCCTCGCCCACGCAGTTCACCGCCGTCACCATATCGCCCTCGACTATGAACTTCAGGGCACCAGCATACTTCAGCGTGAGTTTCTGCTGCCAGTGGAAATCCACGCCTATCACGACGTCGTGCAGTATGAACGAGGGTTCCGCGAACAGGGTCGACAGGGTCATCGAGTCGAAATAGAGCTCGTCGTACAGCATCCCGTTATACGCGATGCGCCCGTCGCACCAGCTGACCTTCTGCGGGCCGGCTCCGTCCGAAATCACCTCGAAGCATATCTCTCTGGCCGACAGCAGTCCGACCGTTATGGTCTTCTGGGTACGCACCAGCCTCCAGAGTATCATCTTCTGCTCGTCGTCGGATATCGTGACCTCCGAGAGCATCTCGGAAAGCAGCTGCGGCGTGGCCTTCATGAAATCCTCCTTGAAAGGGGCGACGAACACTCCGGCGATGTCGGCGGCACCGGGGCTTATCGACAGGTGCTCCCCGGAGGAGGCGGAATAGAAATGGTGCGAACGCTTTGCGGAGCGCATCACCACGAAACAGCGGTACTCTCCGCCCTTGACATAGCAGTAGAGGTTGAACTTGGGCTCTCCCTCTCCAGACGGCCTGTCTGTGCAGTCCAGCAGCCTGTAGAAAAGTTTCGTCAGGGACTTCGAGGTATCAGCCTTCAGGGCGAAGACACCGTTAACATAACTTTCGTATCTGTACAGCGTGGCATCGCGCACGGAGGTCAGGGGCTTTCCGGGATTGTCGAGGAAGCTGTCCACGGCCTCCTCAAGCGGCAGGTTGTGCCGGGGCACGGCCTGGAAATGCAGGTGATCCGGCGCCGACGCCCCGCTGGAAGGGCCGTTGTAGAACACAAGATAGTCCTGGTACCTGGCGGCGAAGTCGAGCATGTCCGGCATGTGGTGCCATATCTCCTGAGGCATGTGGGTGTCGCGCGCGATGACGAGGTGTCCGGGAAAGATAGGATAGGGATTGACCTGGATGTTATATTTCCGGCCCTTACGGCCCTCGAACTTCAGGTGACGCTGCTCCGCCGGACGGTTCTCCTCGCACAGGAAGCACTTTCTCGCGGCAATCGCCTCCGGAGAGGTGTCGGCTGTCGAAGAGATAGCCCGCTGCGGGTTGAACTGCAAGGTGCACCCGAGGCCGCACACGGTCAGCTCGCGCCGCCTTGTCTTCTTGAGCGCCCTGAAGTTGGCCGATGCGAGCTGCCACACCGAGAGCTGGTCCTTTATGAATTTCCTCAGTTCTTTCACGGGTCCGGAGTTTTTACAGAAGAGCCTGGAGCGCGGCGGCGATGCGCCTGTACTCCGACTCGAAATTTGGAGTGAACACGCCCTTGCCCATGGTCTCCCCGATCTCGGCAGGGGTCCAGTAGCGGCCGGCTATCACCTCCTCTCCGTCCGGCTCGGGACTGAAGTTGCCCACGGCGGCGAATACGTTGACGAGCTCCCTCTCGATATCAGATTCGAACACATAGCTGCAGACGGCTATCGGATTGAAGCCGCTGAAATGCAGTTCCTCGTATGCCTCCCGGTAGAGAGCCTCTATTATATATTCGCCGTAGCTGACATGTCCTCCGACGGCCGTATCCCACCTGAGCGGAAGCAGGTCCTTGTCGGCGCTGCGCTGCTGGAGATATATCTGGCCGTCCCTGTTCACTATGTGCAGATGCACCACGGGATGCAGGGGACGGTTTCCGCCGTGGCAATACCTGCGCGACGCCTGCGCGCAGACCACCCCGTTGGCGTCCACGACAGGAAGCATCTCACTCGCAGAGGCCGTATCGCTGCCGCGCAGGACCGGCGCTATCTCACCCGGATATACAAGTTCCATGGTCAATAGTTGATTATCCGGAGTTCCTCCGGAGTATAGAGTATAGAATCGATGAAGTCCGGCGCCACATCGGCCAGTATCAGGAACACCGCAAGCAGCAGTCCCGCGACGGCCACGCATGTTCCGAGCGCTATGAGGACAGCCTTGAGAGTCTTCCTACGGCCTCCGGATGACGGCTGTGCAGGCTCTTCTGCTTCTGCTTCTGCTTCTGCTTTTGCTTTTGCTTCCGCTTCCGTCCCTGTTCCGATCGCTGCTTCAGTTCCGACTCCCGCAACAGCAACAGTTTCCGTTTCGGCCGCTTGCACGGCATCGGCATCGGACGGCAACCCGGCAGATACAGGGCCGGCCGTCTTGTCGGGCAGCGGCCCGGCAGGCACCATTTCAGCAAGCGCAGGCCCCGCGTCCGGAGAGGACGCTTCAATGCGCTCCGGAACGGCCTCCGCGGACTCAGGCTTCTCGGAAGATGCCTCGGAGGATTCCGGTTCCGTTGACTCCAGTTCCGCTGACTCCGGTTTTACGGGACGCGCTTCCACAGACTCCGGTTCCGCGGAGACATGCCTGCCGGTTCCGGCAACGGCATTCACAAAGGAAACGGGTATTTCCACCGCCTCCTGCTCCGAAGGGATATGCTTGAGCGATACGCTCTTAAGTCCGAATCCGTCGGGATAGATGTCGAGGTCTTCCTCAGGCACGAAGAAAAGGGCGTTCTCTCTGGTGGCCCTGAGACGGCCGAGACCGGGAAGGACTATCACCTTGCGCTCCTCCAGGACCTTCCTGAGTTCCGAGAGGAAATCGCCCAGATATGACTCCGCCATACGCAGGTCCATACCGTTGGCTTTCGCATAGAAGTCCACGAGCAGGGTATCGGAGCCAGGCCGCTGCACGAAAGACAGGCGCCTGTAGGGCGGATTGACCATATAGCCCCTGTCGGAGAAAGAGGCGGGAACCAGCTCTGCGACGAAAGTGCCCACCTGCGGGAGGGCGACCTCGTCGTGGTCGATGATCAGTTCGCGTATGATTCTGGACAGAAGCTCAACATCCATGGCGGAAACAAAGATACGACAAAAGGACAAAATATCTTAAAAAATTTTGTGCATTTGAGTTTTTGCAGTATATTTGCAGTCCCGAACCGAGGTTCGGAACAAATATTCCTCTTTAGCTCAGTTGGTTAGAGCACCTGACTGTTAATCAGGGGGTCCTAGGTTCAAGTCCTAGAAGGGGAGCAAGATCTAAGACATTGAAAATCAAGCACTTGCACGAAAATACAGGTGCTTTCCTTTTTTATACGGACTTGCAAACCAACTAACATATTTGGTATAATTGACAAGAACGGGAAATAGGGTGGGTACCACGCTTCCCGGAATGAGAGGTGCCACGCTCCCGGTTTTCTGCTGATGTAATTACCTGGGAACAAGGCACTTTTGGAGATACTTGACTATTAATTTCTTGCAATTGGCGCAGGTTCGCAGGTCGGTGTTTTTGAGGCGACCTAAGAACAGGCGGCTCCGGAAAATGTGCCTCTGAGTAGCCTGCAAGGCCGTTTCTGCAAAACCCGTTGTTCCCAGGTTTTTACATCGCGGCCGGGCAGCCGATACGGCTGGCGACTCCCATGCGGACAGGCATTCGCAAGGGAGCCGGCGGGAACTTGTCAGTCACTGGCAGGAGCATATCAAGAACACCAGCGTGAACTCGTCATGACATTGACAGGAGCTCACCAAGCCACCGGTAGAAACTCGTCAGGTCACAGGCAGAAACTCATCTAGGCTCCGGCGCAAACTCGTCAGAACACCAGCGTGAACTCGGTGCGCTCGCGGTCGCTGCGACTCAGTTCGAGGGTGCCGTTGTGCGCCCGCATTATCTGCCTCGACAGGCTAAGGCCTATACCGGAGCCGCCGTCCTTGGTCGTGAAGAAGGGGACGAATATCTGTCCGGCGCTCTCCTTGCTTATGGGCTCGCCGTCGTTGGCCACGCGTATGACTACCCTTTCGGAAGAATCCGAGCAGGCGGATATCTCCACCGTCTCCGCCCCGGCCTCGAGAGCGTTCTTTATGAGGTTGATGAGTATGCGGCTTATCTGCGACTCGTCGGCGTATATCAGGAGGTCGTCTTCCGTAGCGGAATAGGTGCAGGACGCGCCGCAGGCTTTGAACTGCTCGGCGGTAAGCTCCATCACCTTATGCACCAGCTCCCCTACCAAAAGCCCCCGCCGCAAGGGACGGGCAACTCCGGCGAGCTCGCGGTACGACTCCACGAACTTCATCAGATCCTTGGAGGAGGACGATATGGTCTCGAGTCCTGCCTTGATCTGAGCCCCGTGCCCGGACTCTCCCGAACCTGCGTAGCGTCCAAGCATGTCGCTGAGCGAGGCTATGGGGCTCACCGTGTTCATTATCTCGTGCGTGAGCACCCGTATGAGCTTTGTCCATGACTCCTGCTCGCCATGCTGCCTCTGCCTGTCCATAATCAGCTTGATGCGGTTGAGCGTGCGGTTGAAGCGGCTGCGCGAGGCGAAGCGGAAGTTGTACTCTCCGTCCTCGAAGGCATCGAGCATGTATTCCAGCTTCTTCCTGTCGTGCCTGCGCACCGCCGCGGCAGTCACGACCGAAGCGAGCACGGCTGCGGCAAGGACGATGACTATGACAATCCAGACAGGCATCAGAGTCCGTATTTCCGGAGTTTGGAGTAAAGCGTCGGGCGGCTTATGCCGAGCTCCCTCGCCACGAGCGAGAGATTGCCCCCGCAGCGGTGCAGGGCATCGCATATAGCCTCTCGTTCGGCATCGTCGAGGGTACGCACGGCACCCGTATGCAGGGTTCCCGCGCGCCCGGGCACACCTTCCGCTGAAGACGGAGAGGAGCATAGGGCGTCCGAGGGACCGAAGTCCCGGGCGGAGAGAACGGCGCCGTCTGACATTATCACGGCCTTCTCTACGGCATTCTGGAGTTCGCGGATGTTCCCGGGCCACTGCCGCGAAAGAAGCAGGCGGCAGGCATCGTCGGAGAGTTCCGCGACGCTGCGGCGGTACCTCGCGGCATAGGACAGCATGAAGCGCCTTGCCAGCGGGACTATGTCGTCCCTGCGTTCGCGCAGCGGAGGCAGGTGCAGGTGCACGGTATTGATGCGGTAGTAGAGGTCTTCCCTGAAACGGCCTTCGCGTACCATTGCAGGTATGTCCATGTTGGTGGCGCAGACGAGCCGTATATCCACCTTTTCCGGTCTTTCCGAACCTACGCGCAGCACTTCCCTGCTCTGCAGAACGCGAAGCAGCTTTGCCTGGAGGTGCAGGGGGATGTTCCCTATCTCGTCGAGGAACAGCGTGCCGCCGTCCGCCTGGGAGAACTTTCCGGCATGGTCGCTACGGGCGTCAGTGAACGCACCCTTGACATGGCCGAAAAGCTCGCTCTCGAAAAGCGTCTCGCTAAGCGCTCCCACATCGACGCACACCAGGGGGCCGCCGCTACGGGAACTCCGGGCGTGCACCTGCCTTGCGAGCAGTTCCTTTCCCGTTCCGTTCTCTCCGGTAATCAGCACATTGGCATCGGTGGGCGCAATCTTGTCCACAGTCCGGCGCAGTTCAAGCATCGCAGCCGACGAGCCCCAGAACATATCCTGAGCGGACGTACCCCTTCCGGAAGCGTCCCCAGAAGAAAGCCAGCCGGAATCCGCGCCGCCGTCCCGCGGCACATTTCCTCCTGGACCTTTACGGCCAGGCTGCGTTCCCGAAGCGGCGCATGCGGCGGACAGCACGGCAATCAGCCTGTCGTTGTCCCAGGGCTTGACTATGAAGTCGAACGCCCCGCGCTTCATGCCCTCGACGGCGAGCGATATGTCGGCATAGGCAGTGAACAGCACGACCTGCACGGCCGGATAGCGTCTCCGCAGTTCCTGCACCCAGTAGAGGCCTTCATTGCCGGTATTGATGTCGGTATGGAAGTTCATGTCCAGCAGCACCGCGTCGGGACGGAACGAGTCCATCTCCGATATCAGCGTGACCGGCGAGGAAATGGCCTTCACCTCGGCAAAACTGGCAGGCAGCAGTATCTCCAGGGCCTTCCTTATGCCCCGGTTGTCGTCTACCACCAGTATCCTGCCTCTTTTCATAGGGGCAAAGTTACTAATTTCCGTCAAAGTTCATTCTTGACGTCGCTGACTATGCGGCCGTCGAAAAGGTCAATGGTCCTCTGCGCCATAGCCGCATCCTTCTGCGAATGCGTCACCATCACTATCGTGGTGCCTTCGGCATTCAGTTCGCACAGCAGGTCCATGACCTCCTTGCCGTTCCTTGAATCGAGGTTGCCGGTAGGCTCGTCGGCTAGTATCAGCTTGGGATTGCTGATGCACGCCCTCGCGATAGCGACCCTCTGCTGCTGTCCTCCCGAGAGCTGCTGGGGGAAGTGCTTCACCCTGTGGGAGATGTTCATGCGCTTGAGCATCGCGTAGACCCTCTCCTTACGCTCGGAGGCGGGAATGTCGAGATAGCGCAGCGGCAGCTCCACGTTCTCGTAGACATTGAGTTCGTCTATGAGGTTGAAGCTCTGGAACACGAAGCCGATGTTGCCCTTGCGCAGCCTGGTGCGTTCCGACTCCTTCAGACCCGACATCTCGGTGCCGGACAGGAGGTACGAGCCGGAAGTGGGGGTATCCAGAAGGCCGAGTATGTTGAGCAGGGTCGACTTGCCGCAGCCGGATGGTCCCATTACTGCCACGAACTCCCCGTCGCCTATCTCGAACGACACTCCGTCGAGGGCGGTGGTCTCGATTTCTTCGGTCACGAAGACCTTGCTGAGATTGTTTACGCTTATCATATCTGTAACATTTTATCTTATTCAACCTTTATGCTTTCGACGGGGTCGGACTTCACCGCCCGCACTATCTGGAACGATATGGATACGAGGGCTATCAGCAGGGTGCAGAGCCCGGTCACCAGGAATATCCATACGCCCAGCCTGATACCGGTGGAGAAGGTCTCCAGCCAGCGGTGCATTATCCACCATGACAGCGGGAACGCTATTACGAACGAGAACAGCAGCGGAGTGCAGAACTTGCCGAGCATCAGCACGCTGACCTCGCGCATCGTACCCCCGAGTATCTTCCTCAGGCCTATCTCCTTCTTGCGCTGCCTGATGAAGAACAGCGACATGCCTATGAAGCCGAGCACCGATATCATCAGCGCGACTGCCGTGAACACGCCGAACATCCTGAGCAGGTCGTGCTGCTCGATAAGGCTCTGCGAAATCATCTCGTCCACATCCTGCACCAGCCACTCGTAGACATCCTGCTCCGTATAGCCCCAGCCTTCTTCTCCTACGGAGAGCACGGCCTGTCTGATCCTCTCGAGGGCGTCACGGCTTCCGTCGGTGCGCACCCAGATGAGAGACGCTTCGGCAGGATCGCTTATGACGGGACGTATCGTGAACGGAGCCGCATTCTCGAGTGCGTTGCGCATCTTGAAGTCGGAGACGACTCCGGCTATCGGCAGCCCTACCGCGGTGGAATTGCGAATATCCTCGTCGGTGACGAGATCCATGCGGCGCAGGAACGCCTCGTTCACATAGCACCCGTCCGCAGAGACGTCGGGATAGCTCTTGAGGACTTCGATTCCCGTGGTCCGAAAGTACAGCGTGTCTACATTCATCCCGTAGCAGTAGAACTTGTCGCCGTCGGCATCATCCAGTATCATCGCCGAGGTCATATCCCCCGTCAGGCTCGTCCCCTGGCTGAAGGCGATGTCCTTCACGCAGGGCAGGCCGCGGAGAGCGTCGGCTATCACGGCGGAACTCTCATACGAAGATATCCTCACCAGGTTGTGGCTGTCGAAGCCCATGGGGGCGTTCACGAGGAAGCGTATCTGGAGCATGATTACGAGGGTGGCGGTCAGCAGGGTCAGCGTAATCACGTTCTGAAGGACTATGAACACACGCCCGAGCACCATTTTGGAATGGTAGCGGAAGGTGCCGCGCACCACGTCTATCGGCTTGAAGCGGGACATCTGCACGCTCGGAATCACGCCCGAGAGCACGCCGAGCAGTACCACGAACAGCACGCAGATCCCGACGGTACCGAAGCTCACGTCGTCCGCGAGGGCGATCTTGCCCTTCAGCATGGCCTCGAAGCTGTCTTCGAACGCGAAGGCGAGCGCCGCACCTATGACGAACGCCATGCTCACCATAAGCACGGACTCCAGCACGAGTTTCACGGCTATGGACGCGCCGCTGCTGCCGAGCAGCCTTCGCGTAGCCATCTCCTTGGAGCGGAAACCGGTATTGGCGACGGTGAGGTTTACATAGTTCGTAACGGCGAAGAAAAGTATCGCGATTACCGCCGCAAGCATTACGTTTAAGAAGCCACGGTTGCCGGAGAGGAAGCCCCTGCCGGAGTTCTCCGGCGCGAACACAAGGTCGTCGAACGGGGTAAAGTAGACCTCCGGTGTACCGAAAGCGGTACCCAGGCGCTCCTTCACGAAATCCGAGATCCTTCCCTCCACGGAGGAAATCTCGCTGCCGGGAGAGAGCAGCAGGAAAGAACGGGTAGGGCCTCCCATGTCATAGGCCGCTATGTCGGTAGAATTGATATAGCCTACTATCTCGGGATGCCGTTCGTAGCTGACCACGAGGTTGACATCGTTGCTGATTACCGTATGGTCGAAATCCTCCATCACCGCAGACACGGTATATACGAGGGTCGAGTCGTAGACATCCTGCCCGCTCACGGAAACTCCTCCGTCGCCTGCGATCCGCAGCGTTCCGCCGACGGCGTCGCCCCCGGGAAAGAGCGTCTGCGCGAGAGATTCGCTGATAACGCACCTGTCGGGCGACGAAAGCGGGGCGCGGGCGTCGCCGTAGAGTATGTCGTAGTCGAAGAAACGGAAGAAGTTGGTGTCGGCGAGCATCACGTTGCCTCCCGACATCTCGTCATGCACGAAGCGCCTCCCGTCTGCAGCAGTTATGTTAGCGTTGACGGTCCTCGTGTTGCACACGTCCTCCACCTCCGGAAACATGTCCTTGAGAGGAAGCGACACATCCGCCCAGCTCATATAGTCCGACCTGCAGCCCATAAGCACTATACGGTCGTGGTTGCGCTGCCAGCGGTCGAGCGCGAACTGCCTCCAGGCATAGTCGCCGATAAGTATCACGAACATCAGCGACACCGCCAGCCCCACCATGTTGATGAGCGCATACAGCGGATTGCGCGCAAGGAATCTGAAAAATGACTTCATATATCTCTTCTTCTTGGCTTTATTGTCTGAACCTCAACTCGTCGCACTTCCCGAGCCCGGCGTAGCCGTCCAGCACGACCCTTTCACCCGGGGCAAGGCCTTCTATCACCTCGTAGTATTCGGGATTCTGCCTGCCTATGCGGACTTCCCGCCTGTGGGCAGACTTTCCGTCAGGGTCGAGCACGAATATCCACCGTCCTCCCGTGTCCTGGAAGAAACCTCCCTTCGGTATGAGCACCGATTCGCTGCTCGCTCCGAGCCGCACCTCGAGGCGGCATGTCTGTCCGCTACGCAGGTTCTCCGGAATGTCTCCGGCAAACCTGAACTCGGCCTTGAACTCATGGTTGCGTACCTCGGGATAGACCCTCCTGAGCACGCAGGGGTAGACCCTGTCCTGACGCTCGGTCGACGCCTCAAGTCCCGGGACTATGCGGTCTATGTAGTATTCGCTTATCTGCGCCTCTATCCTGTACGAGGAGAGGTCGTTTATCTGTCCTATCTTGTCTCCCGAACCTATGCTCTGCCCGAGCACGACATCCAGCAGTCCCAGTTCGCCGTCTATCGGAGCCTTGACGCTGAGGTTGTCCTTGCGGCGGCGTATCATCTCCATGTTCGCCCTCATGTTCTCGAGGCTCTCCTCCATGCGCGTTATCTCCACACTGCGGTACAGGCTGTCCTGCACCTCCCTCTCCCTGACAAGCTCGAGACGGTCGGCCGCAAGGGTGTAGTCCTCCTCGGCCTTCAGATATTCCTCCCTGGCAATCAGCTGCTCTGCATACAGGGCCGCGGCGCTCTCATAGGCGCGCTTCGCACGGCGCACGTCGACCTGGAGCTGGAGCCGCTCCTGGCGCACCGAGAGACGCTGCTGCTCCATAGAGATCATGGTGTTGCGCAGCAGGTTCTCCTTCTCGGCCAGTTCCGCCTCGGAGTTGAGTATCTGCAGGTCGAGATTCTCGTTGCTCAGCTCGATTATCACGTCCCCGGCATTGACAGTCGCCCCTTCCTCGGCCACTATCCTCTCCACGATGCCCCCTTCGGTGGGGCTTATCTGCACCGACGAGGCGGGAAGCACCGTGCCGCTCACGCTGATATAGTCATCGAACTCTCCCTGAATCACCTCACCGATGCGCAGCGACTCCGACTCTACCCTCCTCACTTTGTGGCCCGAAGCGGCTATCATCCATGCCAGCAGCAGCACGAATGCGCCCGCAGCCCACAAGGGGAGCGCCTTGCGGGTAAAAAGCCTCCTCCAGCCCTTCTTCTTTTCCAGTATCCTGTCCATAATCAATATTGCTCCAGATACGGCGTGCCGCCATAATAGCGCACCACGCTGTCCTTTATCATATATTTGAACTTCGCGCCGAGCCTTTCGGCCTGGGCGTTCAGGTACGACTCCGACGATGTCCTGTACTCTATCGATGAAATCAGCCCCTGCTCGAAGCGTCTGGTGTCGAGACGGTAGGCCTCCTGCTGCGCCTCCGACAGCCTCTCGGCCTGGAGATAGGCGGCCATTGCCCCGTCGCGGTCGCTGACGGCCCTGTAGACCTCGTTCTCTATGTCCTTCACGGTCTGGTCGTACTGTGCTCCCGCCCTTGCGTAGGCGTTCTTCCTGCGCGCGATATTGCTCCTGCGGGAAAGCCTGTCGAAAATCGGGATAGACAGCGACAGCTGTATATACTCACCCCCGTTGACAGAAAGCTGCTCGGCGAAAGGCAGCGCCGTGTAGTCTGCCATACCGGGATAGTCGTAATAAGACGAAGACCAGCCGGCGGAAAGCGAAAGGGTCGGACTGTAGGCCCAGCGAGCCGCCCTCAGTTCTGTCGAAGCGTTCTCGAGGCTGAGCCTCGCCTCGACGGCCTGCGGGAGGGTCTCCACCGCCCTGCGCGCAAGCTCCCGTGCCTGCAGCGCCGAAGCGGAGGGCGCTGCTGCGGCGTCTGCGGGAGCCTCCAGCTCGAGTGCTCCGTCCACCGGATAGAACATCACATCCTTGAGGGTTATCATCGCGTCGCTGCGCATATTGGAGGTGTTTATGAGGTCGTAGCGCCGTTTCGCGAGGTCAGATTCCATCTGCACGACCTCGGCGTGCCCTTTCTGTCCGAGCTCCTCCTCCCGCGCGGCCTTGAGCAGCGACTGCTCGGCCGTCTCGACCTGCTCGCGGAGCACCTTCTCGAGTTCCGTGTAGTAGAGCACATTGTAGAACGCCTCCATGGTGGCGAGGCAGATTTCGTCGCGGGTGCGCTGCTCGGCGCTCAGACCCATTTTCATTGCCGTGTTCGCGACTTTCAGGTTGTTCACCGCGCGGAAGCCGTCAAAAAGGACTATGCTGCCCGACAGGGAATAGCCGTTGTAGAACGAGGTGACTGTGTTGTAGATGTTGGTCTCCGGGTCGATGTTGCGGCCGTAGCTGTTCGAGGCGTAGGTAGAAGCCGATACCGACGGCGTGAAAGCCTCGAATATGGCCTGCCGCCTCGCGGCCTGCTCGTCGTCGCGGTCGGCCTCGGAAATACGCATCTTCGTCGACGCATCGAGCGCATACTCCATGCAGTCGCGCAGCGACATCCTGACGCAGGCCGGATCCGGGGACTCCTGAGCCCCGCAGACCTGGCCTGCAGCCATAAGGATGATTGCCGAAATCAATTTGCAGCGCGTGTAGTCCATAAATCTGCCAATCAATGTCACACGGCCATTCGCAAAGCCGGTGCCACGACAGGTATCCCGCTACTGCCCAGTAACTTGCATATCAAACAGCTACGGCAGCGTGTAAAGAAAGCTTACAGCTGCCGTAAAGAAGTCTTACATGATATGCCACAGATCCGCATCGGCTGCGTTTCTATCCTACCTAAGCATGCTGATAAGGCCTCCTTAACACTGCCAGAGACCGGCAAAAGACGGCTTCCCGCGCTGCATGCGCCGAGAGCCGTCTTTTGCACTGAAGTTCGGGGTATCGACTGGAGAGAGGGAGAATAGAACGGTAAGATTTTAGGGTTTTTAAGTAGTATTGTAACAAAGTGATAATCATTACTTTAATGCAATCATAGTAAAACGGGATTTATTTGGATTTTACGAAAATTGTGTATAACTTTGTGTACGAAAATAAAGATACGAGGTTATGCCAGTCAAGTTCTATCTGTCGCCTCAAGCCAATAAAGCAGGCGAAAAACCCATACGAGTTTCCATAATGGTGAAGGGTGCCCGGTACCTCACCACCTGCGAGTATAAAGTCCCCGAGGCAGACTGGGTGCCCAGCAATCCTGACCCCAAGTTCCGCGACAAGCACAAGAATGAATATGTGCTGAACAAGTCCGTCAATGCGAAGGGAGTCTCCGGCAAGATCATCAACACCAGGCTGAAGAAAATCGAGGCCCACTTTGCCGACTACGAACTGAACCAGCTGGTCAAGCCGAAGGACGATGATCTGAAGGCTCAGTACCAGATAGCCCTCGGTCTTCCGGATGAAGCCGTGGAAGTCGTGCCCAAGGAGAAGAAGATAGATCTTTTCACCCGCCTGAAGGAATTCATTGCTGAGGAGAGTGCTGCAAATGGCTGGGCCTATGCCACCCTCCAGTGCTGGACCACCTTCACCCACCACCTGACTGCATTCAATGCCCGCTGCACCTTCGACACTTTCAACGAGACCGGCATCAATAAATTCGTTGTGTATCTGCGCTCCAAATGCGGCCTGGAGGAGAAGAGCGTCCAGAAGCAGTTCAACAACCTGCGCTGGTTCCTGTACTGGGCCATCCGGAAGGGCTACTGCAGGGAGCTTACCATCAAGTCCTACCGGCCCAAGTTCAAGGTTCTGGAAAAGCCGGTCATCTTCCTGACGAAGGAGGAACTGCTGCACCTGTACCGCTTCGAGATTCCCAAGAACGGCACCAAGGTCAAGCTGCTTGATATGAATGGCAAGGAGTACGAGAAAGAGGTCGAGGATGCCGGCGGCATGTCCAAGACCAGGGACTGTTTCTGCTTCTGCGCTTTTACCTCGCTCCGCTATTCCGATCTGGCCAATCTCAAGCGGACGGACATCGAGGGCGATACGATGTATGTGACCACGGTGAAGACCAATGACCGCCTTCCCATCAACCTGAATAGTTTCGCCAAAGCCATCCTTGATAAATATAAGGATGAGAACTTCCCCTATGGCCGTGCGCTGCCGGTGCTGGCCAACCAGCTGATGAACCGCTACCTGAAGAACCTCTGCGAGCTGGCCGGATTCAACAAGCCCATCAAGCGGGTCTGCTACCGTGCCGGTGAGCGTGTCGAGGAAACCCTCCCGAAGTATGAGATGATTGGCACCCACGCTGGCCGCCGTACCTTCATCTGCTTCGCCCTCTCCAGCGGTATCCCGCCGCAGGTCGTAATGAAATGGACCGGCCACTCCGACTACCAGGCGATGAAGCCTTATATCGAGATTGCCGAGAAGACCAAGGTGGATGCCATGAAACTCTTTGATGATGAAATGAAAAAGTAGTGGGAAGCGCCACAAAGATTTTGGTACTAAGATAAACTTTATTAAATTTGTACCCGGATTCCCGAATTTCACAGGAAAATCGGACTTAATCACCTTAAATTCTAATGAACCATGTACAAACGAATCTTCGATATAGAGAATCAGTTGGACGAGGGAATGTTCCTTTTTGGAGCACGCCAAGTAGGTAAATCTACACTCCTGCAGGAGCGGTTCCCGGATGCAATCTACTACGATCTTCTGATTGATACGGTGAGGAAGGCGTTCAAGCGCAACCCTGATTCCTTCCGGCAGGCGCTCATAGACAAGCCTGCAGGGACGCTGGTAATCGTCGATGAGATTCAGAAAGTACCGGAACTTCTGGATGGAGTCCACTGGCTAATGGTGAACCGTGGCCTGCATTTCATTCTTAGCGGTTCAAGCGCACGAAAGTTGAAGCGTTCCGGAGCCAACACCCTCGGTGGAAGGGCAATCCCCAGGACGCTGTTCCCGTTGGTCTGGAAGGAAGTAACAGACTTCCAGATTGACAAGGCTGTACAGAATGGAATGATACCCCGCCACTATCTTGTGGATGATGCTACCGATCGCCTTGAGGGCTACGTGGAAGTATATCTGCGGGAGGAGATCCGTGACGAAGCCGCCGTTCAGGATGTCGAAGCGTTTGAGCAGTTTATGGAAGCGGCCGCCATTTCCGATGGTGAAATGATCAACTATTCCAACATCGCCAGCGATTGCGGAGTGGCGGCAAAAACCGTTAAGGCATACTATCAGATTCTGAAGGATACCCTTATGGGCTACGAGATACCCGCATATACCAAGGTGGTTAAGCGGAAAGTGGTCCAAGCACCCAAGTTTTACTATTTCGATGTAGGCCTTGCCAATTACCTGATGGGCCGCCATCACCTCCGGAGAGGATCGGATGACTATGGACATGCTTTCGAGCATCTCGTTATGCAGGAGATTATCGCATATCGCGGTTATTACCGCCGCCGTGAGAAAATCTCCTATTGGCACACATACAATGACCAGGAAGTTGACGCCATTATTGGAGATGCCAATGTCGCTATTGAGATTAAGTCCAGCGAGGAAGTCAAGACCCGCCATAAGAATGGGCTGAAAGCATTCAAGGAAGAGCATCCGGATTGTCGACTGATCCTCGTTTCTCTTGACCCTATTACAAGGCCGTCCGGAGACATTGAGCTGATTTATGTCTTGGATTTCCTGAAGATGTTATGGAATGGTGAAATATTCTGATTCGGCTATGCTTACAAGAAATGATTCCATAATTCTTAGCCAGCAGGTCGACGTGAACAAAGCGATGGACCTGCTCAAAATGTTCCAGGAAGCCGGCAAGGAGAAGATTGATGTCTGGACCATTCTGGATGAGTCTGCTCCGAAGATTAAGAGCTTTGCCACCCTGGAGGCTAAGCTGGAGCAACTTGCCGGAAACCACGAAACCTGCAACGTGTCGGAATTCTCCAACTGGATGAAAGTAAGCCGGTCGACGGTTTACACTTGGCGGGACAACAACTATCTGATTTATAGCGGAAATAAGGTCAATCTTCCAGAGACCCTTCGCCTCTGGAAGACCCTTCCCTGGCTGAGATCAAAGTAGCATAGTCCTGATACTGGCTCCTGTAGCCGGTCACGGAATCCAGCAGGACGAACCGGGCGTACACCTGGTATTGGTCGAGTTCGAATCCAAACTGCTCCGCATACTCGGGAATCACGACGGACACCACGCCTGCAGCACAGTCTCCCTCAGCCAGGTAATTCCTGAGCTTGCCCAGATGCCGGCACCGTCCCGGCGCTGTGAGCTGGATCTTGGCCAGCAGCCGGTACCGGGAAGCCTCCGGCCAGCTGCCCAGCTCTACCCGGGCAGGGATCACCAGGCATCCATCCACCTTTACACCATCACCCAGCGACACCACAAACGGCGGGAACTTGTCGAAGGCCACCGGCGAAGGCTGGTGCTCGTTCCCAAGCGTCGCGAATCCGTGATACGCCGACACGAACAGGTTCTGGCCGGTGATGTAGGCCTTGTGGTCGAACGGCGGCCGGTGAGGCTCCACCACTTCCGCCAGCTCGTTCCAGACCAACTGCGTCCTATGCGGGACCTCCCTCCAGGCAGCCAGGGCACGCCGGTGTACGTCCAGGGCCGATGTCTGCTTTGCCGTACCCGGATACCGGCTATGAGAGCGCTTCCTGTAGTAGCACTTCCCGTTCCGGTGATAGAAGGTCACCTCACCCACGGAACCGTAGGCGTCAGCAATCAGGACTGATGGGTAAAAACGAGGCATAGGGCGCTATAAGTTTTGGGCAAAGCAATACCAAATAGTAATCTCAAAGGAGGTTTACATCTATCACAAAGTTATTAAAAATCCGTCACTTACGCAAGCGCAGCGGCATCAGCCGCTGCCCCTCCAAGTATATATTTATACCCTTTTCTCTCCGTCCGGGCGGGAGATGTCGGTCGATGTGTCACTGACGCTGGGGCGTAAGTCTCCTGGTGGGCCTATGGTGCTGGCAGTCTCGCAGACGCGAAGGTTGTGGTGGGGGCTTTGTGCGGCGGCTGTGAGTCTGCCAGTGCCATAGGGCGCGGAACGAAGTGGAGCGTGGCCCCGGAGGCGGTCTGGAAGAGTGAGGGGGCGGCGGGCTTTGGCGGCGCAAGGGCTGGGAGACCTTAGGCTCCCAGACCCCGACAAAGACCGACGGCGTGGGTGGGCAGACGGCCTCCGGGGCCTGGGCCGGGACGGCCCACTGCTGGAACGAAGGTAGAAGGCTCGTGGCCGTTAGGCCTGACACTGTCTGCGCCAGCAGCCGGAACGGCTGCCCCCTGCCTGCCCAGAACACTTCTGGCGGGATTCTTCCCGGCAGAGGTATGGAGGAATAGCAGGCAGGGATAAACACGGCGAAGCCGTACCGCGGAGTGGAGGGACGGGACTCTTCTGACGGAGCTTGTGGAGGAAGAGGAGTCACGGCCTGGAACGACCCAGCAGCGGAGCTGCGTAAGGCGGAGGACTGCTTGCACTGAACTGAGGCTCCCTGCGGGCTTCTTACCCTCGCACTGCACTGACGGTATGCGTGGTTGCACTTTGCGCCCACGAACACCTCATTTATCCTGATACGAGCCACCAAGCGGAAGTCACGGGCGGCATTGCCGCACGTGGGTGGAGCGCTGCCCGAACTGGCACTGACGTGCCCACGAAGGATGCGCAAAGTGCGCAGCCCCCCGACGGGCCTGGAGGCCGGAGGTCCTTGAGGGGGGCTGCTTGTCCGACGCCGCCTCACCCGGGAATTCGAAGGTATGACCTTCACACCTTGACGACGGAGCGTCCTTAACATAATCCGAATTGTGTAATCAGACGCCCTGTAGGCCGTTTTTGCGGGCTTCTGACCCCTTGATACTTACTTCCTTGATGCGGAGCACTGACGGTGCCGGCGGCTGTTACACAATTCCGATGGGATTATGTTATGGAAAGCGGGATACGGGGCACGACGCTCGCGCTGGCACTACGGCTCCCGGGTGATTATCTTCCCCTCCGGGGACTGAGGGGCATAAACCAGCACGGTGAGCTGGCGGTTGTGGAGCAAGCGCAGCGAGCGGAACAACCGACTGCTGACCGTGACCGCTTTTCCTTTAAAGTGCGTGAGCATTGCGGCGAGGGCCAATGGAGCGGAGGGCGTCCGTGAGTCTGTGGCCGGCTTGTCCGGTCACAGTCTCACAGCGAAGGGTGGCAATAGAGGTTGCTGGTCTGGCTGTTTGGGCGGAGGCTCTGCCGGAGACCAAACGGGCAGACGAGCAAGTACCTTTTTCCTTATCAACGCCGGCATCGGCAGGACGCAGGATCATGGTACCATCGGCCCGTATATTCCCATCGGCCTACATCCTTTCCCTGACGCTTATACTCAATCTGTCCACTTTGTCCACTGGTGGACGGAGTGGACACGGTGGACAAGATGGACGTGGGAATATTTCTGATATTTATTTTCAAATTGGTCTGTAAGAACAATACTTCGGTAAATTTTAACCGAAAATTTTAAAATTTAACAATCGAGTCGGATAAGGCCGGCTCAAACCCTATAAAAGTTCATTGAAATATTGTCAACAGATGAATCTACAAGCAGCAGTAATTCAGTGTTTTGGAGTGCGATAAAAAGCCGGAAAACATTTAAGAAAAGTATTGCATAATTCGTTGATTATTAGTAAATTAGAAGTAACTCACCCCTTCTGATTATGACTAGAGAATCGATCCTTATGCAATACCAATCCGAGTGCCTTGAGGCCCTCAAATCAGTGGCAAATATAGGAAAACCGTTTGAAAAAGTCTTTATGGATGCGATGAAGTTGTTCATGGCCATCCCCGGCCGCATAAACTTCCTTCAGATGGGACGGTAAGGAAAGTTCTCCGAACAGACGTACCGCAACCATTTCGTGAACGAATCATTCGACTGGTTCTCATTCAATGAGCACCTTGTCAAAGAGCATCTGCCGGGTACAAGAAAAGCCATTGCCGTGGATCCTTCCTATATTCCCAAGTCCGGAAAGAAAACCCCATGGCTGGGATATTTCTGGTCAGGTTGTTCCGGAGAATACAAACGGGGACTTGAAATCATGGGAATCGGAGTCATAGATGTAGACAACCGTGAGTGCATGACTTTAGGCTCAGTTCAAAGTCCCGACACCAAAACCCTGGACAACATAGACAAGAGCTTGGTTGACTGGTATGCCGGTTATCTTGTAAGCAGGCGAGAACAAATACACCGTATATCCAACATTGTCGTGGCAGATGCGTTCATTTCAAAGAGCACATTCATCACGCCGATGTGTGACAACGGATTCCATATCATCAGCAGGTTCAGGAACGATGCAGTGCTGTTCTATCCCACGGCGGAAAAACCGACCAGGAGGAGAGGACGTCCCCCAAAATATGACGGGGCCATAGACTTCTCGCGGCTTGACACCTCCAGATGTACGGAGCATGAAGTCGACAAAGGGAAGCTGTATGGACTGAAGGCCTGGTCAAAGGCCCTGAAACGTATGGTGAGCCTCGCGGTGTGGTATCCCGATGAAGACAGGACTGACAAATGGCAGCTCTACTTCTCGACAGACCAAAACCAATCGACATTTGATGTCCTGGAATATTACAGGACACGATTCCAGCTGGAGTTCTGCTTCAGGGACAGCAAGCAGTACGCGGGGATCACGAACTGCCAGTCCACCGACTTCAGGAAGCTGGCGTTCCACTTCAACGCATCGCTTACTGCAATCAATATCGCAAAGGCCGCATGCAAAAGGAAGGGAATACCGTATTCCATCTCATCTTGCAAGTCGATGATACACAATGCCTATATGCTTGAACGATTTATTTGCGTGTTCGGCATTAAACCGGACACGACATTAATTGACAAAATTTTCAAGGAACTCATTTTATTTACTGCCAGAGCCGCTTAGGCTCGGCTGATTTTTAACGAACTATTGTAAGAATTCAGAAGAAAAAAGTATATCTTTGTAAGCGAGAAGCGAACGATTAGTTCTTTGACATAGTGTCCTGACATTTTGCGGACAGATGGAGTTACGCTAAACCGACTTTTCTTTTGGCGGACGACAGCTTCACCTGTCGTTATCTATCAACTCCTAAATCTTTCACGCACCATATCCAGGAACTTATCATCTTCAAGCAATTCATCAATTGGCAAAAACCTGTCACTGTTCAATAATGATGTTATTCAGTCAATATCTGACACTGTGCGGTTTACGTTAATGAAAAACGCCAGCTCCTGGGTGCAGAAAGGATATATAGATGTGGATGACTTCATTCAGAGTGCAAACTTACACATCCTGAATCGGAGTGCTTCCTATGATCCGGACCATGGTACTCCATTTAAGACCTGGGTATGTGTTGTGGCAAGGAATTACACGATCAGCGAATCGAAGAAGTTGAAAAAGGTAATTACAACCAAAACACGGTTTGACGTCATAGAGGGGATGGATTTAGAAGATACTTCTATCGTGGAGCCATTCCTGAAGGTAGAAGAGCGTTCTGAATCTGAGAGCCGGCTGATACAACTCACCGGTTTTCTTTCAACCCTTAACGAGAGCGACAAACTTTTGCTGGAAATGATGAAGGATGGCTTGTCGAAGGAGCAGATGATGGAGATAACGCACAAGACCGGTGGCAACATCGACACATGCAAGTCGCGACTCCGCCAGAAAATCCTCCGATATGTAAAGAGCCTTTACTGATAGCCATTCCCGCTTTCGCATTAGCCACCGATTCCATCTATAGGTTTCGGTGGTTTTTTGTTTTCATTTGTAAGAATAGCACAAATCGGCGTATATCATTGATGTAATATCGAAACAAAGAACGAATGGGGACAAATACAATGGATGAGATTTTAGCAGACGTATTGCTTGTTACGCTCAGGCTCGAACAGTACCTAAAATACCAGAGGGTACAAATTGAACAACTGAAATCCGAAAAGAAAGAGATGGGCGATGTGATCGTTCAACTTAAAAAACTGATAATTGAACAATCACCGGAATTGGTAAGACAGCTGGAACTTTTTAAAATATAGTTCCATCGATTGGCAAATCTTCATAAGATGAGTCGATTAACGAATCCTGTTTTGGAAATACAGGCAATTATTGATAATTTTGTGAAAATATGGCTAATACGACCATATTGTTTAACTAACCAGGATAATTGAATACTCACTGGGGACCATCGTTTGAAGTGCTGTTGAAATATGATCTATATAGAATCAAAACGAAAGAAGGTTACTTCCATTGAACGGAAGTACCCTGGCGCTTTGATCATTGACGTGACAAGCACGTCAAATAGCCGTTTCGTTCAGCTGAGCCCCTTTTACCCCCATGGCGGGATACCGGTTCCTTTCTCGCCTGGATATGCTTCTATGTCTGTCGAGGGAATATGGCAGGGCTTGAAGGTGTTTCAAAAGTCAGACGTTGACTTGTCATGCTTTAGCAATGCGACGATGAGAAACATCAAGCGGACGGTTAGACGTTTTGGCATGCCTCTTGGCCATAGGAAAGGGGTTTCAGGCACTGAGTTGTTAGGTTATCTTGATGCTCGTTTTCAGATATATCTACCTTCTTATCTTTGGGTTCTCCAGAACAAAGCGGGTGCCTTGATTGATGAGATAAGGTTTCTTTCTAAGGAAAAGAACGTTGTTCTCCTTGATTACGATACGAATTCTGATTGTTTCAACGAGAAAAAGCCTGTCTCCCATGCCAGTTTAATCAAATTCTATATTGAAGATGATTATCCTACTATGGAACGGCCACGAGAACCAGAAGGGCAACTATCATTTGACTTTTAATCATCTGACCATTCGTCCTTAGCATCCATTCATAACTCTACTCAAATGGCATACCCCCTCATATCTGAATATATGAATGCCGTCAGCTCGGCAGAAGACAACTTCGCGACACTGACATCTCTCAGGCCAATTCTTGGATTCGATGGGAAGCCGCTTTTCAGTAGCGGAAACTTTGCTGTGGTTTTCAAGATGGAAGACATCAACACAGGAGAGATCTTTGCCATTAAATGCTTTACGCGGGATCAGGACGGTCGGCAAGAAGGATATAAGAGCATAGCTTCAACACTCGCGAATGTGAATGCGCCTTATATGGCTAAGGTAGAATATTTGGAGGAGGAGTTGTTTGTTGACTCTTCTGTTACCCATGAAACAGAGTTCCCTGTAGTGAAAATGGACTGGATTGAGGGGAGTACACTTGGCCAGTATGTGATTGAGAATCAAGATAATCACGATGCTCTGAATCGGATTATCTCCACTTTCAAGGATTTGGGACGTTGGCTTCTTGCTCAACCCTTTGCTCACGGAGACATAAAACCTGATAATATCATTGTCAAGAAGAATGGTGTATTCTCCTTAGTGGATTACGATGGAATGTTCGTTCCTGGCATGGAAGGTGAAGAGTCTCGAGAGGTTGGGACACCAGGTTATCAGCATCCTCGAAGGACCATCAAGGATTTTGATCGTCATATTGATGATTTCTCTCTCTCCGTCATTTTGCTTTCTCTGAAAGCAATGGCATTGATGCCAGAACTTATTAATGATTATGATGGAGGAGACGTCCTTCTTTTCTCAAAGAAAGACTATATGGATATATCCAGTTGCTCAGTTTTTCAAAAAATGGGCTCGCTGGTTACAGATGAAGAATTCCAGGAGATTTATTCAAACTTCCTTTCAGTTCTACTTGCAGGACAACTTGACTACAGTTCTTCCTCATATATCAATGCATTTACGACAAGAACGATATGTTCCGGTACGGGTATGTCCCGGGTTTTCATCTCTGACGTGCTCTGGAACATAGCCCATAAAGACTACATTGTCGGAATGTGTATAGACAATAATGATATTGAGATCTTTAGGGATGAGCTAAAAGTGAGGATTGCATGGAACGACAACAGTTATTTTATGACCGCTACAGATGGCAAAAAGACCGCTATTGAGAAGTTCTCCGGAATCCATATCAGGCGCCTTTTAGTCAACGTTAATATTCTGGATGATAGCTTATCAAATAAACTCGAGATTATAAGCGGAAAGTCACAGCACAGCGTGGATCGCCCTGACTTATCTCCTCAGTTGGCTCGTTTATGGTGCCGTCAACATTATCCTTCTATTGAAGATAGCGTTTCCTTTATGGCGCTTGGGAATACACTAATCCTTTCCCTACAGCCGTCCTCTGACGGGGTTTTAATCGGGAACTTCATTTCAGTAATCTCAGCAGACGCACGTTTCCTTAATAAGTTATTCTGGGTGGGCATTAGGAAAGTACTTATACGTGACTTCCAATCCGGTTTTGAGAAGACTATTGAATTAAACCAATAACTATTTCATATGGACTTAAATGTAATGTTACAGATTCGGGCTCAGGGATTAGCCCAAGTGTCTGGCCAAGATGAAGAGCCGATCGACATGCTTTTTATTGTAGACAGTTCAAGCGTCCTGAACATTTCCGGAATTCCTTACGAAGGAGACTTCCCGCCTTCGTATAAATACAATGTAAGAAAACACGTTGTTGGTAAGATTCTGGATAAATCACTCTCTCCTTACCTTCAAATTGGCAAGGAAGCTTATTTCTTTTCGTACGATTCTGTTTATGATGTGGATTATGCTTTCGTCGTCAATTTATCTTCACTGAAAATTGACTTGTATATTTCTCGGAATGGGAAGGTTCTCAAGAAATACTACAATTTCAATTTATCTACCGACGAGCGAAATGATTTAATGAATTTATAAGCTATTCATTACAGAGTGGGCTGGTATGGATCAAGGTCCTTACCAGCCCACTTCTTTTTCTCCATATGGATTCTACTTTTTGCCTTTTTGCATTAGTTGCATTGC
Organism: Bacteroides sp. CAG:1060_57_27; assembly: GCA_001915575.1. Taxonomy (GTDB): domain Bacteria; phylum Bacteroidota; class Bacteroidia; order Bacteroidales; family UBA932; genus Cryptobacteroides; species Cryptobacteroides pullicola. Next base: position 172,090 of record MNQT01000022.1, on the reverse strand, counting down.
AATCAGTTTGTATCCATTCCTCATGACGTTGTCTGCCGTTAATTTGGTCGGGTCTAACTGACCGTCAGGTCCAATCATGTATCTACGAGCATTTACCGCCTGAATAATCTTGCCTGTTGTACTATTGTCAAATTCTACAGCAAGCTTGGGGAATTTTGCGCTCATATCTGAAACCTGTGACGGTTGAAGGCCAAAGCCGGAAGCAACCTCTTCAAGCATATACTTCGCCGCAATTGGTATCTCAGACTCCGAGATAGTTTTGTCGAACACAAGGCATGTGATGACATTTCTTGCGGCGGTAATGAAAGTGTCAAAGCCCAGTTTAAACTGATAGTGGGCTAAGATTGCATCTGCGAAATCAACGCATAAACTTTTGTCTACCATAATACAATAACCTATATTTTATTATTTCGTGATAACTAAAGCTGACCGCTTTCTCGCATGAGAGTAAGCGCCACAAGTTCATATCCGTTCTTCAACATATTCTCGGCAGTCATCTTTGAATAATCAATTTCACCATTGGGCCCAACGCAACAACCAGCATTAACAGATGAAATGATAGGGCCTATGGTGTGTGCGTCAAATTCAACCGAGAGTGAGGGGAAAATAGAACTAATTTCATCTACCTGTTTGTTATCTAAACCAAAGCCTTCGGCTACTCTTTCAAGCATATACCGAGCCGTAAGAGGGATTTCGGCTTCGGAAATGGTCTTGTCAAAAACAAGTGCAGTAATGATATTTCGTGCAGTAGTAACGAAGGTATCAAGCCCCAGTTTGTAATCGAAGTGCGCGACTATCATGTCCGCAAAGTCTGTGCACAAAGCCTTATTTACCATAAGAATAATGATGTTAATGAATTGACTTGATATTGTTTACTATGCAATAAGCAAAAGAATAGTCATCATTGGCTATAAGACCACGTCTGTACAATGCATCAAGGTGTCTATAGAAATTTGCCCTATTCTTACTGCTCCGAACGATTTTGGCTAAAACCGGCTCAAACGATCTCCTTTTTTCGCTCTGAGCGGCTTTAATATAAGACGATTCTCTCGTATGGGCGTTCAGAGCTTGGGTGATTTCCGACTCGAATAAGCTGCGGTTTAGCAATTCGAACATCATGATAATATAATGCGCCAATGCGTCTGAAGCGGCAAATAAGATTGATGATGGTGCAAGATTAAACTGACCAGAATGAAAGCCTTTCATGTTTAACGGTGTTGAGCACCCAATCAAATAAGGAGGCTCCTTGAAATCAGTCAACCTCATGGTTGACCATTCCAAAATGCCTTGATCCTTGATATAGTGAAAAACCACGCTGTCACCATATGAGGCCCAATAAGCATGGTCAACTTCTATCCATGCGGCAGCCAGGGTCGCAAATGAGCCTTCCTCGTAAAACTTCCTGAGAGTCATTCCATCTGTTTGTTTTGCGAGATTCTCACATGAAAGGTAATATGGCTCCCATATTCCTGCCACCCAGCGGTCAAGATCTTCGAAAGTCTTTATGGGGTCTGACGGGATAGACTCTACTAAGTATTTCGACCACTTCTCAGCATATACGCCACCACCGCCAGAACCATCGCTCACAACAACACAAAGAGGTGACGAAGACGCCGCATCTTCGCAAATGACATTTGACTCAAACTTCGAGATTGAAACGGAGTAGCTATTTCTGGCCATCTTATTTATTCAGGCTTATGTTTGTCGGAGTTCCGATGTCCATAAGCTGTATCAATGTTGACATATCGGCATTGACAGACATTGCGGTATGCCGGACACTGCTGTCATCATTCCTTACCTTAGAAATCATGTCGTTATACCGGAGAGGGAGAAGGCTGGAGAGCGAATAAAGCGTCTTGCTATATGTGTTGTCGTGGAGCTCTGACAAAGAAACAGGGAGAATGACGCTGTCTGTATGCCCTGCAGTTACATGAATGTTCCAAAGCAGAACATTGCCGTCATTCGTGTGCATTGCCTTCAACTCATTTGCCAGTTGCTGGACTTCCTCTGCAGGGCATCCATTAAACTCGCCATCAGTGATGTTGATAATAGTCGGAGGATAACAATCCTGGTCATGATGAGTCATCATCCAGGAGTCGAGCAATTGAATGGCTTTTTTGAACGCTTTATGCACATGAGTCCAATTGTGTATTTGCTTCAAGCCACTGAACCTTCTCAATTTCCTTTACGGTTGTGCCTTTTCTTGTTCTAACCTCTTCCCTCGTTATTATCTTTTTATACGGATGCTCCTTCAATTCCTCGGGAGACACGAAATCCCTTCCGCTCAATTCGCCATTCCATGCACTGTAGACATCGTGGCCGTAACCAATGGCTGCGATGTCGTAATAATGCCGGACCTCATTCGTCTTAATACAGCGAAGGACCAATTCGTTAATCTGGTTATTAACGATGCGAGCTACAGCTTCGGCCAAAGTCATCCGCTCTCCATTAAGGGTTGTCATTGCCTCCATCGAACAGGAATGATCAACCATGAAGATGAATGCAGTGGGATTATTCCGAGAGATCTGCGCAGTGTACGGCTCTTTTGCCTGGAGCTGAATCGCAGACTGACCAATAGGAATACCAAAGTTGGCAATATTGGTAATATATTTTAGGGGGATGAAGTTCTTAACAAGTATTTCAGCCTGATAAAACTCCTGTTCATCGGCATCAAGATCAAAATGGCTCGATGCTTTGACGGAAGAGAAATGGATTTTGTTAAAATCCTCAAACGTTGAGCCAATATTTGCTCCATTCTTGGTCGCATTCCTATCCGAGAACAAGGAACCGTCTTCATAGATCACCTTAGGGTCAATCTCGAGAATGACAGGATTTGAAATGCGGCCATCATTCATCGCCACATACATCATCGGATGGTTCTGCGTAAAACTGACACGCACATACGAACCAAGGTTATCCCTGGAGTCGAGTTGGCGGGAAAGTGCCCCACCGCCCGGTTTGGGGATGGAAATGCCCTTTTGGTCGCAATCAACCCACGAATAAAGACCACCATTTTGAATAATGGACTCCAAATTATCTCTATCGGTAAAATGATAGAGCTTGGTAATTCCATATTTGTCCAGAACTTTTTTAAAGTCTTGCCAGTCGTGTTTTGTAGGCATATTCAGAGTATTGTTGTTTTGTTCATTCTCGTTTATGGAATCCGCAACAGAATCTACATCATTGTCTTCCTCTTCTAATACTTCAACATTTGAATATCTTACACACAACCAGCCTTTATTAAGAGCGAGCCTTTCGATAATTCGTTTATAATCATCCTTCTGCAGATCGCATCCTGGGGAGACAATCAAGTCCAGTTCGTCAATGAAAGATCTCTCATCACATAATCTTAGCCATTTGATACGAGGACTTATTCTATTATCAATTGTGGCCGAGCGATGGAAGACAATAAGTGAAACCATCCTTTCTACCTGCCCAGGATCAAAGGCTTGGGTTTCTACCAGGACCGGCTTGCACGATGAACGATTAATCTTGGCCTGCGAATAAGGGTTCTTCCGTCCGGCGCCACCACGAATAACGCTGTATTGTCCACCTTCCTCTGATGTCCAGTCACCATTCTCAGACGCAATGATATTCCCCCCATAATCCTTGAATTCCACCAAGACGATACCATCATCTTTTATAATGAGGGCATCCAACTCCACATCCCCGATGTTGTAGTTTCCTATCAAAATACACATTTCATCAGACGAGGAATAGTATCTGTTCTTCAACTGGACGCAAAGGTTCCTAAACTCTTCACGTTCATGTGTCTGATCGTAGTTCCGGGGTTGGTATACTAAAAGTGGCATAAATTATAAGGTCAAAACATACAAAGTTAACTTTTTTCTCTTACACGATAAAATAAAATAAAATAAAGTAAATGATAGAAAACGAGGATGATGGGCGTAAGAAAATGTAAGAAAAGAGTATTTCATTATGCGCTTTTGAACAAACGAAAACACCAATCATTAACATTTAACTTTCACGCAATGAAACACACCCTTTCCTTACTGGCAGTTGTACTGCTGACCACCCTGAGTGTCAATGTTTACGCCCAGAAGAACAAGACCGATAACGATTACAACCTCAAGAAGGCCTACGAGGTCCTTCAAGAGGAGAAAGATGAGGCCAAGGCACTTGACCTTGTGACGAAGCAGCTCCGGGAGACGCCGGACAATGTGGAGGCGCTACTTTTGCGCGTCCGGCTGCTTCGCCGGAAGAAGGAGTTCGGCCAGGCACTGCAGGACATCAACCATGCCCTGAAGGTGAACAAGCCCAAGAAGACGGAGATGCAGAATTCCACTCTGCATTGGTGGAAGGCGTACATTTACCAGGATATGGGGGACAAGGTTAACGCAGCCGCCTCTTTCAAGACGGCATATGAACTGGCCCAGAAGGACGATAAGGAGAACCTGCAGAGCATATCTTTTGACTATGCTCAGGCTCTCTACGACCTGGAAGATTACGCCGGAGCTGATGCTATCTACAGGAAGATGCTGGCTCTTGACGAGGCTGACCAGGCTGCTATGATCGGCCTTGCCCGGAATATGATTGAACGCGAACAGTATTCGGAAGCCATTGAAATGCTGGACAAGTGCCAGAAGTACGATGCCGACTACTCGGAGATTTACCGCTTCAAGATGCAGGCTTACGACAAACTGGGTGAGGCATCCAAAGCCGTTGACGCAGGCCTGGAATGGTTCGAGAAGAATGATGATGCCAACACCGAAGCGATTGGTAAGGTTCTGCTTAAGCGCCCCAACTATGCGGAGGCTAGCATCAAGACTCGCATCAAGAAAACTGAAAAGCGGTTCCAGTGTATGGCCTTCCTCTGCCAGTTCTACGAGACCTCACATCAGTATGCCGAGGCTGTGAGGACCTATGATGATCTTGAGGCTGAATTCGGCCACTACGATGAGATCAATGTATATAGATCGGATTGCTACAGCGAACTTGGGCTAAATGAACTTGCCATCGCCGACATTTCCAAGGCCATGGAAAAAGACCCAGATTGGCAGCTGTATGTCCGCCGTGGCGATTACTACCGGCTTAACGGTGATTTGGGTTTGGCTATCGCTGACTTCACCGCTGCCGTAGAGGATGCTCCGAAAGAGGCCTATTGTTACTATCGACGTGGCTGGACCTATGAGATGCAAGGCGAGCGAAAGAAGGCCATGGAGGACTATAATATGGGCCTTGAGATGACTCAGGACTATCCGTACCTGTATCTGATGCGTGGCGAGCTGCTCCTTTTGGAGGGCAATAAGACCGAGGCGGATGCGGATTTTGAGATGGTAGTCCAGAAGGATACTGTCGTAAGAGACGGAAGTTGCCGGCAGTATGCCCTGCATTTCTTGGGACGTGACAAGGAGGCCGAGGAGTGGATGAACAAAATCATTGAGTCTGACCCTGATGATCCCGGCCACTATTACGATAAGGCGTGCCTGTATTCCCGAATGGGACGTCAGGAAGAATCCGTAGCGGCTCTCCGCATCTCTTTCGAGAAGGGATACCGCAGCTTCGCCCACATACGCCACGACGATGATTTGGATGCCGTCCGTGAACTGCCCGAGTTCAAAGCATTGATGGAGGAATACGAGGCCAAGCACGCCGAATACCTGAAGGAGTTCAAGCTGTCGATGCCTGAGAAGGAGGAAACCGTCACCGAGATTGCCGTCAAGCGCAATCCGGGTGGCACCTTCGAGATTCCCTGCGACATCAACGGGCTGGCGCTCCAGATGATCTTTGACACCGGAGCCTCCGATGTCACCATCTCCTCCGTGGAAGCCAACTTTATGTTCAAGAACGGCTACCTGTCCGAGAAGGACATCAAGGGCAAGAAGTACTACCAGATTGCCAATGGCCAGATCAGCGAAGGCACCACCATCACGCTCCGTGAGGTGAAGATTGGAGATGCTGTGCTCCACAATGTGGACGCCTCGGTAGTGAAGAGCCAGAAGGCACCGCTACTCCTGGGACAAAGTGCGATGGAGCGTTTTGGGACTATCACGATTGACAACCAAAACAACAAGCTCATCATCAAACACTAATAACGGCAACAAGGGCCTGCCTTCTGTTAGGCGTGAAAGGCAGTCGGCAGGCCTGCCGTTTTTCAAATCTTGAAATTCAACAAGTTATGGTAATTGCGATTATTTCTATAGTTGCTGCAATCTTCCTGGCCTTGTATGTAAGTAAAAGCCAGGACTACAAGCAGCTTGAAAGAGACAACAAGTGGCTCAAAGAGCAGCGGAACCAAGTGACGGAGTCCGTTGGTGTTGATGACGTTGACGATCATCAGCTTGACAAGGAGTCTGCGATGGATGCCATCCGTTTCAACGGCTATGTTCCTGATACTGACGAGCACTGGATCAATTTTATGGTACAAGGAGAGCATTATGCAATAGACGCGGATCGTTTCCCGGTTTTGGTGATGATGAAGCATTACAACCTTGACCACAATGAGTGGGATATGGACTTGATGCACAAAGCAGCTCATCAGGTGTCGGACGAACTCATTATGGGTAAGGTTCTGTTCACCGGTGAAGAGGAGGACGGCATTGCTTTCCAGATTACTGCCATCGAGAACAAATATGGCCACTTCAAGGATTGCCTTACCAGGTATATCAGCATCATTGAAGAGTCGCAGGCTCGGATGAGCAAGATCTACAATGATATGGACGCGAAGCGGAAAGAGGGCCTGACAATGTTCCCTCAGATTGGTCCGGATGCTAAAAGCGAAAAGAAGGTGCTATCGTAAATTTTATAAAGGAATGAAGGCCAAGTTCATAGTTCTTTCTTTGATGGCGGTTCCGGCCGCATCATTTTTCATCGGCTGTCGAGAAAAAAGCAGCAAGATAAGCGGCCCCAGACTCGAGAGATTGCCGGAGTGGGGTGTCGTGGATACCAATGAAAAGTCGGCAATCATGGATGGCTCTGATGAATCCTTTGCAACGATTCCGGATGTCCCATATGAACCAAAAGTAACTTTCACTGGTCGTGAGACTTTGGATTCTTTGTGTTCTTATGTATCTGAAGGAGAGACGCTCGGGATAGCCAATGCCTTGTTCTTGGATGGGTGCTATTACACCGGAGACACATCGACGCCGTTCCTTGCCTCCTTCGCAGAACGGTGGAACAAGGCTGCGTTCCTCAGGCGTTTCGTGAATGCTGAAGAACTCTTCGAGCGGGAGAATACCAACATCGGGGATTCCCTGACTACTGACACCGTAAGGGGAGAGTTGCCGATGTTGAAGAATGAGTATCAGTTGGCGTTCCGCAACAGTACCTGTGTGGCCAAGGCGAAGAAACTCGTCAGGATGCTTACGACTATTGACTATGTGCCGGCCGAGTGCGAGAAGATGGCCAGCCTGTTTGGCGAGCTTGTTAACGTCCCATATGACACGCCGGATTATGTGACTGAGGCAGACATTGAGGAAGTCCAGAAGGACTTTTGGACCTTGTACGACAAGAGCCAGTATGTCCAGGACATCGCAGAGATTCAGAAGATCCGTGTCAACGAGGATTACGGAACTGAGGCGTTGGATAATCTGCGTAGTTCGTTACAGAAAAGATATGTGGAGGCGACGGATTTTGATGTTCGTTGCATCCTGGCCTGTGAGCTGTCCAATTGCAATCAGGAGAATGGAATTGATTATTTGGGAGAGTTAATAGAAACAGGCCAGTATTCCAAGTATCTGTTTGAGGTATGGGTCGCATGGAGATTGCGTGCCCAGGATGGCGTCTTTGGTATTTTCACATTCTCCGAGATTCCGGATAACTTATATGACAATGCGCGATTACTTGTGGCGCACGAGTATGTAAAGCATATCAAAAGTAACCCTAATGATTTGCTTGCCAAGGTGCTATTGCTTAATATGACTTATACGGAGACAATCCATCGAGCTGGCGGGATATATGGTAACGAGGCGCTCGGTGCATCATTGTTCCTGAAAGAACGTTATTTCCTGCCAGAGGGACTAAGTAAGAATTCTGAATAAGCTCCTTGATGGAACACTTCGTTTCTATATTTTTTTATGTCTGCGTCGGCCTAATGACCGGCCTGGGGAATCTGTTCCATGTATCCTACATGACCATCAACGTCATCATGTTCTGCTACGTGGAGCCCATCATTACTGGTATAATGATTGCCCTGGCCGTCATGTCACTTTGCGGACTGCCAGTTAATATGGGAGGGATATGGTTCTTCAGGATTGTAGTTGCACTGGTTGTCATCCTCCTAGTGGCTGGTGGCTTCTACTTTGTTGGGCAAGGGATTGCAACAGAATATGGGCTATACAATGAGCCCTATCTCCATATGCCCTACGAGACATCAGCCCATATCGCGAATCTTTTCAACCAGGCAGTTGCATGGCTCAATAAAACAGCAGCGACCTTCGGGACAACGTATCAGATCATCAACCTTGTTGTGTATGTGCTGGCGATGCCGGCATTGTGTATAGCGTCATATGTCATCCTGAGAATCAAACATTCCGTATAGAACCGTGAATTACGAGATACAGCAAGCACTCAACGAGATTATGGAGATCCCGCCCATTTACCGGCGGGACTTCATAGTCAATTACCTCCGGCGGAATATGTCAAAGGAGGATGCCCGGCAATTCCTTTTCAAGAAGACAAAGGCTGACTTCTTGCAGAAAATGGTTGCCGAAGGGTATATCTCCCGTGAGGATGTCCTCGAGAAGATTGGGAAGGAACGCATCGAGCAATACTTCCATATATTGAGCAAGATATCATGATAGCAGACACACTGTTGAACTGGGACAAGGCTGAACTGGCTACCATTCTTGCCGAGCGCCTGGCCGATGCGGAGGACCTCATTGAGGCCTTCCCGTCCATTGATAAGCCTTGCGGAATGGAAGAAGCAATACTCCCGGACTTCATTGAGCAGAATTGGAAGATGATTCTGCACGATTATGATGTCCAGAAACTTGAAGAGTGGATTGCTGATAAAGAGTATGAGGAATCGTGGGAGAATTGGAAGAATGAATGCGTTGAGCAAGACCACGAGTATGAAGAATACAAACTTGAAGAATACTGCTGGTCAGTCATCGAAATTGCGCTGAGCTTCCGGGTTATGGATCTTGCCGAGCAATGGGGCCATCCTCCCAAGTGGAGAAAATCATAAATTTGTCCACCGTGTCCACCAGTGTACGGAGTGGACAGGTCGTGCTCGCTTCTGCCTGCAGTACTGTCCGTCAGCTTCCATCGACGGACAGTACCAAGGTGGAGGTCCGGACGGAAACGGTTTTTCAGAAGGATACTGTCTTTGTGGAGTTGCCGCTTGTTGTGGAGCGGGTCGCAGTCCTGGATACGGTCTCGCATCTGGAGAACAAATACGCCGCTTCCTCGGCCGTGGTTTCCGGCGGAGTGCTGAAGCACACATTGGAGACGAAGCCCGTGAAGTTGCCGGCGGTTGTTGACAAACAAATCGTGTATCGGGATTCCTTAATATATAAGGACCAGGTACAGACCGTGACGGTTGAAGTGGAGAAAAAGTTGACCGGCTGGCAGCAAGCCAAGCTCAGAGTCGGTGGATTCTGCTTCTTTGCCGTGATTTTGATTGCACTTTATTTTCTTATCACTCAATTTATTAACCTTAAACTCTTCTGACCATGAAGTACATTCCTTCCATCGCCTTCGAGGAGATGAGCGGCAGCGCCAAGGGCGTAACGGCCGCAAAGATGAAGAACCGCAAGTACATCCGCAACCGCGGGTATGGCGGTTCCGTCAGGACCCAGGACCAGGCCAAGGTCAAGGGCATTTTCAAGCGCCTGACCACGATGTGGCGCTCGCTCACCAACGAGCAGATCCTCGCGTGGAACAAGCTTGCCCTCAGCCAGCAGGGCCGCAGCGTCCTCGGTACCGGTGCCAAGATTTCCGGTGCCAACCTGTTCACCCGTCTCAACTACTGGATTGTCGCCTGTGGCGGTGCCCCTGTGACCGCGCCTCCGACTCTCGTGGGCGTTGAGAACCCTTCCACCGCCACCATCGTGTGCCAGGGTGACACCTTTACCTTCAAGCTGGATCAGGCCCTCGCCGACAACGGCGGCATCTTCCTGGTCATCGAGGCCACCGAAGGTCAGTCCAATGGCGTCTCCCGCGCCCACGCGAAGGCCTCTGCCATCAAGATGGTGGAAGAGCCCACCGCCGCTGCTGTCGACATCCGTGCCGACTACGTGGCCAAGAACGGTGCTCCCAGCGCCGCAGCGCCGAAGATTTTCTTCCGCTACTACTACGTCAACTCCAGCACCGGCGAGAAGTCCGGAACCATGCTGGCCGAGGTGGCGTGGACTGCCGGAGCCTAATCAAGGGCCTTCCTCGATCTTCGCTCTTTTGACGGGCGAGGGGACAAAAAGATTTCCTGCCTTCCTTTCGGGGGGGGGCAGGATTTTTTTGTTTTTATCCGGACGTATGGCGTGGAAATGTCGCGGGAGGTTCCCGGTTCGAACCGGGCTCCGACCCCCGATTTTAGGGTTTACGGTATAGGGGAGGCTAATAAAGAAAATTATACACAACTCGTCAAAACTGTGTACGAAATTGTGTATAACCTCTGTAATTTGCTGATTTTCAGCGTATTTTGTGAAGCATAGGATTATCGAATGGTTATCTCGTTGCCGTCAGGGCCGGGATGAATCTCAATTGTACGGACCAGCAGGAACGGCTCCGCCTTATTGCCGTCGTTGAACCCCTCGAACACCGAAGCATCGATAGTATCCTCTACAGTGCCGGAATACCAAAGTCCGCTGTCCGGATCCTTAATCGAGATATCCCATAGTATCGTCTTGTCCCCAGGAGGCATACCCAAGATGTAAGAACCGAGATCATATACATACGGGCCGAGATCGAAATTGATACCGGTTACTATCAGGCGTTGCGCAACAGGTTCGGAATACTCACCCGTATTGATATCCAGACTCGAATATACATGGCTCAGGAATGCATAGCTAAGCCGATAATCACACACTTCACCTCCGACAGACTTGAACATCACCTCGAGCCTGCGGTTGTACTGCTGCATGGGAACACTTACACGGCCGCCCTTGTCAGTTACAGTGGCATCAGACTGACCATAGTAAAACGCATCTCTCTGGGCTTCAAGCCACGGTTCCGGAAATATCGTCGGGGCATAGACTGCCCTTTGAGAGATTACTCTGTCGTACACATCCAGCCATGACTCGCCCGCCATTACAGATACAGCATAATCTCCAGAAGCGAATACCGCATCGCTCTTGTGTACCGCCCCTTTCCATTCGGAAGCAGTGTAGTCATCCCCTATCTTCACCGTCCACGGAGAATATCCGTCTTCCGACACAACACCCTCGCAGGCGCTCCAGTCCGGCTCTACAACGATGTATGAAGGCGCGGGAGCCGGTTCCTTGCGGCAGGAGGAGAGGATGACAGGCAGGACAAGGAAAGCAAGAATCAGCCGATTACTTTTCATGGCGCTGGAAATTAATGATCTTTAATATTTGTATCATATTGAGGATTGGTCCGTTCGACGCCAGACATAGGAAAGTAATGTTTCTCTCCTTTCTTACTGTCCCATGTATCCTGTCCACAGGAAAGTGCAACCGAGAATTGCGAAAAAAACTTTTGTATTCATAAGTAAATTAGTTTTAATGTGTTATATAATTACGCTTCAAATTTAAAAAAATGCTTATCAAGCAATATATTTTCTACATTTATTAATGATTTTTGCATTGGCCTGATAAGTTACGCCAACAAAACCGCTTCCTGCGAAAGATGCGTCCGGGGACAAAGGCTGACCGTGGCAGATGCAGATGTAAAAACCCGCCGTTCGCAAGTCGATGTTTTTGAGGCGACCTGCGCACAAACTCCGCCAGTAATCATCAGCATATCAATGCATTACTATAGGACTTGGTTCCCAGGTTCTTACATCCCCCTGCAAGTTGGCGCAGGTCAAGACCGACCACAAGCCGGCGCAAATTCGCAATTCGGCTGCGCCGCATGTACCGGTGCGCCTCGGCAATTGCAAGTAAACTTGCATTGCTCTCGGCTTCTTCGCAATTCGGCTACGCCGCATATACCAGTGCACCTCGGGAATGTAAATTAAACAAGTTTATTTCCATTCCTCTCGGTTTCTGAGTATATTTGCCCTCTGGAAAAACGGAAAGACAATGGCATATCTGATTTCAGGCATACAGCAGATAGGCGTGGGAGTCGAGAACTTCGCGCAGGCGTGGAAATGGTACGCGGAAATGTTCCACATGGACGTGAGGGTGCTGGAGGACGACACCGTGGCGGAGCGGATGCTGCGCTACACGGGCGGGAAGCCCCAGAAGAGGCACGCCTGCATCGCGATGAACCTCCAGGGAGGAGGCGGCTTCGAGATATGGCAGTACTCCGAGCGAAAGCCCGTTCCCTGCCCGTTCGATGTACAGGCCGGCGACCTCGGGGTTTTCGCGGCCGTAATCAAGACCCGCGACGCGCAAGGATTCAGACGCGGGCTGCTCGAAAAATACGACGGCGTGTCGGAACTCTCGAAGACTCCGGCGGGGACACCCTGCTTCTTCGTGAAAGACCCCTGGGGCAACCACTTCCTCGCCCTCGAGGACAAGTCGATATACATCGAGCAGCATACCCTCAACGGGGGGATATGCGGGGCGATGATAGGTTCGACCGACATCGGCCGCGTGCTGGGCCTCTACCGGGACGTTCTCGGTTACGACACCATCGTCTACGACAAGACCGGAGAGTTCCCCGACCTCGCGCTGATGCAGGGCGGACAGGGCCGTTTCCGCAGGGTACTGCTCACCCACAGCAGCCCCAGGCAGGGAGCGTTCGCCGAACTCTACGGACACAGCAGCATAGAACTCGTACAGGCTCTCGACCGGACTCCGGTGAAGCTCTTCGAAGGGCGCTACTGGGGCGACCCGGGCTTCATCCAGATATGCTTCGACGTCACCGACATGCGCGGGCTCGAGAAGGCCTGCGAGCAGGCCGGCTATCCCTTCACCATAGACAGCTGTCCCAACGGGGAGCGCTTCGACATGGGAGAGGCCAGCGGCCATTTCACCTATGTCGAAGACCCAGACGGAACCCTGATAGAATTCGTCGAGGCACACAAGCTCACGATACTCAAGCGCCCGCACATCTATATCGACATGCTCTCCAGACCCCGCGGGAAGAAGTTTCCCAAGATCCTCGCACGCATGATGGGCTTCAACAGGGTAAAGTTCGACTGACGCCGGCATGACAAAGACAGCGAAGGCAATGAGAATCTGGATAGTCGGGGCGAGCAGCGGCATAGGCGAGCAGTGCGCCGTGGAGTTCGCAAGGCACGGCGAGAAGCTGATACTCTCGGCGCGCCGTGAGGACGAGCTCGAAAGGGTGAGGAAGCGCTGTATCGAGGCAGGGGCCGCACATGCCGAGGTACTTCCGCTCGACCTTGCCGACACGGCATCGCTCGAAGCCAGGGCCGACAGCGCATGGAACACCTATGGAGGGCTGGACATACTGCTCTGCAACGCCGGAATCAGCCAGAGGTGCGACACCGACGAGGCGGGCATGGGAATCATACGCAAGGTCATGGAGATAGACTACTTCGCACCCGTGACGATAACCAAGCGCATACTTTCGCACATGCTCCGCTCAGGAGGAGGCCGGCTCGCATGCACGGGCAGCATAGCGGGGCTGTTCGGCAGCCGCCAGAGATGCGCCTACAGCAGCGCGAAGGCCGCCCTGCAGCGTTTCTACGAAACCATAGCCGCCGAATACCACGACCGCGGAATATACACCACGGTACTGATTCCCGGAAGGATACGCACGGAAATCTCCCTCTCGGCGCTCGAGGCCTCGGGCAGGCCGCACGGCGTAATGGATCCCGGCCAGGAAAAGGGCATATCTGCAGAAAAGGCCGCCAGGACAATGGTCAAGGCCATATACAGGAAGAAAAGGGAGAAACTCGTGGGAGGATACGAACTCGCGATGGCATATATCAAGCGCTTCTTTCCCGCCCTTGCGGCCATAATATCAAGGAAGGTGACGAATTAGCCTACAGCCTCTTGGCGAGGGAGGACATAGCCTTGCGTGCACGGGCGTTCCCGTACAGCACCTTGTAGACAGTCTCGGCAATAGGCATTTCTATGCCGTAGCGTCCGTCAAGCTCGTGTATCCCCTTGGCGGCATAATATCCTTCCGCCACCATGGTCATCTCGCTCAGCGCCATGTCCACGCTGCATCCGCGCCCTATCAGCGCGCCCAGCTGGCGGTTGCGGCTGAACGGCGAATAGCATGTGACGAGCAGGTCGCCGAGGTAGGCGCTCTGGTCTATGTCCCTTTCGAAGGGGTAGCTCGAATCCAGGAACTTTTTCATCTCGGCGGCGCATCTCGAGATGAGCACCGCGAGGAAGTTGTCGCCGTAGCCGAGGCCGAACGCCAGTCCGGCGGCAATGGCGTAGATGTTCTTGAGAATCGCGGCATACTCTATTCCGTAGATGTCGTCGGATACACCTACCCTGAGAGACTCGCTGCCTAGAGCCGAGGCTATCAGCGCTGCGTTCTCTTCGGACACGCAGGCCACCGTCAGGAACGACAGCCTCCCGCGCGAGACTTCTTCCGCATGCGAGGGTCCGGAAATCAGGCCCAGGCTCTTGAACGAGATGCCGAAACGCCCGTGCACATATTCGAGCACGGTCTTGTTCGCCCCGGGGATGATGCCCTTGACGGCCGAGACGACGAACTTGTCTTCAAGTGAAACCGTCAGCGTATCCAGAACTGACTGAAGATACGCCGACGGTATACCCAATATGACTATGTCGCTGTCGGACACGACCTCGTCGATGTCCTCGGAAACCTTCACCATATTCCTGTCTATCTCCATGTCGGAGACATACTTGGGATTGAAGCCTTCCGTCAGCACTCCCTCCCTGACACCCTCGTTCGAGATGAACCACCTGACGAGATGACCGTTGCGGCTGAGCTTGCCGACTATAGTCGTCGCCCAGCTGCCGTAGCCTATAACTGCAAAGCGCGAAGCGGGATTCAGGTTGTTCATCTTCCGGAATTATGGACGGCAAAGATAGCGCAAATCGGGGAGGAAAGCAAAAATAGCCTTAGACAGTGCCCTGCTCAAGCATCGCGGTCGCAACTTTCATGAAACCGGCGATGTTGGCTCCCTTCACATAGTCCACGCTTCCGTCGGGTCTCGCCCCGTACTTCACACAGGCGTCGTGGATCGACTTCATTATGAAGTGCAGCCTGTCGTCGACCTCCTTGCCGCTCCAGCTGATGTGGGAGGCGTTCTGGGTCATCTCGAGACCGGATGTGGCCACTCCGCCGGCATTCACCGCCTTTCCGGGAGCGAAGAGCACACCGTGACTCTGGAAGTAATGTATGGCATCAGGCTGGCAGCCCATGTTGGACACCTCGCAGCAGCACCAGGTTCCGTTGGATACGAGTTCCTCCGCATCCTCCACAGAAAGCTCGTTCTGGAACGCGCAGGGCAGGGCTATGTCGCACTTGACGCTCCAGGCCTTCTTCCCGGCGGTGAAATGCGCCCTGTCGGGGAACTTCACGGCCATGTCCTCGACCTTGTCGCGGTTGGATGCGCGCATCACGAGCATATAGTCTATCATCTCGGGAGTGATGCCGTCGGGAATCTCGCAGACTCCGTCCGGGCCGGAAATCGCCACGACCTTGCCTCCCAGTTCGAGAGCCTTCTTGCAGGCGCCCCAGGCCACGTTGCCGAAACCTGAAACGGCTATCCTGCTGCCCTTGATGTCGCGGCCTGCCTCTGCCGTAAGATAGTGGGTGAAATACAGCGCCCCGTAGCCGGTAGCCTCGGGGCGCAGTATGGAACCGCCCCAGGTAAGACCCTTCCCGGTAAGCACGCCGGTATTGTACTGCCGTGCCAGCTTCTTGTACATTCCGTACAGATAGCCTATCTCACGGCTGCCAACGCCCACATCTCCCGCAGGGATGTCCTGGTCGGGGCCGATGCAGTTCCAGAGCTCCAGCATGAACGCCTGGCAGAAGCGCATTATCTCCTCGTTGGACTTCCCCTTGGGGTCGAAGTCCGAACCGCCCTTGGCTCCTCCCATAGGGAGCGTGGTAAGGGCGTTCTTGAAGGTCTGCTCGAAACCGAGGAACTTCAGCATGGACAGAGACACGGCCCTGTGGAAGCGCAGACCTCCCTTATAGGGGCCTATGGCGCTGTTGAACTGGACCCGGTAGCCCATGTTGGTCTGCACCTCTCCCCTGTCGTCGACCCAGGTTACACGGAATGTGAATATACGGTCGGGCTCGACCATCCTTTCGACGATCTTAGCCCTCTCGAACTCGGGATGCTCGTTGTAGACATCCTCTATGGATTCAAGAACTTCCTGCACCGCCTGCAGATATTCGTTCTCTGCGGGGTACTTGGCCTGGAGACGGGCCATGATTTCCTGTGTCTTCATTGTATAATGGTTGATTAGTATGTGTGTCGTATATTGCCGGAGTCACTTCACCTCCCAGGTCGTTCCGCTGTGGATGAGGTCGTCGACGCAATGTATCGTAGACTTCGCCATGACAGCCTTCACCTGGTCGCGGACCCCGTCGTCGTAGGTTATGTCCTTCACGTCGCGTATGACGCCGAGCGCCACGGGATAGTCCGGACCTTTCATGTCCACGAGGGCCATGTGTATGCCTATGTTGTCGGTGTGGGCGTCGTGGACGAGTATGTCTTCCTCCGTGAAGCCGCCCTCGCCGATGCGCACCACGCGTATCTTCTTGCCGTCATATATCAGGCCCTTGTCCCTATCCTTGCCGAAGATCATCTTCTCGCCGTGGTGCAGGACTATCGTGTGGTCGGCCTTCACCGCAGGGTCGGAAAGGTCCCTGTGGGCACCGTCGTTGAATATCACGCAGTTGGTTAGCATCTCCATTACGGAGCAGCCGTCGTGAAGCGCCGCGCTGGTCATTATCTCCTCGTTGAGCTTCAGTTCCACGTCCAGAGACCGGGCGAAGAAGGTGCCTTTCGCGCCGAGCACCAGTGCTCCGGGGTTGAACGGATGCTCCACGGTGCCGTAAGGCGAGGTCTTCGTAATCGCCCCGAACTTGGAAGTCGGCGAGTACTGCCCCTTGGTAAGTCCGTATATCTGGTTGTTGAAGAGGATTATGTTGATGTCGATGTTGCGGCGTATCGCATGGATGAAGTGGTTGCCCCCGATTGCGAGCGCATCGCCGTCGCCGCAGGCCTGCCATACGGTCAGCGAGGGATTGGCCACCTTGATGCCGGTCGAAACTGCCGTGGCCCTGCCGTGGATGCTGTGGAAGCCGTAGGTGTCCATATAGTACGGCAGGCGCGACGAGCAGCCTATGCCCGACACCACCACATAACGTTCCTTGTCGTAGTTGAGGGCCTGGCTCACCTTGGGGAGGGCCCTCTGCAGGGCAGCCAGTACCGCATGGTCGCCGCATCCGGGACACCAGCGCACCGCCTGGTCGCTCTTGAAATCCTTGAATGTAAGGTTTGCCATATTACTCCATCTCCTTCCTTATAACCTCCACCAGCTCTCCCACGAGGAAAGGCTGGCCTTGAATCTTGTTGAACTGGTGTATGCTCAGATGAGGGAACCTGCCCCTCAGATAGGTAGCGAACTGTCCGCAGTTGAGCTCGCACACGAGTATCTTCTCAAAGGCAGAGAGCACCTTCTCCGTGTTGGACGGAAGCGGATTTATGAAGTCGAAATGCACATAGGATACGGCATCGCCCAACTGCTTCACCGCGGCATGCAGGTGTCCGAAGGTGCCGCCCCAGCCGACTACGAGCAGCTTTCCGGAAGCAGGGCCTCCGAGGATCTGCAGTTCGGGAATGAACCTCGCTACGGCATCCACCTTGGCCTGGCGCTCGCGCACCATGGCCTCATGGTTCGCCGGATCATTGGAGAGCACTCCCTCGTGGGTCTTCTCGAGACCGCCGACCCGATGCTCGAAACCTTTCTGCCCTGGCAGGGCCCAACGGCGCACGAAGGTCTCGGGGTCGCGCTTGAACGGATGATATTTCTGGCCGTCCTTGAGTATGCCCTGGACGAACGGAGGCCTGATTTCGGGATAGTCCTTCATCATGGGAATCCTCCAGGGCTCGGAACCGTTGCCTATGAAGCCTTCCGAGAGCAACAGCACCGGAGTCATGTGCTCCAGGGCGATCTTCGCCGCAAGGAAGGCGGCGTCAAAGCAGTGCGAAGGCGAATGTGCCGCCATAACGGGCATGGGACACTCGCCGTTCCTGCCGTAGAGGGCCTGGTTGAGGTCGGACTGCTCAGTCTTCGTAGGCAGTCCTGTCGAGGGGCCGCCCCTCTGCACGTCCACTATCACGAGCGGGAGTTCCGTCATCACCGCGAGTCCCATGGCCTCGGTCTTCAGCGAAAGCCCCGGACCGGAAGTCGTGGTAATCGCGAGGTTTCCGGCAAAGGCCGCGCCTATCGCAGTACATATTCCTGCAATCTCGTCCTCGGCCTGGAGGGTCTTGGCACCCAGGCTCTTGTGCAGCGCGAGTTCCTCGAGTATGCCGGTAGCCGGCGTAATGGGATAAGAGCCGCAGAAAAGCGACAGTCCGGCCTTTTCGGCCGCTGCGAGGAAGCCCCATGCTATGGCCTGGTTCCCGGTGATGTTGCGGTAGACGCCCTTGGGCAGGTCGTGCGCGGGTTCTACCGTATAGGTATTGGGAATTACCTGGATATTGGCGGCATAGTTGTGGCCGTCCATGAGCACCTTCTTGTTGGGGGCGAGCATCTCCGTGTGCTTCTTCTCGAACTTCTTCTCGAGATACACGAAAATCTGCTCGAGGGGACGGTTGTAGATGTAGCAGGCCATGCCGAGCGTGAACATGTTCTTGCACTTGAGCATGGACTTCACATCCAGTCCGCTGTCCTTGAGGCTCTCCTGGGTCAGCGTGCTGATGGGTGCGGCGATGAGGGTGCGGTCGTCGACCTTAAGTTCCGCGAACGGGTTGTCGGTCTCGAAGCCGGCCTTGGATATCCCTTCCGCATCGAACGCATCCGAGTCGAAGAGTATCATCGCATGGCGCTTGCACCACTTCGCGTTGGCCTTGAGGGCCGCAGGATTCATCGCGACCAGCAGGTCGCAGTAGTCGCCCGGAGTGGAGACCTCCTCGCTGCCTATATGCACCTGGAAGCCCGAGACGCCGGAAACGGTCCCGTGAGGCGCCCTGATTTCCGCCGGATAGTCGGGGAAAGTCGAAAGACTGTTGCCGTAGATGGCCGACATGTTTGCAAAAAGAGATCCGGTGAGCTGCATCCCATCTCCCGAATCTCCTGCAAATCTTATCACCACATCGTGGGCATCGATTATACTATGTTGCATCTGTAGCGTTACTACTGTGCCTGCTGTGCCTGCTCTGCCTGGGCCTGGAGTTCGGCCTGCAGACTCTCCAAGGTGCGTCCCTCGGGGATGTTCATCGCCGTACGCGCGGCGGGAGTGAGGTCTGTGCTCTGTGCGGCGTCATAGTAAAGCACGCTGTTGATGTCGAATACATAGACATAGGAGCCTTCCTTCGCGAGCTGGCTGACGACGTTCCTGGCCTTCTCGTAGATGGGAGCCATCAGAGACTGCTGCTGCTGCTGGAGCTCGAGGTCCACAGACTGGCTGAACTCCTGGATACGGGTCTGGATGTCGGTGAGCTCCTTCTCCTTGCTGCTGCGGATGGAATCGCTCCAGGTAGCGGCCTTGGCCTCATAGTCCTGGTACTTGGTCTGGAACTCGTCCACCATCGCCTGGTAGGTGTCCTGTGCTTCCTGGCTGGCGGCAGCCATAGTCGTCCTGGCCTCGTCGGCCTCGGGGCAGAGCTGGATGAGCTCGCTGAAGTTCACGTGTGCGAACTTGTTCTGAGCAGTAGCGGAAACGGCAACGCATGCCGCAAAAGCAAGTAAAACGATTTTTTTCATATTGGCGTTCATTTTTAAGATTTTCAATTAAAACTGCTGTCCTATCATGAAGTGGAACTGGCTCCTGTTGGACTGAACGGGATTGTCGAAGCCGTAGCCCCAGTCGACACCGAGCAGACCGATCATCGGTAGGAAGATGCGCACACCCACTCCGGCGCTGCGTTTGATCTGGAAAGGATTGAAGTCCCTGATATCAGACCAGCAGTTTCCTCCCTCGAGGAAGGCCAGCACGAAGATTGTGGACGAAGGCTGGAGTATCACAGGATAGCGCAGCTCGACGGTAAACTTGTCGTAGACGTTTCCGGCATAGGCATAGCCCGAAGAATTGTACTTCGACGGCTCGTAGGGTGTCAGGGAGTAGTTCTCGTAACCGCGCATCGCGATGATCTCCGAACCGTAGGTGTTGTAGCCGGACATACCGTCGCCTCCGAGCAGGAAGCCCTCGAAAGGAGAGTAGCCCCAGTTGCGGTTATAGTAGCCGAGGTATCCGAACTGCGCCCTCGTCATCAGCACGAGATCGCCCACGAGCCTAGTATATACGGCACCGGAGAACTTCCATTTGTGGTATTCTATCCAGCGGAAACGCTCGCGCGAAGACCAGTTGTCGTAGTTGATATCCTTGTACGAGGCCACCTGGACCTTGTTGCCGTCGGAGTCGAAGTCATGCCTGCGGAGCAGCGAGAACGGAGGCGTCAGCTGCACGGAGAACTGGAAGTCCGAACCCTGGCGGGGATATATCATCTGGTCGGTGGAGTTGCGTGCAAGGGTAAGCGAGTAGTTGATGTTGTTGGAGATACCGTCGTCGAAGATGAAGTATCCCGAATACCAGTTGCGCAGCTTGTAGGTCTGCCAGTTGAGTCCGTGGTACAGCACGAAGTAGTTGTCAGGCCACTTGAGCCTCGTTCCAAGGGAGGCCGAGATACCGTAGACATCCATTTCGCGGTTGTTGCTGTAGAAGTTCAGCGCAAGGTAGGAGTCGGTCTGGCGCGTATAGTAGGCGCCTATGTTGAGAGAGGTAGGTTTCTTTCCGAACAGCCAGGGCTCGGTGAAGCTGGCGGAGAACGCGGTATAGTAGGTGCCGTTGGTCTGGAAGCGGATGGCCAGGTTCTGGGCGTCTCCCAGCGGGACGGGCTTCCACGCACCCTTTTCGAACATCCTGCGGGTAGAGAAGTTGTTGAAGCTCACGCCGACGGTGGCCACGAAGGTGTTGCCGCCCCATCCGCCGGAAAGCTCGAGCTGGCTGGACGGCTTCTCCGTGACATTATATACCACATCGACGGTATTGTCGCCCTGGTTGGGAATCACGGACCAACCGGTATTGTGATCCATGATAGCCTCGGCGTCGAACTGGCCGAGCGAGGCGATCTCCCTGATCGAGCGCTCGAAGTCGCTCTGGGTGAACAGATAGCCGGGACGCGTGAATATCTGGCGGCGTATCACCCTCTCGTTGGTGATGTCGTTGCCGTTTATTATCACATCGTCGAGTACGGCCTGCTTGCCCTCGGAGATGCGCAGCTCGACATCCACGGAGTCGTTCTGGATATTGGTCTCCACAGGAGTAAGGGTCATGAACAGATAGCCGTTGTCCTTATAGAGCTTGGAGACGTCGTAGTCGGTCTGCTTTCCGCCGCCGAAAAGGCGCTGGTCCATGGTAACCCTGTCATAGACGTCACCCTTCTTGATACCGAGTATGCTGTTGAGGGCGTCGGTCGTATATATGGAGTTTCCTGTCCAGGTTATATCCCTGAAATAGTATTTGTCGCCCTCGTCGAACACTATGTCTATGGCGAGCCTGTCGGGTTCTATATAGTATACGGAATCGCGCACTATCCTCGCGTCGCGGTAACCCTCCTCGTTGAACGCGCTCAGCACGCTGCGCTTGTCGTTGAGATATTCCTTCTCGTCGAACTTCTTGCTGTGGAAGAAGTTATAGATCTTGTTGGACTTCGTCTTCTTCATGGACCGGGCCAGCTTGAATTCCTTTACATGGTCGTTGCCTATGAAGTTTATGTCCTTGACCTTTATCTTGGGGCCGCGGTCCACGGCGAAGTTCACCTGTATCGCGTTGCTGATTATCGTGTCGCGCACCACCTCGGCGGTCACCTCACACTGCAGGAAACCCTTGCCCGCATAGTATCTCTTGACTATGTCGGCCGTAGTCTTCTCCACATAGTCGGAGAACTCGCGGCCGGGACGGAGGTTGACCCTCTCTTCTATGTCCTTGCGCTCTCCGGACTTGACTCCGGAGAAGGTCCAGCGCGAAACCCTCGGCCGTTCCTGTATCTTGATCGTGAAATATGCGGTGTCGCGGGTGGCGTCGAGGCTGTCGACGACTACGGCCACATCCTCGAAATAGCGCTGGAGCCATAGCCTTTCGACTATGCTGGATATCTCCTCTCCGGGTATCGTTATCTCCTGCCCCTCCCTGAGGCCGGAATAGGAAAGGATCTGCTGAGACTTGAAATAAGTATTACCCTCGACCTTGACACCGCCGACGATGACCTGTCTGGGATTGTTGTAGTCCACTTCCACACCCTGCTGCTGGGCCATCAAGGCTGAAGGGGCCAGAGCCAGGGCAAGAACGGCAAGTGTCTGTGCTATCTTCATTACAATTTACGATACTACAATTTGCAAATATACGAAATTATTTCACTTTACCGAAGCGCCTGTCCCTTTGTGCATATTCTTCGAGCGCGCTGCGGAACGCTTCCTCCCTGAAGTCGGGCCAGAGCGTATCCGTGAACACGAATTCCGTATATGCGGTCTGCCATAGCAGGTAGTTGCTTATCCGCTTCTCTCCCGAAGTACGTATCAGGAGGTCGGGATCCGGTATTCCGGACGTCACCAGGTAAGAGCTGAACAAATCGGCATCGATGCTGAGTCCGGGATTACCAATCAAATCGTGTGCCAGCCTCCCGGCAGCCTGGAGTATGTCCCATTTCCCGCTGTAGCTCAGGAAAAGTATCATCGTGAGCCCGGTATTGACAGCGGTCGCGGCGCAGGTCCCGTCTATTATGGACCTGAGCTCCGGGGAGAGACGGGAGAGATTGCCGAGCACCCTGAAGCGTATGTTGTTCTCCATGAAGGTCGGCAGTTCGTTCTGCATGGCTTTGCACATCAGTTCCATAAGTGTCTCCACCTCCTCGGCCGGGCGGTCCCAGTTCTCTTCCGAAAAGGCGAAGAACGAGACATAGCCTATCCCCCAGCGCGCGGCCGCCTCAGTCACCCTGCGCACGCTTTCCACGCCTTCGGCATGGCCGTACACGCGCTCCATTCCACGCTGCCTGGCCCACCTTCCGTTACCGTCCATAATCAGCGACACATGTGTCGGCAGTTTCGTAAGTTCAAGCTGCATAGTCCTGTCGTAGTTTTCATTCATGTAAGACATCTGGGGAGTTGCGCACGTCCGCTCCCCACAGCAGGCGGCTGCGCAGCGCATTGAAGAAGTTCGACTCCGCCGGGCATATCCTTTCCAGGCATTTATCCGCAAGGCGGACTTCAAGTTCCAGTCCGGAGCCGACCGTATAGCTCCTGTTGTCGAGGGTCAGCACGGCCTCGCAGTCCCTGGAGCGCAGGCTTATGGCCACGGTCACGGTCTGGGGCACGATGAGCGGCCTGACATTCAGGTTGTGCGGGGATATAGGGGCTATTATGAACACGCCGGTGTCCGGAGTGCATATCGGGCCTCCGACGCTGAGGCTGTAGGCGGTGGAGCCGGAGCTCGTGGCCACAAGCAGGCCGTCGGCCCAATAGGTAGGCAGCGGTGTCGTGCCTACATGCACGTCTATTCCGAGCATGGACGCGCCTATCCTCGAGACGCTGATCTCGTTAAGGGCGCAGGGCCATGAATCCGGCAGCGGGCACGAGGCCTTCAGCTCGAGCAGCGAACGGCGCTCGATGCGCGACCCGCCCGGAGCGAGTATGCGCACCACATCCGCAGGGTCGGCGTCCGAAAGGAAGCCGAGCCTTCCGAAATTGACCCCGAGCACCGGCAGGGAGCAGCGCACGGCAAGCGCCGAGGCGTTGAGGAAGGTTCCGTCCCCGCCGAGGCTGAGCAGGGCGTCAGTTCCGGCCTCGACATCTTCGACGCACCTGACCCTGTAATGCGAAAAGCCCTCCGCCGAAAGGGTTTCCAGCAGGGAACGCACACCCGTATCCGGGCCGAGGCTTTCATTCTTGATGTAGTATGCAAGCTTCATTCTTGAGTCAAAAGTAAGAATTTTTGCCGAATCTTGCACAAATTAGGTACATTTGCAAGCGATAAAACCGTTCCGTTATGACAAGGCTAAGTGTAAACATCAACAAGATAGCCCTGCTGCGCAACGCGCGCGGCGGGAACATGCCGGACGTGCTGAAAGCCGCGCTGGACTGCGAAACGTTCGGCGCCCAGGGCATAACAGTGCATCCGCGTCCCGACGAAAGGCATATACGCTACAGCGACGTGCGCACCCTCAGGCCCGCCCTGAAGACCGAGTTCAACATAGAAGGCAACCCTACGGGCAGTTTCACCGCGCTGGTATGCGAAGTCGTACCGGACCAGGTGACCCTCGTGCCCGACGCCCCCGACGCGCTCACCTCGAACGCAGGCTGGGACACCGTGCGCAACTTCGGCTTCCTGTCAAGGGTCTGCGAGGCCTTCAGGTCGAGGGGCATACGCACTTCGATATTCATAGACCCCAGGCCGGAAATGGCCGAGGGGGCGAAACGCTGCGGAGCCGACAGGGTGGAGCTCTATACGGCGGCATACGCCGAGATGTATCCCTCCGACAGGCAGAAGGCGATAGCCCCCTACCTCGAGACCGCCGAGAAGGCAAGGCAGCTCGGGCTGGGACTCAACGCCGGGCACGACCTCAACCTCGACAACCTCTCCTATTTCATCAGGACCATACCGTGGACCGACGAGGTGAGCATAGGACACGCCCTGATATGCGACGCCCTGTACATGGGCCTGGAGACGGCCATAGACAGATACCTTTCCGCAATTCAAAATTTTTAGCTAACTTCGCAGGTCATACCGTTGTAATATTTAGAAACAACAATATTTCAAGATGAAAAGATTTGCATCCATCCTCGGCATCGCCGCCATGACGGTGTTTGCGTCAGGCTGCGCGAATACCGAGAGCAGCCAGAACACCCAGAACGCGGCAGAGACTGCCGAGACTGCCGCCCCCAAGGGCGCAATCGTATATTTCAACCTCGACCGCGTCCTTCAGGAATACGACATGGCCAACGAGCTGCGCAGCGTCGTAGAGACCAAGGTCAACAGCATCAACCAGGAGGTGAACCGCCGCGGGAACAAGCTTGAGAAAGACATCAACGCCTTCAGGGACAAGATAAACAAGGGCCTTCTCACCCAGTCCGTAGCGGAGCAGCAGAGCCAGAAGCTCGCGGAGCAGCAGAGCAGTTTCGAGACCTATGCCGCCCAGAAGCAGCAGGAGGTGCTCGAGGAGCAGCAGGTGATGATGAACCAGCTGGCCGATGCCATCAACAACTATATCACCGAGTTCAACGCAGACAAGAAATATGCGATGATCATCGCCACCCAGGGCGACATACTCTCTACTCCCGTGGTGAACGCCGACCCCGAGCTCGACATCACCGACGACCTCCTTGCGGGCCTGAACGCCGCCTACGTAAAGCAGAAGAGCAGCGAGAAATAGCCCCAGGCTTTGAAGACGGCAATACTGTCCTGCTTCCACCCGTTCAGGGGTGGCATAGCCCAGTTCAACGCCAGCCTCGCAGAGGAACTGGGCAGGGAGCACGAAGTGCGTGCATACAACTTCACAAGGCAGTATCCGTCGTTCCTCTTTCCCGGCAGGACGCAGTATGTGACGCCGCAGGACGAAGCGGTACCCGTAGAGTCGGAGGCCCTGCTGGATACGGTCGGCCCCCTTTCATGGCGGAAGACGGCATCGGCGATACGCCGCTGGAATCCGGACGCGCTCATTCTGCGCTACTGGATGCCGTATTTCGCCCCGTCGCTTGGCTATGTGGCGAGACACCTCTCCCCGCACAGCAAGGTCATAGGCATACTGGACAATGTAATACCGCACGAAAGGCATTTCTTCGACAGGGCCCTGACCTCGTACTTCATAGCGTCCCTGGACGGTGCCGTCACCCTCTGCTCAGAAGTCGCACGCGATCTTGAAAGTTTCCGCGCGGACATCCCCCACAGGGTGCTCCACCACCCGGTATATTCCCACTTCGGCGGCCGCATTCCTAGGAAAGAGGCCCTGGAAGCTCTGGGAATCGAAGACGACAGCAGCCGCAACCTCCTGTTCTTCGGCTTGATAAGGGAATACAAGGGACTGGACGTGCTGATACGCTCATTCGGCCTTCTCGGTGAAGGCTACCGCCTGATAATCGCCGGAGAGCCCTACGGATCCTTCGACAGATACCGCAGGCTGATAGAGGAAAGCCCGTACGCATCACGGATACATGTGTTTCCGGAATACATACGGGATTCGCAGGTCAAGCTCTACTTCAGCGCGGCAGACCTCACGGTACTTCCCTACAGGAGCGCGACGCAGAGCGGGATAGGCGCCATATCATGCCATTTCGGCGTGCCTATGGTCGTCACGGATGTCGGAGGGCTCAGGGAGACCGTCGCAGACAAGGGACTCGGCATGGTCTGCCCCGAATGCAGCCCGGAAAGCGTGGCCGGAGCCGTAAGGACATATTTCGGCGAGCCGTCACTCAAGGAGCGCTTCGCCTCATGCATCAGGGAAGAGAACATCAGGCTGAGCTGGAACAGATTCTGCAAGGAACTCGTCGGATTCATCGAAAGCATCAAGAAATGAGAAAATTCCTATCAATATTCATACTGGCGGCCTTACTGCCGCTGGGAGCACAGGCCCAGAACGCATGGTGGCTGTTCCCCGGCAGCAGGCAGCGGGAGCAGCAGGAGCAGCAGGAGCAGCAGGAGCAGAAAGAGCAGAAGCGGACGCAGGAAGAGACGTCCCGGCAGCAGGAAGAGGCGCAGCGGCGGGAAGAGACGCGGCAGCCGCATGCCCTGGAACAGAAAAGTATCCAGGGACAGGAACCCCAGAGGCAGCGACCGGACGAAGAAGAGCTCGAAAGACTGCGCGACGAACTGTGGCGCTCCGTATCGTCGGACTTCTCCGGCAAGGTCAATGTCACGATGATCCTGCCTCTGAACACTTCCTCCGCCACTCCGAGCGCCAACTTCCTCGAGATGTACAGCGGAGCACTGCTGGCGCTCAGAGACCTCGGCCTCGAAGGAATGGAGATAGATTTCGAGATCCTCGACTCGTCCGCCGAAGGGTTCAGGGCCGAAGAGCACATCTCGGGAAGGAACGTTATAATCGGCCCCGTGGAATACCGGGCGCTGGCTGAACTCGAAAGGCACTGCAACCAGAACCAGGTAATCATATCGCCTCTCGAGCCGAGGGCGGCGGAGCTCGTCGACGGAGGGCACATAATACAGTCCCCCGTTCCGTGGACGGCCCAGACGGACGAACTGGTACGGTGGATGCGCAGCGACTGCCAGCCGGCCGACGAAGTGATAGTGATACGCGACGTCAGCATGAGCGGCAACGGGGAACAGAGCAGATACCTGACCGGACTGCTGGATTCAATGGGAATTGCATACAGGAGCGTCAGCTCCGTACAGGACCTGCAGATGGGCAAGTTCGGCAACTACAGGCTCCTGATAGCCTCCGACGACGACGCCTTCATCACGCGGACGGTAAAGGACATAGGCATAGCGTCCAAGATACACGACAACATAATACTCTACACGACCTCGAGGGTCAGGAACTGCGTCGGCCCCAATGTCAGCGACCTCCACGACGCCAACACCAGGCTTACGGCCGCATATTTCATAGACTACGGTTCGGAAGAAGTGCAGGAATTCGTACTCGCCTACAGAAGCCTCTTCGGCAGCGAGCCCGGCTCGTTCGCATTCCAGGGATACGACCTCGTGAAGTATTATGCGACCGCGTTCGAAAGGTACGGAAGGAGGTGGACTTCGAGACTTGACGACTTCCCCTCCGAGGGACTGCAGTCCGACTTCAGGTTCGACAGGTCGGAAGGCCGCGGCAGGCTGAACACCGCCGTAAGGAGAGTGGTCTACGGCAGAGACCTAAGCACGACCCTCGTCAAGTAGGGAGCGCGCATTTGCAAGCGCGGCATCGCTGATTACCGAACCGCTCAGCAGACGGGCGATCTCCCTTACCCTCTCCTCTCCCTCGACCTTCCTTATCCCGGAAACGGTACGGCCGTCTTCCCTGACGGACTTCCCCACTATATAGTGGGCGTCCCCCTTGGCTGCGACCTGAGGAAGATGCGTAATGGAGAATACCTGCATATTGCGCCCCATATCGCATATCATGCGGCCCATTTTGTCTGCGACGCTGCCGCTGACCCCCGTGTCTATCTCATCGAAGACAAGCGTGGGCATGCCTGCGAACCTTGCCATAATAGCCTTGAGGCACAGCATGATGCGAGACATCTCGCCACCCGAGGCGACCTTCGACAGGTCCTGCAGGTTCTTTCCGGTGGATGAAAAGAGGAAGCGTACGCGGTCGGAGCCGTCCGGTCCGGAACCGGCATCCTCGACGGCGACATCGAAACGGGAATTCTCCAGTTCAAGGAAGTGCAGCGACTCCTCGACGGACGAAGCCAGGAGCGGAGCCTTCTGCACGCGCAGTTCGTGCAGCCTTGCAGAGAGGTCCGAATAGCGCGCCTCGGCCGAAGCGAGCCTTTCCCGAAGCCTGTCTATATCGTCGTCCGACGACTCGGCCTCCCTGAGCAGGGACGCATAATGCTCGCGGACGCCGATAAGTTCTGCGACCGTGGAGCAGGAATGCTTCTTAAGCAGCGAATAGATAAGCGACAGCCTCTGCTCGACTTCCCCGAGCCTGGCCGGAGACGCGTTCATCGCAGACAGCTGCCTGTCAAGCTCGTCCCGGATGTCTTCCAGCTCGATTCTAGACGACTCCAGCCTGGAGGCAAGGACGCCCGCAACCGGAAGGAAATCCGCAATATGCTCCAGCTGCCTCTGCGCATCCTTGAGACGGACGCCCACGCCCGCATCTCCGCCGTCATCGCCACCCTCTATCAGAGAATACGCTCCTGACATGGCGGAAGCTATCTGCTCCGCATTCGCGAGGCTCCTGTGCTCCTGCTCCAGGGATTCGAGTTCGGAATCCACGAGCCTGGCATCCTCGAGCTGCCGCAGCTGCGACAGGTTATATTCCTTGTCGGCATCAAGCTTGCGCTTCTTCTGCAGCATGGACTCCAGCTCCGCTCCAGCAGTGCGCAACTCGTGGTATGCGGTACGGCATTCGGAAAGCAGGGAAGAGTCCGAGCAGAAATTGTCCAGCAGTGAAAGCTGGAAACGTCCTTCGGAAAGGAGGATGCTCCTGTGCTGGGAATGTATGTCGACAAGCCTGGAGGAGAGCCGCTGGAGCGCGGACAGCTGCACGGGGCAGTCGTTGACGAAGCTGCGCGACCTGCCAGAGGCATATATAACCCTGCGGACGGTCAGGTGGCCGGCGGAACGCACGTCGAATTCGGCCTCGACCACGCAGGTCTGCGCGCCTTCGGAAATCACCGAAGCGTCGGCCCTGGCTCCGAAAAGCAGCGACAGGGCGCCGAGCAGTATGGACTTTCCCGCGCCGGTCTGACCGGTAATAATGACCAGACCCTCCGGAAATTCTATATCCAGAGAGTCTATGAGTATGTAGTTTTCGATGTGCAGGGACCGTAGCATCGGAAACCGGGGCTACTTCTTCTCGGCAGCGTCTTCGTGCGCGACCCTGTAGTAGAGTTCTCCGTTTTCAAACTCGGAAATCGCCACGAGGTCCGGCTTGGGCTGGCGCTCGTAGTACTTGGAGATTTCTATCTGTTCCTTGTTCTCGAAGACCTCGTCCATGGTGTCGCGGTCTCCGCGGAAGTCCTCGAGCTTCTTGGCAAGCTCCTTCTTCTCGGCCAGGGCTATCTGGTTGGCCCTTTTGGACAGGATGACTACAGTTTCATAGATATTGCCAGTAGGCGCCGCGAGATCCTTGATATCCCGCGTGATAGTGTTTGTAGGTATCTTCTTTTCCATATTTAGAATACGGGACGAAACTCTGCGTAAGTTTCAAATTTTTTCTCTTACCTTATCGTAGAGGGCGTCGAGCTCGGGCCTGTAGTGGGATTCGGGATACTCACCCACGAAGTTGAGGTAGTCGTCGACGAAAGTAAGGTAGCGCTCCTTCTGTTTCGAAGGCACGCTGTTGAAGGCGTAGTTGTAGGAAGACATCGCGGCATAATAGAGTATGTCTTCGCGGTAGATGTTTTCGGCGTCGTCCCTGAGGATGTTCTTGAAAGCGACCCTCGACGCCTTGTAGTCCTCCATGGTATAGTAGAGCCTCGCGTTTTCGAAGGCCTTCTTGTCGAGCCTGTCGCCGAGGTCCTGCAGCATGTGGCGGCATATCTCGTCGTTGGGGCCGTCAGGATTGTCTATCATATACGCGCTTATGGCCCTCATCGCCGTATAGGTCGGAGTCTGGTCGAGCTCGTAGCGCAGCGTGGCCCGGTACAGGCAGTCTATCCTGAGGAACGAGGCGCTTTCCATGAAGGGACTGTAGGGGTAGGTGTTGACGAACTTGTCGAAGTTCGCCTCGGCGGTGTAGTAGTCGCCTGCCGAATAGTTGCTCAGGCCCCAGTAGTACTGTATGGTATCGGCCCTGTCGGTATTGCCGGCAAGCACGGAAAGGGACTCGAAAAGCTCCGCCGACTTTGTATACTTGCCCTCGTTGAAATAGTCGAAGGCCGCATTGTACTTGACATCGACGTCGTTGCTCTCGAGTATCAGGTCATACTGCGTCTTGCAGGCGCACATGGCGGCAAGCAGCGCCGCGGAGCAAAGGATCAGTCCAACTGATTTCATTTCTTCAAATATTTTTCTGCGTCGAGCGCCGCCCGGCAGCCTGAAGCCGCCGCGGTAATCGCCTGACGGTAATGCGGATCCTGGACATCTCCGGCCGCGAACACTCCCTCGACATTCGTCCTGCTGCCGACCCCGTCGGTAACGATATAGCCGTTCTCGTCGGTATCCACCCACTTCGAGAAGAGCTCGGACTCGGGATGATGTCCTATGGCCAGGAAAAAGCCGTCTATGCTGATATCAAAAACCTCGCCATCCTTCCTGCGCAGCCTCGCCCCGGTAACTCCCGAAGCGTCTCCGAGCACCTCCTCGGTGTTGCAGTTCCAGAGTATTTCGATATTCGGGGTCTGCATGACCCTGCGCTGCATGGCTTCGGATGCGCGCAGCACATCCCTGCGCACTATCATGTACACCTTGTTGCAGAGTCCGGCGAGATAGCTCGCCTCCTCGCACGCGGTATCCCCTCCCCCGACGACGGCGGTGGTCTTTTTCCTGTAGAAGAAGCCGTCGCATGTGGCACAGGCCGAAACGCCCATACCGCGGAACTTCTGCTCCGAGGGAAGCCCGAGATAGCGCGCAGTGGCGCCGGTCGCTATGATTACGGCGTCGGCCTCGATCTCGGCCGGGGAATCAACGGTGACCCTCAACGGGCGGACACCGAAATCCACAGCCGTGACCACGCCCCTCCTGATATCGGCGCCGAGCCCTGCGGCCTGGGCCCGCATGTCGGACATCAGCCTGTTCGCATCGACTCCGCCGGGGAATCCGGGATAATTCTCTACGACGGTGGTGGTCGTAAGCTGCCCGCCCGGCTCGTTACCCTCGTACAGGACAGGCTCGAGGCCGGCACGCGACGCATAGATCGCCGCAGTGTATCCTGCGGGGCCGCCGCCTATTATAAGACATCTGACGTGTTCCATTCCTTATAGTTAAAACATGCGAATTTAGTCAAATTATTCTCAATATCCTAAACTCCGGCAGCGGGGGTATTTTGAAGTTTTCAAATTTATTGGTATTTTTGGCGCAAAGCAAGCAAGATGAGGAGGAAAAGGAAGACCATAACCGACATAGAAGCCCTCAAGGCCTTTCTGAAAAGCCAGAAGCTCAAGGCGACGCCCCAGAGGCTGATGGTCCACGAAGCGATGATGGAACTCGGCCATGCCAGTGCCGACATGGTCGCGGAACATATCGCATCCAACTGCGGTACCAGCATAACGATAGCCTCGGTGTACAACGTGCTCTCGATGATGGCCGACCTGAAGATATACAGCCGCAGGATGAGCAGCAACAACAAGATGTACTTCGACGTCAATTCGTTCAGGCACATCCATATATACGACATGGTAAACAATTCCTACCGCGATCTCATCGACGACGATCTGCTCTCGCTTATCGAAGAGAGGCTCAAGGACAGGCAGCCCAAGGGCTACCGGCTCGAAAGCATAGACATACAGCTGGTCTGCCGGCCAGCGAGGAAATCGTCGCGGCAGAAAAGACAGCCTTAGGGACTACAGTTCCTTGCGCCAGCGGGCCAGAGGGATACCCAGTTGTCCGCGGTATTTCGCGATTGTCCTCCTCGCGACCTTGTATCCGTGCTTTTCCATTTCGAGGACCAGCTGCTCGTCGGTAAGGGGCTTTTTCTTGTCCTCGGCCGCGACGCATTCCATAAGCACCTTCTTCAACTCCCTGGTAGACACCTCCCGGCCTTCCTTGTCCTCCATTCCTTCCGAGAAGAAGTATTTCAGCGGATAGATTCCGAAATAGGTTTCGATATACTTGCTGTTGACGACCCTCGAGATAGTCGATATATCGAAGCCCGTACGCTCGGCTATGTCCTTGAGGACCATGGGCCTGAGCTTTGTCTCGTCTCCGGTGGCGAAGAAGTCGTGCTGATACTGGAGTATCGCCTCCATAGTGCGGCCGAGGGTGTTCTGTCTCTGCTTGAGAGCCTCCACGAACCACTTCGCCGAATCGAGCTTCTGCTTGACGAAGGTTACGGCCTCCTTACGCTCCCTGTCGGAGGAGCCTCTGGCCGACATGAGCATGTCGGCATACTTCCTGTTCACCCGCAGTTCGGGAACCGAGAACCTCGGCATCGAGAACGACAGCTCGCCGTCATGCTCCTCGAGCACGAAATCCGGAACTATCTGCTGCACATGGTCCTCATAGCCTCCGGAAACATCCCCTCCGGGAGAGGGGTTGAGCTTGAGTATGCGCGCCATTGCCCCCTTCAGCTGGTCCTCTCCGAGCGAAAGCCTGGACATTATCCTCTGAAAATGCTTGTTGGTAAAGTCCTGGAAGCAGTCCTTGAGGATACGCTCGGCATTCTTCACGTCGTCGTTCTGGCGCATACCGCGCAGCTGGAGCAGCAGGCACTCCCTCAGATCCCTCGCACCCACTCCTGCAGGCTCGAAATCCTGTATCACGGAAAGCATCCTGAGCACCTCGTCGCTGTCGGTATTGATGCCTGCCCTGAAGGCAAGGTCGTCGACAATAGACTCGATGTCACGGCGGAGGTAGCCGTCCGAATCCAGAGAGCCTATCAGGAACGCCGCGATGTCGTGCTCCCGGCTTGTCAGGTTCCGGCAGCCGAGCTGGTCCATAAGGCTCTGGTTGAAGCTGGTCTTAACCGAAAAGGTATTATACTCCGGGCGGGGATCCTTGCCCCAGTTGTTCACCCTCGTCTTATAGGCGGGGATATAGTCATCGTCCTTGATTTCGTCCAGGGACACGTCGCCGTCCGTGTTCTCGCCGTCCGAATCACGCACGTCCTCGAGTACGGGATTCTCCTCGATCTCCGCACGGATCTTCTGCTCCAGGTCCTGGATAGGCAGCTCTATGAGCTTTATCGTCTGGATCTGCAGCGGAGAGAGCTTCTGCGTCTGCTTTAATTCGAGTCCCTGCTTTATCATCGCGGCACGCCTCCCGTCCCATGTTCAGCAAAGCCGGCCGTCACAACAGAATCGGCCGCCTCCTTCCTTCTCCAGACATCGGGATCGCCGATGCTCGGATACCTGAACTTGTCCCTGACTATGAAAGCGTCGGGGAACTCGTCCTTTATGGCGTCGAGCATACGCTGGGCTTCCACCCTGTTGCGGAAGCTGCCTACGGTCACCTTGAAGTTCGGAGCCGAATAGATCCTGTAGACATTGATATAGGGGTAGAGTTCGTTGAACCTGCGCAGCACCTCCAGCGAGGCTTCGCGGGCATTCCGCCTGTTGTCTATGAAC
The DNA here is from genome assembly GCA_001915575.1 of Bacteroides sp. CAG:1060_57_27. Classification (GTDB taxonomy): domain Bacteria; phylum Bacteroidota; class Bacteroidia; order Bacteroidales; family UBA932; genus Cryptobacteroides; species Cryptobacteroides pullicola. The sequence continues at coordinate 138,032 of MNQT01000022.1, read as the reverse complement.
AGCCTGATGCTGAATCCGTTGACCGTCTTCTCCGCATCGGAGGCAATCTTGTTTCCCAGGGCGAGCCTTATGCGCGGATCCTGCCTGACGACGACCGATTCGGGAATCGCGGAGAATATGTCGGTCCCGTAGAGGGAAGAATCTATCTGTATCTCCTCTCCGGCAACGGACACCTCCTCCATACCGCTTCCGTCCGCGGCGGAGGATCCGGCCTGCACCAGGCCCGCATCCTGGGCACGGAGCGGGGCGGCGCACAGGGCCGCCGCCAGCAGGACATATATCAAAAAAAGTCGCATTTCGTCAAAATTCTACAATACCGTATCGTCCAACAGTTCCGACACGGGGATATCGTTAAATTCAATTACCTTGCCAAGGCCGCTGCGCAGCGCCAGACGGGCCCTGACGCTGAGGGTGAAGCCCGACAGGTCTGCGCCGTCGAGCAGCGAAAGCAGGCTGAATGGATTGAACCCCTCGGCAATCGACCCCTTCAGGGGAACCATATAGCATCTGTCCGAACGCCCGTCTACCAGCAGCTGGTCGGACTCGAGGATCACGGCCTCCCTGCCGGAACTCTTCACCACCGCCTGCATACCGGTTATGGAAAACGCCACCGCAGGATTGTGTATGCCCACCTCGAGCAGCACGGAAAGGCCTGTCAGACCCTCCGGGGCTACGGAAACGAGCCTTACGGAGGTGAACTCCACCTCGTCGAACCTGCTTGCGCATGAACATGCGAGCAGCGCCGTAACGGCCAGAAGCAAAAGCCTGAACATTCTCATACCGATGACAAAGATAAGAAAAATCTCTATCTTTGCCCCACAAATGAAGAAGGTATACATAGAGACATACGGCTGCCAGATGAACGTGGCAGACACCGAAGTGGTGTTCTCGATCCTTGCCGGAAAGGGATACGGACGGGCCTCGTCGATCGACGAGGCGGACATAATAATGGCCAACACCTGCTCGATACGCGACAACGCCGAGCAGAGGATCTGGGGAAGGATAGACCAGTTCAACCTGCAGCGCAGGCAGCGTTCCGGAGTGCTCGTAGGGATACTCGGCTGCATGGCCGAAAGGCTGAAGGACGCCCTGCTGGATTCGGGTAAGGTCGATATCGTCGCCGGACCCGACAGCTACCGGAGGCTTCCGGAACTGATAGAGGCCGCCTCGTCGGGCAGTCCCCAGATAGACGTGATGCTCTCCCGCGAGGAGACATATGCGGACATCTCCCCCGTCCGCCTCGACAGGAACGGGGTCTCCGCCTTCATCTCCATAATGCGCGGATGCAACAACGTCTGCTCATACTGCGTCGTCCCCTACACCCGCGGCGCGGAACGCAGCAGGGACGCCCGAAGCATAGTCCGCGAGGCGTGCGACTGCATGGCGAGAGGATACAGGGAGATAACCCTGCTCGGGCAGAACGTCGACTCATACAACTCCGGGGGAACGGATTTCGCCGCCCTCCTTGCCGAAGTCGCGGAGAAAGTCCCTGGCGTCAGGATACGCTTCTCCACCTCCAATCCGCAGGACATCTCGGAGCGCGTACTGTCCGCCATGGCCTCGCACCCCAACATCTGCCGCCACATACACCTGCCCGTCCAGTCGGGTTCCGACCGCATCCTCGACAAGATGAGAAGGCGCTACACCAGGGAAGGCTACCTCGACAAGGTCAGGAAGATAAGGGAGGTGATGCCGGACTGCGCAATCACGACCGACGTCATCGCAGGATTCTGCTCCGAGACCGAGCAGGACCACCTGGATACCCTGAGCCTGTTCGAGGAGGTAGGCTTCGACGCGGCATACATGTTCTACTACTCCGAAAGGCCGGGCACGCTGGCCGCAAGGAAATACCCCGACGACGTGGACCTGCAGACGAAGACAAGGCGTCTCGAAGAGATCATCGCCCTGCAGAACAGGCTCTCGCTCGAGAGCAACCGCAGGGACATGGGGAAAATCTTCACCGTACTCGTGGAAGGCCCCTCGAAGAAGGATCCCGGGGAACTGTGCGGACGCAACTCCCAGAACAAGATGTGCGTATGGCCGGACAGGAGCCATAAGGCCGGAGACTTCGTCCGCGTAAGGGTATGCGGCTGCACCCAGGCGACACTGCTCTGCCGGGAGGAAACTGCCTGAAAAGGTTCCCACAGGAACCGCTTTCCAGACATCCCGCCGCCGCACTCGACGGCAACTAAACTTGTTATACTATGAAAATCAAAGACTTGTGCGAGAGCGAAAGGCCTCGCGAGAAACTGCTGTCCAGAGGAGCGGACAGCCTCAGCAACGGAGAGCTCCTCGCAATCCTCATAGGCAGCGGAAGCTGCGGCATGAGCGCACTCGAAACCGCCCAGACACTGCTATCGTCCTGCGGAGGCAGGCTGTCGTCACTGTTCAACACCAGCCCCGCGAAGATGGGGCGCATTCCCGGCATCGGTCCCGTCAAGGCATGCAGCATCTGCGCGGCACTGGAACTCGGGAGGCGCTTCATGGCGGAAAAGCCGCTGGCGTCGAGATCGGTCATGGCAAACGCAAGAACGGCCTACGAGAACATCATCCCCGAGCTCAAGGGACTCAGACACGAAGAATGCTGGGTCATGCTGCTCAACAGGGCCAACTTCCTGCTGTGCAAGGAAAGGATCAGCAGCGGCAGCGACCACATGACGGTGATAGACTCCAGGCAGATAGTCAGGCTCGCTCTCGAGAACAACGCCAGCGGGATAATACTCGTCCACAACCACCCGGGAGGCAATCCGCGTCCGAGCGCGCCGGACCTCAGGCAGACCGAACTGCTGCACGAAGCCGCAAAGGCTTTCGACATAAGCCTCGTGGACCACATAATAGTCTGTGACGACTGTTTTTTCTCCGTAGCCGACGACATGCGCTACGAAGGTTGATTTTTTTACTATATTTACGGGGAATAAAAAGCCACAAAGACATTATGAAACGAGCACTAATCACTGCAATGGCGATTTTCGCCCTGGTCGGATGTTCGACCACCCCCGACGCCAGCCCCGTACTCACTATCGAAGGCGGGCAGATCCAAGGTGCCGAATCCGAAGTCAAAGGAGTCACCGTATTCAAGGGCATACCCTACGCCGCACCCCCGATCGGCGACCTGAGGTGGAAGGAGCCTCAGCCCGTAGTGCCCTGGGAAGGCGTCAAGGTGGCCGACAAATACGGGCATCCGGGCTACCAGGTGCCCCACTACCCCGGCGGATACACCACCGAATGGGGTTACGGGCAGGAGCCTGCATACAGCGAGGACTGTCTCTACCTGAACGTCTGGACCAAGGCTCCTGGCAAGACCGACGCGAAGCTTCCGGTAGCGGTGTTCATCCACGGCGGCGGCCTGCGCGAGGGCTGGGCCTTCGAGCCTGAGTTCGAGGGTTCGGAATGGGGAGCCAAGGACGTAGTGCTCGTGACCATAAACTACAGGCTGGGCATGTTCGGCTTCTTCTCGCATCCCGACCTCATAGCGGAAAACGAGCACTCCTCGTCCGGCAACTACGGCATTATGGACCAGATCCATGCACTGAAATGGGTGAAGAACAACATAGCACAGTTCGGCGGCGACCCCGACAACGTGATGATATTCGGACAGAGCGGAGGCGGACGCAGCGTCAGGACGCTGGCTGGCTCTCCCCTCGCGAAGGGACTCTTCCACAAGGCGGTGATAATGAGCGCCAGCGGTCTCGATCCCGAAAACGCGACTCCGGCTCCTACCCTCGAGGCACAGTCCGAAAACTACAAGAAGATAATGGACTGGGCCGGTCTGACCGACCTCGACAAGATGCGTTCCGCCTCCACAGCCGAGATATTCGCAATCACCGACATCTACAACAGGGTCCACGGACTGCGCCCGGCGGGCATCTTTGCGCCTGTTATCGACGGTTATGTATGCACCACCAGCATTGAAGACGCCGCCGCCACCGGAGAACTCGCCGACGTACCTTATATGATAGGTTGCACGCGCGACGACAGGGGCAACATCAAGGCGACTATCGAGGCCTTCTGCCTCAGCAGGGAAGAGCACGGCGGCAAGGCATACGCCTACCAGTTCGCAAGGCCGCTGCCCACCGACGGCAGGCCTGGAGTGCTCGAGGGGGCATTCCACTCCTCAGACCTGTGGTTCGTGTTCAAGAGCCTGAAGAACTGCTGGAGGCCCTGGACGCAGGGAGACTGGGATCTCTCGGAGAAGATGCTCACGGCCTGGACCAACTTCGCCAAGTACGGCGAGCCCGGCATAGGCTGGGAGCCCTACACGGCCGCAAATCCCGAATACATGGTATTCAAGCTCGACGGCGACGACAACGAGGCCTCCGCAATGGGAGAACCAGTACCGACACCCAGACCATAGGATATCATGAAAAGGCTGTTTATACTCATGGCCGCTTCGGCGGCCGTTTTCTGCTCCTGTTCGCAGAAAGGCCCCGACCCCGTGGAAGTCGAGGGCGGCAGGGTAAGCGGATATGTCGAGGACGGCATCCGGATCTATAAGGGTATACCTTTCGCCGCCCCGCCGGTAGGAGAGTTGCGCTGGAAGGCCCCGCAGGATGTCATACCCTGGGAAGGGGTGCTCGAGGCCACGCAGTTCGCACCGGCCCCGGTACAGCCGGGAGTGGAGTATTCAAGCGAAGACTGCCTCTACCTGAATGTCTGGACTCCGGCACGGGATCCGGACGAGAAGCTCCCGGTACTGGTATGGATATACGGCGGAGGCTTCGCCATGGGGGCGACCTCCTACTATGACTGCAAGGCGCTCGCGCAGCAGGGCGTGGTCATGGTGAGCATAGCCTACAGGGTAGGCAGGCTGGGCTTCTTCGCCCACCCCGAACTCAGCGCCGAGTCCGAGTCGGGCACCAGCGGCAACTACGGCCTGCTCGACCAGATAAAAGGTCTGGAATGGGTACGGGACAACATCTCCGCATTCGGCGGCGACCCCGACAAGGTGACGATATTCGGAGAGTCGGCAGGCGGCATCTCGGTGAGCATGCTCTGCGCCTCTCCCCTCGCAAAGGGCCTGTTCAGGGGCGCGGTATCCCAGAGCGGAGGCTCGTTCGGCCCCGTACGCGAGATTTCCTATCCCGGGGAGAACATGAAGACCCTCGGGATGTCGGAGCGTGAAGGCGTACTTTTCGCCGAAAGCCTCGGCGCGGCATCGGTCGCAGACCTGCGGGAAATGGACGCATCCGCATTCAACAGGCCTGCGGCGATGACCGGCGGCGCATGGCCCATAGTCGACGGATATGTGATACCTGGCGACCAGTATGCACTGTATGAAGAAGGCGCATACAACGACGTGGCCGTGCTCATCGGCTACAACTCGGACGAGGGGCTCAGCTTCAACGGCACGGACGATCCCGCAATGCACCGGAAAAATGTCCGGGAACGGTACGGAAAGTATGCCGACAGACTGCTCGAGGCCTATCCCGTCGGCAGCGGAACCGTAGGCTGGAAAGGCAGGAACCTCGCGCGCGACGCGGCGTTCGGCTGGCATACCTGGGCATGGGCCTGCCTGCAGGCGGAAACGGGAAAGTCGCCGGTATACCTCTACTTCTTCGACCAGCACGAAGGCACCGAAGCAGGGTCGCCCCACGGACAGGACGTGGCGTTCGTGTTCATGGACATGCCCGACAGCACTTCGAGCCCCGGCGACAGGGCCCTGTCGGAGACAATGGGACGCTACTGGACCAACTTCGCGAAATACCTGGATCCCAACGGAGAGGGCAAGGACTCGGAAGGGCTGCCGTACTGGCCGCAGTTCACTTCCGGGGAGCATGTCAGCATGATACTCACGGGCAGCGGCCCGCACAGTGCCGCAGTCCCCGACGAGGATGCGCTCGAGGTGCTGGATTCCTATTTCGAATGGAGGAGGGAGGCTACTGGCGCGGAATAATCGCCCAGCAGATGAGATAGGCGATGATTCCGCATCCGCCGAGTACTGTCAGCAGTGCGAAGACGAGCCTGACCACGGTAGAATCGACATTAAGGTATTCGGCGATGCCTCCGCAGACTCCGGCAAGTTTCCTGTCGTACATCGAGAGTCTAAGTTTCCTTTCCATATACAGAACATTATCTGTACAAATTTACTAAATTAGACGGCAATTCCAAGTCCCGGAGCGCATTGACTCCGGGACTTGGAATGTAATCATGGCCAGACCGGCATCAGGAAATGAGCGGAAAAGACGACAGCAGAGACCACCAGATAATCCGGGCGAGCGGGATAGGCATTGCGGCCAATCTCGCGCTCAGCGGCTCGAAGGCCGCCGTGGGCGCATTGTCCGGCTCCATAGCCATAATACTCGACGCCGTGAACAACCTTACGGACGCTCTCTCGGCCGTGCTTACCCTCATTGGGACGAAACTGGCGGGAAAGCCGGCCGACAAGGAGCACCCGTTCGGCCACGGGAGGATAGAATACATAACCACCATAGCCGTAGCCTTTGTGGTCGCAGGAGCCGGCGTATCGTCGCTTGTGGAATCTGCCCGGAAGCTCGCGGAGCCCTCCGAGACAAGCTACGGCCCGGTCGGGCTGGCCATACTCGCCGCCGCCGTCGCGGTCAAGCTGGCCCTCTCCGCCTTCTACCTGCGGGTGGGGAGACAGACCGAATCGGAAACGCTGAAAGACACCGGAGCCGACGCCCGTTTCGATGCCGTGATCACCGGGGCCACGCTGCTGTGCGCCCTGCTCAACATCTGGCTCGGTTCCAGGCTGCTCTGGCTCGACGGCGCCCTGGGACTCTGTATCTCGCTCGTCATAATAAGGGCCGGAATAGTCATGATGCTCTCCCCTCTCGACGGCCTGCTCGGAAAGCGCAGCAACCACGAACTGGCGGAACAGATACGCAGGGACATCCTTTCCCACGGCGACGTGCTCGGAGTGTTCGACCTCATGATACACGACTACGGCCCGAGATACAGGATAGGCTCGGTACACATCGAGGTGGACGACTCCATGAGCGCGCACCGCATCCACGACCTCACGCGCCACCTCCAGAAAGACCTTATGGACAGGTACGGGATAATGTTCACCATAGGAATCTACGCCTGCAACTGCAACGATCCCTCCACAACGCCCATGTACAGGCACATAATGGAGATGCTGCGCGCGATGCCTGAGGTAATCCAGGTGCACGGGCTATACATCGACCCCCGCGACAGGACTATCTCGTTCGACACCGTGGTGAAATTCGGCATCAAGGACAGCACCGCCCTTCAGGAACGCATAAGGAAGGCCGTAAGCGACGCATATCCCGGCTACAGCGTAGACAACGGCATAGACTACGACTACACCCTCTCATAAAGCTCCCACGGAGCGTCAGAGCAGTTCGCTCAGCTGGTCGTAGTACTGCTTGCTGACAGGAATCGGAGGGACGCCTCCGCAAACGAGCTCGGCAGTTATCACACCCAGCTTGTTCCTGCTCAGGAGCCTTATGCGCGCGGGATTCACGAAATACGAACGGTGGCAGCGCACGAGGAAACGGCACGATGGATTTCCGGCTATGCTCTTCATGGAAGCCCTCAGCATGAACTCGCGCGGCGTGTCGTTGTCGAGATAGTGCACCGCGACATAGTTCTGCTCCGCGCTCACATACAGCACGGCCGCGGGATCGATGCTCATCTTGAGCCTGTGGTGCTCGTCGTAGAACTTGGCGAGGGTCTCCGCAGCGGCGTCACCGCGCTGCCTGAGGTCTTCGTTCGCATTCATGCACAGCCGTACGAGTATCAGGGCAAGATAGGGATAGACCAGTATCGACAGCGCGAACTTGAAGCAGCGCGAAGATGCCGGGAAGAAAGGCAGTGCCTCCCCGAAGAAAAGCGTGGTATACAGCGCCATGAACGCGGAGAGCAAACAGATTTCGAAGAAACACCAGGCCAGATAACGCCACCATGGCAGGGATGCCTTCCTGTTGAGGAAAAAGAACACCAGCCTCGTCAGCGCAAGCACCCCGAGCTGTATGCACGAGAGCATCACAAGGTGGAAGGCGGATGTCTTTCCGCCCGCTCCGGCATAGAAGCCCTGGATGTCGAACGGGTTGTACACCAGGCAGAAGGTCATGAAGAAGACAGGCAGAAGGACCACATAGACAAGATTTGGATACACGGTCCGCGGGAATCTGAAAACTTGGCCCATAATATAAATTTAGTCCCGGAAGCATCCGGGATAAAAGTCATCATTATCGTTATCCGTCCCAAAAATAGCATAATTTTTCCGCAAAACAAGGCTCCTTATAACCAAAACGACATAGTGGTACCATTTTCTTCATCCCACAGACAGCCGTTCCTACCTTTGCATCAGAAAAGCTCGACGAAGAAACGATATGACAAAGGCGATAAACACATACGAATATTCGGTAGTACCCGAGAATATAGATTTCAAGGGCCATATAACCGTCCCCGCGCTGTGCGGATACATCATAAACGCGGTAGGCCGCAACATACGCGCCGAAGGCTATGGCGTAGATGTGCTGGCCCGGGAGAACAGGAGCTGGGTCCTGGTAAGGTCGGCCATAGAGATAGACGCGCGTCCCGGACTGTATGCTCCGATCAGCGTGAGCGTCTGGCCCGTATCGAAAGGCGGAATCACCTACTACAGGTGCCTGAGGCTGCTGGAAGCCGACGGGACGGAGGTGGGACGGGCCACGACCGAATGGTGCATGCTCGACATCGCGTCGAGAAGGCCGATAACACCGGAAACGGATTTCCAGAACTGCGGCCGGGACTACGGGCTCCCCTGCGACAGCCCCCGCAGGATCAGGGACTTCGACCCGCAGGTCACCGACGAGCGCAGGGTAGGATACAGCGAATGCGACTTCAACGGGCACCTCAACAACACCAGGTACATCGAGATGTTCTACGACCTGCTCCCGGAAGAAATGATAGAGACCTGCAGCAGGATAAGGATAGACATGAACTACCGCAAGGAAGTAGGACGGGGTGCACGGCTCTCACTCGGCCTGAGAAGGCAGGCCGGAGACGAATACCTGTTCATGGCGCGCTCAGGAGACCAGACGCTGTGCAGCGCCAGCGTGACGAGCACTTAGACTATCTTTATTTGAGAAAAACGAAAAACACCGCAAGGACGAGACAGAAGAACGCTGCCACATGGTTCCACTGCAGCGCCGTCCCCTTGAACAGGAAGGTGATTATGACCGTGAATACGATAAGGGATATCACCTCCTGGATCACCTTCAGCTGCACAAGACTGTACGGCCCGCCGTTAATGCTGGATCCCAGCCGGTTGGCCGGCACTTGTGCACAATATTCGAAGAAAGCCAGCCCCCAGGAAAACAGTATCACCGCTATCAGCGGCCAGCCCTGCGATATCTTCATCTCCTGGAGCTTGAGATGCCCGTACCAGGCGAAGGTCATGAATACATTGGATACGACAAGCAGCAATATGGTCCAGACACCCTGCATCGCTAAAACCTCCTATAAAATAAACACACTACTGACGGTTCCGGAAATCCCGGAGCAATAAAAAAGGAGTCCATTTCTGAACTCCTTCCGTGCTCCCCAAGGGGCTCGAACCCTTGACACCCTGATTAAGAGTCAGGTGCTCTACCAACTGAGCTAGGGAAGCATATACTTCTCGTCGTGACCCGTTCGGGGCTCGAACCCGAGACCCCCACATTAAAAGTGTGATGCTCTACCAACTGAGCTAACGAGTCCTCCGTTTTGTGGATTGCAAAGGTAGGTATTTTATTCGGAATATCCAAACACTTTTCGGGAAAACAGAGCATAAAACATAAAAAAAGGATGGCCCTCGATTCCGGGCCATCCTTGAAAATTCATTGGCAGCTTGTGCCGTGCAGGTCGTTTCGACCTCAGCAGTATCAGTTGTTGCCGTAGTCAGGCTGAGGACCCTGAGGCTCCTGGGGGTTCTGAGGTCCCTGGGGGCCGTTCTGGGGATTTTCAGGTCCCTGGGGATTCTGTCCCTGCGCAGCCTTGGCCATGTCTTCGGAAGCTGCATGCCATGCGGCCTCGAGCTCCGAGTTGTACCTGTCGATGTCGGCCACGTTCTTCTCGTCCACAGCCTTCTTGAGGGAGTTGCAGGCATTCTCTATGGCAGACCTCTTGTCGGCAGGAATCTTGTCGCCGTACTCCTTGAGGTTCTTCTGGGTCTGGAATACCATGGCGTCGCCGTTGTTGATCTTGTCGACCCTCTCCCTCTCGGCCTTGTCGGCCGCCTCGTTCGCCTTGGCCTCGTCACGCATCCTCTGGATCTCGGCGTCGCTGAGTCCGCTCGAAGCCTCGATGCGGATGTGCTGCTCCTTGCCGGTAGCCTTGTCTTTCGCAGACACGCTCAGTATACCGTTGGTGTCGATGTCGAAGGAGACTTCGATCTGGGGCACGCCGCGGGGAGCGGGAGCGATTCCGTCGAGGTGGAACACGCCTATCTGCTTGTTGTCCTTGGCCATAGGCCTCTCGCCCTGCAGAACCCTGACCTCTACGGAAGGCTGGTTATCGGCAGCGGTGGAGAATACCTGTTCCTTGTGTACGGGAATCGTGGTGTTCGCCTCGATGAGCTTGGTCATCACGCCGCCCAGGGTCTCGATACCGAGAGACAGGGGCGTCACGTCGAGCAGGAGCACGTCCTTGACATCGCCTGCGAGCACACCGCCCTGGATTGCCGCACCTATGGCTACGACCTCGTCGGGATTGACGCTCTTGTTAGGCTCCTTGCCGAAGAAGCCCTTGACGAGCTCCTGTACCTTGGGGATACGGGTAGAACCGCCTACGAGCAGCACCTCGTCGATGTCGGAAGCGTTGAGATGCGCATCCTGGAGCGCCTTGCGGCAAGGCTCGATAGACCTCTGGAACAGGTCGTCGCAGAGAGCCTCGAACTTGGCACGGCTCAGGGTCTTCACGAGATGCTTGGGCATACCGTCGACCGCAGTGATGTAAGGCAGGTTGATTTCTGCGCTGGCCGCGCTCGAAAGCTCTATCTTGGCCTTCTCGGCAGCCTCCTTGAGCCTCTGGAGCGCCATAGGATCCTTCTTGAGGTCGATTCCGCCGTTCTCCGTGGCGAACTCGCGGGCCAGCCATTCGATTATGGCCTGGTCGAAGTCGTCGCCTCCGAGGTGGGTGTCACCATTGGTGGACTTGACCTCGAACACACCGTCGCCGAGCTCGAGTATGGATATATCGAAAGTACCGCCTCCGAGGTCGTAGACGGCGACCTTCATGTTCTTGTTCTTCTTGTCGAGACCGTATGCAAGCGCGGCCGCGGTAGGCTCGTTGATGATACGCTTCACCTCGAGACCCGCGATCTTGCCGGCCTCCTTGGTGGCCTGGCGCTGCGAGTCGGAGAAGTACGCGGGCACCGTGATGACCGCCTCGGTCACTTCCTGGCGCAGGTAGTCCTCGGCCGTCTTCTTCATCTTCTGAAGGATGATCGCCGAAATCTCCTGAGGAGAATACTGGCGTCCGTTGATGTCTACGCGGGGCGTGTTGTTGTCGCCGCGCACTACGCTGTAGGGCACGCGGGCAATCTCGTTGCCTACCTGGTCGTAGGTCTCGCCCATGAATCTCTTGATCGAGAATATGGTGTTCTTAGGATTGGTGATCGCCTGACGCTTGGCGGGGTTGCCGACCTTGCGCTCTCCGCCGTCGGTGAAAGCGACGACAGAAGGAGTGGTGCGGGAGCCCTCTTCATTGATAATCACGGTAGGCTGGTTGCCTTCCATAACGGCTACGCATGAGTTCGTAGTACCGAGGTCTATTCCAATAATCTTTCCCATAATATCTTTTGCTTCTTTTAAATTACACATTTAGGCGCCCTTCGCGCTGGAAGGACGCCTAAGTCTCAATCAAAAGTTTTGCCAAGGCAGAAACTGCGACAATTTGTCAGCAGAGTGTCATTCCCACTCTATCGTTGCGGGCGGCTTTGAAGATATGTCATAGACTACGCGGTTGATTCCGCGCACCTTGCGTATTATCTCGTTGGACACGTCGGCAAGGAAGTCGTAGGGCAGATGCACCCAGTCGGCCGTCATGCCGTCCACCGATGTCACGGCACGCAGAGCGACCGTGCTCTCGTAGGTGCGCTCGTCGCCCATGACGCCGACGCTGCGTACGGGCAGGAGTATCGTACCCGCCTGCCAGATAGAGTCGTACAGACCGTACTCGCGCAGCTTGCCCATATATATGGCATCGGCCTCCTGGAGTATCGCGACCTTCTCGGCAGTGACCTCTCCGAGTATCCTTATGCCCAGGCCGGGGCCGGGGAAGGGATGACGTCCGAGTATTTCGGGATCGAGCCCGAGAGCCTTGCCCACGCGGCGCACCTCGTCCTTGAAAAGCAGCCTGAGCGGCTCAACGACCTTCAGGTTCATCTCCTCGGGGAGTCCGCCCACGTTATGGTGGCTCTTGATCGTGGCCGACGGCCCCTTGACGGAGCTGGACTCTATGACATCGGGGTATATGGTACCCTGCGCCAGCCATTTGGCATTCTCTATCCTGCCGGCCTCGTCATTGAAGACCTCCACGAAGTCGCGTCCTATTATCTTGCGCTTCCGCTCGGGGTCGGTCACGCCCTTGAGGTCGTCGAGGAAGCGTCCGGCAGCCCTCACGCCGCGGACATTCAGCCCCATGCCCTCGTATGAGCGGAGCACGCTGTCGAACTCGTCCTTGCGCAGCAGGCCCGAATCGACGAATATGCAGTGCAGGTTGTGTCCCACGGCCCTGTGCAGCAGCAGGGCGGCCACGCTCGAATCCACTCCGCCCGAAAGGCCGAGTATCACCTTGTCGTCTCCGAGTTGCGAACGCAGCTGCGCCACCGTAGACTCGATGAAATTCTCCGGAGTCCAGTCTCCGCTGCACCCGCAGATGTCTATCACGAAGTTCTTGAGTATGCGCGAGCCGAACTCGCTGTGGTGCACCTCGGGATGAAACTGTATACCCCATGTACGCTCGCCTTCGAACCTGAACGCGGCGTTGCATACGGTATCGGTGGACCCTATGACGCGCGCGCCGGCGGGAAGGGCGGTAATCGTGTCGCCGTGGGACATCCATACCGTCGATGTCGCGGGCACATCCTTGAAAAGGGGATCAGAGGCATCCTGCACGCTCAGTATCGCCCGTCCGTATTCGCGCGTCCCCGCGGGAGCGACCTCTCCGCCGCCGTTCCTTGCAAGCCACTGGGCGCCGTAGCATATTCCCAGCAGGGGGAAGTTTCCCCTGAGGCCGGTCAGGTCGGGCACCGGTGCGTCGGGATCGGTCACGGAAGCCGGACTTCCCGACAGTATCACGCCTTTCAGGCCGGCGTCGACAGCCGGAATCCTGTTGAACGGGTGTATCTCGCAGTATACTCCGGCCTCGCGCACCTTGCGGGCTATGAGCTGGGTGTACTGCGACCCGAAATCGAGTATCAGTATCTTATTCACCTCTTGAATAGTTGGGGGTTTCCTTCGTAATAGTCACGTCGTGGGGATGGCTTTCGGCCATGCCGCTCGCGGTGACGCGCGTAAACCTGGCGTTCTTGAGCGCGTCGATATTCGCGGCGCCGCAATATCCCATGCCGGAGCGTATTCCTCCCACGAGCTGGTAGACCGTCTCGGAGAGCGTGCCCTTGTAGGGTACGCGTCCGACGATTCCCTCGGGTACGAGCTTGTTGAGGTCGGTCTTGTCGTCCTGGAAATAGCGGTCCTTGGAACCGGCCGCCATGGCGTCGATAGAGCCCATGCCTCTGTATGACTTGAACTTGCGTCCGTTGTATATTATGGTCTCGCCGGGAGATTCCTCGGTACCGGCAAACATGGAGCCGCACATCACGCAGTCTCCGCCGGCGGCAAGCGCCTTGACTATGTCGCCAGAGTATCTGAGGCCTCCGTCGGCTATCATCGCGACGCCGCTGCCCTTGAGGGCGGTATATGCGTTGAAGATAGCCGTAAGCTGCGGCACGCCCACGCCGGCCACGATACGCGTGGTGCAGATAGAGCCGGGGCCTATGCCGACCTTGACACCGTCAGCCCCGGCCTTCACGAGGGCCCTGGCGCCGTCTTCCGTGGCAACGTTGCCTACTACCACGTCGAGCTCGGGGAAGGTATGCTTCACCTTCTTGAGCAGTTCGATGACGCCCCTGCTGTGTCCGTGGGCCGAGTCGAGCACTACGGCGTCGACACCTTCGGCAACGAGGGCGGACACGCGGTCTATCGCGTCGCCGGTGATGCCTATTCCGGCAGCCACGCGCAGCCTTCCCTTCGCGTCCTTGCAGGCGTTGGGATGCAGGCGCTCCTTGAGTATGTCCTTATAGGTGATAAGGCCTACGATACGGCCCTCGCCGTCGACCACGGGGAGTTTCTCGACCTTGTTCTTCTGCAGCACCTGGCGCGCATAGTCCCTGTCGGAGTGGTCGACCGAGAGGGTTATGAGATGCTCCGATGTCATGATGTCCCTTACGGGCACGCCCATATCGTCCTGGAAACGCACGTCACGGTTGGTGACGATTCCCACGAGGTGGTTCTCGGAATCTGTCACGGGAATGCCTCCGATATGGTTGTCGCGCATGAGCCTGAGGGCATCGCCCACCGTCTGGTCCTGGTTGATCGTCACGGGGTCGTTGATCATTCCGTTCTCCGAACGCTTCACCTTGCGCACCTCGGCGGCCTGCGCCTCGATGCTCATGTTCTTGTGGACGACGCCTATGCCTCCCTCCCTTGCAAGGGCTATGGCCATGGGCGCTTCGGTTACTGTGTCCATAGCGGCGGACACGATAGGGATGTTGAGGGTGATGTTCCGCGAAAAGCGGCTGCTGAGGTCCACCTCCTTCGGAAGAACTTCCGAATACGACGGGATGAGGAGCACGTCGTCGAAGGTAAGGCCTTCAAAGGCGATTCTTTCTTCTACAAATGACATTTGGCGCTAACTTTTATTAGCTGGCAAAGTTACTAAAAAATCTCTTTAATCCATTGGTTTTTTACATCGTCTCGCCTCGTCGTCCTTGCGCCTGCGGTACATCTGCCAGGTGTTGTAGCAGTTGTGCCAGATGCTGTAGAATCCTCCGGCGACCGAGACCACCGGCGTCATGAAGGTGTAGCCCATCCAAATGCCGAAGGCCGTGTTCTTCTGCCCGAGTGCCTGCCCGGCGGTGATCCTGCTGCCGTAGCGGGAGCCTATGAGCTTCCCGAGCCGGAACTGCAGTGCGCAGGCCAGAAGCGACGCGGCGCCGAGTTCGAACAGCACGGTAAGCCCGGAACCATTGTGCAGCAGGGCGCGGGTGCTGACCATTATCGCAAGCATCAGCGACACCGCCCAGATATAGAACGAAGCCCCCGTGCAGCGCAGCATCAGGGCGTGGAAGCGCGGAAAGAGGAAGCGCACCGCCCATGCCGCAAGGCAAGGCAGCACGAGCATGGGAAAGACCTTCCAGAGTATCGTGCCGAACGAATTCCAGAAAGTGACTCCGGCCACGGGGTGGACGAGAGGCACGAGCGCCGGCACGACGAGGGCCGCGGCGCAGTTGATGAGGACCGTATAGCCCACCGCGCCCGCCATGTCGCCGCCGAGCTTGCCCGTAACCACGGCGCATGCGGTAGCGGTAGGACATATCATGCACAGCATGAAAGCCTCGATTCCCTCGCGCAGCGGGATATGCGGCATGAAATGCAGCAACAGGGCAAGCAGGGCGAACGAGCCGCACTGCACCAGCAGCAGATAGAGCATCCAGCGGCGGGGACGCAGCTGGCTGGGGCCTATCTTGCAGAAGCTCAGGAAGAGCATCAGGAAGATAAGCGCAGGTTGCACGGCCCTTACGGCCTTGTCGAGGAACGGCCCCGCAGGATGCAGCGCCGGAATCTCCCTATACGCAAGATAGGAAAGGACTCCGGCGAGCATTGCAAAGATCAGCGCCCAGTCCCTGAAGAACTTGGCGAGGGTGTACCTGTATGCGGACATCGGTTATTTCCTGCGCCTTTCGCGCGCGAGGAAGCATCCGACCGTATTCTCCATAAGCATGGCTATGGTCATGGGACCCACTCCTCCGGGAACCGGAGTAATCCATGACGCCACGCGCGAAGCCGACGCGAAGTCGACATCGCCGACCAGCTTTCCGGCGGCGTTACGGTTCATGCCTACGTCTATGACTACGGCGCCGGGCTTGACCATGTCGCCGGTAACGGTGTTCTCATGGCCTACCGCCACGACGAGTATGTCTGCCTGACGGGTCACGGCTCCCAGGTCGGCTGTACGCGAATGGGCTATGGTCACGGTGGCGTTCTCGTCGAGCAGGAGCTTCGCGACGGGCTTTCCGACGATGTTGCTGCGTCCCACGACCACCGCCGTCTTGCCCTTGATGTCGGTGCCGGTGCTCCTGATGAGTTCTATGACACCCGCGGGCGTGCAGGGCTTGATGCAGTCCGTACCTACCCACAGGGAGCCGACATTAAGGATGTGGAATCCGTCCACGTCCTTGTCCTTAGAAATGGAGTATATCACCTTGGACTCGTCGATATGCCGGGGAAGCGGCAGCTGCACGAGTATTCCGTCAACCGCGTCGTCTTCGTTGAGGGCCTGTATCCTGTCGAGGAGTTCCTGCTCGGATATGGAGGCGTCCAGCTCTATGAGGCGCGAGTCCATTCCGGTATATGCCGCCGCCTTGACCTTGTTGCGCACATAGACCTGACTGGCGGGATTCTCCCCCACTATTATCACTGCGAGGCAGGGCTTGCGTCCGTATCTGGCCTCGAGTTCGGGTATCCGCGCCCTGACCCTGTCCTTGACCGCGGCCGAAACGGCGTTGCCGTCGATTATGCGGGCTACGCCGTACTCGAACGCACAGTGGGCAATGTCGCTGCGGTAGAAGAGATTGTCGCAAGCGATATGCGATACCGCGCCGTAGGCCTTCTCGCGTGCCACATGCAGGTCCACACCCTCGGCGACGGCCATCATCACGCGGCCGCCGGCGGTAACGAGCCTGCCGTCCTGCATGGCGGTCCCCATATGGTAGAGCCTGGCTCCCCCGAGATCACCGGGCTCTATGGGATATCCCTTCCCGTATTTTCCGGGATATCCCTTTGAAGCGAGCACGACTCCGAGGGTCACGGCCTTCTTCCACTTGAGAGGCCCGGCCTCGCGTCCGCTGGCCACGGCGTCGAAGATGTCGTAGATGTCGCTCTTGAGCAGCGGCAGCACGACCTCGGTCTCGGGATCCCCGAAACGGGCGTTGAACTCTATTACCTTGATGCCGTCGGGAGTCTTCATAAGTCCTCCGTAGAGCACTCCGCTGAGCGGGCAGCCCTCGGATACCATGGCCTCCGCGGTGCGGCACATTATGTTCCTGTAGGCGAACTCACGGTCCGTGTCGTCAATGAAAGGGAGCCCGGTATAGGCGCCCATTCCTCCGGTGTTGGGCCCCTTGTCGCCGTCGAATGCGCGCTTGTGGTCCTGGGAGAGCGGCATGGGATAGACACGCGTGCCGTCGACGAAGCACATGAACGAGAACTCGGGACCGGTGAGGAAGTCCTCGACTACGACCTTGCCCTCTCCGAACTCCCCTTCGAGCAGCATCATCTTCAGGGCCTGCTCAGCCTGGGACTCGTCCCCGGCTATCACTACACCCTTTCCGGCGGCGAGACCGTCATACTTGAGCACGGCGGGGAAAGGACGCGACTTCACATAGTCAAGGGCCTGACCATAGTCGGTGAAGCTGCGATAGGCCGCGGTGGGAATGCCGTACTTCTGCATCAGGCGCTTGGCGAACTCCTTGCTGCTCTCGATGCGTGTGGCTGCGAGGCTGTGGCCGAAGATCTTCAGCCCCGCCGCGCGGAACTCGTCCACGATTCCGGCAGCCAGCGAGGCCTCGGGGCCGACCACGGTGAGGTCTATGCCGTTCTCCACGGCGAACTTCCTGAGCGCGGGCACGTCGGTATCGGAAATCGGCACGCATTCCGCCTGCGCCGCGATTCCGGCATTTCCGGGGGCGCAGTATATCCTGGACACATTCTCCGAACGGCTAAGTGCGTCCACTATCGCATGGCAGCGTCCTCCGCCACCTACTACAAGGACTTTATATTCCATATCCCTATCAGTGTTTGAAATGGCGGACTCCGGTAAAAAGCATGACGACTCCGAGTTCGTCGGCCTTGGCGATAGCCTCGTCGTCACGGATGCTGCCGCCGGGCTGCACTATTGCGGCGACCCCGTACTGCGCGGCGAGGGCGACAGTGTCGTCGAACGGCAGGAAACCGTCCGATGCGAGCACCAGGCCTTCGGTGAAACCGGCTGCCTGCGCCTCCTTGAGGGCTATCTCGGCAGAACCCACGCGGTTGGTCTGTCCTGCACCGACGCCTACTGTATGGCCGTCCTTGACGACGGCTATTGCGTTGGACTTGACGTGCTTGACTATCCTCCACCCGAAATCCAGGTCTGCCATCATGGTCTCGTCGGGCTTCGCCTTGGTGACGCACATCTCTGGAGTCACGGTCTCGACGGCCGTGTCGAGCTTCTGGGCAAGCATTCCTCCGTTGACGCTGATATACTGCATCGGAGCCTCCTTCCAGGGAGTCATGTCGACCTGCATCACCCTGAGGTTCTTCTTGTGCGAGAGTATCTCGAGAGCCTCTGGAGTATACGAGGGAGCGATGACGATTTCGAGGAAGATGGGCTTCATGCCCAGGGCCACCTCGGCGGTAAGTTCCCTGTTCACGGCGACGATGCCGCCGTAGATGCTGACCTTGTCGGCCTCGTATGCGGCCTGCCAGGCCTCCTCTACGGTCTTTCCGACTGCCGCGCCGCAGGGGTTCATGTGCTTGAGGGCCACGCAGAACGGCTCGCTGAAGTCACGGACGACGTTCAGGGCGGCGTTGGCGTCCTGGATATTGTTGTAGGAGAGTTCCTTGCCCTGTATCTGACGGGCGAAGGCAAGCGAATACGAGCTCGGGACGGTCTCCGCATAGAACTTCGCGTCCTGATGGGGGTTCTCGCCATAACGGAGGCCCTGGCGCAAGTCGTATTCGAGGAAGAGCTTCTCGTTCAGGCCGGCCTTCCCGCGCATGTACGAGGCGATGCACATGTCATATTCGGCAGTATGGGTGTAGGCCTTGGCGGAGAGCTTGAGACGGGTGTCGTCGGAAGTGTTCCCGTTCGCGCGCAGCTCCTCGAGAACCTTTCCGTAGTCGGCGGGGTCGCAGACTATCGTCACGTCCTTCCAGTTCTTGGCGGCGCTGCGTACCATAGAAGGGCCGCCTATGTCGATGTTCTCGATAGCGTCCTCCATGGTCACGCCTTCGCGCGCAATGGTCTGCCTGAAAGGATAGAGGTTCACGCACACGAGATCTATGGTGCCTATGCCCTGCTCCTCGAGGGTCTTCATGTGCCCGGGAATGTCACGGCGCGCGAGTATGCCGCCATGCACCTTGGGATGCAGTGTCTTCACCCTGCCGTCGAGTATTTCGGGGAAGCCGGTGACATCGGAGATTCCGACCGTGCCCACGCCGCTCTCCTCGAGCAACCTGCGGGTGCCCCCCGTGGCGATTATCTCCCAACCTAAATCCTTCAGACCCTTGACGAAGTCTACCAGGCCCGTCTTGTCGCTTACGCTGACCAGTGCTCTTCTCATTTCTTCAACAGTTTGTTTATCGTGTCTATATAAAGTTCATGCTCGATCTTCTGCCCTATCCTGTGGACCTCGGCGGGGTCGGAGCCGTCGTACTCGAAGGCCTTCTGGGCGATTATCCTGCCTCCGTCGAGCTCGGAAGTCACATAGTGGACCGTGATTCCGTAGACCTTGACCCCGTACTCCACCGCCTGCTCCACCGCGTGCGCCCCGCGGAAAGCGGGAAGCAGCGAAGGGTGGATGTTGATTATGCGTCCTCCGTAGGCGTCCAGCATGACATCCGAGAGTATGCGCATGTAGCCGGCAAGGCACACCAGCTCGACCTCGAGCGCGTCCATACGCCTTGCGATCTCGGCCTCGTAGTCCGCCTTGGAGGAGTAGTCCTTCGGAGAGAACACGAAGCTCCTTATGCCCATGCGCTCCGCCTTTCCTACGACGGGAGCGGCGGGTTTGTCGCAGACCATAAGCACCACCTCGGCGTCAATCCTGCCGTCGGCACATGCGTTGGCAATAGCCTCGAAATTGGTGCCCTCGCCGCTTGCGAATACTGCCAGCCTGTGTTTCATTTCATTATGATGTTTACGCCGGGAACGTCGGTGACCCTGCCTATTACGGAAGCCTTCTCCCCGGCCGACTCAAGTATGCCTACGGCCTTGTCGGCCTCGGTGGCGTCGAGCACCAGCACCATGCCTATGCCCATATTGAAGATGTTGAACATCTCCCTGTGCGGGATTCCTCCCCACTGCTCGAGCAGGCGGAACACGGGAAGTATCTCCCAGCTGCCCTCATGAATCTCGAGACCCTGCCCGTCGTGGAGCACGCGGGGAATGTTCTCGTCGAAGCCGCCGCCCGTTATGTGCGCCACCCCGTGCACGTCGCAGTTGCGTATCACCTCGAGCACCTGCCTGACATAGATGCGGGTAGGGGTCAGCAGCACATCGCCCAGCACCTTGCCGCCAAGGGCGTCGATGCTGTCGGTATAGGAGTGCCCGCTGTCGGAGACTATCTTCCTGACGAGGCTGAACCCGTTGGAGTGCACGCCCGAAGAGGCGATTCCCACCAGGACGTCTCCGGCCCTGACCTTGCTGCCGTCGATAAGCCTGGACTTCTCAACGACGCCGGTAGTGAATCCGGCTATGTCGTACTCCCCGCCCTCATACATGCCCGGCATTTCGGCGGTCTCTCCGCCCACCAGCGCACATCCGGCCTGGCGGCAGCCTTCCGCGACACCGGAGACTATTGCCTCCACGCGCGCGGGGTCGTTATGTCCCACGGCCACATAGTCGAGGAAGAACAGAGGTTCCGCACCCTGGGCGAGCACATCGTTGACACACATCGCCACGGCGTCTATGCCCACAGTGTCGTGCCTGTCCATGGCGAACGCTATCTTCAGCTTGGTACCCACGCCGTCGGTCCCGCTGACGAGCACCGGCTCCTTCAGGCCGAGCGAGGCGAGGTCGAACATGCCTCCGAAAGAACCTATGCCGCCCATGGAACCCTTGCGGGCAGTAGAGGCGACATGCTGTTTGATGCGGCGGACAACCTCGTATCCTGCCTCCAGGTTCACACCTGCGTTTTCGTATGATTTAGCCATATCAGTGAATTTTTCAGATTTGTCTTACGGTCATCAGTCTGCGAAGCACCTCCTCGTACGAGGCCACTATGTTGCCCATGTCGTGGCGGAAGCGGTCCTTGTCGAGACGGGTGTCGGTCGCGGCGTCCCAGAAACGGCTGGTGTCGGGACTTATCTCGTCGACCAGCATTATGTTGCCGTCGGTGTCGCGTCCGAACTCGAGCTTGAAGTCGACCAGCTTTATGCCTACGGAGCCGAAGAGCTCGAGCAGCAGGTTGTTGACCCTGTGGGCGGTGTCGTATATGTAGCGCAGGTCGTCGAAGCCGACTATCCCGAGCGCCACTGCCTGGGTGTCGTTGATGAGCGGGTCACCGAGGTCGGAGTCGTTATAGTTGAGGTCGTAGATGACCGTCGACGGTTTCATGCCCTCTTCGAGGCCGAGCCTGTCGGCAAGCGAGCCGGCGATGTAGTTGCGCACCACGACCTCGAGAGGGATGTTCTCGCTCTTGCGGCACAGCTGCTCGCGCTCGTTGAGCAGGGCCATGTAATGGGTGCGTATGCCGTTCTCCCGCAGATAGTCGAACACGCACGCCGAGATCCTGTTGTTGACCTCGCCCTTGCGGGGGAACACCGCCGTCTTGACATTGTTGAACGCCGTGGCGACATCCTTGAAATGGAAGATCACCGTCGCAGGGTCGTCGGTGGCGTACACCTGCTTCTCGTTACCGTCGAATAGCAGTTCCTTCTTTATCATCTGGCGTTGTGTTTTTCACGGAAATACCTGACCGCGTTGTCGAACAGCGGCTGTTCGAGCTCCTCCTCGATGTTCTTGAAAAGGTTCTTCTCGTAGCGTTCGGTATGTCCCATCTTGCCGAGTATCTGCCCGTCCGGGCTGATTATGCCCTCGATCGCGTAGAACGAACCGTTGGGGTTGTAGGGAGACTCCATGGTCGGCTGCTCTGTAAAGGGATTGACATACTGGAAAGCCACCTGTCCGTTCTCGAAGAGTTCCTTCGCGAGGCTCTCCGACACCACGAACTTGCCCTCGCCGTGGCTTACGGCGACAGTGTGCAGGTCGCCAGTCTTCATCGAAGACAGCCAGGGCGAACGGGTCGAAGCCACGCGGGTCGTGACCATTTGGGAGACATGGCGGTTGATGTCGTTGCGGAACAGCGTGGGCGACTCCCTCGTGACGCAGCCTGTCTTTCCATAGGGCAGAAGTCCGCTCTTCACGAGGGCCTGGAAGCCGTTGCATATTCCGAGTATAAGGCCACCTCGGGAGAGCAGCGAGTCTATCCGGGCCGATATCAGCGAATTGTTCAGCACGTCGGCTATGAACTTGCCGCTGCCGTCAGGCTCGTCTCCGGAAGAGAAGCCGCCTGCGAGCGCCAGTATATGGCATTCCGAGATATCCCGGGCCATCCTATCGATGGAAGCCGTCACATCCTCGCCGCTGAGGTTGCGGAACACTCCGAAGCGTACCTCGGCGCCCGCCTTGCGGAAAGCCTTGGCGGTGTCGTAGTCGCAATTCGTTCCGGGGAAGACGGGGATATAGACCAGCGGATGCTCCACGGGCTCTCCCTTGTAGTGCAGCCTCTTCCCGGCAGGAGCGGCCTTGACGCTGAGCATGGAGCGGTGCGACGCCTTCGCGACGGGAGGATATACCTTCGAATACCGCTCTCCGTTTGCCTGCATGAGGGCCTCGATTCCGACCTTGCACGAATTGATGTGCAGGTACCCGTCCTCGCCGTCCGTGACATAGCCGAGCAGCTCGGCAGAGGGGAAGTCGAGTTCCTTCTCGGATTCCACCACCACGGAACCGTAGCCGTAGCCGAACAGGTCTTCTTCAGCGACCTTGACATCAACGCCGAACATGTTGCCGAACGACATCTTGGCAAGTGCCTCGGCGACGCCGCCGAAGCCTACCGACCACGCGGACACTATGCTTCCGTCGAGTATGCGGGAGTGTATGAAGTCCCAGTTGGCCTTGAGCGCCTCCACATCGGGCATCCTGTCGGCCAGGGGCGTATGCCTTATCAGGTATATCCTGTTGCCCTCCCACTTGAGTTCGGGAGAGATCACATCCGAAGCGTCGATAGTCGTGATGCCGAACGCTATCAGAGTGGGAGGCACGTTGATGTGCTCGAAGGTTCCGCTCATGGAGTCCTTGCCCCCGATAGAGGGCAGGCCGAGCGAGAGCTGCATTTTGAGGGCGCCAAGCAGGGCCGAGAGAGGCTTGCCCCAGCTGTGGGGGTCGTGAGTCATCCTCTCGAAATACTCCTGGTACGAGAAGCGCATCCGGGAATAGTCGCCGCCGGCCGCCACGACCTTGGTGCAGGCCTCCACCACGGCGTATGCGGCTCCGTGATAGGGGCTCCACTCCGAGATGAAGGGATTGTAGCCGAAGGCCATCACGCTGGCCGTGTCGGTATAGCCGTCGACAGGCAGCTTCTGCACCGACACCTGCGTCTCCGTAGACTGGGTGGCACCGCCATAGGGCATGAGCACGGTGGAACGGCCCACGGTGGAGTCGAACATCTCGACAAGCCCCTTCTGGGAAGCCACGTTGGGAAGCCCCATAAGGCATTTCATCTTCTCGGCGAGGGTCTCCCCCTCCACCCCGATGACGAAGGGGTTCCTGTCTTCGACCGCGGCAATTTCGGCATCGGCATAATGCCTCGCTCCGGCGCTGTCGATGAACTCGCGGCTGAGGTCCGCGACCTTCTCTCCGGCATTGAACATACGCATCCTGCCGAGGCCGGTGACATCAGCCACATGGGTGACCTCCACGTTCTCCTCGCGGCACAGGGCTTCGAACTCCTCCCTGTCGGAAGCCGCGACCACCACGGCCATCCTCTCCTGGGATTCACTGATAGCGATTTCGGTGGCATTGAGCCCGCTGTACTTCGCGGGCACGCGGTCGAGGTATATGTCGAGTCCGGGGGCGAGCTCGCCTATGGCCACGCTCACTCCTCCGGCGCCGAAGTCATTGGATTTCTTTATGAGACGGGTGACATCGGGACGGCGGAACAGCCTCTGGAGCTTGCGCTCCTCGGGAGCGTTGCCCTTCTGCACCTCGCTGCCGCAGGTCTCTATGGATGACTCCGTATGCTCCTTGGAAGAGCCCGTGGCACCGCCGATTCCGTCCCTGCCGGTCCTTCCGCCGAGCAGCAGTATCACGTCGCCGGGCGCGGGGGATTCCCTGCGCACGTTGGAGGCCTTGACTGCACCCACTACGGCACCGACTTCAAGACGCTTTGCCGTATAGCCCTCGTGGAAGATTTCCCTGACGCAGGTCGTGGCAAGGCCTATCTGGTTGCCGTAGCTCGAATAGCCGGCCGCAGCCTTGCGGCTTATGACCCTCTGGGGGAGCTTGCCCGGCAGAGTCTCGGACACCGGAGCGCAGATATTGCCGGCACCGGTGACGCGCATCGCCTGGTAGACATAGGAGCGGCCCGAGAGAGGGTCGCGTATCGCGCCGCCGAGGCAGGTCGAAGCACCGCCGAACGGCTCTATCTCCGTAGGGTGGTTATGGGTCTCGTTCTTGAACTGAAGCAGCCACTTCTCCTTCTGACCGTCCACGTCGACATCCACGAAGATGCTGCATGCATTGTTCTCCTCGCTCTGCTCGAGATCATCGAGCAGGCCCTCCTTCCTGAGGTAGCGCGCTCCTATCGTAGCGAGTTCCATAAGGCAGAGGGGCCTGGACTCGCGCCCGAGCTCCTTGCGGATGCGGTGGAACTCTCCGAGCTCCGATTCGAGCTCGCCCTTCAGGAACGAGTCGTCTATCCTTATCGACTGCAGCTCCGTGGTGAAGGTCGTATGGCGGCAGTGGTCGCTCCAGTAGGTGTCGAGTATGCGGAGCTCCGTCTCGGTGGGATCGCGCCTCTCCGAGCGGAAATAGCGCACCACCTCCGCAAGGTCGTCGGAGTTCATGGCAAGCCCCCACTTGCGGCAGAATCCGGGATATTCCTCCTCGGGCATTCCGGTAAAGCCCGCGAGCGAGGCGAGCGGCTTGACATCGACCGTGTCGCTCTCCGCTATCCTGCCGAGATCCTTGATGCGGGACTCGACGGCGTTCACATAATAGTGCCTGATGGCCGCCAGGGCCTCGTCGGAGAGGTCGTCATCGAAGATAAGCAGCCTGGAGCTGCGGATGCGGACATCGGCGCCGGGATCTATCAGGTGCACGCAGTCCACGGCCGAGGACGCCCTCTGGTCGAACTGGCCGGGAATGTACTCGACGGCAAGGTATTTCCTGCCTTCGAGCGGGCATTCGTCGGTGACGCTGTCGGTCACAACCTCGCCGAAGACCGAATAGCGGCACTTCTCGAGGAGTTCTTCGCTGAAGCCGAAGAGGTCGTAGACATTCAGCAGCCTGAGGGAACGGAGCGAGAGGGAAAGGTTTTCGTTGAATTCATTCCTGAGGCTTTCCGCCTCGACCTGAAACTCCGAATACTTTTCCACATAGATGCGGTGTGCTTTCATATATTCGTCTAAAGTTCTGTCTGAAGGACTTTCTCTGCCTGGGATTTCCTGAACTCGGAGAGTTTCGCGGCAAGGGCCCCGTCATGGAGCGCCAATATCGAGACGGCGTACAGGGCCGCGTTCCTGGCTCCGTCGATAGCCATCGTGGCCACCGGCACGCCCGAAGGCATCTGCACGATAGACAGCAGCGAATCGAGGCCGCTGAGCTTGCTCCTGATTGGAACGCCGATTACGGGAAGGGTGGTCATGGCAGCGGCCATGCCGGGAAGGTGGGCCGCCCCGCCAGCGCCCGCGATGACTACGCCGACGCCCCTCTCCGCCGCAGAGGACATATACTCGCAGAAGAACTGCGGAGTACGGTGAGCACTGATAACTTTCTTCTCATAGCAGACCCCGAACTCGTCGAGCGTCTGGCAAGCGGCCGACATTACGTCCCAGTCGCTTTTGGAACCCATAATGATGCTGACTTTCATATCTCACCAACGAAAGTGCAAAATTACGCAAATCCCCTCGCGTTAGCAAATGAAGTTATCTACAATTTCGCCGCCGGAGATGTTGATAATTTTTTCTTTCCGGGAACGGGGTATTTTGCTATCTTTGTAAGGATATGGCGGAAGAGATACTGTTCAGGGGCAGCGGCCCCGACATACTGGCAAGGGACGGAATCATCGTCCGGACAGGCTCCGGCATAGAGGCCGGGAAGGACACGCGCATCATCGACACCACCGGCCTGCTCGTAAGCAGCGGCTTCGTAGACCTGCACGTGCACCTGCGCGAGCCCGGATATTCCTACAAGGAAACCATACGCAGCGGCAGTATGGCCGCGGCGAGGGGCGGCTACACCACAGTATGCGCGATGCCGAACCTCGCCCCCGTACCTGACAGCCCCGGAACTCTCGCCGCAGAGAAGGAGATAATAGACAGGGACGCCGTGATAGAGGTGCTCCCCTACGCATCGATAACCAAGGGGCGCAAGGGAGAGGAACTTGTAGACTTCAAGGCGCTCAGAGGGCAGTGCGTCGCGTTCTCGGACGACGGAAGCGGAGTCCAGGACAGGGAGGTGATGCTCCGCGCAATGGAACTCTGCGCAGAACTCGGCTGCATAATAGCGGCCCACTGCGAAGACAACTCGCTGCTCGGCGGAGGCTACATCCACAAGGGACGCTATGCCGCCGCGCACGGGCACAGGGGCATCTGCTCCGAAAGCGAATGGAGGCAGATAGAGCGCGACCTCGAACTGAGCGGGATGACAGGCTGCCGCTACCATGTCTGCCACATATCGTGCAAGGAAAGCGTGGAGCTGATACGCCGCGCCAAGGACAGGGGCGTCAGGGTGAGCTGCGAGACGGCTCCGCACTATCTTGCCCTGTGCGAAGACGACCTGCAGGAGGACGGACGCTTCAAGATGAACCCTCCCCTGCGTTCCGCAGAAGACAGGCAGGCGCTGATAGAAGGACTGCGTGACGGCACGATAGACGCCATAGCCACCGACCACGCCCCGCACTCCGCAGAGGAGAAGTCCCGCGGACTCGGGGGCAGCGCAATGGGAATCACGGGACTCGAGACAGCCTTCCCCGTGCTCTACACCTCGCTCGTAAAGACAGGCCTCGTCCCCCTCGGGAGGATACTCGACGCCCTGACCGACACCCCACGCAGGATATTCGGCCTCGAAGGCGGGCTCAGACCCGGATGCAGGGCCGACATAACCCTCCTGGATCTCGACGGCGAGTTCACCATAGACAGTTCCTCCTTCCTCTCGAAAGGCCGCAGCACGCCCTTCGACGGCATGAGGGCGAGCGGCAGGGCCGTAAAGACCTTCAAGGACGGCCGCCCCGTCTGGGAAGACACCAACAGCTGATTTTTCAGGATATGCAGAAGACTATATTCAAAATAGAGGGCAACAAAGGAGTGGCGAAGGACTGCTTCCGCATGGTGCTCTCTTCTCCGGTGCAGACACGCATGGCTCCGGGGCAGTTCGTGGACATAGCGCTCGAGGGCTTCTTCCTCAGGCGCCCCATTTCGGTCTGCGACTGCTCCGCGGACGCTTCCGGCACCGTCCTCACCCTGCTCTACAAGACCGTGGGCGACGGCACCCGCGCAATGGCGTCGATGCGCCCGGGACAGACGCTGGAACTGCTCGCCCCGCTCGGGAACGGCTTCGACCTCTCCGCCTGCCGCGGCAGGGCCCTGCTCGTCGGAGGCGGCATAGGGACGGCACCGCTCTACCTTCTCTGCCGAGAGCTGCTTGCCGCAGGCCGGGAAGTCTGTGCCGTCTTCGGATTCAACACAGCCGCCGAGGCCGTGCTGCTGGATGATTTCCGCCGGCTCGGAGTGGAACCGCTGGTGGCGACCATGGACGGAAGCCTCGGTACCAGGGGTTTCGTGACCGACGCGCTGCGGGAACACGGTCCCGGATACGACTACTTCTACGCCTGCGGCCCGCTTCCCATGATGAAGGCTCTCGACGCCTGCGTCACTTCCGGAGGCGAGTACAGCCTCGAGGAGAGGATGGGCTGCGGCGCAGGATTCTGCTACGGATGCAGCTGCCACACAGCCTCGGGCGTGAAAAGGGTATGTAAGGACGGACCGGTATTCAAAAGGAGCGAGATGATATGGCAGTAAAGGATCTTTCGGTAAACCTGTGCGGGATACGGCTCGGGAATCCCGTCATCCCGGCGAGCGGCACGTTCGGCTTCGCCCTGGAGCTCGCGGACTCGGTCGACCTCGGCAGCCTCGGAGGAATAAGCCTCAAGGGCACGACGCGCGAGGCCCGCTTCGGCAATCCCACACCGCGCATAGCAGAATGCCGCGAGGGCATGATAAACTCCGTAGGGCTGCAGAATCCCGGAATCGAGGTCCTCACAGGAGAGAAGGTCCCGGCCCTGAGGAAAGTGTACCACGGCGCCATAATCGCCAACATAAGCGGCTTCAGCGTAGACGAATACGCCTACTGCTGCGGCCGGGCGGCCGAGTGCGGCGGGATAGACATCGTGGAGGTGAACATCTCCTGCCCCAACGTGCACAACGGAGGCATGGCGTTCGGCACCGACCCTGCGGCCGCAGCACAGGTGACCGCCGCCGCGAAGAAGGCCTGCCCCGGCAAGCCCGTGTTCATAAAGCTCAGCCCCAACGTGACCGACATCGTGTCGATTGCCCGGGCATGCGAGGATGCCGGAGCGGACGGCCTGACGCTCGTCAACACCTTCCTCGGCATGCGCATAGACATACGCCGCAGACGGCCCGTCATCGCCGCGAAGACCGGAGGCTTCTCCGGGAGGGCGATATTCCCGATAGCCCTCAGAATGGTCTACCAGGTGCACAAGGCCTGCCGCATACCGGTAATGGGCTGCGGAGGCGTCGCCTGCGCCGAAGATGTCATAGAGATGATGATGGCCGGAGCCTCGGCAGTGCAGGTGGGAGCCGAGAACCTGCGCAACCCCATGGCCTGCGAGGAGATAGTGCGGGCGCTGCCGGAAGTCATGGACAAGCTCGGGATAGACAGGCTCGAAGATATAACGGGAACGGTAGAATAAATCATAAAACCTGAAACACACGACAACGATATGCCCAGAGACGTAATCATCGCCTGCGACTTCAGCAGCGCGGCACAGACCTTCGACTTCCTCGACCTTTTCGACACGGGCAGGAAGCCTTTCGTGAAGATAGGAATGGAGCTCTTCTACAGCGAGGGCCCGCAGATAGTAAGGGAAATCAAGCGCCGGGGACACAGTATCTTCCTCGACCTCAAGCTACACGACATACCCAACACCGTCCGCAAGGCGATGAAGGTGCTTTCGGGGCTGGACGTGGACATGTGCAACGTACATGCCGCCGGCACGATAGAGATGATGCGCGCCGCGCTCGAGGGACTCACCCGTCCCGACGGCAGCCGGCCCCTGCTGATTGCCGTCACCCAGCTCACCTCGACCAGCGAGGAGAGGATGCGCAGCGAGCTGCTCATAAATGCCGGAATCAACGAGACCATAGTCAAGTACGCCTCCAACGCGGCCGAGGCCGGACTCGACGGCGTGGTATGCTCCCCTCTCGAGGCAGGCATGGTGAAGGAAGCCTGCGGGAAAGGGTTCCTCACCGTCACCCCGGGCATACGCTTCGCCGACTCCGCCTCCGACGACCAGGTGCGCATAACCACCCCGGCGAAGGCCAGGGCTATAGGCAGCGACTATATAGTGGTAGGCAGGCCCGTTACCGCGGCAGCCGACCCCGTACAGGCATACGCAAGGTGCGTGAAAGAATTTCTCAACGAATAGGATATGGAAAGAAAAATCGCCAGCGAGCTCCTTTCGATAGGAGCAGTCTTCCTCAGGCCGGAAGAGCCGTTCACCTGGGCCAGCGGCATCAAGAGCCCGATCTACTGCGACAACAGGCTCACCCTCTCGGCGCCCGCCGTGAGGGACAGCGTCGAACACGGGCTCGCAGAACTCGTGAAGAAGTACTACCCTGGCTGCCAGATGCTTATGGGCACCTCGACGGCGGGCATCGCCCATGCGGCCATAACCGCGACGATACTCGGTCTCCCCATGGGCTATGTGCGGAGCGAAGCCAAGAGCCACGGACGCAACAACCGCATCGAGGGGCGTATGGACAAGGGGACGAAGGTAGTGGTGGTCGAAGACCTTATCTCTACCGCCGGCAGTGCCCTCGACGTGGTGCAGGCCCTCAGGGAGGAGGGCGCCGAAGTGCTCGGCATAGTCAGCATCTTCACCTACGGGATGCGCAAGGGACTCGAGCGCATCGCCGCGGCAGGCACGGAGAACCATTCGCTCTCCAACCTCGACACCCTCGTGGAGGTAGCGGAGGAGGAAGGTTATATCAGCGGAGCACAGAAACAGCAGATCCTTGAATTCAGAGACTCGCTATGAAGCACCTTATAGACCCCATGGACCTCTCCAGGCAGGAGACCGACCAGATAATCGCAATGGCGGAAGACATAATCGCCGACAGGACGGCATACCAGTCGCTCATGGCGCACCGCAAGCTCGCGACCCTGTTCTATGAGCCCAGCACCCGCACCCGCCTGAGCTTCACATCCGCGATGCTGGAACTCGGAGGCAGCGTGCTCGGATTCGCGGACGCAAAGAGTTCCTCGGTGAGCAAGGGCGAGACCGTGCAGGACACGATACGCGTCGTAGGCTGCTTCGCCGACATAATCGCCATGCGCCATTATATCGAGGGGGCTCCGCTCGCCGCGGCGGAAGTCTCGCGCGTACCTATAATCAACGCCGGAGACGGAAGCCACAGCCACCCCACCCAGACCCTGACCGACCTGCTGACGATCAAGCGGGAGCTCGGACACATAGACGGCATCACGATAGGCTTCTGCGGCGACCTGCGCTTCGGCCGCACCGTACACTCCCTCATCAAGGCCCTGTCGAGATACGAGGGCGTGAAGGTAGTGCTGATCGCCCCCGACGCCCTGCGCCTTCCCGACTACATAAGGCAGGACGTATGCGACAGCATGGGCATAGAGTACCGCGAGACAGACAGCCTCGACGAGGCGATTCCCGAACTCGACGTGCTCTACATGACGAGGGTGCAGAAAGAGCGCTTCCTCGACGAGGACGAGTTCGACAGGGTCAAGGACAGCTTCATACTCGACGCCCGCCGCATGTCGCTCGCGAAGAAGGACATGGCGGTCCTCCACCCCCTGCCGAGGGTCAACGAGATACTTCCCGAGGTCGACGACGACCCCCGCGCGGCATATTTCCGCCAGGTGGAGAACGGCAAGTTCGTCAGAATGGCGCTCATAAGCTGCCTGCTCAAGTGGAAGGACGACCCCACCCACACCATGCCCGAGGGGACGGCACCCATAACCGACCCCACCCTGCACTGCTCCAACGCCAAGTGCATCTGCAACTGCGAGCATGTGCAGCCCCGCTTCAAACTCGGCACCGGCGGCACCGTGCGCTGCTGGTACTGCGACTCGAAGGTAAGGTAGGGCGGCCTGTCCGGAAACGCCCCGCACCGGATAATTTCATCCGCTACGAGATGATATGGGTGCCCCGCTTCCGGGCTACGAAGAGTCTCTCAGGAAATTCCCGTAAAAATTCAGAGGTCGGGCAGCGATGCCCGATCTCTTTTTGGTAATCAATAAATGATATATAATGACTATGCAAATTGATCAAACTGTTCCTCCGTAATCTCCTTACCATACAGCAAGGTGTCTACATCCGACTTGCATGAATTTTTATACTTTCTTTTTACAATCTTACCGCTCTTTGACTTTACCCTGATAACAGGATAGTTCGTAAAGTCATACACGATCTCCTCTATTTCATTTTCAATGAATATAGGCTTGCCTGCCTTAAGAAGCTCTAAGAATTTCAAATCGTTCATAACTGTATCTCCTTTACTTTTGAATAATATTCAACACTTTCTTTCCTATGGCTTATCAATTCCTTGTTTGGTTTCATGATGTAAAAAACCTGGGAACCGGGTGCTTTTGGAGCTGCCTGACTGCCAATTATTTGCAATTGGCGCAGGTTCGCAGGTCGATGTTTTTGAGGCGACCAAAGAACAGGCGGTTCCGAAAAATGTGCCACTGAGTGGCCTGCATGGCCGTTTTTGCAAAACCCGTTGTTCCCAGGTTTTTACATCGCGCCCGGGACATTATATCATACATCATCGAATAGCTGCATGGCTTTCAGGTGTTTCTCGTTGATCTTCTCAAGACGAGCCGCCATTTCAGTATCGCCAAGCGCACTTGCCCGGCTGTACGACTTCTTGCCGCGCTCGAGATTGTGCCTCAAGTCGTTGAGTTTCGTATGTATTGCCGTAAGGTTTCTCGAACGGGCAATATTGCCGACATACTCGAAGTAGTCCGTTTCCTTGTCGTGGGTCAGGAGTTCCAATGCGGCAAGCACATCCTCGTCCACGCCTTTCCGGCGCAGATCAGCCAATGTCAAATCGGAGTCCTCGACGACATCGTGCAGGAAACCGGCCTTGATTTCAGCGTCCGTGCCGCCCATAAGCCCCACCGCAACAGGGTGCAGAATAGCAGGATTGCCGTCCAGATCCTTCTGGCCCTTGTGCGCATCAAGCGCAATCTGCAATGTTTCTTCTATTGTCATTATCGTCTTGTTTTTATGACAATTCAGTTAACCGCAATATACATCATATTCCAGATGATTGTCATGGACAAATTTCGAGAACCTGTCGAACGCATCCTCCGTACCGTAGTCACGTTTGAGAACCGCAAGCAGTTCTTCGTCAGTCTTGACATGCATGGCAGCTCTCAACTGTCGGACAGGCAGATTGAATATTATCCGTTCGTAGTCGGAGTCCCCGAACATTTCCTCGCACAGCGGGCCGATGTCCTGCTGTCCGAATTCGACAATCCCGTCCTTTATAGAGACATCGATACATCTTGCCGCGTTAGGATTATTATCTCTGTAAAGAGTCATGTGTTTTTCTTCTCCCATATTTTCCGACATGATTGTCAAAAAGACAAACTGGATATACCTGACAGCGCAAAAGCAAGACCGATATCAAAAACCTGTCCCGCAGCAAGACCGAAAGCAAGAGCAAAGAATTTTTTTGCGTTAAAAGCGGGACAGCCGTCTATGTCCATCCGCCGTGCGGATGAAAGTGTGTCGAGCAAATCATCTGTATCATGATTCTGCCGTTCGTGGCTGCCAGGCATATCCATTCAGGCCGGTTTCACGCAAGCGTTCAGTCCGGCCTTATTTGTCATAATGCCTTGATTTTTCCGTATATGGGTTTCAACGAGTCCGGAATCGCTATCCTGAGTTTCTCTATTTCCTTTGACCGGTCCTCCTTCTCCCTCATGATCCTCTCCTTCAGCCTGATCATGGACTCCGCCCATTTCTCGTGTTCAACCAACCAC
Organism: Bacteroides sp. CAG:1060_57_27; assembly: GCA_001915575.1. Classification (GTDB taxonomy): domain Bacteria; phylum Bacteroidota; class Bacteroidia; order Bacteroidales; family UBA932; genus Cryptobacteroides; species Cryptobacteroides pullicola. Next base: position 104,555 of record MNQT01000022.1, on the reverse strand, counting down.
GCGTCAGACTTGCGTCTCCAGTCCTCATCGATGAGTCTGTTGATTTCATTCCTCATCCCGTTGAGTTCGGCCTGCGCCTTGCGATGCTCAGCCTGCAGCTCGAAAAACAGCGCGTCGATTTCGGACCCGTCGATATTAGGATAATACGAATAGACCAGGGTATCCTTTCCGTTCTCGCGGACCTCTTTGGGTGAAAGCATTCTGTCCGTAAAATGTTTCCGTGCCTCCGAGTATTCCCCGTCAGGATGTATGAACTTGCCTATCACCGCACACCTCGTCTCCAGCTCAAGGTATCGGTTCCTCTCCTTGATCGGCAAGGTCTCAAGAACCTGCTCGAATGTCAGCCGGTCTTCCTTTTCCGGCTCCATCTCGGAAAGATCCCGAATCTCATCCGCACCATAGTCATCCAAATCCCTCGTAAGCTTGTCCTTGGCCTTGATAGCTTCCCGCAGGTATGCTATCAGGCTCTTGCATGCGCATACCTCCTCGACCCATTTCCTTATCCGGGAGAACCTCTCGGGGCCGGTTCCGCACGAAACAACCGTCTCCTCGCTGCCGCCGATAAGGCCGACGGCCGTCCTGTAGAACTCCAGCTTGGCCATCTGCCTTTCTATCGCCATGTAGTTTTCTTTCGCAATATTGGAAAGATGATTTGCCGACGTCGCCGTCAAGCCGTTTTCCGCGAAAAACGCAGGGATCTTAATTTCGTTCTGTGTCATATCCAAACTCTCTTACAAGGCAAAAGTAGATATTGTCAGTGCCATAATGCGACACTCTGTAAAGTATTTGATTCAATGTACAAACTCACCGATGCGACATGATGCCGGGTGACGGTTCACGCCCCTTCTTTATGTTCCGCACATAATTCATCAAAATCCCCGATAACGTCCCGCATATTCCGAGGCAGATATTCCGATACGACATATTTGACCAACCATGACGGAATGCCATAGTATGCAGCCGCAATACCTCCCGTCATACAGGCGATCGTGTCACTGTCTCCTCCAAGTGATATGGCCAGATGGATTGCGGATTCATAGTCGTGGCTGTCCATGAATGCTATTATCGCTTCGGGACAAGAGCCCCGGCAGCTTACATCAAACCGGTATGCCGGCCGGATTTCATCACAAGTCCGATGCAGATTATAGCCGAACGACGTTTCGATATAAGCCCGGATCTCATCTTTCGACTTGTGCCGACGTGCCAGAAAGATTGCGGAAGCGACAGCCTGTGCTCCCTTGATGCCCTCAGGGTGATTGTGGGTAACTTCTGCCGATTGCCGGGCCAGTTCAAGAGCCTCTTCAAGAGAGTCGGCATAGTACCCGCATGGACTTACGCGCATTCCCGCGCCATTCCCGAAGCTGCCATAAGGCCTCTTGTCCCTACTTACAAAAAGCCATTCATAGAACATCCCTCCATATCCTCTGTGCGGATATTCCTGACCCCAGACAGGCATGGTCCTTTGCAACGGGACTCCGCGCAAAAGCCAATCTGCAACAGCAATGGTCATTACCGTATCATCCGTAAATGTAGTGTCTCTCGTGAATAAGGCAATGTTTGTCGACTTGCAATTATTAAATTCATAAACAGAACCGACAACATCTCCGATTATAGCCCCAATGATACCTCCTGCCGCCAATCGCTCATTGCTATCGGCTTTCAACATCTCCAATGTGCGCTCATCTTCCTTACCGCCGCAGTATCTATGCAAGGCTTCCGCAAATATGTCATCCGGAAAGGCAGCATTGAACAGAGTCATCGATGAACGGAATCTCAAGGCATCTGCTCCACACAAAATTTCTTCAGCCGATTTCCTGTCAATCGCCAGCATCGCCCTTGTGATCTCCAAAAGGTTTTTGCCAAAGACAGGATGATGCAGGAACATCACTGCCTCGTCTCTGTCGGCAATACCGTAATAATCAGAATTGCAACTATGGCCAAGTCCGCGCAACTGCGGAAACATGGACCACATCCAATGTGATTGTCTTTCTCCGGACCGGATCTCCTTTAATGCGGAATTATATGCGCTAAGGTGGACAGCCTCGAACCGTCTCAGATTATATCGTGAAGCACATTCTTCGTACTTTGCTGCAGGCATATTCTTATTCAGTTATGGAATGAAGTAAATCTCATGAACATGGTTGTGTTGAATCAGGCTCCTCAGGCTTTCTGCTGCCTTGGCATCCTCACGATTATTCTGTGACGGGTCGGGTCTGGCTCCGCCCACTCGGGAACCTTCCAGCCATTTTTTATATACATCTCGTCGAGCCTGTCTATCAAAGTATCCAGACTTGATTTTCTTTGTTGTTTTGTCTTTTCTATCATAGCGTTATATCTTTTTGCATCGTAAAAATAGACGTGGAGAGTGCCATTCTGCGGCACTCACTGTACCCATTCACGAATAATGGAGAACCGGCATTTTATTACATTGGTAATCATAGCAGAGGCAGCGGCTCAATTCCAATATGTCCGAGAACTTATACTCTTGATAAAACCATTGCTCCAGAAAACATGAAATTCCTAAAATCCCTGAATTTTCATTTCTGCCGGATTGCCGGGCCTGCCGGAAGCGTGGAGTTCCCGGTTTTCTGCCGGTATGGTTACCATGTAAAAAACCTGGGACCGGGTGCTTTTGGAGATATCTAACTGTCAATTATCTGCAATTAGCACAGGTTCGTAGGTCGATGTTTTTGAGGCGACTAAAGAACAGGCGTCTCCGAAAAATGTGCCTCTGAGCGGCCTGTATGGCCGTTTTTACAAAACCCGTCGTTCCCAAGTTTTTACATCGTGGCCGGGCAGTCTTCGTTACCGACAAACTTTGCCATACCTACCGAGGCTCTGTCATTTCTCCCGTCAAGCTCTCACTCCTCTTGGAACGACTTGCACGCTTCTTCTTTCAATTGGGGCCAATTTCAAAAGCTGTCAAAATAAAATGTCAGACGCCCAACCGGAATAACGCCAAATGGTAAAGTAATCCATAAAAACATTGGAGGAGAAACAATCCGGAGTGCGATGCGATTATGCACCTGTGTGACGGACACGCTGGGCTGATAGAAGTGAAACTGAGAGGCAGCACGGATATAGAAAAGGAAGCTGCTACGCTGAAAGCCTCCCGCAAAATCATCATTGTTTTCTGAACAACTCCCTTATCGCAGCAATCCTTTGAAGCAAGCTATCGAAATCAGGAGAACTCTCCTCATAAATAAAACTCCCAGTCATCTCGTTGTAATCACTTCTGAAAGAATCAATCACCCTTGCCGGAGGAACAAAATCAATGGTATCAGGCAATATCTTATCATAATCTACATAACCAAGATGATAATACTTCTTCCTGTGCCGTACGATTTGCATATACAAATTATGGTCAGCAAGAGCCATAGACATATATTTCGTATGCGAGAGTTTTTCCATGTCATACAAATGCCTTGACATCCTACTGGTTCTCGGGCTGTCTTTCATAAACTCTTCAGCCAGCAGGAAAGCTTTTTCAAGGAAAGTCCTTGCCGGTGACACGGTCTTGATTTCTTGAGAGAAATCATCATCCACACTCTCACCGAACATCGATGAGTTAATCTGTTCGACAAGCGAAAACACAGGTTTGACCTCATATGGTTCTCTCATTGAAAGACAACTTATTTCAATCTTCACGACAGGCAAAGCGTATTGCTTTTTCGTAGAAAAGATTGACGGATATCTAACATATAGGACCGAAGGATCCTTGTCGTGCGACACAGTCTCGAATATGTCTTGCCTAAGCCGCATCTCGTTTTCGTCAACAACCTCTACCATATCAAGCCCCATCTCCACAAGCATTCTGGACAATTCATCCTTGTATTCACCAAAAAGGAAATCCTGGCTCTTCTCCCTAAGATTGCGGATCTGAGTATTATTGGCACATGCTGCACATCGCCAATGCTTTACATCAAGATAATATGTCCTGTCGAGAGCGATATCCACATCTTCGCTGAAACGGCTGATGATATTCCAGGCTTTGCTCAGGCTGGTTCCACCCTTGAACAATGCATAGTCCTTTATGCTGGAATGGAAAACAGCATAAAGGACAGCAGTTACCCACCAATCTTTCTCGACCGCAACCGGGTCGATATGTTTAGCCGAAGCGGCATTCGCAATCAAAGCCTGCCGTTCATACTCATTATAATCAATCCATTTAGCCATGGTTTTTCCTCCTACATCGTTTCGCGAATCACTTTCCTGATCCATGCCGGTGCCAAGCCCAAATCGGAATCAAAGTTCTTATCCCTGGGAACATCCTTCAGAATACCTGGTATCTTGGCCTTGATTTCTTCAGTGACTCCGTCTGCACCGACAGCTCGCAACGCCTGCACAAGGACACCGACTATTTCATTATGATACTCGAAATTTTTCGGAGCGGCATTCTTAAGCAGGACAGTTCTGTCTCCAAGCCGGATAGTCCTGTATGTTCCCGTTATGAGGAAGCAAGACCTCGTCGGCACCTGTTCGGAAAAGCCGAGCATATTTGCAGCTGTTTCTCCCGTAGGAATAACCTTCGCCCTGTCCCTCTTTGCAATTTCTTTCACAATGATGTCAAGAGGAGGATACGCTATTCCGAAACGTGTCTGCCGGGCCTTCAGGTATATACCCTTGGATATACGCACAATCAGACCCTCTTTTTCAAACCCGGCAAGAAGTTTTGAAACATATGCCACACTGAATCCGGGAAAGGAGGAAGCAAAATATACGGAGCCATATTTTCCGCGCGTAATTATACGCCTTATTTTGTCTATATCAGTTTGTTGCGTCATAATTTCAGTCGAAATAATCAAAAATTCTTTCGACTGCCAAGATAACAAAAATTATTCAAAGCCAGAAATCTCTGTAAAAATCAGAAGCCGGGCACTAAGCCCGACCCCCTCTTGGTAATCAATAAACGGTATATAATGGCCTACAGCCTTACCTCTTTTCCATAGCCCTCCTTGATGAGTTCCTCAACAGAGTAGCAGCAGTGAATATGATGTTTCACCTTGCCCCACACCTTTTTCTGAATTTCAAAGAAGTCGCGGTCATTCTTTATAGGAATTGGCTGACCGTCATTCATCCAGGCGTCATAAGCCATTAAGTCGGGGTCATTGGCTCCTACTTCGTCTGCGTATATCTCAGCATTTCGCGAACGCCCACCGTCACGCTGATATCGGTACTTTGTCAAATAGTCATCAAGACTGTACCCCTGCTCGAAGCCAAGGGACTTCATTACGGTTTCCTCTTTTCTTTTCATACGGTCACTATTTTTCCGACTGGCCGGAGCCATTCTGCCTTGGCATCCTCACGATTATTCTGTGACGGGTTGGGTCTGGCTCCAACTGTACTGATTTTCCTCCCAAGCCAGCGGCGATAAACTTCGCGTCTATTCTCTCTATCAAAGTAGCCACTCTTGATTGCTTTGTTTTTCCTCTCCCTTCCTGTGTCATAACATTATGTCTTTTATATCGTAAAAATAAACACAGAGAGTGCCATTCTACGGCACTCTCTGTACCCATTCTCGAAAAATAGAGAGCCGGTATTTTATTACATCTCCCCTCAGATCCCAAATGTACTATTCTATAAAAAATAGAATCCCTCAGTATCGGTTTCATAACCACCAATCTGGCAGTAAGTCGAGAGTATTGGTTTCATAATAATATGCAACCTGGCTTCTGCCGGTAGAATCGCACCATTTCTCCTTTCCGGCAGCGCGATACGTGTCCGACTTCGAGAAATATTCTATCAGTTTTCCGTCCTCTATCCTTACCCTCAGCGTATTGCCACCCATTTTCTCTGCAATGATTACGAGAAAATCGCTGAGGACATCGCATATCGCGACAGACGCCAACTCGCGCACTCTTATATCCGAGACATATAGGACTTTGCCTTTCTCAATAGTCCAGGGCTGAAGTTCTGCTTTTGCAAAAGGCATTTCTGAAAGCCGGGACACTGCCTCGATATTATAGATAGAATTTCCGTTAAGAAAATCCGAATACTCTCTTCCCGTTATTATGCCGAGCCTATAAATCAGGCATCTACAGCATTTATCATCATCGTAGACTCCGACAATACAGTTCTCATCTTTGACATAGTCGATTGCACGGAACAAATGCCTCCCGCGACCTCCTGTCGGCCGGGTATCCCCTATGCACTCCATATGCAGCATGCGTATAGCGTCATAGCCTCGATAGACTCCGACGATACAGTCCACGATCTTGTTGAGGTCGATTTCAAGGAAATGCCCGTCCAACCGTTCTCCATGCCGGGGATACCAACTGACAGGATATGTCTTCTTGAAGAAGAGTTCCTGTTCATGATACCTGACATATTTATCCGTTTCGAGATCCAAACCGAATGACGAGGAGTCTTCACAAGATGCATACGACTTCCTGAACGCTTCGACAGGGGTGAGCATATAGAACCTGCATTCGGAATATCCGCACTTACCCTCTTCATGCTGCTCCAAGAGGCTTTCGAGGAAATGCAGGTCCTTGTATATCCTGAACATCTTGCCAGCGAAGGCATTATTGCCCTTGACAGACCTCAGCATGATAGCGCAGGAACACAGGGGCTTGCCTTCCGCCTCGAATCCGCACTCTATATCCATCCTTTTCCGACGGGCTGAATCGGAAAAGAGATTGTGCCGGACGAAAAATCCCGGATCGTTGGATGCCCACCTCTTGATGATAGCGGCAAACCACAGGCAGAAATAATCCCTGTCGTAAAAGCGAACATCATCCACTGATATGAAATCACAGAATTCACCCCACGAGACATCCAGGATCTCAGACATTCTCATTCTGGCTGTCAGCGAGTAGTAATAAGGATGTTCATTGTTCTGGGTAGGATCACTGCTGATTTCGTGGCGAGTCTCGACGATGCTTTCCTGCCCCAGCACTGTCTCACTGTGGCTATCATGTCCTTGATCTTTCATCGCACATCGGTTTTAATGCCATTACGGCACAAAAATAGACATCCACAGTGCCGGGACACGGCACTCTATAAGAAAGTTACGACATTATCGTTTGATGCCGCAACATATAAAAAACCCAAGAGTAGCGGGGTTTGCAAAAATAACCTCACAGGCACCTGTAGGGCATATTTGTCAATTCCTGCTGCTCTCAAGTCATCTGAGAGGAATCCCTGCGGACCGCCAGGCTACTTAGTCACACCAGCCACAGCAATTTCAAGGAAATACCATTTATCAGAGAGCGATTTTCCTATCGATTTGCGTTCATCCCATACAATAGGATATGCTTTTGTCAACTGCATGGATTCATTCTCGGCCCGGAACGGCTGCGTAGATGTCGTTCCACCGTCTTTCAGTCCGAAAACCGGCCCTTCGGACTCAACCTCTGAATTTTTATACGAGCTGTTGTCCGTTATAAGATAGAACCTACCCTCCGAATAACAGCTATCCTTATCATTTCCCTTCACTCCGGTTTCTCTTTCAAGATAATCTATGTCTCTATACATTTTGAATATCCTATCTGCAGAAAAAGTCCCTTTCGAATCTCTCTTCCGCTTGAATTTCAATTCAATGGCACAGTTATACAGAGGCTGCTTTTCTCCGGATTCACAGAACCCGCAGGTAATATCGATTTTCTTATTGTTCCATTTTGTCTCTATGTCGACATAAAACATTTCTTTAGGAGAGACATACATATCGCCTATCGACTTTATAATCGAGGCAAAATGGAACTGGAACGAGGCCTCGCTTGTAATACCATTCACAAAGGCCTTATTGACAAACTGCCACTTGAAGACCTTCCATGAGGCGTTGAGGATTTCATCCATCCTTGACCGACAATCATTTGAAACTAATTTTAACTCTTCCATGATCATTATGTTTTAAATGTTAATAGAATCCTTCCGTATCGGTTTCATAATAGGCAACCTGGCTCCTAAGGGCGATACCGCGCCTTTCCTTTCCGACAGCGAGATACATGTCCGACTTCGAAAAATATCTTATCAGTTTCCCGTCCTCTATCCTCACCCTCAGCGTCCAGCCGCCCATTTCCTCTGCATTGATTGCGAGAAAATCGCTGAGGACATCGCATATCACGGCAGACGCCGACTTGCCCACTCTTATATCCGAAGCATACAAGATCTTGCCTTTCTCAATAGTCCAGGGCTGAAGCTCCGCCTTTTCGAAAGGCGTCTCGGAAAGCCGGAATGCAGCCTCGAGACCGTCGTCAGAATTTCCGTCGATAAGATCTTCATACTCGTTTTCCGTTATTATGCCGTGCTGATATATCAGGCCACCGTCGTCGTGGACGCGATAGACTCCGACAATACAGTCCACTACCTTGTCGAGGTCGATTTCAAGGAAATGCCAGTCCGGCTGTTCTCCAGTCCGCGTATACCAGCTGACAGGATATTCCTTCCTGAAGAAGAGTTCCTGTCTCTCGCCGCTACCGCGGGCATCATGATACCTGACATATTTCGCCGTTTCGGGCAGGTTCAGACCGAACTCCGGGAAATCTTCCGACTTGGTCTTATATGCAGGCGTCTTCCTGAACGCTTCGACAGGGGTGAGCATATAGAACCTGCATTCGGAATATCCGCACGCGCCCTCTTCCTGCCGCTCCAGGAGGCTTTCGAGGAAATGCAGGTCCTTGTATATCCTGAACATCTTGCCCGTGAAGGCGTTATTGTCCTTGACAGACCTCAGCAGGATAGCGCAGGAACATAGGGGCTTTCCCGCCGCCTCGAATCCGCACGCTATATCCACCTTTTTCCGTCGGGCAGAATCGGGAAAGACATCGGTCCGGACGAAAAATCCCGTCTCGCCGGATGCCTGCCGCCTGATGATATCGGCAAAAAGCCGGCAGCATGAATCCCTGTCACAACCGTTCTCCACGGATATCGTATCACGGAATATCCTCCACGATTCGTTCAGTATCTCGGACATTCTGGTCGGCAGCGAGCAGTCCCGGGAAGGGTCTGTGTCTTGGGCGGAATCATCGTCACAGCCGGATCCGGACTGCTTCAGACCTTCATACCACCTGTCAAGATGCCCCTGCATCCACAATATCCCGCCTACGGACTCCCCTGCCTCTGGCTTCGGATTGTCCTCCCCGTCAAACATGGATTCGCGGACAAAAAGAGGTAACGGAACCCTGTCGCCTTCATCGAGACCGACATCCACGGATATTCCGATGATGAGCATACGGACACCCAAGGTTTCAAATGCTTCGACATACTGCACCGGCGACAGGAACTGATAGTCATCCTTGTAATCCTCACTCATCGAAAGCAAACTCGTCATTTCGGACGCATCAAAAGAAATCGGAGATTCATCATGTTCGTCCTCCCCAATCTTTGCCCTGAAATTGCTTGCGGCGTCGCCTTCCAGCCGGAAAGACAGCCTCCCTGTATCCTCCACCTTACATTTGTACGCAAAGGCAGCAAGCCTGACATCGCAATACCTTCCCGGCCGGTATTTATCCTTATTGATATGATAGTCGGTGGCAAAGAAACTTATTTCACGGCCCTCGCCGAATTGCATGGTCACTACCGCCTCCTCATTGTTGTTCCATATCTCGATGTCGGTAATCTGTCCTTTCAGCAGTGCCCCCTCATCGGCAAACGGATATGCGGACACCAGTTCATTGGCACCGTTACCGTTGGTAAGGATAGTCATGTAGTGCACAGGACTATCAGATATCGAATCCAAAAGTTCAGATGTCGGGCCCAGAAGTGTGAGCACATCCTTTGCCCTCAGCACCCCGCTGTTCAGTACGATTTCGTGGAGAGCATCGGCGACGCTTTCCTGTCCCAGCACTGTCTCCCAGTGGCTGCCATGTCCTTGATCTTTCATTGCATATCGGTCTTAATGTCATTACGGTGCAAAATTATCCTTCACAGTGCCACACGGTGGCACTATACCCGCCTATCTTTACCGACAGAAAAGCGTGGGCGATCCCGGCGGCTGTTGAGGTCCTGACAAAACCTTTGATGCACGACAGGAATGCCCACGCAACGCGTAAGCAGACCTCATCTTTTGCATCAATTTGAAATTGTCAGGTTCCAACAGGCAAGATGAAGTGTTGCGATATTTCAGTTCCTCAAATATAAGAAACTGTTTCGGGATTTTCAACCTCCGCCGTTCCTCTCCAGTGCCTTCCGGTATATTTCGCAGAGTTCCCGGCGGAGATGTTCGGGCGCGATGACTACGAGGTCTCTGCTCTGCGACAGGAGCTCCTGCTTGAAGTCGTATGTAATCTTGATTCTCAGGCGGATACGGAATTCCATGTCATTGTCGACCAGAGTCTCCTGCGACGAATGTAGGGGAAAGGCTTCGTTATACCTGCCGGCCTTGGGCGAAAACGACAGTATAACCTCCTCGACCGGAAGTTCTTCCTTGGAATAGGCGCCTATTACATCCTTGAATTCCTTTTCGGGATCGATCGCGGGATTCCTCGTAAAGCGCTCCTTCGTGACAATCAAGTCCCTGATGCGGTCGAGTCCCCAGCTCTTGATTTCGCCGGCATGACGGACATTCTCCCCTATCTCGACAGCCAGCAGATACCACCTGCCCCTACCCTCCTTCAGGGCATACGGCATCACACGGCGGAAACTCGAGACCGAATTGTTAAACTTCACATAGGTAAACTCCACTATCAGCTTACGCTTTATCGCATGTATCAGCGGCGAGAGGAATCCGGTACCACGTGGCTTGCGCTTTTCGGGAAAGACGAACGAGGCCAGTTCCTCCCTCGCATGGAGCGAAGTCATGAGGTCATACTGTTCCAATATCCTTTCTATGTCGGATATCTGGTCTTCGTCCTCCGGTATGTAATAGCCTTTTTTCTGCCTCGAATACTCGATGCTGATGTTCATGCCGGACCGTATCTCCTGCAGGTCGCGCAGGATAGTCCTTCTGGAGACGCCGACATCGCCGGTGTCGTCATAATACGCCAGCCCGTCATCCACCTTGCGGACAAGCTCGGAGAGCGGAATGTACCTGTTGTTCCGTACCAGACGGATAATCAGCAGATAGCGTTGGATGTAACCTTGCTTTGACATAACTCAGAACTGAAAATATATGAACGCCTGGAGTCCGGCGCTCGAGAACTGGTAGAGTATGAACACTATCGCGACCACCACTATGGCGAGCACCGGGAGGGGCAGCAGCGCGAAGTTTATCCTGAAGCGGCGTTTCCAGCGCGACGGGAGCCAGTGTATCGCGAGGCCGAGCACGATCAGCGAGAAAGGTTTCCAGTACTCGGCACATATCTGCCCGGCGAGCTGGAGGTTCCAGTCGGAGCCTATGCGTTCCACCATGTTCCTGGCGGTGCGTATCGCCGTCTCGTTGGCCGTGGCCGGGTCGAGGTTGCTGCCGCTGCGGAAGAAAAGCCGCGTGAAGGTGATGAAGGCGAAGGTCTGTGCGACACCCCATATATATCCGGCCCTGCCGCAGCCCTTGCCGCCGAACAGGCTGTAGACGGTCCGCACGAGGGTTCCGAGCCAGAGCACGGCGGCCCATACGGCAAGTATATTCCATATCGGGGCATTCCAGGCCAGTGCCGCCGTGACGGCAGCGGCGCAGAGCAGGGTCATAAGGGCCATGCGCAGCCACCGGGCCATGCCCTTCCACAGCTGCCAGGCGACGAGTCCGATGCCGTTCAGTCCGCCCCAGATTATGAAGTTCCACGACGCCCCGTGCCACAGGCCGCCGAGCAGCATCGTAATGAAGCGGTTGATGTTGGATGTTATGACCTTGCGCGACGATGGACGCAGCAGCGCGAGCAGGGCGCACGCGGATGCCAGCACCACGAACACGAGCGATACCAGAAGGCTTCCGGAGAGCAGGGCGGCAATCAGCGCGAAGAGCCCTATCCACAGCCAGGTGCCGAAACTGGCCCTGCGGTTGCCACCGAGGGGGATGTAGAGATAGGTCTTGAGCCAGCGGCTCAGAGACATGTGCCACCTGCGCCAGAAGTCCTGCGGATTGGAGGCCTTGTAGGGCGAGTCGAAGTTCTGCGGCAGGTAGAAGCCCATCATCATCGCTATGCCTATGGCTATGTCGGTGTAGCCCGAGAAGTCGGCGTACACCTGGAGAGAATAGCCCACGAGTGCCGCGAAGTTCTCGAATCCGGTGAACAGCAGCGGGTTCTCGAACACCCTGTCGACGAAGTTCACGGCTATGTAGTCGCTGAGTATCAGTTTCTTCGCAAGGCCGCTCATGACCCAGAACACTGCCAGCCCGAACTGCCTGCGACTAAGGGAGAACTTCCTGTAGATCTGCGGGATGAACTCGCTCGCCCTCACAATGGGCCCTGCCACGAGCTGGGGGAAGAAGCTCACATAGAAGCCGAAGTCGAGTATGTTGCGCACCGGCTTCACATCGCCCCTGTACACATCCACGGTATAGCTTATCACCTGGAAGATATAGAACGATATGCCCACCGGGAGCACTATGCTTCCGCTGCCGAACAGGTTCACCGCACGGAACTCCAGCCCCGTAAGCGAGGTAAGGGCATCGGCGAGGAAGTAGGAATACTTGAAGTAGCAGAGTATCAGAAGGTCTATGAAGATGCTCAACGTGAGCCAGGCCTTGCGCGCACGCGGGCTCGGACTGCGGTATATCCTGCCTGCTATCAGATAGTCCGACACTGTCACGAACATCAGTATCAGCACCGACAGTCCGCTTGTCTTGTAGTAGAACAGCAGGCTCGCGAGCAGAAGGAAAGCGTTGCGCAGCATCAGGCGGTTCCCGGCGAGGGCGAAACCGGCGTACACCAGTGCGAAGAACACCCAGAAGTGGAAGCTCGTGAAAAGCAGCGGAGAGGCCGGATCGAACGAGAATATCCTCCCCAGATACGACAGCACCTGCTCAATCATGTTCCTTCCTCCAGTGATAATAGTCGTAGTAGAGCAGGAAGGTGTCCGAAAGCATGGAAGCCACCCTTTCCGCACCGGCCGGGGTGAAGTGCACATAGTCCGAGCCGGCAAGGGGCGGATCGGATTCCACCCAGTGCACCATCGAATTGCGCCCGCCCATAGCGGAATAGAGGTCCCAGTATGCGGCACCCGAGCCGGTGACGGCATTGCGCAGCGAATCCACGAACTCTCCTATCACGGGATACGAGGCGGTCACGCCGTTCACCCTCGTAGCCATGTCGGAGGGGCCGATGAAGAGTATCCTCACGTCCGGAGCGACCCTGGCAAGGTACGAAAGCTGCCTGCGTATGCGCGAGGCGTAGGCCGAAACGGCCTTGGTCGTGGAGCTGAAGGGTATGCTGTTGCCTCCGAACTGGAGCACCACGAGGGCGACGCCCTCGCTGCGGAAAAAGTCGGAGAGCATATCGGAAGGAATCGAGGTGAACACCTCTCCGGAGCAGCCCCTCATCGCAATGTTGTCCACTCTCACGCCCGTTTCGGAATCCAGCAGCACGCCGTAGATGTCGCCGCGGCCCTCGAGTGCAAGACTTGCGCTGAAGCTGCTGTCGGCGAGTTCGAACACCGTCCTGTGCAGGCCCGAGCCGGCAGGAATCACCGCCGTCCGCCCGGCGCATTCCGCGACAAGGGTCGAGTCTCCCCCGCCCGAAAGCAGGGTGAGCCTGTCGAAGAAAGCCCTGTCCTCATAGTCGCGGCCTATCGCCGAATAGCTCAGCACGAGTGTCGTGTCGAGCTTCACGACCTCTCCGAGCGGCCCGTAAGCTCCGTCCGGAGCCTTGTTGCCGTAGACCGTATATCTTTCAGTCTCAACCGACGGGGTGCAGCGCGCCGTCAGTGTATAGACCTGCGAGGCCGGCATGAAACCCGGGCCGCTGCCGCCGAAGCGCTCCTGCAAGACCCTCCTGAAACCTGAACTTATCCTGTCCTCCTCTATCTGCAAGTCGCCGAAATGCACTATGCGCACGGGACTTACCCTGGCGCTGTCGAGCCTCTCGAACACTGGGTCAAGGTATTCCGGCCCTTCTGAGGGGAAGTATATGCGCGCGGGGTCGCTGCCTACGAACTCGGCGAAGTTGTCGCGCACAGCCTGCTCGGCCGCGAGCTTCCTTTTCTCCAGGAGCACGGCAGGATCTTCGGCCTCCGGCTCCTCTTCAGGCGCTATCACATCCGTGACCGAGGGAAAGCGCAGATGCAGCCCGGCAACCCTTACGCCTCCCGAAGGGAAGGCGGTGGAAAGAGCCGCGAGCAGCCCTATCACGCAGAAGAGGAACAGAACTATGCCGGAACGCCTCATCTGTCCTTCCAGACTTTAAGATATTCCTGGAGAGCCCACATTTCGTCCCTGTAGCGTGCGGCATGGGCGAAGTCGAGTTCCGCGGCAGACTTCTTCATCCGCTTCCTGTCGTCCTCTATCATCTTCTCGATCTGCGAGCGGGACATAGAGCGTATCACGGGATCCTGCAGCACCGCGGCAAGATCCGCCCGCACGAAGCCCTCCTTAAACGCGTCCCCGTCGCTGCGGCGGGAGTCATGTCCGAAGCCGACCGTGATCTTGCCCTTTCCGAGGGCGGAAGGATCGGGGATGAACACGGGATTGTCGTAGGAGTTCGCCGCGCTGAACCTGCCTCCCCTGGATGAGGACGACGAAGTCAGTTCGCTGGCGAGTACGTTCTGGCGCACCTCGACCTGCCTGGGGGCTATGTGATGCGCCTTGTTGTACTCTATCTGCTTGGCACGCCGGCGGTTTGTCTCGCGTATCGTCTCGTCCATCGACCCGGTGACGGAATCGGCATACATTATCACGAGACCGTTGACATTGCGCGCAGCCCTGCCGGCCGTCTGGGTGAGAGCCCTGCCGGTGCGCAGGAAGCCCTCCTTGTCGGCGTCGAGTATCGCCACGAGCGACACAGAAGGGATGTCGAGCCCTTCCCTGAGCAGGTTCACCCCCACGAGCACGTCAAACAGCCCTTCCTTGAAGTTCTCGATTATCTCCACCCTCTCTGCCGTATCTATGTCGGAGTGTATGTACCTCACCCTTATCCCTATGCGGCGCAGATAGGCGTCAAGCTCCTCGGCCATGCGCTTGGTGAGCGTAGTGACGAGCACCCTCTCGTCGGCCTCCGCGCGCCGGCGTATCTCCTCCACGAGGTCGTCGACCTGGTTCTTCGTGGGACGCACCTCTATCGGCGGGTCGAGAAGCCCCGTGGGACGAACGACCTGCTCCACCACGAGCCCTCCTGACTTCTCGAGCTCGTAGTCCGCCGGAGTCGCGCTGACATATACGGTCTGCCCAGTGAGCTGTTCGAACTCCTCGAACTTGAGCGGACGGTTGTCGGCAGCCGCAGGGAGGCGGAAGCCGTAGTCTATGAGTATCGACTTGCGCGAATGGTCGCCGCCGTACATCGCATGTATCTGCGGCAGGGTCACATGGCTCTCGTCGATGAAGGTTATGAAGTCCTTGGGGAAGTAGTCCAGCAGGCAGAACGGCCTCTGCCCGGGCCTGCGTCCGTCGAAATAGCGCGAATAGTTCTCTATGCCGGGGCAGTAGCCCATCTCCTTTATCATCTCGAGGTCGTACTCCACCCTCTGCTTCAGCCTCTTGGCCTCGAGGGGGCGTCCGCTGTCCTCGAAGAACTTCATCTGCTCCACGAGGTCGTCCTGGATCATCGACACCGCCGCGGCGCTGCGTTCCTTCGTGGTCACGAAGTTGTTGGCCGGGTAGATGCTGATGCTGTCGAGCTCCTCCCCGCGCGCTCCCGTCACCGGGTCTATCAGGCATATCGAATCCACCTCGTCTCCGAAGAACTCTATCCTGACTGCCTCGTCGGCACCGCTCAGGAACACGTCCACCGTGTCGCCCCTCACGCGGAAGCTGCCGCGCCTGAACTCCGCCTCGGTGCGGTTGTAGAGCCCCTCGACGAGCCTGTAGAGCAGTCCCGTAAGGCTCCTAGTCTCGCCCCGGCGCACCTCGACCGTCTGGGCGTGGAAGTCGTCGGGGTTGCCTATGCCGTAGAGGCAGGACACCGACGAAATCACCACGACATCCCGCCTGCCCGACAGCAGGGCGCTGGCGGTACTCAGGCGCAGTTTCTCTATCTGGTCGTTGATGCTGAGGTCCTTCTCGATATAGGTGTCGCTCGAGGGGATGTAGGCCTCTGGCTGGTAATAGTCATAGTAAGACACGAAGTACTCCACGGCGTTGTCAGGGAAGAACGACTTGAACTCGCCGTAGAGCTGCGCCGCAAGGGTCTTGTTGTGGCTGAGTATCAGTGCAGGACGCTGCAGGCGTTCGATGACGTTGGCCATCGTGAACGTCTTGCCCGAGCCTGTCACTCCGAGCAGCGTGACGTCGCCCACCCCCTCGCCGAGGGCCTGGCACAACTGCCTTATGGCCTCCGGCTGGTCTCCGGAGGGGCTGTAGTCCGATTTAAGCTTGAACTTCATCGGGGCAAATATAGCAATATTACCCCGATCCGGCACCCGTCACGCAATTATATCTTGCCAGGCCGCATTGCGGATAATCCAATTTTTATGTATTTTTAAGCCGGAAAAAGCTAACCACAAGTAATGATGAAACCAGACAGAATACTGACTGCGCTCCTGCTGCTGTGCTGCGGGTGCCTGTGCTGCAGCGCCGCACCGGGCGGCGTACGCGAACTTATTAACCTCAACCGCGGGTGGACCTACCTGCGGGGAGACCACCCGGGAGCGGAGCAGGTGGATTACGACGACTCGGAATGGGAGCACATAGGCCTGCCCCATTCGTTCAGCATCCCCTATTTCCTCTCGAGCGACTTCTACACCGGATACGGCTGGTACCGCAGGACGGTAGACCTCTCGAAGACCGATATGCGCAAGGACATCTTCCTGGAATTCGACGGAGTGTTCCAGGAGGCCGAGATATATGTCAACGGCAGCCTCGCAGGGACGCACCGGGGAGGCTACACCGGTTTCAGCGTGCGCATCACGCCCTACGCAAGGCCCGGGCACAATGTCGTGGCCGTGCGAGTGAACAACCTCTGGAGGGCAGATCTCGCCCCGCGCGGAGGGGAGCATGTATTCAGCGGCGGCATCTACCGCAATGTCCGCCTGGTCAAGAAGAATCCGGTACACATAGACTGGTACGGCACCTTCGTCACCACTCCGACGCTGGAAAGGCAACAGGGGCGTTCTTCCACGGTACGGGTACGCACCGAAGTGCGCAGCAACTCCGACGCGTCGGGAGAATACAGGCTTGAGATAAAGGTCGCAGCCCCCGACGGCCGCATCGTCGCCGAGAGGGACACCGCCTGCACGGTACCTGCCGGGGAATGCGTGATATTCGACCAGACGACCGCTGAAATACCGGGAATAGAACTGTGGTCACCGTCTGATCCCAAACTGTATGTGCTGGTTAGCGAACTCTACGAGGGACGACGCCTCGTAGACCGCGACGAGACATCCTTCGGATTCAGGTGGTTCCGCTGGACCGCTGACAAGGGATTCTTCCTGAACGGGGAGCACCTTTTCTTCCGCGGGGCCAATGTGCATCAGGACCAGGCCGGCTGGGGCGACGCGGTTACCGAGGAGGCAATGCGGCGCGACGTGCGCATGATGAAGGAGGCCGGTTTCGACATCATCAGAGGCAGCCACTATCCCCATGCTCCGGCCTTTGCCAGAGCCTGCGACGAGGAAGGCATGCTGTTCTGGTCCGAGACTTCGTTCTGGGGCACGGCCGGGCCGAAAGTGGACGGAGCATGGACCGCCAGCGCCTATCCGGTGAGGGAGAGCGACATCGAGGCCTTCGAACAGAGCGCGCTACAGCAGCTGACGGACATGATACGCATCAACCGCAACAGCCCCTCGATAGTGGTATGGAGTGTCTCTAACGAGCCTTTCTTCTCTACCGAAGAGGCCATGCCGGGAGTGAGAAGCCTTCTGGAGAAGCTCGTCGACCGCGTGCATGAGCTCGATCCCACGCGGCCTGCGGCGGTGGGCGGCGCACAACGCCCCATAGGCGAAGGGAGGATAGACCTGATAGGCGATGTAGCCGGATACAACGGCGACGGGGCACGCATTCCCGATTTCCAGGCACCCGGAATACCGAGCGTTGTGACGGAATACGGCAGCACCACGGCGAACCGCCCCGGAGAGTATATCCCCGGCTGGGGAGACCTTGCACGGGACGAAGGCTGGAAAGGGCGCGAGTGGCGCAGCGGCCAGATAATATGGTGCGGCTTCGACCACGGCAGCATCTTCGGCGAGAACATGGCCACACTCGGCATAGTGGACTATTTCCGCCTGCCCAAGCGCTCGTGGTACTGGTACAGGAACGAATATTCCCACCAGGCTCCGCCCGAATGGCCGGTGGACGGAACTCCGGCCCGGCTGCGCATAGAGGCTTCCGAGACGGATGGCATACTGGCCGACGGCACCGACGACGTGCAGCTCATAGTCACGGTGCTCGACAGGGAGGGATGCGAGCTGAGCAACTGCCCTGACGTGCGGCTGGAAATAGTTTCCGGACCGGGCGAATTCCCGACCGGACGGAGCATAGACTTTTCGGCCGACAGCGACATCTGCATACGCGACGGCAAGGCGGCGATTGCCCTGCGCGCATACTATTCAGGACGGACGGTGGTTGAAGCCAGCTCTCCGGGGCTCGAGTCCTCACGCATAGAACTCGAATTCACAGGGGCTCCGCGCTACAGGGAGGGGAAATCGCCCCAGGCGGAGTCCCGCCCCTACGTGCGCTTTGTCAGCGAGGAGGAGACGGTCCAGATGCAGTTCTACGGCAAGGACAGCCCCGTATTCGCCGGCACCTCGGCTCCCGGACATTCCGCCGGACTTGCGGCGGACGGCGATACGGCAACTTTCTGGCGCCCCGCAGACGAAGACGCGCGCCCGTATGTGACGCTGGATGCCGAGCGCACCCTGAGCCTGCAAGTGGTGAAAGCCGTATTTGCCGGGGAGACACCCGGACATTTCGTGGTGGAGGCATCCGCCGACGAGGCTGACTGGAAGAAAGTGGCCGATGTATCCTCATGGGAGAAAGACAGCTGGGAACTCTACCTCGAATCGCCAGTGAAAGCCCGCTTCGTCCGATTCAGCTTCCCGCAGACCGGCTCAGGCCAGGCACCGTCCGTGGCCGAGATAGAGGTCGGCGGCATTGTGGCGGATTTGTAGGATAAAGCAAGCCGGCCCGGGAATCACTTCCGGGCCGGCCTGCATGAATCTTCAGACGGACATGCCTATCTTGCATATTCCGACAGAGGCTTCTTCGCAATCCTGTACTTGAAGCCGGCGCTGCCTATCCGTTCCGCCTTCTGTCCGGAAGTCACGGCTCCGCGGGAAACAGTCGCCTTGGTTCCGCGCATGCCGGAATAATCTTCCAGCACAACCTCTCCGGACCAGCTGCCGCTCCAGACATTCCCTATATCGTCGGTGCACTCAAAGGAGATATCATAGGTGCCGTCACCGTTGTTTGTGACCATGATATCTCCGTCAACGGCGGGAGCGAGCCCGTCGACCGAGGCTCCTTCGGAATCCATGCTGCGATAGTGGACATACGAAGTACCGTAGATATAGCCGTCTTCGACATATCCGGGTATGTATTCGCCCGGACCGGGCTCACCTTCACCGGCCGAGACATATGTTCCGGAAGGAATTCCGGCCTCAAAGCCGTCATCTGCGGCGACAAGCTCGACCGTAACCCCGTCGCCGGGCACGGTAGAAGGAACTATGTTGAGCATCCATGCGGCACCGGTTCCGTAATAGTTCCCCATATACAGACCTTCCCCTGCAGCACCTTCGAGATCAAGCCCGTAGTCGCCGTCGAGTGTCGAATCATATATTCCCTGCACGGCAAGGCTGCCGCTATAGGTGCATTTTATGGAGACATCCTCGGCGGTGACAAGATCGCACACCACGGTGTAGCTGCCTGGAGCGGAATTTTCAGTGATCTCCATGCTTCCTGCCACGATATGTCCCGTAAGTTCGGTGTATCCGTCAGGCAGATATGAAGCGTACGATCCTACAGGATATCCGAGGAAATCCATACCTGACGACATGGTGAACGCCTCGAGAGTGTTGTCGACATGGTAGGTTCCGGCAGACAGGTTCCCCTTAGGGTCATACGGCATATACACATCGAGGGTAAGCAGGGTTCCGGGAGGTACCAGATACCCTTCAGAGTCGACCTCCATATCCGTGAACTGCATAGTGACTGCCATGACTTCCGCGTTGTCCTCCACATATAAGGCCGAAGCGAGCGAAGCCGTGAAGTCGACAGGCTCTTCGATCGGAGCATATCCGGGATCGGGCTCGGGTTCCTCGATTATGGTTGCGGGCCCGGTATATGTGACATGGTGGGTAAGGCCCCTGTCGTCAGTCACCTTGGCGTCGAAAGTGTAGATATCGCCGTCCTTCGTAACCGTCAGGGCTCCGTCCACGAAGAAGGACTCCTCATTCTCGGGATCGTCGTAGTTATCCGAGTGATACTTGTAGTATTCGGAATACTGGGCGCAGGTGCCGGCCGCCGTAGAGCCTGAGGGATCGATAGGATAGACTCCGGCAGGGATTACCGGTCCCGTATCGGGAGCAGCGTACATATCGAACACATAATATATGCCTCCGGGCTGAGGGAACCCGCTTTCGCTCATCGGAATATCGCTGATGAATATGTAGAAGTTATCCTCGTCGTCGTTACCTACATTCTTGTAATACTCCATATAGAATTCCGGCATATCATACTCGTAGTCGTAGACCACCGCCGGCCCGGCATCCTGAGTTATGGTGAACGCCACCTTTTCGGTCATTCCGGGATATGTCACCGAAAATTCCGCCTCTCTCGGATCGGTGGTTTCATTCTCGGCCAGACTCACACGGATCGCCGAAGGCTCGACCTCCGTGCCTAAGACCCATTCATAGCTTCCGGCAGGGGTAACGCTGATCTCGGCGCCTTCCACGGCATTCTCCAGACTGTAGCCCACTACCACGTCTCCACCGGATGCAGGAGCGGTCAACTCCGTCTTTTCAAGTCCGATGACTGGCGGAGGTGTGATTTCAGGTTTGCGGCATCCGTCCACACACAACAGGACACCTATTCCCAACAGGGAATAAAGGGCATGATTCCTCATACGCAAAAGAGTTTTGATTGTTTGAAACAGTTTTCGGGTGTCAATATAGGAATTTTAATTCGATAGAGGTGAAAAAAGAGTTATATTTGATGCCATGGACAATCTTATAACAAAGGCGAGGGAGGTGGCACTCGCGGCTCTCAAGGACGAGACCCGCTACGACGGGGTCCCGTTCATCGAGCATCCCGACAACGTGGCGAAAATCGTCGAGGACGAGATAGGCCTGCCGGAGGCGTGCGTCGCCGCCGTATACCTTCACGAGGCCACGAGAGTCCACAGGGATATCGATATCGGCGCATTCCCTGCGGACGTGCTTGAACTGACCGAGGGTCTCAACAGGATTTCGACGATAAAGCCGAAGGACACGAGGCTCGAGGCCGAGAACTACAAGCGCCTGATAGTCCAGTATTCCACCGACCCGCGCGCGGTGGTCATCAAGATTGCAGACAGGCTCGAAGTGATGCGCCGCCTCGGGATGTTCCCCAAGGGCTCGCGCGACCAGAAGCTGCTTGAGACCATGATGCTCTACATGCCCCTCGCCCACCAGCTGGGGCTCTACAACATCAACAACGAGCTCGGCAACATCTGCCTGCGCCACACCGACCCGGAGCAGTACCGCACAATCACCAACAAGCTAAAGGCCACCGAGAAGGACCGCGAGAGGCTGACTGCGGAGTTCATACGGCCGCTGGAGAAGAAGCTCTCCGAAGCCGGCATCAGATACAAGCTGAAGATACGCACCAAGAGCGCATACTCGATATACCGCAAGATGCAGGCGCAGAAAGTGCCTTTCGAGGGCGTATTCGACGTATTCGCGATACGCTTCATAATCGACTGCGACGAAGACCCCACGGTGGAGAAGGACCTCTGCTGGAAGGTCTACTCGTTCGTTACCGAAGAATACGAGCCCGATATCTCGCGACTGCGCGACTGGCTCACCACGCCGCGCCCCAACGGCTACGAATCGCTGCACATAACGGTCAAGGACCGCCGGGGCAACGCCCTCGAGGTTCAGATACGCACAAAGCGTATGGACATCGAGGCGGAGAGCGGCAACGCGGCGCACTGGGCCTACAAGGGCATAAGGCACGAGGCCTCGATAGACCGCTGGCTCCAGAGTGTGCGCGACTCCCTGGAACATCCGCTCAGCGCCGGCCCCGAAGACATGCCCGCGCCTCCCAGCAAGGAGATATTCGTATTCACCCCGACGGGAGAGCTGAGGATACTGCCTGCAGGAGCGTCGGTGCTTGACTTCGCCTTCAACATACACTCCAACCTCGGCTGCCGCTGCACCGGCGGACGCGTCAACGGCAAGAGCGTGCAGATTAAGGAAAAGCTGCGCACGGGAGACGTGGTTGAGATAATAACGGGCAAGAACCAGAGGCCGAGCCGCGACTGGCTGGGCTGGGTCGTAAGCTCCAAGGCGAGAACCAAGATAAAGCAGGAACTCGACGCCGAGGAGCGCAAGGCTGCCGCCGAAGGACGCGAAATCCTCGCTCGCAGGCTCAAGAACTGGAAGCTGGAACTCCCCGACGAGGCTCTGCAGGATCTGATGAAGAACTTCAGGTACTCTTCCGAGATGCAGCTCATGGCCGATATATCACGGGAGACCGTGGACATCAACGACATAAAGTCCTTCATAGTCCAAAGGCAGGAGGAGAAGGAGAGGGCCGCGCAGGACAGTTCCGCTCATAAGGAGCAGGCCGCGGCCGTCCAGAGCGGGAAGGTCTACTCGGGCGATGCCGACGACATACTCGTTATCAACGCCAAGAACGTGCGCGGGCTCGACTACAAGCTCTCGAAATGCTGCAATCCCGTGTTCGGCGACGACGTGTTCGGCTTCGTCACGAGAACGGAAGGGATAAAGATACACAGGATTTCCTGCCCCAACGCGGCGAGGCTGCTCGAGAAATACCCCTACCGGATACAGAAGGTCGTATGGCAGGACAGCACCTCCAGCGGCAACTTCCTCTGCACTCTCGCCGTGCTCGCCACCATGGAGGCGCCCATACTCTCGCGCATAATGGATGTCATAGGCCGTTTCAAGGTGTCCATGCGTTCGTTCAATGTCAAGGAGAACGCCAAGAAGGGCCTCTATGAGATAAGCATCAAGCTGCTCGTCCCTTCCAACAGCGAACTCGACAAGGTAATCTCCCAGGTCGCCGCCGTCAAGGGCATAACCAAAGTACACAGGATATGAGCAAGGACACACAGCTGCTCGACAGCTTCGAAAAGACGCTTCAGCTCGGTCTCGAGAGGATCTGCGAGGCTGCCGGCCTGCTGGAGGGAGGCCTGCTGCAGAGCGACGACATAGACTCAAAGTGGGAGGAATATATAAAGGACTACGTGGCAGACGCCGTGCAGAACTTCAACGACTACCCCGAGGCAGCCCTCGCATGGGCGGGATTCCTCGGAATGGGCGTAGCCCACAACTGGGACTGCAACTGGACCCTCCACCGCCACGACTCATACCGGGACTATTACGGAGCCAGAGGCTGGGACGACATGGACGAGCACATACTGCGCGGCGTACTCGGGCTCAACCTCGACTCTCCCGAGACGAAGAAGATTTCAGACACCCTGCAGAGCTGCGCCCTCGCCACGCTCGGGCTGATACGCCACGAGGGTATCGAGCCGCAGACCGCGACGGGCTTCTACGCCCTCACGAGGAGCTATTCGGTGTTCTACAGGATAGGAGAAGGCATCGAACTGCGGCGGTTGGGATACAAGAAGGAAGCAGTAGACCCGGCATCGTTGAAATAGGCAGTCACAGGCCGGATTTCCACTGAAAGAAGTCATTACCTGCGGGCAGCCCTGCTGCGCCTGTCGAGCTCCGCGCGGAAGCGTGCGGCATTGCGGTTGTGCTCAGAGAGCGTGCGCGCGAAGACATGCGTGCCGGAGAAGTCGGCATTTGCACAGAAGTAGAGGTTGCCCCTGCCCCTCGGTCCGCCGTAGTCAGGATTCAGCACGGCCTCGAGCGCGGCCCTCACCGGGACGCAAATAGGCCCGGGCGGAAGGCCTGCATGCCTGTAGGTGTTGTATGGAGAATCCACCTGCAGGTGCACGTTGAGTATGCGGCTCAGGCTGTAGTCGAAGCAGTATGCCACGGTGGGATCCGCCTGGAGCGGCATCCCTATCGCAAGACGGTTCAGATAGACTCCCGCTATGAGAGGCATCTCGGCCTCGGCATTGGACTCCGCCGTCACTATTGACGCCAGTATTCCCACCTCCCGCCTGTCAAGGCCGACTTCCTCTGCCTTGCGTAGGTTCTCCTCGGTCCAGAAGGCGTCGTAGGCCTGCTTGAACCTGTCGAACACATCCTCCACCCCGGCAGTCCAGTATATCTCGTAGGTCGCAGGAATTATCAGGTTGAACACGTCCACCGGGCTGAAGCCGTAGCGGGCGAGGAAGTCCTCGTCGTCCATGGCCCTGCGCACCGACACCGAATCGAGCAGCAGCTGGCTCGAAATCTTCGCAGCGATGTTGCCCTTGAGGCGCAGGTTTCCGGAAAGGGTCAGGCTGACCGGAGTCTGCCAGCCGTTGTTGAGCATACGTGCCACATATACGCTGGAAGAGGACTCGTCTACGGTATAATGTCCGGGCTGCATGAATTCGGAGACCCTCTTGTCTTCGAAGGCACGCTCGAGGCTCCTGCGCTTTCGCACGCCTGCCTCTGCGGCAACATCGTCCAGCACTTCCGACGCGTCCTCTCCCGGATATACGAACAGTTCCGCACTGCGGGAGAAATTCCCCCTGCGGTTATCCTGATACCAGCGCGCGCAGAGCACGGCGGCACATATTGCCGCAACGGCAGCGCCAACACACGCCGATATGGCGCAAATCCGCTTGAGAGACATCACTTCCGGAGATTTACGGTATCGCCCTCTTCAAGGGTCAGCCCCGACAGGGCCGGATTCATCTTCAAGAGCGACTTCATCCTGACGCCGAAACGCTGGGATATGCTCCACAGGGTCTCGCCCTCAGACTCCACTACATACTTGGACACGCCCTTGGGGCCCTTGGTCTTCTTCCTGGCAAGATATACGATCTCGCCGCCCTCGAATGTACACGGCGCGGAAAGGTCGTTGAAGCGGAGGAGTTCCTTCGCAAACAGGCCATTGGCCCTGGCGATAGCATCACTCGTCTCTCCCTCGACCGCATAAAGGAACGGAACCCCGTTCTGCTCATATATGGTATGGATCGGGGCGAGCTCGACGGTCTCGCTGTAGTCTATCTCGGGACGCGCCTCCGGGAGCACGGCAATCACGGGAGACTCGAGCTCCGAGGGAGTCTTTTCAGGAACCTTGACATTGCGGTCGTAGCGGTAGAGCTCGTAATCCTCTATGAGGTCTATCAGCTTGTCGGCATAGAGAGGGTCGGTGGCGTAGCCGGCCTTCTTCAGGCCTTTCGCCCAACCCTTATAGTCGCGCCTGTCGAGGTCGAACAGACTCTTGTAGCGGTCGCGCGAACGGAGGAAGTCGGAATGATCGCGGAACGACGCCTCGACATTGGAATATACCCTGAAACATTCCCCGCGCCTGTCGTCGTCAAAGTACATCTTCCTGCCGCGCCAGTCGTTATGGCACTTTATGCCGAAATGGTTCTTGCCCTTGACCGCAAGCTCCGACTGTCCGTAACGGGACTCCAGCAGGCCCTGCGCGAGGGTGATGCTGGCCGGTACGCCGGTACGCTTCATCTCCTTGACGGCAATCTGGGCATACTTGTCTACATATTCCCGCCTGGGATCGGTGTCGGCCGACGCTGCAACAGACAGCGTTACGGCGAAAATCATCAGGAGCAACTTTTTCATCGGCGCTAAGATACTAAATTTCGAAGACATCCCCGTCCCGGGCCGCGACCGTGTCCGGGAATATCTGCCTGCACTCCTGCACGAAGGCGTCCAGATCCTTGACACGGGACGAATAGTGCCCTATCAAGAGCCTGCGCACGCCGGCATCGAGCGCGCACCGTGCGGCGTCCAGTGTCGTGGAATGATGGTGGCATGCGGCCTTGTCCGCCAGTCCGGCGGGATAGGTGGCCTCATGGTACAGGGTATCTACACCCGAGAGCCACCCTGCAAGCCGGGGCATAGCTTCCGTATCCGAACAGTATGCGTATGAAGGCGGCACCGGATGCCTCTCGGACGCTATGCCGTCGAAGCGGTAGCCGTAGCACTCTATCTTGTGGGCCAGCGGGAATGCCGATACGGTCAGGTGCTTCGAACTGTGGACAGGCTGCGGCTCCCGGCATTTCACCGCAGTGAACACGAGCTTATAGCCCATTCCCTCACCGAAGAACGATTCGTAGAACTTCAGCACCGAACCGAGGGCTTGGGGACCGTAGACATACAGGTCGGCGGTCCTGCCGTACAGGGCCATGGAACCGAGCAGGCCGAACAGGCCGAACATATGGTCGCCGTGTATGTGCGTTATGAACACGGCCTCGATCTTGAGGAACGACACGCCTGCCTTGCGCAACTGCTGCTGGGTACCCTCGCCGCAGTCGATAAGGAAGAAGCGCCCCTCGGCGCATAGCACCTGGGCGCTTGGATTCCTATCAGAAATGGGCATGGCCGAAGCCGTGCCCATTATCTTCAGAGTGAATTTCATATCGGACTACTCGCCCTTCTCGAGCTTCTCCTTCAGAGACGCGAGGACATCGAGGTCGCCGAGAGTCGCCTTCTCCACGTTGGCGTTGACCCTCTTTACGGCCTTCTTGGTGTTCTCTGCCTCTACAGCTGCGGCCTTTTCCTTTACCTCGGCATAGGTGCGCAGGTGTGAGAGAAGGATGCGGCGGGTAGAACGGCGGAGCTCGACAACCTTGAACTCAAGGGTTTCGCCCGTCGTTGCCGGCTTGCCGTCTTCCTTGACGAGCTCGCGGGTGAATGCGAAGCCTTCGGCACCGCCCTCGAGGGTGATGTTGGCACCCTTGTCGGACATTGAGGCTATGGTTCCTGTAACGGTAGAGCCTACGGGAAACTTGGCCTCGATCTCATCCCAGGGGTTGGGGGTGAGCTGCTTCAGGCCGAGGCTGAGCTTGTGGTTGGCCTCGTCGAAGTCGAGGATCTGCACGTCGATCTTGTCGCCGGGGCTTACCAGCTCGGAAGGATGCTTGATCTTGTTCCAGCTGAGGTCGCTGATGTGGATGAGTCCCTCAACACCGTCCTCAAGCTCGGCAAATACGCCGAAGTTGGTGATATTGCGTACGACTGCGGAATGCTTGCTTCCGACAGGATATTTCTCGCGGATGTTCTCCCAGGGGTTGGGGGTGAGCTGCTTCAGACCGAGAGAGATCTTGCGAGCCTCGCGGTCGATAGAGAGCACCTGGGCCTCCACCTCGTCGCCGACCTTGAGGAACTCCTGGGCAGAGTGGAGCCTGGGAGACCATGACATCTCGGACACATGTACGAGACCCTCCACACCGGGCTCGATCTCGACGAATGCACCGTAGTCTGCGATAAGGATGACCTTGCCCTTGACCTTGTCGCCGACCTTGAGGTCGGGGTTGAGGTTGTCCCAAGGATGGGGAGTGAGCTGCTTCAGACCGAGGGCGATCCTCTTCTGCTGCTCGTTGAAGTCGAGAACTACGACCTTTATCTTCTCGTCGAGCGAAACGACTTCGTCGGGGTGGTTGATCCTCCTCCAGGAGAGGTCGGTGATATGGATGAGACCGTCGACACCGCCGAGATCCACGAATACGCCGTAGTTGGTGATGTTCTTGACCACACCCTCGAGTACCTGTCCCTTCTCGAGCTTGCTGATGAGCTCGGCCCTCTTCTGCTCCTGCTCGGCCTCGAGCAGAGCCTTGTGGGAAACAACTACGTTGCGGAACTCCTGGTTGATCTTGACGATCTTGCAGTCTATGGTCTGGTTGACGAACTGGTCATAGTCGCGGATAGGCTTGATGTCGATCTGCGATCCGGGGAGGAACGCCTCGATTCCGAACACGTCCACGATCATACCGCCCTTCGTGCGGGTCTTCACGAAGCCCTTCACAACCTCGTCGTTCTCGTAAGCCTCGTTGACCCTGTCCCATGACTTGAGCGTGCGGGCCTTGCGGTGTGAAAGCACGAGCTGGCCCTTCTTGTCCTCGGCAGACTCGACATATACCTCGACCTTGTCACCTACCTTGAGGTCGGAATTGTAGCGGAACTCCGAAACGGGGATCACACCCTCGCTCTTGCCTCCGATAGAGACAACAACCTCGCGCTTGGTGACAGCGGTAACGACACCCTCGACAACCTCGTTCTCCACGATCTTGGAAAGGGTCTTGTCGTAAGCCTCCTCGATAGCCTTCTTGTCGGCGTCTCCGTATACGTCGGAACCCTCGAAGGCATCCCAGTCGAAATCCTCGGGCCTTACAGACGCGTTGAGGGCAGGCTTGGCGTCAGCCTTGGGCTCCTCGACCCTGCGTTCTATCTCTGAAACGACCTCGGCTGCGGGAGCCGTAGCCATGACGGCCTTGATGCCTTCCTTTGCGGCATCCTCGGTGTCGAACTCCCCGCTCACGCCGATTTCACGGTGATTGGCGGCCTTGAGGTCGAAATGATACTTTCCGTTTGACTCCGAAAGGCCGTACTGACCCTCTTCGGAAGCGTTCTTCTTGACGGACTCCACTCCGCTCTCGCAGGCAGCGAGAGTAGTGTAGGCCTCGGAGTTGAGGAGAACCTGACCCTCGTCGCCGATGAGGCTGAAATGGAACTGCCCGTCCTTTGCCTGATTGATAACAAATTTACCCATTTGAAAAATGAACCAAATTAGTAGTTGAACATTATGTCACAAGCCCTCCGGCGCACTACCGGATTTTGGGCGCGCAAATATAGTAAAAAACTGATTACAAACAAAATAATTTACCGGAATCCTCGCCCGGGGCTCAGAGCATCCTCTTCTTCTTGAAGAAAAGCCACACCGACAGCACGAGCAGCAGCATCAGAAGCACCACGCCTATCCACGCCCACCACCTGTCCGACAGGGGAAGGGCCACGTTCATGCCGTAGAAGCTGGCGACCAGCGTGGCAGGCATCAGCAGCAGGGACACGAAGGTGAACAGCTTCATTATCCTGTTCTGGTCGAGGTTGATTATACCGACCACGGTATCCTGCATGTACTCGAGCCTCTCGAAAGTGAAGCTGATGTGGTTTATCAGCGAGGCTATGTCCTGGAGTATGATCGAGAGGTCGGAGCGCAGGTCCGGATCCTTGGGACAGGTCTTGCTCTTGAGCAGGTTGGACACCAGGCGCTGCTTGTCGACTATGTTCTCGCGCACGTTCATCGCATTCTGCTGGAGCTGGTTGATGTCCAGCAGGAAGTCCTCGTTGATATCCTCCTTCTGGTTTATGCGCTTGCTGAAACGGGTAACGTCCTTGGAAATCAGCTCCACTATGTCGGCGTCGAGGTCGACGCGCTTGTCCATGATGGCCACGAAGATCGTGAAGCCGTCGGGATACTGGTCGGGAAGTGCCTGTATCTTGAGCTGGAGCATGTCCAGGGAACGCAGCGGCATCTCCCTGATAGTCGTAAGTATCCTGCCGGCAAGTATGAACGATACCGGGTCCATAAGCATCTCGTCGTCTGCGGGGGAAAGGAAGTTGGTGTTGGCGAAGATTGCGCCCCCCTCCTCGAAGAAGCGTGACGAGCTCTCGATCTCCTCGGCCTCGTCACGGCTCTGGATCTCCGTCCCGAGGAAGGTCTCCACAGACCTCTTCTGTTCTCCTGTAGGCTGCAGCAGGTCTATCCACAGGACATCCTCCCTGCTTACAGAAGCAAACTCCGTTTCGGACTGACTGGATACGATGTCAGAGCCTCGCCTATAGAAAAACTTTATCATGATGCCCTCCTTTGCTTGTCCCGGAACATTGACGGAGCGCCCGGCGGGCAAAGATAAAAAATATTTTTCATCCTTGCGACATTTTCGGCCGTCTTGCGCAGCGGAAAAGACAGGGGCGCGCCGGAAATCCCGGCACGCCCCTCAAAATCGCTCGGAGCCGCAGCCTACAGGGCCCTCCAGCCGGAGGTGGCGACCTTCTCTGCGGGCTTCGGGGCAGGCTTCACCGTCATGGACGATGTCGACATGCCTCCGGTCATATCCGTAAGGTTCTCGGGGCCTTCGTAAGAGACGGCGATCTCGTGGCCCTTGTCGGTCGTGAACACGCCGGACATCTTAAGCACGCCGTCCTTGATCGATACGGACATGTCGCCGTCGACGACCATTCCTATCCTCACGAGGGAACCGCTCTCGTCATATTCGCTCAGATATGTTCCGACAGGCATCTTCATCCCGTAGTAGTCCATAACGAAACCGGGAAGATAGGTGTAGTTCGCATATCCGTTCTCCCAGTCGGGGTTGGGGGTATAGGTTCCCGAATAATCGCCGCCCGCGACATCGAAGAAGAGTTCCGCGTTGAAGATATATCCGGCACCCAAAATCCAGCCGTCCTCGTCGAGAGGGACGCTATAGAAAGTCATGGTGTAGTCGTTGTACACTCCGTCACCGGGATAGATGCCGCCGCTATGGCCGGTCAGTACCTCGTTCATGTCGGAATCGAAATGGATGTAGCCGTCCGTGAGGTCGACGAACTCAAGCTGCCCCTTGAAAGTGCCGCGCACCTTGGAGCCCTCGCCGTCCGCTATCACAAGGTCGGCCGTAATGTCGTATTCGCCGTCCTCGAGGCCGACGGTGACGGTTCCGGACTCATATCCGATGCTCATCCAGCCCTCTTCGGTGCTAATCGCCCAGATGCTTCCGTAATCACCGCCGAGCAGGTCGAACGCACCCTCGGCCTCTTCCTTGAGGGTATATGTTCCGGGAGCCAGCACGACGTTCTGCATGTCCGGACCGTCGCCGACCTCGGACTTCTCGGTATAGAGGTAGAGCCTGAGCAGTTCGCCCTCGCCGTAGGGCATGGCGGAATATTCATCGAGGCCGGCGTTGCAGAGCGACAGGACTATCAGGTCAGAGTCGAGAGCCCCGTCATAGCCGAAATACCATGCGAGAGTGGCGGTAGAGCTGACATTGCCGAGCAGGTCGGACTCGGTCGTGAACTCGAGCACTGCAGGCCCGGCCATAGCGGCATCGGCATTCGACGCCGCAGCGTATATCTTGTAGGATGTAGCCGATACGAGGCCGCTGACCTCTTCGGTAACGGCACCGGCAGAAACATCCAGGGTCTTTCCTTCGGCGAGAATCTGAGAAACGGACGGAGCCTCCTCGTCAGATTCGAGGCAGATGTAGGCGATTTCGTCAGCATCCGTAGCCTCTGCGGTAAACGTAAACGTGGTGAAGTCGGCCCCGACAGCGGTGAGTTTGACAGTCGGCGCAGGAAGCGACTTCTGACAACCGGTCACAAGCACTGCAGTAGCAGCGATGACCGTCACAAGATAAGATAACTTTTTCATGTGATTATTGATTAAAGGTAACACTGCCATAAAGTTATTAAAAATATTAATTATGGCAAGCGTCCTTTGGATTTTTACGGTCTGAACTCGTGCCGGGCCAGAATGGAACGGCCGAGGGTGAGGCTGTCGGCGTATTCGAGGTCGTCGCCGAAGCCGAGTCCGCGCGCGAGCGTGGTGACTTTCAGGTCATTCCTGCCGAGAGAGGCGATCTGCCTGTAGATATAGAAAGAAGTGGTCTCCCCTTCCACGTCGCCGCTGAGCGCGAGTATCACCTCCATGGGGGTTTCCGCGCCGCGGAGTCGCTCCAGCAGAGCCGGAATGGCAAGGTCGGAGGGAGCGATGCCGTTTATGGGAGAGATGATGCCGCCGAGCACATGGTACACGCCGTGATACTGTCCGGTATCTTCGATACTCATCACGTCCCTGACGCTCTCCACCACACAGATCTGAGTATGGTCGCGCCGCGCGTCGGAACATATCGGGCATGTCTCGTCATCTGAAATCATATTGCATACCCTGCAGTACTTCACCTCGTCGGCAAGGCGGTCTATGGCCGAGGTGAAATGGTGGACATTCCCGGAAGGCTGTCCGAGCAGGTGCAACGCCAAGCGCAAGGCGCTGCGGGAGCCCACCCCCGGAAGGGAGCCTATGGCTTCCACAGCGTCTTTCAACAGCTTGGACGGATATTTGTTTCCGGTCAAGGAACTACCTTGCTTTTCCGTTTGAACCGAGAACGTTCTTGATCTTCTCGATGTACATCTCCTTCATCTCCTCACGCGCGGGCTTGAGGTACTGACGGGGATCGAAGTGGCCGGGGTTCTCGGCAAGATGCTTGCGCACTGCGGCGGTCATCGCCAGACGGGAGTCGGAGTCGATGTTGATCTTGCACACTGCGCTCTTGGCTGCCTTGCGGAGCTGCTCCTCGGGGATGCCGACAGCGTCAGGCAGCTTGCCGCCGTACTGGTTGATCATGTCCACATACTTCTGGGGAACAGATGACGAACCGTGGAGTACGATAGGGAAGCCGGGGAGCTTCTTCTCGATAGCCTTGAGCACGTCGAACGCGAGCGGAGGAGGGACGAGACGTCCGGTCTGAGGGTCGCGGGTGCACTGCTCGGGCTTGAACTTGTATGCGCCGTGAGAGGTTCCGATAGAGATTGCGAGAGAGTCGCAGCCGGTCTTCTTCACGAAGTCCTCGACCTCCTCGGGCTTGGTGTAGTGGGATACCTCCGAAGCCACCTCGTCCTCGACGCCTGCGAGCACGCCGAGCTCGGCCTCTACGGTCACGTCATACTTGTGCGCATACTTCACGACCTTCTTGGTGAGGGCCACATTCTCTTCGTAAGGGAGTGAAGAGCCGTCGATCATCACAGACGAGAAGCCGAAGTCCACGCAGCTCTTGCAGAGCTCGTAGCTGTCGCCGTGGTCGAGGTGAAGCACGATCTGGGGCTTCTTCCAGCCGAGCTCCTTGGCATACTCCACCGCTCCCTGCGCCATATAGCGGAGAAGGGTCTGGTTGGCATAGTTGCGGGCTCCCTTGGACACCTGGAGGATGACCGGAGACCTCGTCTCCACGGCCGCCATTATGATAGCCTGGAGCTGCTCCATATTGTTGAAGTTGAACGCAGGAACGGCATAGCCGCCCTTTACGGCCTTGGCGAACATCTCGCGGGTGTTCACAAGTCCAAGATCTTTGTAAGAAACCTTCATAAATCTGAGAAAATTATGATTAAAATAATCTGTTTTCGGCAAAACCGCACAAATTTAACTATTTTTGTATAAATACGTATGCAAATGACAGGCAAAGTCATCATATTTTCCGCACCTTCCGGCGCCGGCAAGAGTACCGTCGTCGGGCACCTCCTGAAGCTCCACCCGGAGTTCGAATTCTCGGTTTCCGCGACCTCGCGGGAGCCGCGCGGAACCGAACGCGACGGGGTGGAATACCACTTCATCTCCGCCTCACGTTTCCGGGAGCTCATAGCGCAGGACGCCTTCGTCGAATACGAGGAGGTCTACCGAGACCGTTTCTACGGCACCCTCAAGAGCGAGGTGGAGCGCATCTGGGCCAAGGGCAATGTCATCATATTCGATGTCGATGTCAAAGGCGGGGTAAACCTCAAGAAATATTTCGGAGACAAAGCAATGTCGGTACTTATACTCCCCCCGAGCATGGAAGTGCTCGAACGGCGCCTGCGCGGACGCGGCACCGACAGCGAGGAGGCGATACGCGAGAGGCTCGGCAAGGCGCAGTCTGAAATAGAGTTCGCAAGGGGCAGGTTCGACCGCGAGATAGTCAACGACAGGCTCGAGGACACGTTCCGCGAGGCCGAAGCGGCCGTAAACGGCTTCCTCGGAGAATAAAGCGGCCGCCAGAACCGCATCAAAGCTACAGGGACATGCGCATAGCCGTCTACTCGGGATCTTTCGACCCGCTGCACATAGGGCACAAGGCCATAATGGAATACCTCACGCAGACGAGCGACTTCGACTGGGTGTATCTGGTGATTTCGCCCCAGAACCCGTTCAAGGACAAGGACAAGGCACTGAACGCCGTGCAGAGGTACCGGGCCGCGGTAGATGCCGTACGCAGGCACCCCGAGCTACATGTCTGGGTAGACGACATAGAACTCGAGATGCCGGCCCCGCACTACACGATACGCACCCTCGACGCGCTCAAGAAGCGCGAGCCTGACAACGACTTCACTCTGGTGGTGGGAGCGGACAACCTGCAGGGCATAACCGGGTGGAGAGACGCTCCGCGGATACTCAGCGAATACGGCGTGGTGGCCTATCCCCGCAGGGGCTACGACCTCGAAGCGCTGCGCAGGGGGCTCCTGGCCCGGTGCCGGAACTTTCCGGCGCCCTATGTCCTCGACTCGTCAAGCATCTATCCCGACCCGGGAAGCATCAGCCTCGAAGACCTCGGCAGCATGTACCATATCGAGATAATAGACGCGCCCATAATAGACATATCCTCGACCGAGATCCGCGAAAGGCAGGCCGCCGGCGAGGACATGTCGGAATACCTGATGTAGCCTTAGTATAACTGTTCCTGCTTCATCCCATATATTCTCCGTGCATCCCTGGAGGCGTTTATCCGTTGACCAGCCTCCAGGGAGACATCCAGGGAAACACACTGGGAGACATACACGGAGAATGCAACGGACAGCGATAAGGCAGACATCTTTACGGAGAAACATTTTAATTACTTTAAGTTAAATTATCGACAGGTATGAAAAGATCATCATCAGTTATCTGCGGCCTGATCGCCGCATGCCTCCTTGCCTCGTGCAACGGCAGGGGGCCCCAGACTCCAGGAGACGGCACCGTCGACCTGAGCGGATCGGGAACAGGATGTTCCAACTGCTATCTCATCGGGAAGGAGGGCAGGTACTCGTTCGACGCCACCGTGATGGGCAACGGCAAGGCCGTCGAGGGGCTTGACGCACCCTCGGCGCTCAACCCTGCCGGGGCCAGGCTCGTATGGCAGACCTCGAAAGGAATGATAGAAGATGTCAGGTTCGAGGACGGAAACATCAGTTTCGAGGCCACCGGAGCGAACGGCAACGCCCTGTTAGCCGCGCTCGACGCCGACGGCAATATAATCTGGAGCTGGCACATATGGTTCCCCGAGCAGCAGCCGTCCACGATGACCACCAAGACCGGATATGAACTTATGGACATGAACCTCGGAGCCATGAGGCCCGAGTTCGACTCCGACGACGACGTGAAGCCCTACGGACTGCTTTACCAGTGGGGCAGGAAGGATCCGTTCACGAACGCTCCGACCCGCACCGGTGACACCCAGACCGTCGGTGCGACAGTCTATGACGCCGACGGCAACGAGGTGGTTTTCGGGAGTTCGTCAATGACCTCCACCGAGCAGAACACCATAGCGTTCTCTATCGCAAACCCTACCGTATGCATATCGAACATGGCCCAGTACTACACATCGAAAGACTGGCTCGAAGCCTCGCAAGGCAACGACGCACTCTGGGGCAATCCCCTCGGATATGAAAGGGACGAGGACAACGCCTATCCCAACAAGGGCAGCAAATCGTATTATGACCCCTGCCCTGCAGGCTACAGGGTACCGCCAGCCGATGTATTCAGGAGCTTCACTTCCAGCGGCGGCTACACCGAGAGTTTCGACAGTGTCGACGCCTACGACATAAGCGGAGACGGGCAGATAGGAGAAGAAGACTACAACTGCGGCTGGATGTTCAATATGGAGTCCGGACACTCGTTCTTCCCCGCGGCGGCACGCTACGACGGAAGCTACGCAATGCTCTACGGCTCGGTAAGCGGCCTCTGGGGCTCATATTGGAGCAACTGCCCCTCATATGTCACAGGCAGTGGAGGGCTCGGCCATGCATGCCTGTCGTTCAGCAAGCAGGCCCGGGGCTATACATTCTCTCCCTCGGCAGGCGGAAGCAAGGCCGACGCATATTCGGTACGCTGCATAAAGGAGTAGCTTCCTGGATTCGGCATAATATAATAATGATACGGAAGCGGCCGGACCCCATGGCGGGACTCCGGCCGTTCTTCTTATCTATTACACCGGCCCGGACGGCCGGATGATATACGCGCTTATTCCACGAATGCGACTATCTCGCCCTTCACGACATCCTTGCCCTGGGGTGCGGTGACCGCGACGATGCGTCCGTCGACGGCAGGCACAATCTCCTCCATGCCGTAGTAGGTCTGCACATAGCCGCAGGCCTTCCCGGCCTTCACCTTGGTGCCGGCCACGGGAGCCTTGGAGTCGTCGATGACATCTATCTGCCAGAGTATCTTTCCCTTGACGGGAGCCTGCACGGGCGTGGCCTTGGGATATTTCCCGACTATCTTGTCGATGTCGAACTCGGGCATCTCCACAACGGGGCGTTTGATGACTATGGGAGCACCGGCCTTGGCCTTGAGTTCAGCGAGTTCCTTGTTGAACCTCTCCTTGGCGATGCCGCTCCTGTAGTCGCGGTACTGTCTCTCGTGCATGGCAAGCTCGAAGAGTTCCTCGTCGTCCTGGCCGCAGTCCCAACCCTCGTCCTTCATCATCTGGCGGAACTTGGGAAGCTCGTCAGGATATTCATCCTGAGGGTTGCCGGTATAGAACTCCATGCCCTTCTGCTTGGCAAGCTCCACGATTTCGGGAGCGAGAGGCCCGGGCAGCTTGCCCATCCTGCCGAGTATCATTCCCCAGGTATCCTTGTCGATAGACGAGAAGCGGGGCTTGTTCTGGCTGAGGGCGAGCAGGTTCATCAGCGCGGTGTTCTTCACATACTGGCTGAAGGGGGTCACGAGCGGAGGATACCCCAGACGCGGCCATACATACTCAACCTCGTTGAACAGCTTGAGCATAAGTCCGTCGAGGGTGCTCTCGGGCTTGCCGTTGGCGCGCTCCGAAGCGTTGATCGCGGCCTTGAAGCCCTTGAGGTCGGCCATCATCGAGCCCATCATTCCGCCGGGAAGTCCGCAGCCCACGAGCAGCGAGGTCATCTTGGCGTTGCTGGGGTTGATCCAGTAGCCGAGGAAGTCGTCTATAAACTCCTGCGTGAGGCTGCGCACCTGCATGTAGGCATCCATGTTTATATCCTTGACGAGGAAGCCGTCGGCGCGGAGCATCTGCTGGATGGTTATCACGTCGGGATGCACCTTGCCCCATGAGAGAGGCTCGACGGCGACATCGATATAGTCGGCACCGGCCCTCGCCACCTCGAGCATAGACGCAGGCGCGAATCCGGGGCCGCTGTGTCCGTGGTACTGTACGACAATCCTGGGATATTTCGTCTTTATCTTTTTCGTAAGTTCGGCAAGGAAGGTCGGACGGCCGATTCCCGCCATGTCCTTGAGGCAGATTTCGTCGGCACCGTACTCCACGAGCTTGTCCACGAGCTGCAGATAGTACTCTACGGTGTGGATAGGAGAATGCGTGATCGAAAGCGCGGCCTGCGAGATCATGCCCGCCTTCCTGGCGTACTCTATGGAGAGCTTGAGGTTGCGGGGGTCGTTGAGTCCGCAGAAAGAACGGGAGATATCGGTTCCCTGAGCCTTCTTGACCTTGAACATCAGCTCGCGCACATCGGCCGGAACGGGATTCATCCTGAGCGCGTTCAGTCCCCTTTCGAGCATGTGGGTCTGGATTCCCGCCTTATGGAAAGGAGCCGTCCACTTGCGCACGGCGACATTGGGGTTCTCTCCATAGAGGAGGTTCACCTGTTCGAACGCGCCGCCGTTGGTCTCCACACGGTCGAAGCAGCCCATGTCTATAATGGCCGGCGCAACCCTTACGAGCTGGTCGACTCTCGGCTGGTACTTGCCGGAAGACTGCCACATATCTCGGTAAACGAGAGAGAATTTAATTTCTTTTGCCATATTTATAAGGTACTCTTATATTCAAATCGTACAAATATAACTGATTTTTCATTCACATCACTTGCAGGGAACAAAAATCTTCCTATCTTTGCAGTCCATTCAAATGGTGCGATTAGTTCAGTTGGTAGAGCACTAGATTGTGGTTCTAGGTGTCGTGGGTTCGAGCCCCACATCGCACCCGCTCGTAGTTGCGGTAATTGACGGTGAACCTGCCAGTTGCCGCAATTCCTGTTTCCTATCCGCCCGAATCCGGGTATATAATCCGCCCGGCAGGCCGGGATTCCGCTACCCTGCCAGGAACGAGGCCATGGCATCGAGATCGTCGCAGGCGAAGTCCTGCTGCACTCCCGTGGCGAGGTTCTTGAGGTTGACCCTGCCGGAGATCCTTTCGGACTCGCCGGTTATCGAGATGAACGGTATGGCCTTGCGAGAGGCATAGTCGAACTGCTTCTTGAGTTTGGCGGCGTCGGGATATACCTCCACGGAGATTCCCCTGCCCCTGAGAGCCGAAGCTATGCCGAGCACATACCTGACATCGTCGGCACCGAGGTTCGCGAAAAGCAGCCGGGAACCTGCGGAGAGCGCCTCGGGGAACTTTCCGAGCCCTTTCATCACATCGTAGATCCTGTCTGCCCCGAAGCTGACACCCACTCCCGACATGTCGGGAAGGCCGAAGATTCCGGTGAGGTTGTCGTAGCGGCCGCCTCCGCAGATGCTGCCTATGGCAAAGCCGCAGGCCTTGACCTCGAATATCGCCCCTGTATAGTAGTTGAGCCCCCTTGCGAGCGAAAGGTCGAGCTCGACCCGAGTTCCCACTCCGGCCGAAGCGACGAGGGAGAACAGTTCCTCCAGTTCGTCGAGGCCCCTGAGTCCCGCCTCGGAGTCCTGCATCAGCGAGCGCATCGTGGAAATCTTGTCCGCATTGGAGCCTTCGAGCTTCAGCACCGGTTCCAGTATGCCTGTCGCGCGCTCGTCGAGACCCTTGGAACGGAGTTCCTCCTTGACGGCGTCGAGACCTATCTTGTCGAGCTTGTCAATGGCCACGGTTATGTCCACCACCTTGTCCGGAGCCCCGCAGAGCTCGGCCAGCCCGGTGAGCACCTTGCGGTTGTTGACCTTCACCACGACATCCACCCCGAGCCTGCGGAACACCTCGTCCACGATCTGCACGAGCTCGAGCTCGCACATCTGGCTCCGGCTGCCTATCATGTCCACATCGCACTGGTAGAACTCGCGGTAGCGTCCCTTCTGGGGCCTGTCGGCGCGCCATACCGGCTGTATCTGGAAACGCTTGAACGGGAACGATATCTCGCTCTGGTGCTGCACGACATATCTCGCGAACGGCACCGTGAGGTCGTAGCGGAGCCCTTTCTCGCACACCTGAGGCGCCAGCGGCCTCGACATGTCGGCTCCGGCGAACGCGTCGCCCGAATTGAGTATGCGGTAGAGCAGCTTGTCGCCCTCGTCCCCGTACTTGCCCAGGAGCGTGGACAGGTTCTCCATTGCGGGAGTCTCTATCTGCGCGTAACCGTAGGTGGCGAACACCGAGCGTACAGTATCGAATATATAGTTCCTCTCAGCCATTTCCTGCTGGGAGAAGTCTCTCGTGCCTTTGGGAATAGAGGGTTTCTGTGACATCTTTTTTATTTGATTTTGGCGCAAATTTAGTATTTTTGGAAGAATTAACGTTTAAGTCAAGATGAAAGATTTCCTGAAGATGACCCTGGCCGTCATTTGCGGTCTCGTGGTCACGACCGTTATCCTGTGCATCATAGGCTTCGGAGCACTCGGAGCACTGCTCGCCGTCGGCAGCAGCACCCCCGTACTGCCGAAGGAGGGAGTACTGACGCTCGACATGTCCAAGATAGTGCTGGCCGAGCAGAGCACGGGAACCGACCCGTTCTCGGCGATCGCCGGAGGCAGCACCACGACGATCGGCATCTGGGATGCCGTGCAGGCCGTCAACCGGGCGGCATCTGATCCGGCAGTGCAGTACATATACCTCAGGACCGACAATTCCGCGAGCGGGCTCAGCGGAATCGAGGAGCTCAGGGCCGCCCTCGAGAACTTCCGCACCACGAGCGGAAAGGCGGTGGTGTCTTATCTCGAATTCCCCTCCCTGGGCGGATATTACCTCGCGTCGGTAGCCGACAAGGTCTATATGAGCTCCTACCTCGGTGCTACGCCGATGATGACCGGGGTCAGCGCCCAGATGACCTTCCTCGGCGACCTGCTTTCGCGCCTCGGTATCAACGTGCAGCTCATACGCCACGGCAAGTACAAGTCCGCGGGCGAGATGTATACGCGCTCTTCTAGCAGTCCCGAGAACCGCGAACAGTACCAAAGGATGGTGGACTCCATATGGGAGACTATGTCCGGGGAGATAGCGCTCAGCAGGGATTTGAGTGCCGCGCAGCTTGACGATGCCATAGACAACCTGAGGCTCAATCTGCCCCAGGACTTCATAGACTACGGACTCGCCGACGAACTCCTCACGAGGGAAGGCCTCGAGCAGAAGCTCGCCACCCTCGCTGTCGAGGAGGACATCAAGGACGTGAAGTTCATCCCCTTCGCCGACTATGTCGCGGCGAGCGCCCCTGTGGTCAAGTCCGACAAGGAGATTGCAGTGATATATGCCGACGGAGAGATAGTCGACGGCGGCTCGGGCTCCGATGTGGACGGCAGCCGCTTCGCATCGATAATATCCAGGGTACGCGCTGACTCCACGGTCAAGGCCGTGGTGCTCAGGGTCAATTCTCCCGGCGGCAGCGTGATCGCGTCGGAGAAGATCAAGCACGAGCTCGACAGGCTTGCGGAGGTGAAGCCCCTCATAGCGTCATACGGAGGATATGCGGCCTCGGGCGGATACTGGATATCGAACAACTGCGACAAGATATACTCCGACGCCACGACCCTTACCGGCTCCATTGGAGTCTTCGGAATGATTCCCGACTTCTCCGGACTTGCGAGTGACAAGCTCCATGTGAACATAGAGACCGTATCGTCCGGCAGCCACGGCGACATGTTCAGCGGCATGAAGGCCCTCGACAAGACAGAATACGACTTCATGCAGCGCTCGATCGAAAGCATCTACGACAAGTTCACCACGACCGTATCCGAAGGCCGCGGAATACCCAAGGAGAGGGTCGACGAGATAGGCCAGGGACGCGTGTGGACGGGAGCCGACGCAATGGGCCTGCATCTGGTCGACGAGATAGGCACGCTTGAAGACGCCGTGAACTATGCGGCGCTCTGCGCAGGAGACGTCGACCTCGCCAACTGGAAGGTGACCGGATATCCCAGGGCACAGACCCAGATGGAGCAGATTCTGGAGATGTTCTCCGGCTCTTCCGACGAGGAGGGAGTCCTGCTCGGCGAGTTCAGGCGCATCAGCGAGCCCACCGTCATGGCAAGGATGGACACACGGATAGAAATCTGTGCGGATTAATTTGCATTTTCAAGAATTATCCGTATCTTTGCAGTCCAACATCGCGGGATAGAGCAGTTGGCAGCTCGTCGGGCTCATAACCCGGAGGTCGGTGGTTCGAGTCCGCCTCCCGCTACACCAAAACAGGACAACTCAGTCGGGTTGCCCTGTTTAGTTTTATACGACAGACACATGAACCTTATAGTATTCGCATCCCCGCTCCACGACGCGGACAGCGTCATGTCGTGCAGGCAGGACCTGTTCGACAAGCTCAGGGACAACGGTTTC
Organism: Bacteroides sp. CAG:1060_57_27; assembly: GCA_001915575.1. Lineage (GTDB taxonomy): Bacteria > Bacteroidota > Bacteroidia > Bacteroidales > UBA932 > Cryptobacteroides > Cryptobacteroides pullicola. The sequence continues at coordinate 63,048 of MNQT01000022.1, read as the reverse complement.
CGCAGGCGCTACGGTCTCCCGGAGGACGGTGTCCTTAATATCGTCGACGGCACGGCCGCACAGCTGCCGGCCTCGGACGCCGTATGCTTCATCGCTACCGGCGGGACCGAGGAACTCTTCCGCGAAAGGCTCGGAGAGCTTCACGGCGAGATAGTCCTGCTCAGCGACGGCTACCACAATTCCCTCGCCGCGTCCTTCGAAATCGCGAGCTACCTCGACCGGAGGGGAACAGGCGCGAGGCTGGTGAACATCCCCCTCGAATCCGGTGACAGCGCTGACACGGGTACCGAAAGCGCTGGAGGCACGGGCAGGGGCGGCTTCGGCGAAATCTACGGCCCGGAGGTATTGGAATACCTGCGGGGCAGTACCGTCGGCCTGATAGGCGGAGCGTCGCCATGGCTGATATCGTCGGATGTCGACCTCGGATATGTGACATCCGAATTCGGCACCCGCTTCGTGGACATAGGCATAGAGGAACTCGCCGACGCCTACAGGAGGGAGGGAGGAAACCTTTCAGGGGAAGCCGCGGTCGGGGAAGAGCGCCTCAGGGCTGCCGAAAACATGGAGAAGGCCCTCCGGTCCATAGTGGAGAAATACAGGCTCACTGCCCTGACCGTCAAATGCTTCGACCTGCTGGGCAGCTGCAGGACCACGGCCTGTCTCGCGCTTGCGAGGCTCAACGACGACGGTATCGTCAGCGGGTGCGAAGGCGACATACCTGCGCTCTGGACGATGATGGCCGTCTATGCACGCCGGGGCAGGGCTCCCTTCATGGCCAACCCCTCGTCATCCGACAGAGAACGGCTGAGGGTTGACTTCGCCCACTGCACCGTCCCAACTTCGATGACAGAGTCATTCTCCCTTCCGACGCACTTCGAGTCGGGAACAGGTGTCGGAATCGCCGGAATACTGCCCACCGGCAGGTATTCAATAGTCAAGATAGGCGGCCGCAGGCTCGACAGGTTCTACGGGGCCGAGGGGACCTTGACTGCCAACACGAATATCGTCCAGCGGTGCAGGACCCAGGTATCCTTCCGTTTCGACAGCCTGGAGGACTTCGACAGGTTCTTCGCCAACAGGCTCGGCAACCACATCGTGCTGGTTCCAGCCTTCTGACGCAGGAATCCGCCCGACCGGTCGGAAAGGTGCGGGAAATGGATATTTTTGCACTTCAAAAAGACAAGACGACATGCAACTGATCAAAGATACGCAATTCGGAGGCGAAAGGCCACTGTTCGCATCGCACGGCCTCCACATCGACAACGTGACCATAAACGAGGGCGAATCCGCCATAAAGGAGTGTTCCGACATTCTCGCGACGAACTGCCGCTTCATAGGGAACTATCCCTTCTGGCATGTGCACGGCTTCACCATACGGAACTGCTATTTCGCCCCTGGAGGCCGCTCTGCGCTGTGGTACTCAGACCACCTCACAATGGAAGACACCGTCATCGATGCGCCCAAGATGTTCCGCGAGATGCAGGAGCTCTCGCTCGAGAACGTCACGATGAACGACGCCGACGAGGTGTTCTGGAGATGCAGCGGCATACATGCGAAGAACCTCGTCCTGCACGGCGGCACCTATCCGTTCATGTTCAGCAGGGACATCCGTGTCGACGGACTCGAGAGCGACAGCAAGTATGTGTTCCAGTATGTCAGGAACGCAGAAATCCGCAACGCGAAGATCACCACCAAGGACGCGTTCTGGGAAGTCGAGGATGTGACGATATACGACTCCGAACTCGACGGGGAGTATCTCGGCTGGCACTCGAGGAACCTGCGCCTCGTAAACTGCCGCATCTCCGGGGAGCAGCCGCTATGCTACGCGCAGGGCCTCGTCCTGGAAAACTGCAGCTTCGACCCTGCCTGCGACCGCGCGTTCGAATACTCGACCCTCGAGGCCGACATACGCGGAAGCATCACGAACATAAAGAACCCGGCTTCGGGCCATATAGTAGCAGATGAGATAGGCTCCGTCACACTCGACGGGAACATCAAGGCTCCCGCCGACTGCATAATCGAGACACGCAGGCCGGTCAGCGCTGCCAGAGCTTGATGGATATGCCTATCTGCGCATCCCAGACGAATGCCGGTTCGTTGGCTCCGAAATCTCCGAGGCCGACTCCTCCGCCGGCGAACATCCCTATCCTCCGGGAATTTCCGAAGTAGCGGTGCCAGACGAACTCAAGCAGGACACCCTGGTTGTAGCAGAGCGGATTCTCGCCGTAGACCACTCCCATGCTGACATGGTCGCGGTCGAACGAGTAGCGCATGCCCGCACCGACGTGCCAGAGCAGCCTGTCGGAATTCATCCTGTCGAACAGGATATCCCGGCCCACGCCTCCGTACAGATAGAATCCGCTGACGTTTCCGGTGGCGAAGATCAGCCTGGCAAACTCTCCGTAGAATACGGAAGCGCCCAGGTCAAGTCCGAGATACGGCACGCCCTTGCGGCAGAAGCCCCTGTCGGGGCCCATCAGATCCTTGCATTCAAGCTTGGCATTCCCGGAATGGCTGCGCTCGGAAGGCGGAATGGGGACGCTTCCGTCAGACACTCCTGCATGGTGGAGACGGACCGAATTGCATCCGCGGTGCAGGCGGCTGTTCCCGCTGAACCATCTTGTCCCGTCAGTGGCTACGCCGTACCAGGTATTGCCGCCCTTGGGCAGGACTACCGTGACGCAACCGGGAGCGCCGCAGCGCGGAGCAGAGGAGTAACTCGTAGTTATGGTGCCGACATAGCATCTGTTTACATATACCCTGATAGGGCCCTGAGAGGATTCGTTGGTCCAGAAAACGACCGTAGTGCCGGATTGCGCCGACCGGTCGCGATCGGGAGAGTCTGTGGCAAAAACCACAGAAGGGGAAAGCAGGCAAGTCAATACGACTGTGGTCAGTGTTATAACGAACGTTTTCATAAGTTAGATCGAGTTTGAATTCCCTCTCGTAATATAGGAAATAATTCCGGAAAAACAAAATCAACATGAAAATTTTCTCCGGATCGCGGCTGGAGGCACTCCGAAGCGGCCGATTGGCATATCTGTTGCAACATCGTGATGTTCGGAAACAACATACAAGGAGGTTTTATGAGAAGGATCATTTCAATGCTATTTTTGATGTCCCTGTCTCTGGCCGGCATGGCGCAGGACAGGACGACAAGGCAACAGAGAATTGACCAATGGAAAAACGATATGAGCGAGTTCCGGCAGAGAAGCGCACCTGACCGTGCGGCCCAGGCCATGATAGACACGCTGACATGGCATCAGGCCGGTGCCGCCATAAACGCGAAATCCTTCGTGCTCGAGGCAGAGTCCCTGACCTTCCGCGGAGGAACCCGCATATATGTCAATTCTGCCACCAACTTCATCTCTGTCGACGGGGACAGGGGTGTCGTACAGATATCGCCGAGCCGTATGGTCTCCGGTCCTAACGGTGTCGGCGGCATCACCCTCGACGGTCTCGTCTCCGGATTCACCGTGACCACAGGCAGGAAAGGAGTCGTCCATGTACATCTGGACATCAACGGCGCAGGCATAAGCGCCCAGGCCGACATATCCCTCTATCCGGGATCGGACGAAGCCCATGTGATCATATCGCCCAATTTCAACTCCCAGACCATAAGGCTCGAAGGACGGATAGTGCCCTACGGGCAGTCCAGGGTGTACGAGGGCATGTCGCTGTAAGTTATTTATCTAACGGTCTTATTAAAAATGACGATTATGAAAAAAAGGTATATCTTGTTTGCATCAGCGCTCGTGCTGGCGGCCGCCTGCGAGAAAGTGCCGTCGGCATCGGATTTCGACGGAGAATTCCTGGTGTATACCGCCCACAGCGAGGAGGCTGGTGATTTCGCCAGGTTCGAAACCTTCACAGTGGCTGACAGCCTGCTTGCGATCGACGGCGACCGCGGAAGCATGTTCCTGAACGACTGGGCAAAGAGTGTCAGGAACCAGTACATAGAAGAAATGGAGGCAAAGGGGTACAGGTATGTAGACACCGGCAAGGTCGACAGCGACCTCGACCAGGACGTGGCGCCCGAAGCCCGGGCAGACCTCGGAATACAGATTTCCTACATAGTATCGACCTCGTACTATACCGCCTACTATCCGTCATACCCCTGGTGGCTCGACTATCCGGGCTACTGGTACCCGGGCTATTGGGGCGGCTGGGGTTCGTGGTATTACTCGTTCCCCGTGACCTACGGGTATTCGACCCATTCCCTGCTGACGGAAATGGTCGACCTTACGGGCGAGACCGGCGACGACAAGCCGCTTCCTGTCATCTGGAACAGCTACATAGACGGCAGCATCGGAGGTTCCAGGGCGGATGCAGCCCGTTTCTCGAGGGCTGTCAGCCAGTCTTTCGCGCAGTCGGAGTATCTCGGTAAATAAAAGGAGGGCCTGATTATGAAAAGAATGATTAAGAGCATATTGGCGGCCGCAGTCCTTGCACTCGCCTTCGTATCCACGGCAGACGCACAGCCCGGCAGGAGATTCTATGTCGACGCAGGCTGGCAGTTCAACGGATTGGCCGGCAACGACTTCATAAAGGATGCAAGCGGCTGGGGCGCTTATGCCGAAGGCGGATACTATGTACTGCCGAGGCTGGCCGTAGGCGCGTTTGCAAGCTACAACACCAACATGGACTACATCCCGCGCCGGACCTATACCGGCACTGACGGGGCCGCCCTCACGACAGACGCATGCAACTCCCTGTTCCAGATTCCATTCGGAGCCACCATAAGGTTCCGTCTCGGCTGGAAGGAATTCCAGCCGTATGCCGAGGCCAAGATCGGAGCCGATTACGGACGGGCCTATGTCTATTTCCCGACAGGCGGGCTGCGCGATACGCAGTGGGGATTCTATGCATCTCCGGAGATAGGCTTCACCTGGCACCCGTTCTACAAGAGCAATTTCGGATTCCAGTTCGCCGTATATTACAGCTATGCGACAAACCGGTACGACTCTTTCGGCCTGAACGGGATCAACAACCTGGGCTTCAAGCTCGGAGTGTCGTTCTAAGCGCAGGCTCACGATATCTTGCCGCGACGCTGCCCCATGCACGCGCCGCGGCTCTTCTATGCCTCAAGGGAAAGGCGGCCTGTCAGATCCTTGGTTTCTGCACTATCCTGAGGATAAGCGAAACGAAGTAGATCGCCATCCCGTAGAGTGTCGGGATGAAACTGACCTTGAGTCCGCCGTATATTATGCCCGGGCCTGTCTCCGGGCTCTCCTGAAGGAAACCGAGCATCTGCAGGATGCCGGCGACCTGATAGAAGATTCCGAACACGAGGGCGGCGATCCCGATTTCCTTGACCCAGGCCGGAGCCTTCCATGCGGCGAGAAGCATCAGTACGAGTATGACAGTAAGGATAGACATTCCCAACGGTCCGCCCTGGACGAACCATGCGACAGGAGCTGACAAGAGGATAGTTGTTGACATAATTATATCATATGTTGGTTTGACGGGACAAATGTAGCGAAGCGCCCCGTCTCCGTCAATGCCGAATCCCCCGCCCCGACGGTCGAATCCCACATCCGGAGCCTGTCCTGTATGACGAGTCGCGCCTATTTGGTATTTTTGTACCGGAGACATTTATGAAAAAGGTGCTATATATGGCCTTGTACTGGATGCTGTCGGTGCTTATGCTTGCATTGACCGTATCCAGCCTGGGCTACTCGTTCCCGGAGGCTCTGCTGGTAGGGACCATGTTCCTCCCCGGAGCGCTGGCGGCCAAATTCCTGTTTCCTGGAATATCGTTCAGGTCCAGGACGGCCGGCATCTGGCACCTGCTGCTCGTCTCATCCGCGATCCTTGTCATGGAGTTCCTGCTGCTCGTGCTCGTAAACATGTTCATCAGCGGACTCAGGCAGTCGTTCATGATGCCCGACGTGATAGTCAACCCCGTGTTCGTGGCAGCCTTCGTGGCCCTGCTCGTAATCGGGGACCGCTTCCTCGACAGGTATCTTTCGACAAGATGCCCGGAACGGGAGACGGCCGTGACATTCTATTCCGAAAGGAAGAAAGTCTCGCTCCTGCCATCCGAAATCCTGTATGTCGAGTCCAACGACACGGAAGTATGCCTCTATGCAACCGGTTGCCGCAGGTTCAGGAACAGGACATGCATATCCCAATGGGAAGCCATACTCGGAAACGGCTTCGTCAGAATCCACCGGTCATACCTCGTGCGCCGGTCCGCCGTAGAACATGCCGGCCCGGACAGCGTCACCGTCGCCGGAGTCGAGCTGCCGGTCTCAAGGAAATACCGCGCGGCCGCCAGGACCCTGAAAGACGGATGACGCGCCACGCAAGACATGGGCAAGCCTCGCCCGGCGCGCGGGAGTGGAGAAGGCGACGATAGACGAATGCCTCTGCCATGTCGGGGAACTGAGAATGGCCGATATCTACATCGAGAGGGACTGGTCGCTGCTCGATGCGGCGAACAGGAGGGTGATAGACTCGTTGAGGTGGCCGGACAAATAAAGAAGTCACCAAACATTACGGAAATATGGAGCGCAATTCTTCCGAGAAGGAATGCAGCCCCCTCGCTATCCTTTCACGCTGGAGTTTCCTCGGCTTCGTTCCGTTGAGGTAAGCCCAGAGTTGCTTCAGCGTGTCTTTGTAGAACCTCATCTGCACCGCCATGTCGGCCTTTGCCTCATCTGGCGTGTGTCGAGGCAGGCACAAAAGACCCGCTGCTATTTGTCGTCGGGCGGCAGTTCGCCCCTCTCTATCATCTCGCGCCTGACCTGCTCCTCGAGGTCTTTCCGGCGCTGTTCTTCGCGGAGACGGTTGGCGATAGCCTCCTTCTCCTGCTGTTCGGTCATCTTGTTCCTCTCGAGCTCCTTCCGGACGTCCCTCCTGAACACCCAGACGGCGACCCGATAACTCATGTAACACCACCCGATAAACAGGGCGAGGAGTACGAGTACCCCGATGAACTCCGCTGCTCCGTCTGACATGGCCGCGCCTTTTTACCAGAGGGAGACTTTCCCTGATTTCCCGAGGTCGAGCGTGCCCGATTCCACGCCGAGCGCCCTGAACGCGCGACAGGCGGAGGAGAGGCTGATGCTGTGCCCCTTTTCCATGCGCGAGATGCGCGCTTTCTGCACTCCTATGCGCTTGCCGAGTTCCTCTTGCGTGAGGTGCTGCCTCTCGCGCTCCGCCTTTATGGCCTCACCTATGCGGTAGGCGTCCACCGCTTCCGCGACACTGTTGTCGAACGCGTCGCGTTCCGGGGTGCCGGGCTTGCCGACGAGCTCGTCCGAGACCTCGTCAAGCGTATAAAATTTCATATCGCCAATCTGTTTCATAGATCCTGTCTTTTCTCTATACTTATCTCTTATTCTTTCCGCCTTGGCTATCTCCTTGGACGGGGTTTTCTGCGTTTTCTTGACAATTCCGTGCGTCGCTACCACTATGGTGTCGCTCTTTGTATCCCAGAAAGCGAAAAGACGGTAGGCTTTTTCGCGTACAGTGTGCAGAACTCCCATATATCCGAATTCCCCAGCTTCTTGAAAAGCTCGGCGTCCATTTCGCCTCCGGCGACCCTGTGGATCTTATAAAGTATCTTCTTGTATGCCTGCGCCGAGAGCCCGCTGAGGAAGTCCTTCGCGTCGTCCAGCAATATTACTTGAAAGCGAGGCATTTATCTGTCCTTAATTCCAAGACAAACATAATAAAAGTTTACAAAATATGAAACTTTTAGTTACAATTTCTTCATACATCCCGGCACCACGAACACCCTCGCAATCATCTCCTTCTGGATTTCCTGCACGCAGAACTCCGGGGACTTGTTGGCGGGGATAAACTGAAGAGGGATTCTTCCGTCAATCCATTGAAGTCCTGAAAAGATTCGCTACCTTTGTGATGTCGAAGACTGCGCATCGAGCAAGGGCGTGGATTGCAGTTCCACGGGGGCCTACGCGATGCGGGAAAACAGGGACAGGGCCTCAGTGGCCGTGTACCACCTCCGGGGCGGTGTGCAAAGCCGCCCCGGTTTATTCTATCTCTCTCAACAGTCCCTCCCCCGGAGGATTTGCCTGCTTATGCACGGACACCCCGCGGTCTCGGACGGGGATAAAGGATTGTTCAGGAAATATTTGAAATTCTTGATAGGTTTTCTATATTTGCAGTGCGGGGGGAGCGTTCAATCCCGCAAGGGACACGTCCCCCGCTCCCCTGCCGTCAGTCGTTCCCGGCTGGCGGCAGATGTTTTATATCTCCGTTTATGTCAACGACATAGATTTCCTTGAACTCCTTCCACTGGGACGAACCTTTCAGCCCGTTATATCTGGCAAGACCCGTGCGCAAATCGGCATTCTTCATGTCTTCCAGAACTAAAATTACCGCGACTTCGCAACCGGGCTTCGTGGCTCAGTGTTTCAATGCGTTCCTGATGTTGTTCGACGTCCCGTTTTCCGCACCCGCGATCTCGAATTTCCTCCCGTCCCACAGACCTTCAGTGTTTTTCTTAAGGAACACTGTATGGTCTTCCGCCTCCAGCACCACCGAATGCCCCGCCTTGTAGCCTGCGTTCTGCGCGGCGGTTTCGTACCAGCCTTTCTTTGAGTTCAATTTATGCTGCACATGCATCGCCTTCAGCCCAAGCGTGCTCCTGTCGGACGCAACATCTCTATAGTTTGGGTCTGCGCTGTATCTCTCGTATTCGGCGAGCATCTCCTCATAGAGACCGTTCCCTCCTCCCGTACCGATGTACACCGGCTACGCGTCGAGGACCCTGCCGGAATTGCCGAGCAGCAGGTTGGCCGCGAGATATCCTCCCGTCGCGAAGTTCTGCCCGTAGTTGGTGAGGGTCTCAGCCGGAAGCGTCCTCCTGAACGGCTCCTTGACCAGTACCTCCCCCGGGCTCATCGTCCCGATAGTCATCTGCCCTGTCATCTTCGTCGTATTTTACATTATGAAACTGAAATTCTTCCTGACAAGCGACCGCTTCCTCTCTAACAGGGGCATCACCATGAAGAAAGCCTCGATGTTTGACGACGCATGGTATCCGTCCGGCATTGTGAATTGCTTTCAAATTCTTACCTTTGATGTACAGGAAACAGTTTATTCCGTTGTGAGAACACTTAAGGCGGCGCTCCCATGCGTCGCCTTCTTTTAGCCTCCCCACGCCACTGTTCTTTAAGGAGCAGCCTTCAACCGATCGGCAAAAGGCCTTTCCCGGCACCGGCCGGCAAAATGCTTCCGGCAAAACATCCTCCACGCAAGTACCGTCTGTAGCTGTGTGTGAGATTGGTGACCGGTGCCGGTGTGGTCAAATTGGGGACATCCGCCTTACCTGGGCGGTCCACAGGTACCTGGAAGGCATGCCCCCGTGGCGGATGTTTTGCCGGAAGGCAGTTTGTGGAATAAAATGTAAAAAAGTGTAAGAAATTGGAAAATTCTCCGTACCTTTGGACTCGCGTATAAGAATTACAGATGGTCGCTTTCATCGGAGAATATTCCTCAAAGGTAGACGACAAGGGAAGACTGGTCTTTCCTGCCGCCTTCCGTGCCGCAATGTCTCCGGGAGGCGACATGAGGTTTGTCATCAAGAAGGACCTGTTCGCCCCCTGCCTGGAGATGTACACCTACGAAGAGTGGGAAAGGCAGTCGGGCAAAGTCAAGGACTCTCTCGACCTCACATTCAACAGAAGACACGCGATGTTCTGGAGAGAATACATGCGCGATCGCGATATCGTCGAGCCGGACGCGAAGTTCGGCCGCATCTCGGTCAGCCGCAGGCTCCTTGATTCAATTTCTGTGAACAAAGAAGTGGTTTTCTCCGGCAATGATTTCAAGATCGAGATATGGGCCAGGGAAAGCTTCGAAGCCTCAAGGCTCCCCCACGACGAATTCATTGCCATAGCAGAAAGCCTCTCGCAACGATAGGGAGGGCCGGATATGTCTGAATACCATATCCCCGTACTGCTGCACGAGAGCGTAGACGCCCTCGTGACTGATCCTGCCGGACTCTATGCCGACGCGACCTTCGGCGGAGGCAGCCACAGCCGCGAAATACTCTCGCGGCTCGGACCGGAAGGACGCCTGTTCGCGTTCGACAGGGATGCCGACGCCCTCGCAAACGCTCCTGAAGACACCAGACTCACACTCATACACAACAACTTCCGTTTCATCCACAACTACATGCTGCTGGAATGCCGCAGCACCGGCAGCACCTTGCATCGAGACACCGGCAACTCCGGACGCCGCAAGACCGGCACTGCGGGACATCACGGCACCGGCAGCGCCGGATACCCTGAAACGGGAGAAGTGCTCGACGGAGTCCTCGCCGACCTCGGCGTGAGCTCCCACCAGTTCGACACTGCCGGGCGGGGCTTCTCGTTCCGCTACAGCGCCGCACTGGACATGCGGATGAATGCGCAGGGCGGCAAGACCGCCGCCGACATCGTTAATTCTTATACGCAAGAAGAATTGGAAAGGATCCTGAGACTCTTCGGCGAGGTGGATAACGCCCGCAGGCTGGCCCAGCTAATGGTTGCGGCCCGCTCGAAGGCGCCGATCCTCACCACCGACGACCTCTACGGTGCGATCCGACCCGCCCTGCCTTCTTTCGCCGAGCACAAGTACCTGGCCAAGGTCTACCAGGCCTTCCGTATCGAGGTCAACGACGAGATGCGCTCCCTGGAGAAGTTCCTCTACGGAGCGGCCGCCTCGCTGAAAAAGGGAGGAAGGCTCGTCGTCATAACCTACCATTCCCTGGAAGACAGGATGGTCAAGAACTTCATCCGCAGCGGAAACATCGGCGGAATCATCGAAAAGGACACGTTCGGAGTCGCAAGGACGCCGCTCCGTGCCGTGAACAGGAAGCCCGTGCTCCCCTCGGAGGAGGAAATCGCAACGAACACGAGAGCACGCAGCGCAAAGCTCAGAATAGCGGAGAAGATATGAGGACCTGGAAGATGGCAGACATACGCACGGTGCTCAAGAACAGCCTGCTCGCAATCGTCAAGGGGGAGTTCCTGCTCCGCCTCAACATAGGCAGGTACTTCGTGCATATCATCTATGCCTTCCTGCTGTTCGCCGCGGCGATATGGATGAGCCTGATGATAGAGGACACCATGGCAGAGGTCGAGAAGAACAAGGAGGAGATACAGGAGCTCGAGATCACCAACTCCCAGCTGGTGTTCGACCTCGCACGCAGCGAGAGGAGGAGCGAAGTGGAGACGAGGCTCGGCGAGCTGGGCTCCGAGGTCAGGGAACCTGAAAAACCCGCAACCGTTATTGGAAGATGACAGGAACGATAGACACACCGGCACCCAGGAAACACAGGGACAGGATAGGGATAGTCCTGTATCTGATATACCTCGCGCTACTTGTCGCGGGGCTGCTGATCGTGCTGCGCATCGTCCAGATACAGATATTCTTCCGGCCTGATCCCAAGATAGAGAGCGCACTGACGCCCAAGACCACGGCACGCACGATAATACCCAAGAGAGGCAACATCTACGACTGCCACGGCAGGCTGCTCGCCATCTCAAGCCCCGAATACCAGTTCTACATGGACTGCACGGTGCTCAAGGACGAGTTCAGGAAAGAGGAGAACGGAGCCGAGCTCGAGGCACAGTGGCTGGAAGAGGCAAGGGAGCTCGCCAGGGGATTCGCCGCAGAGTTCGGCGACAGGAGCGCATCCGAATACTACAGGCTGATACGAGACGGACGCGCCCGCGGCAGGAAATACGTGAAGATAGGCCACGAAGTGGACCTCAACGCCTATAACCGTATAATGCAGCTGCCCCTCGCACGCGACGGACGCTACAGGGGAGGAGTCATCGCAGAGCGCTCCGACATACGTCACTATCCATACGGCACGCTGGCCCGCAGGACCATAGGCTTCGTGCGCGACAACGACTCGCAGGTGACAAACACGCACATCGGCCTCGAAGGCAAGTTCGACTACATACTGCACGGCAAGGAGGGCAGGGAATATCTCAGGAGCACCGACCTCGGCACCGTGAGCAACACCGACAGCAGCCTCGTCCGCGCCGAGGACGGCAAAGACCTCTACACCACGCTCGATATCGACTACCAGCAGATTGCCGACGCGGCGCTCAGGGAGCAGATAGAGAGCGAGGAAGACCTCGAGGGAGCCTGCCTCGTGCTTATGGAGACGAAGACGGGAGCCATAAGGGCTATGGTCAACCTCGTGCGGGGGCAGGAAGGAGAATTCGGCGAGTACCAGAACCTCGCTATCAGCCGCAAGGCGGAGCCCGGCTCCGTATTCAAGACGGTGACACTGATGTCCGTACTCGAGGACGGCTTCGTCAAGAGTCTAGAGGAAACCCTCCCCGCGACGACCGGACACGTCGAAGGCACTTCGATAAACGACAGCCATATCCGCGACTTCGCAAGGCAGCACGACACCGACGAGATATCCATACTGGACGGTTTCAAGATATCGTCCAACTATGTGTTCGCCACCCTCGCCGTGAAGTACTACGGCAGGACGAAGACTTCCGACGGCACGGAGAGGTTCCTCTCCAACCTCTACAACTACAAGCTCGGAGAAGCCTTCGACTTCGACCTCGACGGACTGCAGACACCGACCATCCCCAGTCCCGAGACGAGATACTGGACCAACACCGACCTCGGCTCGATCGCATACGGCTACAGTACGGAGGAGACTCCCTTGCACATACTCACCTTCTACAACGCGATTGCGAACAAGGGCAGGATGATGAAGCCGTATCTGGTGAACGGCCCGAGCATACTCAACTCGGCTGTCTGCTCGAGGGCGGTCGCCGACACTATCACAAGGGCGCTCAAGGCCGTTACGGAAGACGGTACGGCAAGAAGGCTGCGCGGCGCCAGATGTTCCGTAGCCGGAAAGACCGGCACCTCGTTCGGCACCTTCCCGAACGGGAAATATGTCGACGAGAACGGCAAGCGCAAGTACCAGGGCACCTTCGTGGGATTCTTCCCCGCCGAAGACCCGCAGTACAGCGTAATCTGCATGGTATACTCCAACCCCACCGGCAAGAGCTTCCAGGGAGGCGGCATCCCTGCGAGGGCCGTAAGGACGATGATAGACAAGATATACAACATAGACCCGTATTTCCGGGACAGGATAAGGACGGGCAGAAGATAGACGAGGGCAGACAGATGATTCTAAGACAGATAATAGAGGATTGCGGAGCGACATGCGTAAGAGGAAGTCTCGACATCGGGATTTCCTCCGTGTGCAACGACTCCCGCAAGGTCACCGAGGGCAGCCTTTTCGTGGCGGTCAGCGGCTGCGGCAACGACGGCCGGGCCTACATACCGCAGGCGATACAGGCCGGCGCCGCGGCAGTGATGTGCGAAGGAGAGTGTCCCGAGTTCGGCGGGACCGCGATAAGCGTGCCCGACAGCAGGCTTGCCGTCGCGCTCGCCGCGGACCGCTTCTTCGGCCACCCGAGCGGGAAGCTCAGACTCGTCGGCATAACGGGCACGAACGGCAAGACGACGACCGTAACCCTGCTCTACGACCTGTTCAGGAGCCTGGGCTACGAGTGCGGGCTCCTCTCCACCATAGCGAACTATGTCGGCAGCCGCCGCATAGAGACGGCCAACACCACCTCGGACCCCGTGACCATAAACTCCCTGATGAGCGAAATGGTAGACGCGGGATGCGAATACTGTTTCATGGAGGTGAGCTCGATAGGCGTGGACCAGATGAGGACGGCCGGGCTGGAATTCAGCGTGGGGATATTCTCCAACCTCACCCACGACCACCTCGACTACCACAAGACCTTCGCCGCATACCTCAGGTGCAAGCAGAGGTTCTTCGACTCTCTTCCGGCTGGAGCGTACGCCATCACGAACGCAGACGACAGGAACGGCTCCATAATGGTGCAGAACACCAGGGCTAAGGTAGTCACCTACTCCTGCCGCCGCGCGGCCGACCACAACTGCCGCATCCTCGAAGAGAGTTTCGAGGGCATGCTGCTCAACATAGACGGGCAGGAAGTATGGACGAGGCTCGTTGGCGCACACAACGCCTACAACCTGCTCGCGATATACTGCACCGCCCTGTGCCTCGGGCTCGACGCCCGGCAGGCCCTCGTCTCCATTTCTGCGCTCAGACCTGCAGAAGGCAGGCTCGAGACTCTCGCAGGGCCACGCGGGCTCAATGTCGTCATCGACTACGCTCATACTCCCGACGCCCTCGAGAACACACTCAGGACACTCAGGGACATAGCCCCCGAAAAGACGCTTATATGCGTGTTCGGCTGCGGCGGAGACCGCGACAAGACCAAGAGGCCGGAAATGGGAGAGGTCGCAGGACGTCTTGCCGACAGGGTGTTCCTGACCTCCGACAACAGCCGCAGCGAGGATACCTCCGACATAATCGCCGACATCAGGGCGGGGATGGACGCCGGAGCGCTTGCAAGGACAATAAGCATCGCCGACAGGAAGGAGGCGATACGCGCGGCCATAACGACGGCACCGGAGGGCGCGACCGTCCTGCTCGCCGGCAAGGGACACGAGAAATACCAGATACTCGGAACGGTCAAGAGCCGTTTCGACGAAAGGGAAATAGTGGAGGAACTGTTCACGACACTTTAGGAGAGGATTATGCTATATCATCTGATACACTGGCTCAGGGACCTGGGAATCACCTTCCCGGGCGCCGGGCTTATAGACTACCTGTCGTTCAGGGCCATGCTCGCCGCAGTGATAAGCATGGCGATAGCGTTCTTCGCGGGCCGGGCGATAATATCGCTGCTCGCAAGGAAGCAGATCGGCGAGACGATACGCGACCTCGGGCTCGAAGGGCAGATGCAGAAGAAAGGGACTCCCACTATGGGAGGACTCATAATTATCGCGTCCGTCGTGGGCTCCGCCCTGCTGGTATGCCGTCTCGACAACACCTATATCCTGCTCCTGCTGCTCACCACGCTGTGGTGCGGGGCGATAGGCTTCCGCGACGACTACATCAAGGTGTTCAAGCACAACAAGGAAGGCATGAGCGAGAGGGGCAAGCTCATACTCCAGTTCGGACTGGGCCTCGTGATAGCCCTCACGGTATGCTTCAGCCCCGAAATCCGCTCCGAGAAGCTCGTCACGACCATACCTTTCGTGAAGGCCCACGAATTCGACTACTCGTGGCTCTCGATATTCAAGGGACAGCTGGGCGTGTACTGTTCGTGGTTCATCTACATGGCCATGATAATCATAGTGATACTGGCCTGCTCCAACGGCACCAACCTCACCGACGGCATGGACGGGCTGGCGGCCGGCACCTCGGCGATAGTAGGTGTGGTGCTCGGCATCATGGCATGGCTCAGCGGCGACGCCCTCAACGCCGAATACCTCAACATAATGCACATACAGGGGTCGGGCGAGATAGCCGTTTATATGGCGGCGTTCGTCGGGGCATTGCTCGGATTCCTCTGGTACAACACCTTCCCCGCGCAGGTGTTCATGGGAGACACCGGCAGCCTCACGATAGGCGGAGTCATAGGAGTCTGCGCGGTGCTTATCCGCAAGGAGCTGCTGCTGCCGATACTCTGCGGCATCTTCCTCGTGGAGGCGCTGTCGGTCATCATCCAGAGGAGCTGGTTCAAATATACAAGACACAAGTACGGGCAGGGAAGGCGCGTGTTCCTTATGGCCCCCCTGCACCATCACTTCCAGAAAAAGGGCATCCCGGAGCCGAGGATAGTCACGCGTTTCTGGATAATAGGGATAATATTGGCCGTGGGCACGCTTGCCCTGCTTAAAATACGATAGAAAATGGCAAGGATTGCAGTTCTGGGAGGCGGCGAGAGCGGAGTCGGTTCCGCCGTACTCGCGAAAGTCAAAGGATTCGACGTCTTCCTGTCAGACAGCGGGACGCTCAAGGACGAATATGCCGAGACCCTGCGCAAGTGGGAGATACCCTTCGAGCAGGGCGGGCACAGCATGGACAGGATACTCAATGCCGACGAGGTCATAAAGAGTCCCGGCATCCCCGGCAGTGCGGAAGTCGTACGCAGCATCGTCGGGGCCGGAATCCATGTAGTCTCGGAGATAGAGTTTGCGGCGCGCTACGACGGCGCCAGGAAGATCTGCGTGACCGGCTCGAACGGAAAGACCACCACGACCTCGCTCATTTATTACCTGCTGAAGGAAGCCGGGCTCGACGTAGGTCTCGGAGGGAACATAGGCCAGAGCTACGCATATCAGGTCGCGACCTGCAAGCACGACTACTATGTACTCGAAATCAGCAGTTTCCAGCTGGACGACTGCTATGACTTCCGCCCGGACATAGCGATAATCACCAACATCACGCCCGACCACCTCGACCGTTACGGCCACAAGATGGAGAACTATGTCGAGGCCAAGTTCCGCCTCGTGAGGAACCTGCGTCCCGACGACTGCTTCATCTTCGACTCGGACGACGCTATCACCGTCGGTCACCTCGAGAACATAGTCCTGAAGGCCAAGATGCTGCCTTTCACGCAGCAGAAGGAAGTGGAGCAGGGAGCGTTCGTCCGAGACGGGAAGATTGTCGTACGGTATGAAGACCGGCAGACGGAGATATTCCTTAGCGAACTCGCGCTGGGCGGCAGGCACAACATCTACAACTCTATGGCCGCAGCCATCGCGGCGAAGGCGACCGGCATCAGCGACGAGGTGATACGACACAGCCTGAAGACATTCTCTCCCGTAGAGCACAGGCTCGAGCCGGTACTCGAAATAGCCGGTGTGAAGTATGTCAACGACTCCAAGGCCACGAACGTAGACGCCGCATGGTACGCCCTCGAATGCCAGACAAGGCCGGTGGTATGGATAGTAGGCGGCACGGACAAGGGCAACGACTACAGCGTGCTCGAGGAACTCGTAAGGAAGAAGGTCAAGGCGATAGTCTGCCTCGGAAAGGACAACTCGAAGATACACGCTGCATTCGAAGGCATAGTAGGCAGCGGCGCGATATGCGACACCCTCTCCGCGGAAGACGCGGTGAAGGCCGCCGCCGGATTCGCATCCGAGGGCGACGTGGTGCTGCTGAGCCCCTGCTGCGCCAGCTTCGACCTCTTCAGGAACTACGAAGACAGGGGCACACAGTTCAAGCAGGCGGTAAGGCGCCTGTAAGACAGGAAACACGACATGACGGCCAGGAGAAAGACAATATGGACATTCGCAGACCGCTTCGAAGGAGACAAGGTGGTCTGGATAATCCTGCTCATGCTGTATCTGCTGTCCATCGTGTGCATGTTCTCCTCGTCGTCGAGGCTGCTCGACGAGGGAATGAGCCGGCTGGACATAGTCAGGGAGCAGTTCATAACCGTGCTCGGAGGTCTCGCGGTAGTCATCGTCTTGTACAACATAAAGAACATCAAATGGTTCTGGAGGCTCAGCGCCCTGGGATTCCCCTTGACCCTGCTGCTGCTCGTACTGCTGGACATCAGGGTGCAGCTGCCTTTCCTCAAGGCTATCGAGCTCAACGGCGCCTACCGCATACTCGAGATAAGGCACACGCAGATCCATGTGTTCGAGATAGTGAAGGTCGCAATGGTGATGTACCTCGCCTGGGCGATCGACGCGCAGAAGCGCCGGAAACTCCCCTTCCTGAAGAACCTCGCCGGCGAATGGCAGAAGATAATCTTCATCTACGCCCCGTTCATAGCGACTTTCCTGCTCATACTTCCGGGCAGCAACTCCAGCGCGCTGTTCATCGGGATGATAATGTACATCGTGATACTGCTGGGAGGAGGCAGCCTGCGCGACATGACCATACTGGCCGCAGTCGGAATAACCGCGCTCATGCTGTGTTTCGGCATATACAAGCTCTCTGACGGCAAGCATCTGCAGCGCATAGGGACGGGCGTCTCCCGTGTCTTCGAGGACGAGGACATGGAGAAACAGTTCCTCGAGTCGCGCAAGGGCACCGTCGAGTATCAGGAGGCCCTGGACGCGATAAGGCAGCCGTACGCCGCACGCATAGCGATACACGAGGGAGGGTTCAAGGGCAAGGGACCCGGGCAGAGCACCCAGAGATATGTGGTTCCCGCCATATCCGAAGACTTCATCTACAGCTTCATAATCGAGGAATACGGACTGCTCGGCGGCATACTGGTGATAATGCTCTACCTGTCGCTGCTCTCGAGAGGGTCGATAATAGTGCGCAACTGCGGCAACGACAACTTCGCCAAGGTGGCCGTGGCCGGACTCTGCATACTGATATCCGGGCAGGCCTTCCTGCACATGTTCGTGAACGCCGACATAGGGCCCATGACAGGCCAGACCCTCCCGCTGATAAGCCACGGCATGAGCGCCTTCCTGTGTTTCAGCATAGCATTCGGCATAATCCTGTCGTTCAGCAGGATGGCCGCAAGGCGCATAGAGAGGGAGACCCGCGAGGCCGCCCCGCTCGGCGGACCCAGAGACGATGTCAGGGACAGGCTCGACGACCTCGACGAATACGAATCAGGAAAAAACTCGGACGATATATATGGAATATAGGAAACTCAGGGTAATGATAAGCGGAGGAGGCACGGGAGGGCACATCTTCCCTGCCGTCTCGATCGCGGACGCGCTGAAGAGAGCCAATCCGGAAAGCGAAATCCTGTTCGTCGGAGCCGAGGGCAGGATGGAGATGCAGAAGGTGCCCGCAGCCGGATACCGCATAGTAGGGCTGCCCGTCGCCGGACTCCAGAGGAAGCTCACGCTGCACAACATCGCGGAGAACCTCAGGCTTCCGTTCAGGCTGCTCGCAAGCCTCAGGAAAGCCGGAGGCCTGATAAGGGAGTTCCGGCCGGACGTGGTGGTAGGAGTGGGCGGCTACGCGAGCGCTCCCCTGCTCTGGCAGGCCTCGCGCAGGCACATCCCCACACTGATACAGGAGCAGAACGGATTCGCCGGACTGACCAACAGGATACTGTCGAAGAAGGCCGGAGTGATTTGCGTCGCCTATGATGGCATGGAACGTTTCTTCCCGGCAGACAAGATAGTCTTCACCGGAAACCCCATACGCTCCGACATACACCCCTACTCGCCCGAAGACAGGGCGGAAGGACTGGCGCACTACGGGTTCGGGCCCGGCCGCAGGCAGCTTCTGGTCGTGGGAGGAAGTCTCGGCAGCAGGACGCTCAACCGCTCGATGATGGCATGGATAGAGGCAGGCTGCCCGGGAGGAGAGGACGTACAGGTACTGTGGCAGTGCGGAAGCTACTACGAAAAGGAGGTGGACGCATTCATGGAGAGCCACCCCGACAAGCGCATCCGCCACAGCAGCTTCATCTCGAGGATGGATCTGGCGTATGCCATGTCGGACGTGATAATCAGCCGCTCCGGAGCATCCTCCATATCGGAGATATGCGCGGCAGGCAAGGCGGCGGTATTCGTACCCTCGCCCAACGTGGCCGAAGACCACCAGACGCACAACGCCATGGCGCTGGTAAGGCACGGCGCGGCGGTAATGGTAAGGGATGCCGATGCGCTGCAGGAACTGCTGCCGACGGCAATGGAACTGATACACGACCCGGAGAGGATAGCGGAGATGGAGCGCAATGTCTCCCCTCTCGCACGCCGCGACGCGGCGCAGGCCATAGCTGAGGAAGTTTACGCACTGTTAGGATAGGAAGATGAAATACGACAACATATATTTTATAGGGATAGGCGGGATAGGCATGAGTGCCATAGCCAGATTCTGCAAGATAAAAGGCGCACAGGTCAGCGGCTACGACAGGACGCCCTCCGGACTTACGAGGGCTCTCGAAGAAGAAGGGATAGCCGTACACTACGAAGACAGGCCGGACCTGCTGCCCGACGACATCGGAAA
Source organism: Bacteroides sp. CAG:1060_57_27 (assembly GCA_001915575.1). Classification (GTDB taxonomy): domain Bacteria; phylum Bacteroidota; class Bacteroidia; order Bacteroidales; family UBA932; genus Cryptobacteroides; species Cryptobacteroides pullicola. The sequence goes on along the minus strand of MNQT01000022.1, from coordinate 43,277 downwards.
CACCCTGGTGATATACACGCCAGCAGTGCCTGAAGAGTTCGGGGAGCTCCGCTGTGCGCGCGAACGCGGATACAAGGTCATCAAGCGCGCCATGATGCTCGGAGAGCTGACGAAAGGCGAAAGGTGTCTCGCCGTAGCCGGGACACACGGCAAGACGACCACTTCGACACTGATAGCCCACATGCTCACCGAAAGCGGGCTCGGATGCTCGGCCTTTCTCGGCGGAATCTCACGCAACTACGGCACGAACATGCTGGTCAGCAAAACTCCCGCAGTAGTCGTCGAAGCCGACGAGTTCGACCGCTCGTTCCTCCAGCTGCATCCCGACATCGCAGCCATAACGGCAATGGACGCAGACCACCTCGACATCTACGGCGATCTCGAACATGTCCGGCAGGCCTACAGGGAGTTCGCATCCCAGGTCAGCGAAACCCTGATACTGAAATACGGGCTGCCGATAAGGGAAGACGAGGTCGGGGCCAGGATATTCACCTATCATTTCGACAATCCAGCCGCAGACTTCCACTGCAGGAATCTCAGGCTCGGGCCCGACGGACATTACACCTACGACCTGGTATACCCGGGTGGGGTGCTCAGCGACATACAGCCCGGCACCATCGGATGGGTGAACGTCGAGAACAGCATCGCCGCAGCGGCGGTATGCCTGTGCTACGGCATGGACGCACAGAAGGCAAGACATGCCATACACAGTTTCGAAGGGGTCAAGAGGAGGCTGGAAGTACATATAAACCGGCCCGGACTGTGCTACATCGACGACTACGCCCACCACCCCGCAGAACTCCGGAGCGCGATATCCTCGATACGCCAGGTATTCCCGGGAAGGAAGATATGCGGAGTGTTCCAGCCGCACCTCTACACGAGGACGAGGGACTTCGCGGCCGAATTCGCCGAAGCGCTGAGCACCCTCGACAAACTGATACTGCTCGACATCTATCCTGCAAGGGAAGAGCCGATAGAAGGCGTCAGCTCAGAACTGATATACAAGGACGTGAGCTGCGCAGAGAAAGTCCTGCTGCACCGCAGTGAACTTATGGACTACCTGGGGCGCGAGAACGTGGACGTACTGGTCACCCTCGGTGCCGGAGACATAGACAGGTTCGTGCCCGAAATAACGGACATGCTTGAAAACCGCTGAACCGGAATGTCCGTAAAGGCAAGATACATACTGGCTACCGCACTGACGGCCGTGTTCGCGGCCATATGCACGACGGCACTGCTCTCGGAAAGGAAGCAGCGCTCGCTTGCCACATGCACCGGAATAGAGGTAAGCTTCAGCGACAGCCTCGGATTCATAAGCGCCAGGGATATAAAGGACTTCCTGAGCGACAGCTACGGGCCGTACATAGGGCAGAGCCTTGACAGCGTGCGCCTCGACGAGATAGAACGGCTCATCGAGAGCCGCAGTTCCGTATTGAACGCAGAGGCGTGGACAACGGCAGCCGACGGCCTGCTCCATGTGCAGATAGTCCAGAGAGCCCCGGCAATACGCTTCGAGACCGACGAAGGAGGATTCTATGTCGACCACGGAGGCTTTGTCTTCCCCCTGCACAAGAGCTACACGGCACCCGTTACGGTGGTCAGCGGCAAGGTACCTCTCGACATACCGCGCGGATTCAGCGGCTACCCTGCCGACACCGCGGCGAGACGCTGGCTCGAGGGACTCATCGGCCTTGAAGACGCGATACAGTCATCCCGCAGGCTGAAGGAGGCGGTAGAAGGCATATCCGTCAGTTCCGAAGGCGATATAGTGCTCAGCCTCAAGGGCACGGCCGAGAAGTTCATAATAGGGGCTCCTGTCGACATTGATGAAAAATTTGACAAGATTGACAAATATTTTGGCTACATTGTCCCCGTCAAGGGAGAAGGACATTACAAGACTGTGAACTTGAAATATAAAAACCAAATAATATGCAGGCAGAAAGATACATAGCGGCAGCGGACCTGGGCTCGGCGAAGATAGCCCTGAGCGTCGCTAAGGTCGAAGGCGAGGACATCCAGATCATCTACTACAGGGAAGTCCCCTCCGACGGAGTACGCTACAGCTGCGTATACAATCCGGGCAAGGCGGCTGCGGCGCTAAGGAACGTAATCCTCGATGCAGAGGAGCAGTTGCACATAAAGATACTCCAGCTCGTCGTGGGCCTGCCCAGATACAGCATCAGGCAGGAGACGGGCACTGCGGCGATAAGGCGCAGCGACCCGGGTTCGAACATCAGCAAGGAAGAGATAGCCAACCTCAAGAGCATGGCTATCGACAGTTATGAGCTCAAGGATCCCGTCAAGGAAGAAATATACGGAGCCGTGGCCCAGTCGTTCTCGGCAGACGACGAGCTCGTGTGCGCCAGCGAAAACGACGTGATAGGCGTCTCTGCCGACACCCTCGAGGGCAACTTCAACATATTCATAGGCAACCAGAAGCCCGTCAGCAACATAGACAGGATGCTCAACGACGTAGGAGTGGCACCGGCGCACAAGATATTCATCCCCACCGCCGTGGCCGGCGCAGTGCTCACCGAGGGAGAGAGGGAGAACGGCATCGCGCTCGTGGAAATGGGAGCCGGGGTGACGTCGGTGACTGTCTACAGGGGCAACCTCATAAGGCACTACGCCAGCATTCCGTTCGGAGGCAGGAGCATCACCTCGGACATAAAGGCCGAGTGCGGGTTCACCGAACGCCTCGCGGAGAACATCAAGCTCGCCTACGGGGCGTGCATGCCCGACAAGCTGCAGTCGCTCAGCGAAAAGATAATCCAGATAAACGACGACGAGAACGGCAGCTACGAGCAGCTTCCCGTGAAGTACCTCTCCGAGATCATCACATGCAGGGCGAAAGAGATTGTAAACGCCATCCTCTACCTGATCCAGGAGAGCGGCTATGCCGACAAACTGCGCAACGGCATAGTGCTCACCGGAGGAGGGGCGAACCTCGTGAACCTCGCCAACATGATCAGGGACATGTCGGGATATACGGTAAGGCTCGGCTTCCCCAGGTCCCAGATGTTCAGTTCGTCGGGCTACGCCGAGGCGAGGGAGACAGGAGCCGCCGCATCGATAGGCATGCTCCTGGAAGCGAAGAAAGACACGCGCCTGAACTGCATCGAGGAATCGGAGCAGGAAGACGCGCAGCCTGCCGTACAGGATCAGGAAGGCCGGGAGACAGCCTCCGAGCCCGAATTCGACGAGGAAGGCAACGGAAAGATTTTCACCGACGGAGACATTCCCGGGGAGGTCATCACCCCGAGCAAGAAGAAAGGCAGGCACAGGGACAAGGACGGGGAAGCCCCCCGCATCACCTGGAGGACCAAGATCCTCAACAAGATAGAAGACACGGTAGGAGAATTGTTTGACACAATGAACTAAAAGGCAGAGATGAACGAGAATTTCAACGAAGGCAGCATGGACAACAGCCTGATTTCGTCCATAGTTCCCAGCGACTGGGTGACCTCCGACGAGATAATCAAGGTCATCGGAGTCGGCGGCGGCGGCTGCAATGCCGTCAACTACATGTACAACAAGGGCATCAAGGGCTGTAGCTTCGTAGTATGCAACACCGATTCGCAGGCCCTGATGTGCAGCAGCGTACCCACGCGCATACAGATGGGACGCGGACTCGGAGCCGGCACCAATCCCGTCAACGGACGCAATGCGGCACTCGAGAGCCAGGAACAGATCGAGCGTACCGTGCTCGACTCACGCACGAAGATGCTATTCATAACGGCAGGCATGGGCGGCGGCACGGGTACCGGAGCGGCTCCCGTGATAGCGAGCATGGCCAAGAAGAAGGGCATACTCACCGTCGCGGTCGTTACCCTGCCCTTCCTCAACGAGGGAAACGACGCCCTGTCGAGGGCCATAGACGGCATACACGAGCTGGAGAAGAATGTCGACAGCCTGCTCATAATCAACAACGAGAAGCTGCACGAATACTACGGCAACCAGCTGATACAGGACGCGTTCCCCCAGACCGACGAGGTACTTGCCACGGCAGTCAGGGGCATAGTCGAGATAATCAAGAAGCCGGGATACATCAACGTCGACTTCAAGGATGTCGAGAACATGATGAAAGACAGCGGCATGGCCCTTATGGGCTGCGGAGTCGGCAGCGGCAAGAACCGTATCGAGGACGCTGTCAAGGCCGCGTTCGAGTCTCCACTGCTCAACGACTTCGACCTCAAGACCGCCAAGAAGGTGCTGATAAACATCACCTGCGGCCACAACGACCAGGGTCTCACGATGGACGACCTCAACAACATCAACAAGAAGATAGACGAGTACACCGGCAGGGCGAACAACTTCAAGCGCGGACTCATCTGGGACGACGACCCGGAAATCGGCGACACGATACGCATCACCTCCATAGTGACGGGACTGCGGTTCTCGGATGTCATAGGCCCTGCACAGGACATGGGAAACTACATAATGATCAACAAGGACTTCGTCTATGACAAGGGTGCGGCCTCCGAAGGCGACGGGATATCCCTGTACGCCGACAGCGGTTCGAAGCAGATAGGCTTCAACAGCAAGAACAACGTGCGCAAGTTCAAGTTCGACCCCGACCAGAAGCCTGCCCTGATACTGGACAGCGGCGAGAGCCTGTCGGAACTGGAGAGCGTACCCGCAATCAGAAGAATACAGCAATGAGAAAGACAAGAGTAAGATTCGCGCCCTCACCCACAGGGCCCCTCCATATGGGCGGAGTAAGGACAGCCCTCTACAACTACCTATACGCCAAGAAGAACGGCGGTACTTTCGTGCTCAGGATCGAAGACACAGACTCGCACAGGTTCGTCCCCGGCGCCGAGCAGTACATAATAGAATCGCTCAGGTGGTGCGGCATCTTCCCTGACGAGGGCGTAGACGCCGACGGCAAGGTCGTCGAGACTCCGTCCGAGAAGCATCCCCACGCCCCCTACCGCCAGAGCCAGCGCAAGGGCATATACAGGAGATATGCCGAGCAACTGGTAGAAAACGGCTATGCCTACTATGCCTTCGACTCGGCCGAAGACCTCGAGCTCTGCCGCAGCCAGGCCGAGAACAAGGGCGGGACATTCATCTACAACCATTCCACCAGAGAAGCGCTCAGCAATTCCCTGACCCTGCCCGAAGACAAGGTCAGACAGCTGCTCGAGACACGCGACGACTGGACCATACGCTTCAAGATGCCGGAAGACAGGACAGTCGGCATGGACGATCTCGTCAGAGGACACATCGAAGTCAACACTTCCACCCTCGACGACAAGGTTCTATGGAAAAGGGCCGACGAGCTGCCCACATACCATCTCGCCAACATCGTGGACGACCATCTGATGGAGATTACCGAAGTAATCCGCGGAGAGGAATGGCTCCCGAGCCTGCCTCTGCACTATCTGCTCTACGAAGCTTTCGGCTGGCAGGACACAATGCCGCGCTTCGCCCACCTGCCCCTGCTGCTCAAACCCGTGGGCAACGGCAAGTTGAGCAAGAGGGACGGCGACAAGCTGGGATTTCCCGTGTTCCCCCTGCAATGGACGAATCCGCAGGGAGAGGTCTCCAGAGGCTACCGTGAGGACGGATACTTTCCCGAGGCATTCGTGAACCTGCTGGCAATGCTCGGCTGGAATCCTGGAACAGAACAGGAGATATTCTCCCTGCCGGAGCTGGTAGAGGCGTTCTCGCTCGACAAGGTCGGCAAGGCCGGAGCCAAGTTCAATCCGGACAAGGCCAGATGGTTCAACAAGGAATACCTCAGGATGAAGGGCGATGAAGAACTCGCACGGCTGTACATGCCCCTGCTCGAGCACAAGGGGCTGAAACCTGACTTCGGACATGTGGTCAAGGCTGCCGGCCTGCTCAAGGAAAGGGCGAGTTTCGTGCAGGACTTCTGGACCATAGCACCGTACCTGTTCATAGCGCCGGAGAAATTCGCCGAGTACGGAGTCAAGGCCGGCGCCGCGGCAGAGAAAGCCACCGGTACGAGACGGCCGGCAGACCCACGGGCAAAAGCATATGACGATGCGGCCACGGCCCCCTTCCTCGCAAAGGACGTGGACAAGTTCTGGAAATCCGAATATTGCGAGCTTGCGGCGGACGCCCTGGACAATTCGGACGCAGACGGCATGGAAGACTACCTGAGAGCCCGGGAGGCGCCGCTCGGAAAGGTCATGAACTGCCTCAGGCTCGCGCTTACCGGAGCGGCAAGCGGCCTGGGCATCGCCGATATAATCTCTTTCATAGGAAAGGACGAGGCTCGCGCGCGCATGGACTATGCAGCCCGCAGGCTGTCGGAATATTCCGGCAGGCAATGATTTGTATCAATTGGGAATAATAGCTATATTTACATAAATCAAAAACAATCATTCAGTGTATGAAGAATTTTCTTTCTAAGGCCTTAGTGGCAGCGGGAGGGTCGGCTCTCCTCCTGCTCGCAGGAGCCTGCCAGAAGACACCTCCCGCTCCCACGGTGACGATTTCCGCCGGAAGCGCCACCGAGAGCAGCATCACGTTCTCCATCGAAGCCGCCGACGCGTACTGGGTATCATACATGGTCCTTCCCTACTACGAGAAGGCTCCCGCCACTGACGAAGTACTTTCCGATGGCGTGAAGGCCGAACTCGCCGGCATGGACATTACAGTCGAAGGCCTCGATCCCGGAATGGAGTACTTCGTATATGCAGCTGCCGAGAGCTCGTACGGCGTATCGGAAGCACGCGCCTCCATCCAGACCGAAGGTGAGTCCTACTATGTAGTGGAGTCGACCCAGACCAACGCCTGGTATTACGGACGCCAGGAGAGCGGATACGACATGTTCCTGCTGCAGCTGTCCGACGTGGAGTGCGAACCTTACAACCTGAGGCCCCAGGACGCAGGCCAGTACATAAGGTTCTACCTCGTTACCGAGCCGCTTGAAGGCAGCGAGAAAGAGAATCCCGTTCTCGCCACAGGAACCTACACCTGCGGCACTCCCGGAGAAGAGGCTCCCGGAACCTTCTTCGTGACGACGGACGGCTCAGGCTACCCGAGTTCGTTCGCATACGGCCCTTCGTCAAATCTTGAAGAATGGATGGGCGTACTTATAAACTCCGGTGAAATCACGGTCGAAAACGAGGATGGCGTCTACACCGTCAGGGCACGCATCACCATCGCAGACGGAGAAAACAGCCCCGTAATCGGCTACAGCTGTTCCGAGATAATCACAGAAGACCTCTCGGACGGTCTCAGACATATGTACTATGATGTTACCGACATGGAGTTCGATTCATTCGGCGCAACCATCACATCCAGCAGCAACAACCCTGAGGTAGACACATGGTCCGCAAGCGGAGTAGCCTGCCCCGTAGACGAATACGGATTCATCACTGGAGCCGGATACGTGATGAACTTCTCACTCTACCCTCCTTCACAGGAGAACGGTAAATACGAAATCGAAGGTACATATACTCCCTCGGAGGATTTCGCCCCCTATACGTATTACCCCGGCTATGTCTATTCCAACCCTATATTAGGGACTATGGGGGCCGGCACCTATATGGCATATTACGGAGAAGACCTGACCGCCCAGTTCTTCGGACTGGTAGTCGACGGTGAGATCAACATCACGCGCGATGGAGAAACCTATCATGTAGAGGCCTACGATCTGACTACGAGCAAGGGATACAACATAAGCTTCAGCTATGACGGACCGCTCAGTCCCATATACGATTACAGGTTCGGCTCTTCAAGCACGGCCGCTCCCGCAACCGTAAAGGTACCTTTCGGAGCAGGAAAGGTAGAATACAGTCTTTCCGAGCCCTGGACTCCCGCGATCTGATCCGCACGTAAGACACAGAAAGAAAGCCGGAACCGTTGAGGATTCCGGCTTTCAACATATTATATCTTGCAGGGCAGCATGACCAGGCATTCCGTCATGCACCGAACATAGCCAGCGCGTCTCCAAGGCTCAGCGCTTCACCTATACCGAAACCTCCGTTCACAGTGCGGCGCAGAGAACTTAGGAAAGCCCCGCTGCCGAGCGCCTCCCCGAGATCCCTTGCGAGGGCACGTATATATGTACCCTTGCTACAGTCTATCCTGAGCGTAGCTGTCGGAAACGTACGGCCTGAAAAGTCAGCAACGTTTATACGACGCGCCGAAGGATCGGATTCCGGAGCGGAGAAAGTCTTCAGACTGAAATCCTCGAGCACAATGGAATATACCGTCACCGGATTGGCCTGTATCATGTCCGGGATTCCGTCGAGCTTTCCCTCACGCAGCAGCCTGCGCGCAGTCTCGTACGCCCTCACTCCGTCGACGGACTTGGCGCTGAAGAGCGGCGCGACCTGCATCTGCTCGCCGACAAACGACGGCAACAGTCTCTCGAGAACCTCCCTGCAGACACCGTCCGCGGAGTACTCCCTGTCTATGCCTTTCTCGAGGTCATACGACGGAGTCGTGGCACCGAAACTGACCTCGGCCACATACTGCTTGCGCGAAGCCTGCAGTTCCTCCGCCCTCTTCGTGGCCGGGCCTATACATACGAGCAGTATGCCGGTAGCCAGCGGATCCAGCGTCCCGGCGTGTCCCACCTTGAGGTTCTTCTTGCCGAAATGCCGTATTGCGGCATACTTGAGCTTGCGCACCACGTCTGCAGAAGTCCAGCGGTAAGGCTTGTCGACCGGCAGCACTATCCCTTCAGGATAGTCGGCTATGTCAGCGGACAGGAATCTTGTCGATCCTTCTCTGATGCCTTCCACCAGCAAATTCGGTTTTAAGCCAGGTCGATACCATCATCACCGCCATACGGTAAGACACGAACCGCGCCGGCATCACCAGCACGTTGGCGTTGTTGTGCTCCTTGACGAGGCCTGCGACTGCCGTATTCCATGCAAGGCCGGCGCGTATTCCCTGGTGGTGGTTGAGAGTGATAGCCATACCGTTTCCGGTGCCGCACAGGGCGATTCCGCAGTCCACCTCTCCCTTCTCGACGGCATACGCCAGAGGATGGGCAAAATCGCTGTAGTCGCAGCTCTCGGGGCTGTCGGTGCCGAAGTTCACCACTTCGTATCCTCGGCGGAGAAGGTAGGCGATAAGCCTGGTCTTGTATTCGAGACCGGCATGGTCAGAACAGATTCCTATTTTCATTTCAATAGAACTAAGGGTTTCAACAGATGCAAACTTACACAAAAGCAGGGACAAATGCACGAAATTTTAGTATATTTGGCTCATAACCACTCGCAACACATCTTAGCCATGAGTTTCATCAACGACGATTTCATGCTCGGCAACACGACAGCGGCCCACCTCTACCACAAGCATGCCGAAAGGCTGCCCATAATCGACTACCACTGCCACCTCTCCCCGCAGCAGATAGCGGAAAACATCCAGTTCCGCGACATCACACAGCTCTGGCTCGTGGACGGGCACGCAGGCGACCATTACAAATGGAGGGCCATGAGGGCCAACGGCGTAGGCGAAGAATACATAACAGGAGGGACGCGCAGCCCCTGGGAGACATTCCTGAAATGGGCGGAGACCATACCGTTTGCCATGCGCAACCCGCTCTACCACTGGAGCCACCTGGAGCTGACGAGGGTATTCGGAATCGACAAGGTCCTGAATCCGAAGACGGCAAGGGAGATATACGAAGAGTGCAACGCCAAGCTCGCCACGGAGGAGTTCCGGGGGCAGGCGCTGATACGCAAGTTCAACGTTGAGACACTCTGCACGACGGACGACCCGGCAGACGACCTCAGGTGGCACAGGATGATAGCGGAACACCCGTTCGGAGTGAACGTGCTCCCGGCATGGCGTCCCGACAAGGCCATGGCGATAGACGACCCCCGGAGCTACTGCGCCTACCTCAAGACGCTGGGAGAAGCCGCAGACCTGGAAATCACAAGCTACTCCGGCCTGATAGAGGCTCTGCGCAGGCGCCACGACTTCTTCGACGCTGCCGGCTGCCGCCTGTCCGACCACGGTATGGACAGATTCTACGCCGCAGACTATAAGGAGTCCACGATAGAGAGCATCTTCCGCAGGCTGCTGCGCGGACAGAGGCCGGACTCGACCGAAAAGGAGCTGTTCGTCAGCGCGTTCCTCCACGACATGGCGGTAATGGATGCCGAGTCCGGATGGGTTCAGCAGTTCCACGTGGGCCCCATACGCAACAACAACTCCCGCATGTTCGCGCTCGCCGGGCCGGACACCGGCTACGACTCGATAGACGACAAGAACATAGCCGTAGACGGCAACCGCTTCCTCGACAGGCTCGAAAGCGAAGGCCATCTCGCGAAGACCATACTCTATTGCCTGAATCCCAAGGATAACGAGGTCATGATGAGCATGGCCTACAACTTCAACGACGGAAGTGTCCCCGGCAAGATGCAGTTCGGCGCGGCATGGTGGTTCCTCGACCAGGAGGCCGGGATGAGAAGGCAGCTGGAATGCCTGTCGATGATCGGGCTCCTGAGCCGTTTCGTAGGCATGCTCACCGATTCCCGCAGTTTCATCAGCTACCCGCGCCACGAATATTTCAGGAGGATACTCTGCGACATACTCGGAAGCGACATAGAGACCGGACGCATCCCCGCCAGCGAAATCTACAGGGTCGAGCAGATGGTGGAGGATATCAGCTACCGCAACGCCCGCTCGTACTTCGGATTCGGGCAGACAGAAAAAGCATAGGGAGTGGCACAAAAAAAGGAAGAGAGGCTCCTGGTACCTCTCTTCCTTACTGAATACAAAAATTATTAACCGCAAATACCCCCAGGAAAGTTTAAGTCAGGGACTGCCGCCGGACCGCCATTACACCCAAAACAAATTACCACAATGACTATGCAAGCCGAGAGGCCCGGATGGTTAGACCGACAGCCGGTACAAATCTACGAACAGGGCGGTAAACAATCGTATATTTGAATCCATATTAGGAGGAAAATCTTCCCAATTTAGAATTATTAGGTGTATTTTTGTATCAAAAAGTTCAGATTACGACACATAGACTGAAAATACTGCTTCTGGCAGCCGCGATCCTGGCCTCACAGGCCCTGTCGTCGGCGCAGGACTACGAATTCCACCGCTACGGCAGGAAGGAAGGACTCCCTCCCACGACGATAGAAGACATCTGCCGCAGCGACGACGGATTCGTATGGCTTGCGACATGGGCGGGCATATACCGTTTCGACGGAAGCGAATTCGTCCGTTTCAGCCCGGAAGAAGATGCCCGCAGCATACGGTTCACTCGTATCGAGGCCGACAACTCGGGCACGGTATGGGCGCTGGGACACGACGGGAGCCTGTACTCCGTCGGACAGGGTTCCAGCAGCATGGAAAGGCATACGCCGGGGCTCTCCTACGACAGGATGTTCCGCATCTCCGACGGAAGCATGATGTTCGCCGCTTCCGACGGAGCCGTACTGAGCAGCACGCCGCGCGGCAGTTCCCCCGGGAACGGAGGGCTCTACATATACCTCCCCGCCGGAGAACAGCCGAGAAAGGTCAACGACATATTCCGCGACACCAACGGAATGATATACATGCTGTGCGACAACGGCATAGTCAGAGACAGGGAGCTGATAGGCACCGATCCGGCCTTCTGCCACCTGCGTCTCGGGAACGTGCTGTGCATAGGCAGCACGGCAGGCAGGATAATCCTTATAGATGAAAGAGGAGAAAGAGAAGTCCGCCACACGGGAACCGGCATGGACATACGGATAATGTCGAACATCCCGTCCGGATACGCCCTGCTCATAGGTTCCGCAGCAGCAGGCCTGTACAGGTTTTCTCCCGATACTGGTGCCATACCTGTGGAGACGCCGTTCGCCGGAGAGGATTTCCGCACGGTGAAGGGGTCGGACGGGGAGCTATGGCTGTATTCCAGGAACGGCGGCCTCGGACGTTTCGACCGGACTTCGGGGAATTTCGTCTCCTTCTATAACAAGGAGGCTCAGGGCGACTGGGGCCCCGAGAACCGGCTCAGCGCGTTCCTGTGCGACTATCAGAACATACTGTGGATTGCCGGAAGCCTGCGCGGCCTCGAGAGGGCATACAGGAACGACACGCTGTTCCATGTACTGCCGATGCAGAGGGATCCTGAACCGTCGACCAGGAACAGCGTCATCTCGGTCTACCGCTCCGGCGGGGGGCTCAACTACATAGGGACGAAAGACGGCAGGGTCCACATATACGACGAGATGATGTCCGCAAGGATCGCGCGGTGGACGCTGTCGTCGGGAGTCCATTCGTTCGAGGAGGGAGACGACGGCACTATATGGATGGGCACGGACGGCGACGGACTGGCGGTGAACACGGCTTCCTACTACAGCTTTCCTCTGTTCAGGCCGTCGTACTACCGCAACACCCCGGAATTCTACGATTCCGACGCCAACCACATCAGCTGCCTGCTCCGTGCCGGCGACGGAAGGCTGTGGATCGGCTCGTCGGACGGGCCTCTGTCGTATCTCGAGGACGATGACGGCCGGAGGCGCTTCATAAGCAGGAAGAACCATCTCAGCTATCCCGCCGACATGGTAGGAGAGATACACCACCTGTGCTTCGACCCCGGCGGGACGGCTCTATACGCATCCGGGGTCAGGGGGATCCTGATGTGCCCGAATCCGCAGGACGATCCCGAGGAAATGGAGTTCAAGTGGTTCGGGAATGTCAGGGGAACCGATATCCGCCACCTGTTGTTCGCCTCCGACGGCAGCCTGTACGCATCCTCCTACGGCGACGGGTTCCTGCGCCTCGATCCGGACGACCGCAATGCCCCGTTCACGCAGTACACTACCGGAGACGGGCTGGTATCGAACTATGTGCTCGCATCCGTCGAAGACGCGAAAGGCAACCTGTGGATCATATCCAACGTAGGGCTGAGCCGCCTGGATCCGGAAAGCGGAAGCATAACAGGCTACCATGCCGAAATGATAAGGCCGAACCTGCTGCTGAACGGAGGGGAGCCGATGACCGACATGGACGGGACCGTCTACATCGGCACGAACTCGGGAGTGTTGTATTTCAACCCCGGACAGATAGCCGACAACACCTATTCTCCGAAGCTGATAGTGCTGGAAGCCGACATTTCCGGAGAGCAGACCGGGCTACGGACGGACGAGGCCGTGAGGATCGGCGGCAGGGACAGGCTGAACCTGCGCCTGAAGGCCATAGACATGAAGGCTCCCGAGAGGGTGACCTATTCCTACAGCCTGACCAGGAGGGCCCAGGAGGAGCGCTGGCAGTTCCTGGGCAACGACGGCAGACTCAGTCTGGACGGCCTGAAGGCCGGCAGATACACGCTCAGGCTGCGCTCCACTAATTCGGACGGGTATCCTGCCCACAACGACCTCGCATTCACAATAAAGGCCGGTCCGAGACACATCCTGCCCGCGCTTGCGGCACTGGCCTGCCTGGCCGGAGTGCTGCCGGCACTGCTGCTGCGCCGAAGGAAGGGCAGCGGCCACTCCACGGGCACCGCGCAGGCAGACAGCTTCACGCTGAAGCTGCAGGCCATTTCCGACGCAAACCTCGACAATCCGGACTTCTCCCTGGACGACATCTGCCGGGAAATGGGTATGAGCCGTAACACACTGTACGGCAGATGCCGCGAAAGGCTCGGGACCACGCCGTCGGCCTACCTGCTTCAGCGACGCCTCGACAAGGCCCGGGAACTGCTGGAGAACCGGGAATACAGCATATCGCAGACAGCATATATGACCGGCTTCAACGACCCACACTACTTCAGCAAGGCGTTCAAGCGACATTTCGGAGAGACACCTTCGGAATTCAGGCGCAAAATTGCTATATTTGGCTCAAACCGATAAATCTATGTCAAAGATCGTAACTTTCGGAGAGATCATGCTCCGGCTTTCAACACCCGGATATCTCAGGTTCTCGCAGGCCAGGCAGTTCGACGCCACCTTCGGCGGAGGCGAGGCGAATGTCGCCGTATCCCTCGCAAACTTCGGAATGGACGTCAAGTTCGTCACGAGGATGCCCGCCAACGACATAGCCCGGAGCTGCCTCAGGGAGCTCAGGTCCTACGGCGTGGACACCTCGTCGATAGTATTCGGAGGAGACAGGCTCGGAATATATTTCCTCGAGACCGGCGCCGTCGCCCGTCCGAGCAAGGTGGTCTACGACAGGGCGCACTCGTCGATAGCCGACATAAGGCCGGGTATGATAGACTGGGAGGAGGTGCTGAAGGGTGCCGCATGGTTCCACTGGACCGGAATAACCCCGGCCATAAGCCAGGGCGCGGCGGATGTCTGCCTCGAGGCCGCAAGGACGGCGCGCAGGCTCGGACTCACCGTATCCTGCGACCTCAACTACCGCAAGAACCTCTGGAAATACGGCAAGGACGCATCCGAAGTGATGCCCGCCCTCGTAGAATGCTGCGACGTGATCCTCGGGAACGAGGAAGACGCCGAGAAGGTGTTCGGCATCAAGCCAGAAGGGTTCGACGCGGCCTCGACCGACGGAAAGATAGACCAGGAGCAGTTCCGCAGCGTGGCGCAGCAGCTGATGAAGCGCTTCCCGCAGGCACGGAAGGTCATAATCACCCTCCGCGGCTCGATAAACGCGAACCACAACACCTGGGGAGGGGTGCTGTATGACGGCAAGACCCTCTACGAGTCGCCCCGCTACGACATAACCCACATTGTCGACAGGGTCGGAGGCGGAGACTCCTTCATGGGAGGGCTCATATACGGATTGATGAACTATCCCGGGGACGACTCACGCGCCCTGGACTTCGCCGTCGCGGCGTCCTGCCTCAAGCATACCGTATTCGGCGACTTCAACCAGGTCACCGTAGAGGAGGTGGAGCGCCTGATGAAGGGCGACGCATCGGGAAGGGTATCACGGTAACGACCTGAAAATCACGGAAAGGCAAGGTAATATGGCACGATACAGCAAACTACAGGTCCTTCAGACCATTCTGGGAACGGGCATGGTTCCCGTATTCTACAATCCCGACGCCGAAACCTCGAGGCAGGTGCTGCGCGCCTGCTACGAGGGCGGAGTCAGGGCGTTCGAGTTCACCAACAGGGGCGATTTCGCCCACGAAGTCTTCGGGCAGCTCGCCAGATATGCGGCAGCAGAACTCGAGGGCATGATACTCGGCGTTGGCTCCGTAGTCGACGCACCCACTGCGGCACTGTACATCCAGCTCGGCGCGAATTTCGTCGTCGGCCCGGTCTTCAACCCCGAAGTAGCCCCTGTATGCAACCGCAGGCTCATCCCCTACTGCCCCGGATGCGGCTCGGCAAGCGAAGTCAGTGCCGCGCAGGCCGCAGGATGCGACATATGCAAGGTCTTCCCCGGAGACGTGCTCGGCCCGGCGTTCGTAAAGGATATCAAAGGGCCTATGCCCTGGAGCCAGATCATGGTGACCGGCGGCGTCAGGCCCGAGGAGGAGAACCTCAAGGCCTGGTTCAAGGCCGGAGCCGGCTGCGTCGGCATGGGCTCTCAGCTCTTTCCGAAGGATGCCATAGCATCGAAGGACTGGGCACGCATCACTCAGCTCTGCCGGCAGTCGCTGCAGACGATAAGTTCGCTCAGGCAGCCATAGCCGGCAAGGCTCCGGACACACACTGCATGACAATAGACAATACAACCACATAACGACCATTCCAGATGACCACACAGAAAAGACTGATGACCAGCTGGCGCTGGTGGATAGTGATGCTGCTGTTCCTCGCCACCACCGTCAACTATATGGACCGGCAGGTGCTGTCGCTCACATGGAACGACTTCATCGCCCCCGAGTTCCACTGGACGGACAACGACTACGGCACGATAACCGCCCTGTTCTCGCTGATATATGCCGTCTGCATGCTCTTCGCCGGCAAGTTCGTAGACTGGATGGGTACGAAGAAAGGCTATCTCTGGGCCATAGGCATCTGGTCTGCCGGCGCCTGCCTGCATGCGGTCTGCGGATACCTTACCTGCTGCATAGAGGGATATGAGTCAATACAGGCCATGAAGGCCGTGGAGACAGGCTCGGCGGCAGCGTTCGCCATAGCGTCCACGAGCGTATGGCTGTTCATAGCGGCAAGGGCCATCCTCGCTCTCGGAGAAGCGGGCAACTTCCCGGCGGCCATAAAGACCACCGCGGAGTACTTCCCCAAGAAAGACAGGGCCTTCGCCACTTCGATATTCAATGCCGGAGCCTCGGTCGGGGCGCTGATAGCTCCCGTCACCATTCCGCCTCTCGCCCAGTTCTTCAAGCTCAGGGGCATAGGAGGAGGCTGGGAAATGGCGTTCCTCATAATAGGCGCGATAGGCTTCGTCTGGATGGGGCTGTGGATATTCATGTACGACAAGCCCGAAAAGAGCCGGCATGTGAATGCGGCCGAGCTCGAATACATACGGCAGGACGATGCCGCTGACCGGGCATCCGCCACCGGCAGCCCGGAATCCGGCAGCAGTGACGCCGCCGGCAAGGAAAGTGCCGCAGAGAAGTCCGTACCCCTGCTCCAGTGCTTCAGGTACCGCCAGACTTGGGCGTTCATAACCGGCAAGGCGCTTACCGACGGAGTGTGGTGGTTCTTCCTGTTCTGGGCTCCGGCATACTTCTCCGACCAGTTCGGCTACGCCTCCACATCGCGAGAAAGCATGCTGCTGCTCACGACCCTCTACGCCATAGTCACCGTCGTCTCTATCTTCGGAGGCTATCTTCCCAGGATGTTCGTCGACAAGAAGAAGATGAACCCGTACGCCGGAAGGATGCTTGCGATGCTGATATTCGCGTTCTTCCCCTTGCTCGCGCTGTTCGCCCAGCCCATGGGCGTGCACTCGGCATGGTGGCCCGCGATATTCATCGGCCTTGCCGGCGCCGGACATCAGGCATGGTCGGCCAACCTTTTCAGCACCATAGGCGACATGTTCCCAAAGAGCGCGGTAGCGACCGTGACGGGCATAGGAGGCATGGCCGGGGGCATAGGATGCGCGATAGTGCAGAAAGCCGCAGGAATGCTTTTCACCAGGACCGAGCAGCTCGGCTCCGCGTTCACCTTCCTCGGTTTCGAGGGAAAGGAGGGCGGCTACTTCCTGGTATTCTGCATCTGCGGCCTCGCCTATCTTGCGGCATGGCTGATAATGAAGGCTCTCGTACCTGCCTACAAGCCTATCAGGCTCGACTGACAGGCCGCCTCCATACAGCGGCAGCCTTAGAAGTCATATCCGAACCCGAGATTCAGATATATCGGATACATCGCGAAGGTGATAGTGTTGAATCCGCGGCGGAATATGTCGCTGAGTCCCCAGGTGACATTCGCATACAGCCTGAGGTGGCGGAACGCCGACCACTCGCAACCGGCCTGCATGCCCCAGAGCAGGCGGCTGAGCTCGCTGCTGAAGTCATATCCGGCGACGGCTCCGTCGCTGAACACTATCTTGTTTCCGGTAGGGTCGCCCTCGCGCAGGTAGCCGTCATAGACATCCCCTGAGAAGCTTCCGTTCATCAGGACCGACATATAGGGACCCAGCTGCACCACCCACCTCTCGGCAGGCTTCCAGCTCGCCAGCACGGGGATGTTCAGGTAGTCGTTGCGCACATCGGTCCTCACATAGCCCGTCCAGTTGCCCTTGAGGCGGTTGCCGTCGCCGCCTATTATCTCCATGCTGTAGTTCTTGACACGGGCTTTGGTGGTCATGTTCTTGTTGTCGAGGCGCAGGCCGAAGGTAAGTCCCCACTCGCGCCGCTCGCCGAACCACTTGGTGGCCTCGCCGCTGAGCTGTATCGCCAGGGTGGGGTTGAAGCTCTCTATCGACCTGATCTCACGGGGCAGGGGCAGGGGCGAGCAGCCTCCGAGGTTCACGCCCGCCTTGAGTCCGATTTCCCAACCGGCGTCATGCGCCTTCTGCAGCACCCTGGAACTCCACGACCGGGATCGGGGCTGAGGCTGGGATTGGGGTTGAGTTTGGGCTCCGGCCGTTATCGAGGAGCCGGCGGCGAGCAGGATAAGGAACAAAGCTATCTTTTTCATTTCCGTCAGTCTTATTCAAAAACAAGTTCGATTTCATCCACATAGAGCGTACTGCCGACGGCTCCCCTGAACGAGGCTCCGCCTATGCTCGAAGACATCACTATCGCGATGTTGTATCCTCCCGCGCTGAGCCTTGTCTCGTCGACGCTCTTGCCGTAGCGGCCGTAGTCGAATTCCAGCTCGAAACGGGTCCATTCGGACCTGGCGCCATGGTCTTCAATACGGGCGAGGGCAACCATCTGGGGATGTATGAAATTGTCCCTGGATATGTTGCCGTCCAGCATCACGGCCCTGCCGAACGCATCGGTATTCTCATAGAATACGGCATAGATGTCCATTTCGTCGGTGCCGTCGATGTTCTCCTTACCGTCCTGCAGCTGCTCTCCGGGCTCGTACCTGTAATAGCCGCTCATCTTGAGGGGCTTGCGGTTGCACTTGATTCCGAACTGCGTGGCAGCGAGGGGATTGGACATGGCCGCGCTGACATTGAACTGTCCGAAGAATATGTTTCCGGCCGCAATGGGCATGCCTACGAGCGCCCCGAGGCTTCCGGTGGAGCAGGTGGTAAGCTTCACGCACTTGCCTTCGACGCCGTTATCGGCCTGAGAGGTAGGATACGCCTCCCTCCCGGCGCCTCCCGCCGACATCTTGAAGCCTGCGTTGCCGCTCTCCCAGGTCAGACGCACCCCGTTGCCCGTCTCAGTGAACACGTCGTAGCCCGGTGCGCTCGATACGGTCTCGAAATGGTAGCTGTCGGGAATAGGCCTCGCGGCGTCGACATACGCCAGGACGCTGTAGACGCGCTGCCAGTTCCTGTCTTCGGAGGTCACGGTATAGCGCACCGGACTCGAAAGGTTCTGCACGCTTCCGCTCGCGGGCTCTATGGTGGCGCCCTCGGTCAGGGTAAACTCCGGAGCAAGGGCGGTGATGTCCACTCCCTCCTTTACGGAGATATAGATCGGATAGGCCTCCTGTGCATAGTCGTAAGGAAGCGCGACGTTCACCTCGGCCGACAGCATGTTCTCGTCGGGCAGGGTGCAGGACAATATGTCGGCCTCGGCATTGGGAGCCTCCTCCTTTATGCAGGAGGCACAGATGCACGCAAGCGCGGACAGTCCCGCGAAAATCATCTTGAGTTTCATTTCTTCGTATTCGTTTTTAGTGCAAAGGCCGCCCCGAAAAGTCGGGAACGGCCTTTTGTCATATCTGCGACGGTGTGAAGCTTAGAACACTTCGTCCACCGTCTCCTTGTAGTCATCTATCTCGGGTGCCGGAGCATCGTTGCGGGGACCCGCATTCCTGCGGGGACGCGCATCGCGGCGCTCCCTGTGGGCGTCCCTGTCGGAGCCCCTGCGGTCGGAACCCCTGCGCTCGCCGCGCTCGGAGCCTCTGCGGTCGGAATTCCTGCGGTCGCCGCGCTCGGGACGGGGCCTGCGCTCAGGCTCCACATATCCCTCGGGCTTATCAATGAGGGCGCGCATCGAGAGGCGCATCTTGCCGGTCTTGGGATCGATCTCGAGGAGCTTGACATCCACCTCGTCGCCTACGCTCAGCACATCCTCGACATTCTCGGTCTTGTTCCAGGCGATCTCGGACACATGGAGCAGGCCTTCCTTGCCGGGAAGTATCTCGACGAAGGCACCGAACTCGAGTATCGACACGACCTTTCCGTGGTATACCTGTCCTACCTCGGGAACGGCGCATATGCCCTTGATCCACTCGATAGCCTTCTGCATGTTCTCCTTGTTGACGGAGGCGATGTCCACGACTCCCTCGGTGAGGTTGGTTCCGGGAATCGGCTCCTCGTCGATGCTGATCGTGGTTCCGGTCTCCTTCTGGATCTTCTGGATAGTCTCGCCGCCCTTTCCGATGATTGCACCGATAAACTCGGCGGCAACCCTGAGCTGCTCGATACGGGGAACGAAAGGCTTGTAATCCTCACGGGGCTCGCTGATCGTCTTCATCATCTCGCCCATTATGTGCATGCGGCCGCGGCGCGCCTGCTCGAGAGCCTTCTCGAGGACATCGTATGAAAGGCCGTCGACCTTGATGTCCATTTGGGTGGCGGTTATGCCGTCGGCGGTACCCGCAACCTTGAAGTCCATGTCTCCGAGATGATCCTCGTCTCCGAGTATGTCGGTAAGTATCGCATAGCGCTCGTTAGGGCGCGTCTCGTCAGTGATGAGTCCCATTGCCACTCCGGCAACCGGCTTCCTTATCTTGACACCGGCATCCATGAGAGCGAGGCATCCGCCGCATACCGAAGCCATTGACGAAGAACCGTTGGACTCCAGGATGTCGGACACTACCCTCACGGCGTAGGGATTCTCGGGAGCGAGGGGAACTACGGGCTTGAGCGCACGGAGGGCAAGGTTGCCGTGGCCTATCTCGCGGCGTCCCACACCGCGCTGGGGCCTGGCCTCTCCCGTCGCGAAAGGAGGGAAGTTGTAGTGGAGCACGAACTGCTGGTCGTCCTGTATGAGAACCTCGTCGGTCTCCTTCATGTCCATCTTGGTTCCGAGCGTCACGGTCGCGAGGCTCTGGGTCTCGCCGCGGGTGAAGATAGCCGAACCGTGTGCGCAGGGCAGGTAGTCTACCTCGCACCAGATCGGACGGACTTCGTCGCAGACGCGGCCGTCGAGACGGATTCCCTCGTCGAGGATCATGTTGCGCATCGCCTCCTTCTCCTCGGCATGGTAGTATCTCTCTACGAGAGGGGTCTTCTCCTCGAGCTCCTCCTCGGGTATGGTGGCGAGGAACTCCTCCTTTATGGCCTTGAAGCCGGCCTCCCTCTCCTTCTTGGGCTTCGCCGACTTGGCGAGGGCATAGCACTTGTCGTAGCAGAAGTCGTGCACGGCCTTCCTGAGATCCTCGTCCTGCACGTCGTGGGGATAGTCACGCTTGTTGACGTCGGTGCCGAGCTCGTGCATGAGCTCCTTCTGCACGCGGCAGTGCCTCTTGATCTCCTCGTGGGCGAACTTGATTGCCTCGAGCATGGTGTGCTCGCTGACCTCGTTCATCTCGCCCTCTACCATCATGATGTTCTCCTCGGTGGCCGCGACCATGAGGTCGAGGTCGGCGTCCTTCATCTGCGAGAAGTTCGGGTTGATCACGAACTCGCCGTTTATCCTGCACACGCGTAACTCGGAGACAGGGCCTCCGAACGGAAGGTCGGATGTCGCGAGGGCGCAGGAGGCTGCAAGGCCTGCGAGCGCATCGGGCTGGATGTCGTTCTCGGCAGAGATGAGGGTTACGTTCACGAACACCTCGAGGTGGAAGTCATCCGGCCAGAGGGGACGGATAGGCCTGTCTATGAGGCGTGAAATAAGAATCTCGTAATCGCTGGACTTGCCTTCCCTCTTCATGAATCCTCCGGGGAAGCGTCCTGCAGAGTAGTATTTCTCCTTGTAGTCCACTGTCAGGGGCATGAAATCGGTCCCCTCCTTGACTTCTTCAGCTGCGGTGACAGTGGCGAGAAGCATGGTGCCCCCCATTTTTACCACAGCCGATCCGGCCGCCTGCTTGGCGAGTTTGCCGGTCTCGATTTCGATTACGCGGCCGTCCGCGAGCTCGATCTTCTTGTTGATGATGTTCATTACTGTGTCTCTTAACTTCTTTCAAAAAGGGATGGCTTCCCTAAGAAACCATCCCTGGATCTTCCTATCTTCGACTATCGGCGGAGACCAAGCTCCTTGACGATATTCCTGTATCTCTCGATGTCCACCTTCTGGAGATAGTCCAGAATCTGGCGTCTCTTGCCGACGAGGCGGAGAAGCGAACGGCGCGTAACCACGTCCTTCTTGTTCTTCTTCACATGCTCGGTAAGATGAGCGATACGGTAGGAAAATAAAGCAACTTGACTCTCAGGAGAGCCGGTGTCTCTATTGGACTTTCCGTACTTCGCGAAAATCTCTTGCTTCTTCTCAGGCATCAGATATTCAGCCATTTCAGCAAAAAATTAAAATGTAATTGTTAATAAAAAACCAAAACTCCCTCCAAAATGCGGAAAGAGACGGCAAATTTACACAATTTCCATCTCTTTCCAAATTATTTTTGAATATATCGTATTGCAGATCAGAAATTCAGCGCCAGACCGAAGCCGTGCCTCTGGGCGCCGAAACTGATGCTCGGAGAGAAAGACTCCCCGAGTTCGCGCCTCGAGTTCTGCTCCCATGTGATATCGTCCAGCCTGTTGTTGGCGAGGACATGGAGCGGGACGCCGACAAGTATCATGACGCCTCCCGTGACGAGCATCGCCGTGCCCTCTCCGCCATGCACCCTGTCGAGGCTCAGGCCGCCGCAGACGCCGCTGGCTCCGAAGACCCAGAGGGCTATGCCGGCGAACCTCATGTTCGACGCGGAGCGCCACCTCTCGTAGAGGTCACGGTCGAGAACGGCACCCGCCTGCACATGGGTGCCCTTTATGTAGAGCCCCGCACCCTCGCGGTACATGGGGCCGGAAGGATATTCGTAATAATACGACAGGTCGGTGCCGTAGTCGCCCACATGCCCGCGGAGCCTCCTGACGACTCCTACCCCGCCGCCGCTGTCCTCCTGCGCGCCGTAGGTCTCGACCTCGCCGTTCTCATACCTTATCTCGCGCACCTCGCTGAGGGGCATGCGGTACCTGGGTCCGTCAGGATTGCTCCATTTCCTGTAGACGAGCTCCTCCGGGCCGACCTCCAGGACCCTGGCCTCTATCTCCTTTCCGTCAAAGGTGCTGATCCTGTCCTGCGCCTGCGCCGCCTGGCAGAAGGCAAGGAGGGCGAACGCCAAAGCAAAAAAACATTTCGTCTTCATAAAGTATGATATTTAGAATCTGTTCCGATGTATCCTGGACGGGTCCCATTTGTCCTTGGGACGCTCGTCACCCGCAGGAAAGCCGACGGGAACCACGCACAGGGGCATGACCCCGTCCGGGATTCCGAGTATGCGCCTGACCACCGCGCTCCTCTCCGCATCCGAGGCCGCCGTCCATACCGCACCGAGCCCGAGGGCTTCGGCGGCGAGCAGCAGGTTCTCGGTAGCGGCAGAGGCATCCTGCGCCCAGAACACGTTCTCGACCTGCGTGCCGTCGGGCCGTACCGTCACCGTATCGGCGCATACGGCTATCGCCAGCGGCGCCCCGTAGAGCATCTTCGCATACCTGAGCCCGGAGGCCAGGGCGTCGAGCGTCTCCCTGTCGTCCACGACTATGAACGACCAGGGCCGGCGGTCCTTCGCCGAAGGGGCGGCCATAGCCGCCCTCAGCAGTGCCTCGATCATCTCCTCGGGGACTTTCCTGTCGGAATAGGACCTTACGCTCCTGCGCGACGCCATGTTGTCGAGCACGGCCCGTGCGGCCGCCATACCGTTTCCGTCTGTCTGCATAGATAAAATGGATATCCGTCCGTTAAATATACTACATTTTTTCGAGTTGCGGCAGACCCCGGGACTTCAAAAGCACATTATAGCGGTCAAGGGCCTCTCCCACACAGTCTTCCCAGGAGCGCACCAGGGTCTTCGAGGCCTGGAGGCCTACACGGTGCACCCTTGCGGGATCGGAGATGAGTTCACGCAGGAGAGCCGCCATGCTGTCGGGGTCGTTCTCCACGAGGAATCCGTCCTGTCCGTCGCTCAGGATAGACGAAGCCGTGGCGCCGCGCGTCATCACCGACGGCGTGTGCAGTGCCGCGGCCTCGCGCACCACCAGCGGGGCGTTGTCGTAGAGGGAGGGGAAGAGGAAAAGGTCGGAAGCCGCATAATAACCGGTCAGGAGCGCCCTGTCGGTTATGGTCCCGACAAAGGTCACCCGGGAGTCGAGCCCTTTCTCCGACACCAGCTCCTTCATGGCACTGGCGGCATATCCGTTGCCGACGAAATACATCCTGAAGCGGCAGTCCGGTATCCGCGAGAGGGCTTCGATTATGAGCCTCGGGTTCTTCTCCCATATATGCTGCCCCACGAAGAGCATCACGAACTCGTCAGGAGCGATGCCCAGTCTGTTCCGGGCTTCGATGAAATATTTCTCCGGATAGTCCGCCACGAGGTCGGAACCGTTGTCCATTACCTCCACCCTGCCCTTGTAGCCGTACTCGCGTATCACGTCTATCACCGATTCCTGGGGCACCCAGACGAGGTCTGCATGCTCGTAGAACTCCACTATCAGCTTTACGACAGCCTTCACGGCGGGCTCGGGGAGCACGCGTGCAAAGTCGTCCCGGTACTTGGAATGGAAGGTGGCCACGAGAGGGATCTTCCTCTTGCGGGCTATGCGCATCGCGGCAATGCCGGAAGCGAACGGGCAGTGCGCGTGGACTATCTTGAACTCGATCTTGGAGACACGGGAAATAAACGAGGGGTCTATCTCGGCTATACCGGTGACATACGGATGCCGGAAAGGCACGGGCACGGAGAAATAGTCCAGCACCTTATAGGGCAGGGCGGAATAGTCCGCACCCGGCACGTTGGGTGTTATGACATAGGTTCCCCCGTATCTTGCCTGAGACCAGTATGCATAGTTCTGCATACATACCGACACCCCGTCCATCACCGGAGGGAAGCAGTCGCAGAACAGTCCAACGTTTGCGGGACGCGACGAGGGGGAAAACAGGGTCTCGAGATCCATGGCACCGTATCAGAAGCTAAGCCACACTATGCCGAGATCCACGATTCCCACAATGTGCAGCACCGCTGCGGCGACAAGGGCGAGGGCCAGCACCGCTATCAGCCACTTCCACCATGACGAGGGCTTGAGGGCGTTGGGGTCGGCTATGCGCAGCTTGGGATACTGCGCCACACTCGTCAGCTTCGCACCGAACACTATGTTCACAAGCACCTTGGAGTTAATGGCCCAGCCGTTGGCATTTAGCACGGGACCGAGGTTGCGCCTGCGGAGCTTGCTCCACGCGATGAAGCACGAGGGACCGGAGATGATCAGCATGATTACCGCCACAGCCAGCAGCAGCTGCCACCAGGGAGTCGCAGCGATGCCGGCCGCGAGCTTGGTCAGGAACGAGCCGATATAGCCCAGGGCCAATCCCAAGGCGGCGAAGATACCGGCGAACTTCGCTATATCGAAAGGCTGTTTCCTGGAGGCGTCGGCAGCAGGGGCGCCGGCGGCAGAGACAGCTGTAGGCGCCGACTTGACAGCCTCCGAGGCCTTGGCCTGCATCTCGCTCATCATCTTCGCGTCCTTGTCGGCCGCAGACTTGTTTATGAGTCCGACACAGAACTCCCAGAACTTGCGGTAGGGAGACCAGAAAGCCTGCTTGATGCTCACAGGATTGTCGACCACTTTCGTCACGGTGGCGTCCCAGTCGCGACCGGCGCAGTCATAGAACACTCCGTTCTTTCCCGGACGCAGCTCGGAAATGTCTCCGTCGGTCATGACCGCAACTATGTCCATAGTCTTGCCGAGCAGCTTGGAAGTGCACTTGCAGTATATGAGAAACATTCCGCTGAGCTTGGCCATATCCGCGTGCCGGGCCATATCCGACACGCGTATGCACAGGTCGCAGCAGCGCTGGTCGATATAGAGCTTTCCGGCTTCGAAAATTGCCCTGCGCCCGTCGGAACGGGCATAGAAATCACTGAATATCAAATAATTGTTAAGCAGCTTGGCATAGTCCCTATAGAGCAGCATGAGTTTTTTGACATCGTCGATAGAATTGGACTCCTGCTCGAGAGCCCTGTCCTTCTCCACGAGGTCGAGGAGGTACTGCTTCCTGTCGGCCTTGAGTATCGCGCGCACCCGCTTCGCACCGAGGCCCTCTACCTGTGCGCCCTTCTTGGATCCTAGCCACTGCGTATAGGGTACGAACCTGGCGAGCACCCCGGCCCAGCCTGCCTCGTCAAGCCCCTTCGAAGACTTGGGAAGGGAGACGAATTTCATAAGGCTGTCGAAAGCATCCTGCCAGAAAGGATTTATGCCGTCGAGAGGCAGCAGTCCGCTTTCCCTCGGATGGGCTATGGGACAGGATGCGACATCCGACATCGCGCTCACCGGTACGCTGACCGCGGCGGCGGCATCCTTGTCGTATGCGAGGAGACGGCATCTCGTGAAATAATCGTCGATCTTGTCCCTTACGGCAGTCACCGCGTCGTATGCGGCCGCGGTATCGGCGCCGAACGGGAATATCCTGTCTTTCTCCGCTTCGGACATGGCAAGCCAGGCATCGTAATCGGCACAGGCGGCGTAGAAAGCCTCTATCATATCCGCTGTGACGCCCTGCTCCCCGCTCCTGTCGGGCGCAGAGCCAATGGCCGCCATGCAGTCCGTCACGGCCGCGGCGGCCTCGGGGTCGTCACAGCTTGCCGGAATGATCACTCCGTCGCCGTTCAGCAGCGTCCCCTTGAAAATCGCTATGCTGTCGGACGCGTCGGCGACGCTGATGCGGTCGGAATCCTTGCCAAGGTTATGAAGTATCTGCCTTGCGGAATCATACAGCCTCTGTCCCTGCCCGCAGGAACGGTCGATATTGTCGAGCCCCAGCTCGGACTCTCCCTTGAATATGCTGTCCTTGTCCTTGATGACGGAGCAGAGCCACCTCGCCGCACCGACCATTTCGCCGACCCTGATCTTGCCGTCATTGTCGCTGTCAATAAGCCTGAGGGTTTCCTTGTCGAATTCCAAATCGGCGACAGGGCAGCTCAGGACGGTCCAGTACTTCTCGTCGAGTTCTCCGAGCCTCTGGAGGTCGCGCCCGTTGTCGATCTTCACTCTGATGGCTCCTCCGAGGGAGCAGTAATTCCACGCGGGAACCGTAGTTTTCATAAGTATTCTCGAATCGATCTTTGAACGTGCTAAGTTACATTAATTTTTTATATTCTCATCTTCTTGCTAAATTAGCAGACGAGACAAAGAGATTCTGAATGGACACTTTCATGGCCATAATTGCCGTCCTGTTGGGACTGGTCGGCATTCTGGGCAGCATACTCCCCGTCCTTCCGGGACCGCCGCTGGGATGGGTCGGCATGCTGCTGATATATTTCCGCGGCGGAATCGACGCCTCGGGCGACCCGATGAGCCCCGCGGTACTCTTCATCTGGCTCGGAATCACCCTGGCGGTGACGCTGCTCGACTATATAGTCCCCGCATGGTTCACGAAGCTCGGCGGAGGCAGCAAATATGCCGGCTGGGGCGCCACAATAGGGCTTTTCGCAGGAATGCTGCTGCCGCTGCCGGTGGGAATGATAGGCATGTCGATAATCGGAGCGTTCCTCGCGGAGATGATTTTCGCCGGGAAGGGGACCGGGGCTTCGCTCAAGGCCTCGCTCGGCGCATTCGCAGGATTCATGTTCGGAACCGGCATCAAGCTTGTCAGTTCGGCCGCGATGCTGTACTATATCATAGTCTACATTTAACCCTGACCTCTCGCAATTATGAAAAAATTCCGCGTGGCCGCACTGGCCGTAACCGTAACTGCCGGACTGAGCCTGGCATTCTGCACCTGGAGGATCCCTGCAGGAGACGCCTGCCCGTCCCGCTCCTTCGACACCGGGAACGTCATTTCAGACATACGCGTGATCTCGAAGGACCACCATTCCGTAATCCACCCCGAAGAAAGGACGCAGGTGAGGGACTACCTTGTCTCGAGGCTGCGCGCGCTCGGCAGCGAGCCGGAGATCCTCGTGTATCCCGGCCTCGAGGCGAGGGGCTACAGCTTCGACGCCTCCTGCATAGTAGCCGAATTTCCGCCGCTCGCGGCCTCTCCCGACACGACATGGCTCATGATGACGGCCCATTATGACTCACGCTATCCCTGGGTTCCGGTCAGAGACACGGTATGCTCCTACGGAGCCGCGGACGACGGATACGGGCTCGGTGTGACGCTTGAATGCGCACGCGTCGCCCTCGAGGGCAGGAAAGACTGGAAACAGGGGCTCAGAATACTTTTCACCGACGCGGAAGAAGTCGGAATGGTGGGTATGAAAGCCGTTTATGCCGACAGGAAAGACCTGTTCGACGATGTCGGTATGATAATCAACGTCGAGGCCCGGGGGCCTTTCGGTCCGGCGCTGCTGTTCGAGACTTCGGGCGATTCCGGAAGGATACTCGACCTGTATTCGCAGACCGGGCGTCCGTACACCTATTCTCTCACCAATGTCGTATACGGCTTCATGCCCAACTTCACGGACTTCACCGTGGTCAAGGACTCGATTCCCGGGATGAACTTCTCCACCGTCGCCGACATAAACCACTATCATACCAGCCTCGACCGCTTCGATGCGGTAAACCCCGAGTCTATCGCGCACTACGGCAGGCAAGTAGTCCCGGTAATGGAACGCTACCTGTGCGGTGAGGAGTATTCCGACCGTGACTTCCTGCGCGGTGGCGGGGACGGAAGGGTATTCTTCACCATTCCCCTGCTCGGGCTGATGGAGTTCTCCCGCACGGGGTATCTCGTCCTGAACGCGGCCGTACTGCTGGTATTCCTGCTCCTGGTCGTCCTCAACCGCAGGAACCTGCGGGGACTGGGCGTTCGCTGCCTGTCCGTCCTGGGGACGGCGGTCGCAGCCCTTGCGTGCGGGCTTGCCCTGACATGGCTGGCATGCCTTGTCACCGGCGCGGAATTCAAGCCGTTCGGGATAATCACCGGAATCGGCTTCGACAACGCGCTTATGGCTGTATCCTGCGCGGTGCTTTTCGTACTCATAGTACGCACCTTCCTCATCAAGGACGACATGGGGCTGCGCATCTTCGCGACGATGACCGTCCTTGCCGTCCTGAGCGCGGTGTTGCTCGCCCTGACAGGAGAGAACCTGCTCTTCCTGATACCGCTGTCGGCCGCATGCATATCCATACTGCTCTGGCAGCTGAGCTCCTGGAGGGTGCTGCTGATACCGGGCATACTGCTGGTCACGCTTCACGGGGCATCGTTCCTGCACACGCTCGCCATGGCGCTTACCGTCGGAGCCTTCGGCCTGGTGCTGATGATCGCGGCCCTGGACATGCTCGTCCTGACAGGCCTGTGCGGCTGTTTTCTGCTCGAAAAGGAAGGAAAGTGAATTATTAACGGATTTATTTATACCTTTAACGAATAATTGAAAACATCATTCGCCATGAAAAAGATCCTATTGATCGCGGCTCTTTCAGCCGCATGTCTGACAATGTCGGCACAGCAGAAAGGTGACATGGCCGTCGGTGGCGTAATCGGCATCAGCGGCGGTTCTGCGACGACAAAGACCACCGTTGCCGGCAACAGCACCAGCACGACCTCCCCCGCAGCCACGATGCTGACCTTCAGCCCGGAATTCAGCTATTTCGCCGCCGACAGGCTCGAGCTGTCCATAGGCGTCAGCTACGACATGCAGAGAAGCCAGATCGGCACCAGCAACGACAGGAAGCTGTTCACCACCAGAAACCTGGCCATGCTGACCCTCGGAGTCAACTACTATCTTCCGCTCGTCGACGGCGCGTCTTTCTACTATACGCCCGGAATCAGCCTGGGCTTCGGAGGCGGCTCGACTGTCCGCCAGACAAGCGCCAGCAGCAAGACCACTACGAGCATTCCGTTCGCAATGGGCATAGACCTCGAACTCGGCAAGATCGAATTCAAACCGCTCGACTTCCTCGGAATCTACGTCAACCTGCTCGACCTCAACATCTCGAATATCACGAGGACCGACACCGTGGGCAACGAGGAGATTAAATACTCGTCCACCGACTTCACGGCAAGCTTGAACTACGGCATCACCGCCGGAGTGAAATATTATTTCTAGACAGGTATTTCCAGGCCGGGAGACGGTTCTCCCGGGAAGTGACGGCTCTCCGATGCGGATTCGCTCCGCGCGGCTGAGCCGTCACCTTTTTCCAGCGCCGAAGCGCCACCCGAGGCCGAGCATCAGGTTGTTCGGCTCGTGGAAACGGTAGAGCTGATATCCGACATGGATAAAGAAATGTCTGGTCAGGGAAGCCTTAAGCGCCGCTATCTGGTAGAAGCCGTCGGTGTCATCACCCCTGCAGACGAAGTTCCGTCCGATTCCGAAGTCCAACGAGAATATCGGAAAGACGAGTTCCACCCGGGCCGATATACCGGCAGAGAACTGTTCGATGAACGGAGGCCTGTAGAACTTTGTGAACTGGCTGTACGGATCGAGGGCGTATTTATCGATGTTGGCGCTTTCGTCATACCTGAGGTCCAGAGACAAACCAGCACGGAAATACCTGCTAACATTGTACAAGGGGGTGAAGTTCAACCCGGCGACTGCGAACTTTCCGGGAAGCAGGAACGGGTCTATGGCAAGTTTCACACCCTTGAAGCGCCAGGCGCCGTACACGACGAGATCATAGGATAAGTGCCGCCTGAAAGGAGCTGCCGCGCACCTGCCGTCGCCGTCACTGGCACCGTCATCATTATGGAAAGCCTTCGAAAGTCCGATTCTCGCGCCTATGGTATTCACTCCCTTGTTGGGATAGCTGGTGTTCCCGTTCGAGTAATGGGAGATATCCACCCCGGCCGTCACGCTCCAGCCCCGCGGCAGGTCATATCCCAACAGCAGACCAAGACCTATGTATGCATTCGCCCAGGAGCCGACCACATCGTTGAAGCCGGGGTTCTGCTCAGCCCAGGCATCGAAAGACTTCCAGCCGGCAGAAAGGCCGAAGGCCCATTCGAAATCCAGCGACAGGCCATTGCCGAATGGCAGCAGCTCCGCCCTCTGGAAGACATAGACTGCAAGCGGGTCACCGATATCCGTCCGGTTGAAGAAAGTATTGTATGCGAGTCCGACACCCTGCGACACATGCGGATAGTCACGTCCGAGCTCCGTGTCCGGGCCGAACCTGAACGCATACCTCAGATGCGATGCATAGGTCCCGCGCATCGGCCTGCCGAGCGAATTTTCTCCCCTGAAGAAGGACGAGGTCTGGAAGATATAGCCCGGCCTGGAATCCAGGCTGACGCCGTGGACAAGCCTTACGGTATCGCGCCGGACACCGCCGTCGGCGGCAGACAGTTCCGCCTGTCCCGACACCAGCGCCATACATATGCAGCATACCGCCGCAAGCGCACTCCCCTTCCAAAGACCCTTCGGCATCATCTTCCGGTTCCCAGAGGGACGCAGTCCCCGGACTCCGCATGAATGTCCACAACATGTCTTGACGAGGGGCCGATTTTCAGACTCAGAGAGCGGCTGTCATAATCGTTTCCGACCACAAGAGTCATCACCACCTCCTCGGCCGCGGCACTGTCGGCCTGTATCTCCAGCGACTTGCCGTCCCTGCGGACAAGACGGCAGAGGCAGAGGCCGTCCACCTCGGCATCTACTATGCCGAGACCGTGCAGCAGACCGTCCCCGGTCGGGACAGGATTGCCTTCCAGGTCGGTCACACGGCATTCCACCCGGGAAAAGGACGACGAGTAGAAAGACTGTATGTCCCAGTTGTCCGAAAGGAAACTGACGGTATATTCCGGATTGACGGCATCGAGGACTATCTCTTCCGGAATGTCCGGCATGAACCTTTCGACGAACACCTCCCTGTTGCAGCCGGAAAGAAGGATGACGCAAAAAAGCGCCGCCATGCAGACGGTGCCGCGCAGATATCCTCTTCCGATACAAACTGACATGACGGGACGAAGATAGGAATAAATAATCATTTCTCCACCTGTCACGAAGGCGAGTCCACCTTAACGGAGCAATCGTCCACCCCCCCCCTTGAAATTCTCAGGATATTTGAGAAACCACATTTTATTCCTAACCACAAAAAAACTACAGATGAAAAAGTTAACCAACCTTTTCTGTCATCTCGTAGTGCTCTTTTTACTTTGCTCGCCAACGGCTTTCGCCCAGAGCAACGTGAATGTAAGCGGAAGAGTGACAGACGAAGCCGGCCAGCCTATCATAGGGGCCGGAGTAATGCTAAGCAGTGACCAGACAGTCGGAACGACCACCGATCTCGACGGAAACTATTCACTATCTATTCCTTCCAACGCGACGCTCGTCATATCCTGCATAGGATACCAGACCGAGAGGGTAGCGGTTGCCGGACGTTCGGAAGTGAATGTCACGATGCGGGAAGACGCCGAATTCCTGGAAGAGACCGTAGTGATCGGCTATGGCGTCCAGCGCAAGAGCGACATCACCGGCGCGATAGCGTCTGTCGGAGAGGCTGATCTGCAGAACAGGACTGTAACCAATGCGGCGGCGGCACTTCAGGGAAAGGCATCCGGCGTCCAGATACTCAACTTCTCCGCAGAACCGGGAGCCGAATCCAATATCCGCGTACGCGGTTACTCTTCAAACTCCAGCAATATCGGCCCACTACTCATCGTTGACGGCCTTCAGGTAGACAATATCAACTACCTCGACCCTTCGATGATCGAAAGCATGGAAGTGCTCAAGGATGCAGCCTCGGCAGCAATCTACGGTGCCCAGGCAGGTAACGGTGTCGTACTGATCACGACAAAGCAGGGCGAAAGGGGAAGAGGAACCATTACATACGATGTAAAGCTCATAAGGAACGACCTTGCAAAAGTCCCTGAAATCATGAACGCCGCACAGTTCATAGACTATAAGAGAATGTCGGGCATCGATATCGACAGCATGCTCGAATCCTATAACTATGACGGCACGGATACCGACTGGATCCACGAGTTCTTCGGTCCCAGCTTCACACAGCAGCACTCGCTGAGCTTCTCCGGCGGAAACAACAACGGACATTATTACATGTCCCTGAACTATATCGACAACAACGGTATTATCCGTGGCGACCGCGACACATACAAGAGGCTCTCATACCAGTTGAATGCCGACTACAAGATCAAGGACTGGTTCACGGTAGGAACCAACACCTCTATCGAGAGAAACGTTACACAGTCCGCATCCCAGCATTCCGAATCAGGAGTGATGATCTCTGTACTTCAGGCTGATCCCCTTACTCCCGTCTACTATTATGACCCAAGCGAGTTCACCAACCTGATGCAACAGACCTACGCAGAAAATCCGGATCTGATCATGAAAGCTCCCAACGGAGCATGGTGGGCCGTATCGCCTTATGTGGAAACCTACCAGGGCAATCCTTTCCTCCAGCTCTACAGGGGAACGAACTCGAACGAGAGAATCAACATACGGGGAACTGTATATGCCAACCTCACACCCATAGAAGGACTGGTATTCACCTCAAGGTTCGGTTACCGTCTCAGCCAGAGCGCCAGCCACAGCTATTCGACCCCGTACTTCGCTTCCAGCATGTCAAAAGACGACAACTACAGCATCTCGGCATCGACATCGGTCGGAAGATACTACCAGTGGGAAAACTTTGCGAACTACAGCAAGACCCTCGGGAAGCACACCTTCGGCATAATGGCCGGTATGTCGTACATCGAGAACAACTACGACAGCGTATCGGCATCCGCACAGGGTCCTGACATACTCAAGGGATACGATTCCAACTTCCAGTACCTCAACTACGTGAACAACAACGCCAATACGGCCAAGTCTTTCTCCAACGCACCGAGCAAATCGGCCAGCATCTCGTACTACGGCCGCCTGACCTACAATTATGACGACCGTTACAACGTGCAGGCCATATTCAGGGCCGATGCGTATGACTCTTCCAAACTGTCACGACAGGCACGCTGGGGATATTTCCCCTCGTTCTCCGCAGGCTGGACCATCAGCAACGAACGCTTCATCAAAGACAATGTCAGCAGGGACATACTCTCGCTGATGAAGCTCCGCGCTTCCTGGGGACGGAACGGTAATGTGAATGTACTCAACAACTACCAGTATGCCACCACCATATCGAAGAACGGCTCATGGTACCAGTACGACATCGCCGACGGCGTACTCTCATATGGTTCCGGACCTTCCGGCCTTGCAAATCCCGATCTGAAATGGGAAACTTCAGAGCAGATCGACGTGGGTCTCGACACCAGGTTCTTCAGCGACCGTCTGACCTTCACCGCCGACTATTTCTACAAGACGACCAAGGACCTGCTCATCAGCATTACTCCTGTCGCAGAGACCGGTATCTCGTCTACGACGATCAATGCAGGACGCGTGCTCAATACCGGTCTGGAACTTGAAGCATCCTGGAGAGACAACATAGGCGATTTCAACTACAGTGTCAGCGCAAACTTCTCGACCCTGAACAACAGAGTGACCTACCTTGATCCTTCCGTATCCAGAATCGAGTCGGACCGCGGTCAGTTTGCCACATTCAGAAATGCATTCGAGGTAGGATATCCGATATGGTATTTCAGAGGATATCAGTATGACGGCGTAGACCATGAAACCGGAGAACCTATCTATCACGATTTCAACGGCGACGGAACTGTCAACGATGAAGACCGTACCTATATAGGAAAGGGTATTCCCGACTATACCTACGGCATAACCGTCAATCTGAGCTATAAGGGATTCGACTTCCTGCTCTTCGGTACCGGCGTAGGAGGAAACGACATCTTCTCTATCCTGTACCGCGCCGACAGGCCATTCCACAACTCACTCGCATACTACTACGAGAATGCATGGACACCCGACAACAAGGATGCGACAATGCCTGCTCCCTCGACAGTGGCATCAAGCGAGATGTTCTGGTCGTCATCCGCACAGGTATTCAACGGCGCATACTTCAAGATCAAGCAGATACAGCTCGGATATACGATTCCCGAAAACATCACCAAGAGATTTGCCGTCAGCAGGCTGAGGATATATGCATCTCTTGACGACTACTTCACCATCACCAGCTATCCCGGACTCGATCCTGAAACAGCCTCCTCGGGAACGAGCAACATGGGCGTGGACATGGGTTCATATCCTACATCAAAGAAACTTGTCTTCGGTGTAAACCTCACATTCTAACATCAACATCCGACTATCATGAAATACAAGTTAATAGCATCAGTCCTCAGCCTCGCTGCATTATTCAGTTCCTGCAGCCAGAGCCTGCTGGACATACCGCAGAAAGGAGTCGTAGCGACAGAAAACTTCTATATTACAGATGAAGACGCTACGGAAGCCCTGAACAACGCATACGCAAGATTCGGGGAGCAGCTGACAAGAGGCGGAGGAGCGATTTCCCACTCTCCGTACATAGTACTGTACAATCTGCCCGGGGACGACATCTACTCCGCAGGTGCAATGTACGGAGCTACAAACAGCCGCCAGCAGGTGAATGAATTCCGGGCGACTACCGACAATGAGATCTACACTCAGATGTATAAGGCCTTCTATACGGCAATCTATCATTCCAACCTTGTAATCAACAACTTCGAATACGGCGACAGCGACATCAAGGACAAGGCGATCTCAGAGGCAAGGGTGCTGCGTGCATTCTGCCATATGATGCTGGCCCTCGGCTGGGGACAGCCCCCGCTCGTGACCGAAGTGCTTACAGGCGACGCCAAGCCCGGCAACTACCCCGGAACCCAGGCAGAACTGCTGCAGTGGTGTGCCGACGAATGTGAAGAGGTTCTTCCCTATCTTGACGAGAGGGAAAGCCCCCAGGACAAGAACGGCGCAGTAAAGGTCACCAAGGGTTTTGCGCTCACCATAATCGGCAAGGCTCTGCTGTTCGCCGGAGACTATGAGGGAGCCCGGGCAGCACTCAAACAGGTAATCGATTCAGGGAAATACCAGCTCGTCCCCGGAAACAGGATCCGCGAGAGTTTCCATATCGAGGGAGACGGTAACGAAGAAAAGATATTCGAATGCAACCTCGCGCTGAATTCGAGCCTTACACCTTTCAGTTACGCGAGCAAGAGCCTCTGGCAGCATAACATGACCTGGAACTGGAACCTCGCCAATATGGCGGGAACTCCTCTCGAGATATTCAATACCGGATGGGGAGGACTTGGAGTCCGTGAAGACTTTGCTGCCGACTTCGTCGCAAATGACGGTGATTCATACCGCAGAAAGGCCTGGATAGTCTCATTCGACGAACTTATCGAAGAGCTCTCCTATTCGAACGACGCCGAGGTGGACGACAAATGGACCGATCCCAACCGGGGCATCAAGGAGCCCGGCCTGTATGCAAACGGATACTATCTTTCGTTCAAGAGAAACGCAAGCCGTGAGGACGAGTATAACAATTCGTTCAACATGACGAACTTCCTCATCTTCAGATACGCCGAAGTACTCCTCATGTATGCCGAATGTCAGGCAGTCCTCGGAGACACTGACGGAAGCGGGCTCAAGGCTCTCAACGACATCCAGAACAGGGCCGGGTCTAAGCATGTCAGCACGGCATGTACGCTTGACGAAGTAAAGAACGAAAAGCGCTTCGAGATGTGGCTGGAAGGCTGCCGCTGGCTCGACATGGTACGCTGGGGAGATCTTGACGGGGTAATGAACAGCGGGAAGAACATCCCCACCCTGCATGACGCCTTCTTCGCCGACGGAGAGCCCAGGCACCGTGCATACATCACACATGGCAACCCCAACGAAGGCATCGCCGAAACCGGTTTCGTCAAGGGAAAGCACGAACTTTTCCCCTATCCGTTCTCGGAGACCTCCATCAACCCCAATATCGTCCAGAATCCCGGATGGGATAAATAATTCCGATACTTAACTGTTTCTCTGTAAGATACTCCTGCCCGCGCACCGGCACGGCAGGAGTATCTTGTATTGTTTTCCGGCACGGAAATACATATCTTTACGCATTCACATACATAAAAGACCCAGGGAACATGTTACAGAAAGGCACCAAGGCTCCCGACTTCACGGGAACTGATGAAAACGGCAATACCGTAAGGCTCGGCGACTTCGCCGGAAAGAAGCTGGTACTCTACTTCTACCCCAAGGACAGCACTCCCGGCTGCACCGCCGAGGCCTGCGACCTGAGGGACAACTACGAGAGGTTCCTTGCCGCAGGATATGCGGTCCTCGGCGTCAGCAAGGATTCGCAGGCCTCGCACAGGAAGTTCATCGAGAAATACTCGCTCCCCTTCCACCTGATTTCAGACCCCGACTGCACGATTCTCAAGGCCTACGAGGCCTGGGGGCCGAAGAAGTTCATGGGAAGGGAGACCGTCGGCACGCTGCGCACGACCTATGTCATAGGCGAAGACGGGACAATCATCGACGCAATCGGCAAGGTGGACACGAAGAACCACAGCAGCCAGATCCTATAGGGAGGTCTCTCCTGCGGCAGCAATCTACCCTGCTGCATATTTCTGATAGGCAATCCTCGGAGAGCCGTCGTCGGTGTAGATTATGCCGCATCTGACAAAACCCGCTCCCTCGAGCAGGCGCTGCATTACGGCATTGTCGGCATGCGTGTCAGCGCGCAGGTTGTGGATACGCTCCCAGCACCAGTCGAAGCAGGCCGCGGCCACTCCTCCGGTCTTTCCAGAGGAAGCCAGCCTGTGTATCGTTCCATAAGGCCCGGGATGCAGCCATGCACCCTGCTCTATTATCCGGTATGTAGGGTCCTCACCCACGATGAAGCAGAATGTCCCGACCGCCTCGCCGTCCTCCGTCTCGCATACAAGGCAATGTCCGGCGAGTATTTCCGAACGCATCAGCGCCTCCGAAGGATATCCACCCTCCCATTGGTGCATGTTTCCGCTCCTGCGCATGAAGCTGCGCGCCGAGGCGAAAATCCGCATCAGCCCATCCAGGTCTCCAGGCCCGGCCGGGCGTATCGCAAGCTTTTCTTTCAACGACATGCCGTAAAATTATTTCTACGAATGGCGCGGCCTCGTCTTCCTGAACACCTTGCCGAGGGTGCGCTGTATCGCACCGGTCATGATTATCAGGGTCACGGCCAGCAGTACCAGCAGTATGCCGAAGCCCTCACGCAGCGTGAAGTCCTCGCCGAACACCAGAGCACCTATGCACACGGCCGTCAGAGGTTCCAGCGCACCGAGCACGGATGTGAGCGTGCCGCCGATGTTCTGCACCGCCAGCACGAGGGTGATGTTGGAGACTACCGTGGGCAGCACTGCGAGCAGTATCAGGCAGCCGACCGAAGACGGGTCGGGAGGCAGCTGCAGGCTTCCGGAGGCCATGTCCTTGACGGCAAAGATTACGGTAGTGAACACGAACACATAGAACGCCAGCTTGCGGCTGTTCATGCTGTGTACCCTCGACTTGTTCACCCCGACTATGTAGCTTCCGTATGCGACCGCCGACAGCAGGACTATGATGATTCCCTTGACATCGGCCTGCATCCCGGTCGAGGGCAGCGAGAGCATCGCCACACCGCCGACGGCGAGCGCGATAGCCACCCAGGTCAGCCAGGACGCCTTCTCCCTGAACAGAAGCAGCATCAGCAGGGTCACGAACACCGGATAGGTGAAATGCAGGGTCGTCGCGACGCCGGCGCCCATATAGCCGTAGCCGCAGAGCAGGAAAAGCGACGAGAAGGTGTAGAAGAACGCCAGCAGGACGAAGGTAGGAAGATCCCTCTCCGTAATGCGGAACGATTCGCCCTTGACCAGCATCACTCCCGCGAGCGCAAGCGACGCGA
Source organism: Bacteroides sp. CAG:1060_57_27 (assembly GCA_001915575.1). Classification (GTDB taxonomy): domain Bacteria; phylum Bacteroidota; class Bacteroidia; order Bacteroidales; family UBA932; genus Cryptobacteroides; species Cryptobacteroides pullicola. The sequence goes on along the minus strand of MNQT01000022.1, from coordinate 4,922 downwards.
ACAGGAAACGGTAGAACAGAATCGAATCATATCCCATTCCCTTCCCTATCAGCGGAAGGGTGAACAGCGGAATCAGGCCGAACGTGACAGACGTGGCCATTCCATAGAGGACGCCCTTGAACTTTCCCATACACTTCCCAACTAAGATTGCGGGCGCAAAGATATAAAGTTTTTGAATTAATTTTGGTTTATAAAATAAAATGGTTTATATTTGTACAGAGAAAGCGGAAGAGATGCGCACTCTCCGCTTTTTCAAGGCGCCGACAGTTTATTTTATAAACCATTAAATCCGACTTCATTTATGGAAGAAAGAAAATTTACCGAGAAGGAAAGCCTCGAGCTGATTTCTCAGATGATAAGCGCAAGCAGGCAGAGACTGCAGAAAGGAAGCGGCAACCCCTTCCTCTATTACGGCTACACCTCTATCGCCATTTCGGCGGCCACCTTCCTGCTGACCCGCTTCAGCGGGAGTTGGGCATGGAACCTGTTGTGGATGCTGATGTTCATCCCTGCGATAGTGCTGTGGGCCAAAGACCGCGACAGCAAGCCGGAAGTCACGAGCTATATCGACAGGATGCTCACGAACACATGGAAGGTAGTGCTGATGCTTATGGTGCTGTCGCTCGCGGTGATATTGGGTTCGGGATTCGGAAGCGGGACGATAAACCTCATGCTTATGCTCCCTCTCGCTCTGATATTCGTGTGCACCGGAACGCTGATCACGGGACTGACTATAGGTGAGGGCAGCATCGTAGGAATGACGACCATAGCCTTCGTGATGCCTGTCCTGCTGCTCTCCGGAATGGTCTCCGGTGACGGCTACCTCCCGGTCTGGAACCTTGCCGGAGGGTTCAGCTTCCTGTTCTCGCTGGTAATTCCCGGCCATATCATCAACCATAGGAGTTCCGGGTCATGCTGAAGGAGCTGAATCCCATAATCCACTCCCAGTTACGGCTGTCGATAATGACACTGCTGCTTTCGGTGGAGGAGGCTGACTTCACCTGGCTCAGGGAACAGACAGGAGCAAGTGCCGGGAACCTCAGCGTCCAGATAGACAAGCTCTCCGAGGCAGGATATATCGAAGTCCGCAAGGAGTTCGTGGGCCGGAAGACACGCACTTCCTGCCGTATCACGGAACGCGGCAGGAAGGCTATGGAAGAATATGTCTCCGACCTCAGGGAATACCTGAAGTTCTAATCGTCGAAGTCGGTGAGCAGGAAAGTCCTCGTATCGAAAGTCAGTTCCACCCTGTTGTCGAGCCCTACTTCGATTTCTCTGCGCTCTCTCGAAATATGCTTCACGACGGCTCCGGGGAAGTTCGTCCCGACATATTCTGTCACCTGTGCAGGAATCAACGCTGCAGGCACAGGCCTCGCATGGCTTTCGAAGGATGTCCACTCGCCGCTGCGGCGGAACTTGATCTTGGTGCCGTCGACAAGGGTGGCCTCGTAGCTGCGCCTGAAGTCGTCATATTCCCTGAGGACGAGGACGGGAACTTCTCCGGCACAATGCGTAGCGATGAAAGTCTGTGCAGCCTGCGGCAGTCCGTCAGCCTGCACGGGCTTTTTCGTCTCCACGCTTCCGGCAACAGCGAGGGCGGCCACTACGGCCGCCGCTGCTGCGATAACCATGATCCGTTTCCTGTCAAGGAAAGATGCGCGGATGCCGGACATATCAGTCGTCGATTCCGATTACGTTGAACCTGGTGTCGAACTCTATCTCCAGTCCGTTCGAGAGTTCCACTTCCCACTCGAAGCGGTTGTGGCTGATCTTGCGGATCTGCTGGCCTTTGGCAAACTCGAGCGTATCGAGATATCTGGTTATCTCGGCGGGGACGATTCCGGCGGGAACGGCATCGTACCTGCGCTCGACAGAAGTCCATTCTCCTTCAGTATTGAATTCCACCTCGGTACGGTCGGTGTAGACGACTTCGTATTCGCTGCCGATGTATTTGCGGTCTTCGGTGGCGAAAGCCAGCTGGAGGCCGGAGAAGTGCTCTGCGAGGAATTCCTGCGAAGCCTTGGGAAGCTGGTCGAGGTTGATGGGACGGTCGTTGTCGGCCTTTGCGGAAGTGATTCCGGCGAGCAGCATGAAAGCTGCGATGATGGTCTTTTTCATGATTCTGATGTTTTTATCGTTTGACTTGTCTAATTAATGTATAGTATTTATTGTCAGTCGTCGATATCGAGCAGCCGTCCGTCAGGGCTGAACGTCAGTTCCATTCCGTTGGCGAGCTTCAGCTCGATTTCGCGGCGCTCCCTTTCGATCTCGATTACCGGGACGCCGGGGTAAAGCTCTGCCGATTTCATCTCCAGCGGCTCCGGAACTATTCCTTCCGGCATGGGAGAATACTTGCATGAAACCTTGGTCCACTCCCCTCCGCCGTCGAACTCGAGCTTGACCCCGATAGTGAAGATCACCTCGTAGCTGACATCGGGGAAGTCCCTCTCCATTTTTGCGAGCGCAACCTTCGCTTCCGGAAAGTGCCGGGCGATGAACTCCCTTGCGGCCGCGGGCATCTCGCCGATAGAAACCGGCCTGTCGTGGTCGGCCTCCGCAAATGCGGGCAGAGCAGAGAGCAGCATCACAATAAAGCAGAGTATCGTCGTCCTTTTCATCTCGGTATCGTTTTACGATGCAAAGGTAGCAGGCGATTCTGTAGCGAAACTGTAAAAAGGGACTGTTTTCCGAAAATCAGACGGAAATTTTTCCAAGCGGCAGCAGGAAGTGGTGACGGCAGTCCGAATACCGGTATTCGACGGCCATTCCGTAGCTGTCGGAGACGGCCTTGACAAGGGCGAGGCCGAGCCCCGTGGAGCCTTCCTTCTTCTTCCCGCCCTGGTAGAAGCGTTCGAAGATATGCTCCGCGTCCAGGGCGGCGCCGCCTTCGCCGGAAATGTCCAGCACCCCGTCCGCGAGGACTACTTCGACCATAGAGCCTTCGGCTCCATGTACATACGCGTTCTTCAGCAGATTGGTGACGAGCACCGACGCAAGGGACTCGTTCATACGGACGGGGAAGCTTTCCGGGAGGGTGAGGCGGCAGGAAATATGACGGTCGGCATATATCTCGGCATACAGTTCCTGCTGCTCCCTGAGCAGCACCGCAATGTCGACGACGCTGCTTTCCGGGAACTGCCCGTTCTCGATCCTGGCGAGCAGCAGCAGAGCCTTGTTCAGGCGTATGATGCGGCTGAGGGCGGCCTGCATCTTCGATGCCTCGGAGAGCATCTCCTCGCTCAGGTTCCCGTTCGAGACAAGATATTCCAGTCGGCCCTGGAGCACGGCGAGAGGTGTCTGGAGCTCGTGCGACGCGTTTCCTATGAACTCCTTCTGCTGTCCGAGCAGCTTCTCGAAACGCTCCACCGCCTGCTGCGCCGCAGTATTCAGACGCATGAACTCCTCGATATCGGTATCGTTCGGAACGGGCTCCGGGGCCTTGCCCGGAGAGTAGGCGTCGAGCCAGCCGAGCAGCGCATACAGCGGGCGCATGCTTTTCCGGAACACCCAGAGCGTCGTTCCGAGGCATATCGCCAGCAGCACAAAATACAGCAGCACCACCCAGCGGAGCACGGTTCCCTGGAGATCCTGCCTCTCGAAGGTAGGCATCGACACGCGGAGTTCATGCCAGTCCCCGTTCCTGTCGGGGAAGATAGTCACAAGCACGCGCGCAGGCTCGGTCTCCCTTTTTTCGGGGATGTACACCTCGGCATCGTGATAGCTAATCGCGCGGCGGGAAGTCGCGTATTCCTCGCTCACGGTAGTCACCGAATAGCTGTTGTTGGTCCCGTCTCCGCTCGAGGGGAGCTCCTCGCCGCCGAGCAGACGCAATATCAGGACTTCGGAATAGTCCTCGAGCGCATCGTCCGCCTCATCGTTTATCTCGCTCACCATAGTGAAATAGAAGACCACCGCCCATATCGCAATCAGCGGTACGAGCAGCAGCGACAGGCGCAGGGCTATTCTGTATATCAGTTTCATATGCTTTCTCCTATCACCCGTTCATGCACTTCCAGACACCGGTACTACACTTCCGGAAGCCGGTACTACATTTCCGGAAGCCTTCCGCGCATCATTGTTCCCCGTCCTCGGATACGAGCTTGTAGCCGAAGCCGTAGACCGCCTTCAGCTCTATCGTCGCCCCGGCCTCCTCGAGCTTGCGACGCAGGTTCTTCATCTGCGAATACACGAAATTGAAGTTGTCCGCCTGGTCGACATGGTCGCCCCACACCGCCTCGGCAAGCACAGCCTTGTCTATGACATGACCCGGACGCTGCATGAAATACGACAGTATGTCGAACTCCTTCTTGAGCAGAGGCAGCTCCCTGCCGCCCACCGTGGCGCGGAAGCTTTCCGGCTCGACCGTCACGTTGCCGAGCGTGATTCCGTTGCGGCCGCCGCCCATGGTGCGGCGGGCCACGCTGCGTATCCTCGCGGAAAGCTCGGCGAGGTGGAACGGCTTCGGCAGGTAGTCGTCGGCACCGTCCTCGAGCCCGCGTATCTTGTCGTCGAGCGAATCCCGGGCCGAAATGATTATCACCGCCTCCCTCCTGCCGCCGGACTTGAGCATCGAGAGCAGCCCCAGCCCGTCGCCGTCAGGGAGCATGATGTCGAGCAGCACGCAGTCATAGGCATAGACCGCAAGCCTGTCCTCCGCCTCGGCATAGGTCGAGGCAGTCTCCACGACATGTTTCTCCGCACGCAGCGTGCGCGTCATCATCTCCTGCAGGGAGGGTTCGTCCTCTACGATAAGTATCTTCATTGCACATAGCTTTTCAGAATGCAAATAAAGATAGGAATTTTGTAGGGAAATTGGAAAAATAGGTATAATTGACATTTTTGGTTGGTGACAATGACAAAAGTGGTTGGTGGAATGCTGCTGCTTTCCACCAACCACTTGGCTTTTGAAGATAGCATATCAT